>NZ_JBFAQT010000005.1:0-287060 GCF_040678895.1 Kitasatospora sp. NPDC049258
AAATTGGATTGGAAGGTATGTAACCCACTTCACCTTAGGTGTGTGAATGGATTCGCGCACATGCCTGTGATTATTCAGGGCCACCGCCCCCGGCGCCCCCGCCCGCGTCCCCGCCGCACCCGCCCGGCCCTCCCGCGTCCCCGCCCGACCCGCCAAGGCCGCCTCGTCCCTCCCCCCAGGTGTTCTGTGACACTTGAAGGGTTGAAAAACCGAGGTGCGCCCCACCCGCGCCTCCCTGCAACCTAGAGGGATGCCCCCAGTGAGTTCTCCCGTAGCCCAGCCCGCCGATGCAGCCACCATCGGAGCGCTGGCCGCCCGGCTGCCCGAGCTGATGCTCCGCGACCAGCAGCGGATCGGCCGGCGGCTGGACGGCACCCGCCGGGTCCGCAGCCCCGAGGCCCGCCAGAAGATCGCCGAGGAGCTGGCCGCCGACGTCGCCAAGGCCGAGCTCCGGGTGGAGCAGCGCCGGGCCGCCGTCCCCGCGATCAGCTATCCGCAGGAACTGCCGGTCTCCCAGAAGAAGGACGACATCCTGGCGGCGATCCGGGACCACCAGGTGGTGATCGTCGCGGGGGAGACCGGCTCCGGCAAGACCACCCAGATCCCCAAGATCTGTCTCGAGCTGGGCCGCGGCGTCAAGGGCCTGATCGGCCACACCCAGCCCCGCCGGATCGCCGCCCGCACGGTCGCCGACCGGGTCGCCGAGGAGCTGAACACCCCGCTCGGCGAGGCCGTCGGCTGGAAGGTCCGGTTCACCGACCAGGTGGGCCAGGACACCCTGGTCAAGCTGATGACCGACGGCATCCTGCTGGCCGAGATCCAGACCGACCGCGAGCTGCGCCAGTACGACACCCTGATCATCGACGAGGCGCACGAGCGCAGCCTCAACATCGACTTCCTGCTCGGCTACCTGAAGCAGCTGCTCCCCCGCCGCCCCGACCTCAAGGTCGTGATCACCTCGGCGACCATCGACCCGGAGCGGTTCGCCGAGCACTTCCACGGCGCCCCGATCGTCGAGGTGTCCGGCCGCACCTACCCGGTCGAGGTCCGCTACCGCCCGCTGGTCGAGGAGGGCGACGGCGCGGACGAGGACGAGGCGGACCGCGACCGCGACCGGGACCAGGTGCAGGCGATCTGCGAGGCGGTCGAGGAGCTCCAGGCCGAGGGCCCCGGCGACATCCTGGTCTTCCTCTCCGGCGAGCGGGAGATCCGCGACACCGCGGACGCCCTCACCAAGCTGAAGCTGAAGTTCACCGAGATCCTCCCGCTCTACGCCCGGCTCTCCTCCGCCGAGCAGCACCGGGTCTTCCAGCGCTCCAACAGCCGCCGGGTGGTGCTGGCCACCAACGTCGCCGAGACCTCGCTGACCGTCCCCGGCATCAAGTACGTGATCGACCCGGGCACCGCCCGGATCTCCCGCTACAGCCACCGCACCAAGGTCCAGCGGCTGCCGATCGAGGCGGTCAGCCAGGCCAGCGCCAACCAGCGCAAGGGCCGCTGCGGCCGCACCTCGGACGGCATCTGCATCCGGCTCTACTCGGAGGAGGACTTCCTCTCCCGCCCGGAGTTCACCGACGCCGAGATCCTGCGCACCAACCTCGCCTCGGTGATCCTCCAGATGACCGCGGCCGGCCTCGGCGACATCGCCGCCTTCCCGTTCCTGGACCCGCCGGACTCGCGCAACATCAAGGACGGCGTCAGCCTGCTGCACGAGCTCGGCGCCCTCGACCCGGACGAGAAGGACCACCGCAAGCGCCTCACCCCGCTCGGCCGCAAGCTCGCCCAGCTGCCGGTCGACCCCCGGATGGCCCGGATGGTGCTGGCCGCCGACGAGCTCGGCTGCGTGCGCGACGTGATGGTGATCGCCGCCGCGCTCTCCATCCAGGACCCGCGCGAGCGCCCGGCCGACAAGCGCCAGGCCGCCGACGAGCGGCACCGCCGGTTCACCTCCGAGACCTCCGACTTCCTCTCCCACCTGGCCATGTGGCGCTACGTCAGGGAGCAGCAGCGGGAGCTCTCCTCCTCGGCCTTCCGCCGGATGTGCAAGACCGAGTTCCTGAACTACCTGCGGATACGCGAGTGGCAGGACGTCTACACCCAGCTGCGCACGGTGGCCAAGCAGCTCGGCGTGACGATCGACGAGCCGCATCCCGACGCGGAGCCGGACGCCGACCGGATCCACCAGGCGCTGCTCTCCGGCCTGCTCTCGCACATCGGCCTGTTCGACGTGGAGAAGCGCGAGTACGGCGGCGCCCGCGGTTCGCGGTTCGCGGTCTTCCCGGGGTCCGGCCTGTTCAAGAAGCCGCCGCGCTGGGTGATGTCCGCCGAGCTGGTGGAGACCTCGCGGCTGTGGGCCCGGGTGAACGCGAAGATCGAGCCGGAGTGGGTCGAGCCGCTGGCCGGCCACCTGATCAAGCGCAGCTACAGCGAGCCGCACTGGGAGAAGAAGGCCGGCGCCGTGCTGGCGTACGAGAAGGTCACGCTCTACGGCGTGCCGATCGTGGCCCAGCGCAAGGTCAACTACGGCCGGATCGACCAGGAGCTCTGCCGGGAGCTGTTCATCCGCAACGCCTTGGTGGAGGGCGACTGGGAGACCCACCACAAGTTCTTCGCGGAGAACCGCACGCTGCTCTCCGAGGTCGAGGAGCTGGAGAACCGGGCCCGCCGCCGCGACATCATGGTGGACGACCAGACCCTGTTCGACTTCTACGACGCCCGGCTCCCCGAGGACATCGTCTCCACCCGGCACTTCGACTCCTGGTGGAAGAAGGCCCGGCACGAGCAGCCGGACCTGCTGAACTTCGAGAAGTCGATGCTGATCAACCGGTCGGCCGACGGGGTCACCGAGGCCGACTACCCGGACCACTGGCAGCAGGGCAAGCTCCGGTTCAAGCTGACCTACCAGTTCGAGCCGGGCAGTGACGCGGACGGCGTCACGGTGCACATCCCGCTCCCGGTGCTCAACCAGGTCACCTCCGAGGGCTTCGACTGGCAGATCCCGGGCCTGCGGGCCGAGCTGGTGACGGCGTACATCCGGGCGCTGCCGAAGGCGATCCGGCGCAACTTCGTGCCCGCCCCGGACTTCGCGGCGGCCGCGCTGAAGCAGGTGCAGGACCGTCAGGAGCCGTTGCTGCCGACCCTGGAGCGGGTCCTGCAGCGGATGTCGGGCATCGTGATCCCGCCGGAGGCCTGGGACGACAGCCGGGTGCCGGACCACCTGCGGGTGACCTTCCGGGTGGTGGACGGCAAGCGGAAGCTGGCCGAGTCCAAGGACCTGGAGGAGCTGCGGCTCAAGCTCAAGCCCAAGCTGAGCGAGACGCTCTCCACGGCCGCCTCCGGCAAGGGCATCGAGCAGCGCGGGCTCAGCGCCTGGCCCGAGGGGCTGCCCGCGCTGCAGCGCACCTTCGAGCAGCGCTCGCGCGGCCACTCGCTGCGCGCCTACCCGGCGCTGGTGGACGAGACCGACTCGGTGGCGATCAAGCTCTTCGACACCCCCGAGGACCAGCAGCAGGCGATGTGGGCGGGCACCCGGCGGCTGCTGATGCTCCGGGTGAACTCCCCGGCCAAGTCGATCCAGGGCCGCCTGGGCAACCAGGCCAAGCTCGCCCTGTCGCACAACCCGCACGGCTCGGTGCCCGCGCTGTTCGAGGACATCGTGGCCGCCGCCACGGACCGGCTGATGGCCCTGAACGGCGGCCCCGCCTGGGACGAGGAGTCCTTCACCAAGCTGTACGACAAGGTGCGCGCCGACCTGTACGAACTGTCGGCGGACACCACCCTCAAGACGGCGACCGCACTGATCGCCTTCCAGAAGGCGTCGAGCCGCTTGAAATCGGTGAGCAGCCCGGTGCTGCTGACCGCGGTCAACGACGTCCGGCTGCACCTCGCCTCACTGGTGCACGCCGGTTTCGTCACCGAGACCGGCTGGCAGCGCCTGCCCGACCTGAAGCGCTATCTGATCGCGGTCGACCGGCGACTGGAGGCGCTGCCCAACCACCCCCAGCGGGACATGCAGCACCTGCAGAAGGTCCAGGAGGTCCAGCGGGCGTACGGGGAGCTGCTGGCCCGGGTGCCGGCCGGCCGGCAGCCCTCGGCGGAGGTCCGGCAGATCCGCTGGATGATCGAGGAGCTCCGGGTGAGCTTCTTCGCCCAGGGTCTGGGCACCCCGGCCCCCGTGTCGGAGAAGCGCATCATGAAGGCGATGGAGGCCGCCGCGAGCACGCTCTGAGCTGCGACGGGGGCCTTCGGGAGCCGGTTCGACCTGGGGGCCCCACATGCAGTACGATCTGTCTTGTTCGCAAGCGAGAGCAGGCGGGCAAGGATCAGATCTCTGGTCCCGTGGAGCAGTTGGTTAGCTCGCCACCCTGTCAAGGTGGAGGTCGCGGGTTCAAGTCCCGTCGGGATCGCAGTGAAGCAAGGCCCGGAACCGCAAGGTTCCGGGCCTTGCTGTTTTCCCCGACGCCCCGTCAGGTCGCATGTACCCCAGTCTAGGTCTAGACCACAAGGTAACGGGCATGTGACGGTCGTCACTTATCTTTTCCTGAGACCCGTCATCACACACCCCCCTCAGGACCGCCATAATTTAATATATAAAATTGTACATGCATTCACGCTAATTCCCCCCACCCCCATCGGCCTCAATAGGAATGCCCGCCTCCGGCACCACCCCGAAGGGATTCCGGCATGCCGAAGGGGCCGCATCCAGGACCCGGCGGAGTCCAGGGATACAGCCCCTTCGGAAAGACTTCAGCGAGGCCCTCAGGCCTCGGTACGCTGCGCCGGAATCCCGGCCAGCAGAGCACGCACCTCCGCCTCACGGTACCGGCGGTGGCCGCCGAGAGTGCGAATGGACGTGAGCTTGCCTGCCTTGGCCCAGCGGGTGACCGTCTTGGGGTCAACGCGGAACATCGTGGCTACCTCTGCCGGCGTCAGCAGTGGCTCAGCGTCAGGGGTACGAGCGGTCATGAGCGGCCTCCTCGGGAGAACCGAACCAGGGCGGTTCTATCCTTCAAATTCTGCACCTTGGCCCGCGATGCCCGAAATGGCACAGACGGGCCGAGTCGGTTATAGGACGAACGGCTTGTCCTGGTGTCTACAACTACACCATCCGTCCAGCCCCATCGACCAAACCGCCAAAATTGACCCTCACGGGTTCAAGAGCGACGGAAGGCCATGGACCCTCCCATAGCGGACAGTCACCCCACGGTGACGTCCGGTTACGGCAGGACCAGACCCACTGTTTCTCCGCAAAGAGCACACCAACGGCAGATCCACCCAAACGTGGACACACTTGAGTGAACTTGGGCTGGTTGTCCCATTTTTGCACATAGGGGTAAGTTCGCGTCAACGGTGAGTAGTGTCACGTTCGCGGGGTATTGACCCGAACCGGGACCATCGTCACCACCGTGGTGCCGAAGGTCCGTACCTTTCTCACTCCATCCTCACCCGACGCACTGACATCAGGCCAGACCCCGGCGACCACCGGGCCGTGAGAACCGGTCAGCCGGTCGGCCGGGCCGAGGCCGGCCCGCCGTCAGCTGGTCTGCCGCAGGGCCAGCACCTGCCGCCAGCGCGCGGTCACCGACTCGTAGGCCTGCACGGCCGCGGCCGCGTCCCCCGCGCCCAGCGCGCCCAGACCGGCCTCGACCACCCCCACCGACCGCTCCTCGGCCAGCCAGCCGGGCCCCAGCAGGTGCACCAGGCCCCCGTAGTCGAGCTCCACCAGCGAGCGCGGGTGGAACTCCTCCAGCCAGCGGCCGACCTGCTCCACCCCCTTCACCAGCCCCCGGGTGCGGCCCTCCCCGGAGGGGGTGCGCAGCCGCAGCGCCCGGTACCCCCTGGCCACCCGGCGGCGGGCCTGCACCATCGAGGTCAGGTAGAACAGCGCGGCCGGCTCGGCCGGCCCCCGCGCGCCCCGGTCCGGCACCGCCGGGACGTACCTGCGGTCCTCCTCGCCGAACAGCGGGAACCAGCGCAGCGGCACCTCCCAGCGGCTGGTCAGGATCCACGGCCGGGCATCCGGGTGGGCCAGCCGCCAGCGCTCCCGGTCGGCCACCGCGGCGGCCCGTACGGCCGGCGGCAGCACGGTGTCCAGCAGCGCCACCGGCAGCGCCCCGGCCAGCTCCTCCAGCGCCTGCCAGCTGCGCAGCCGGGTGGTCCACGGGCAGATGTAGGTGACCCCGTCCACCAGCCGCACGTAGGCCCGGCCGTCCTCGTGCTCGGGCAGCGGCCTCGGGGTGCGGGCCGCCAGCTCGGCGAGCGCCGCCCGCTGCTCGGCCAACGCCGCCGCGGCCACCGGCCGGTGGGGCCCGGCCGCGTCCGGCCCGTGCGCGGCCGCCCAGGCCTGCCAGCGGGCCCGCTCCGGCTCCGGGTAGGCGGCGAGCGGCTCGTACACCCGCAGATGGGCGGCGTACGGCGGGAGCACCGAGGTTCGCACAGCGGTCACAGACGGCATCGTCGCACGTGGCCGGGGCCGCCGGGGAGGGTGCCGCCGAGCCGCCCCGCTCGTTATGTCTCAGGGACCGTCAGGGGGCAGATCCGGGCCCACCTCCAGGGCTAGGCTTCGATACAGACGCCCGCACCACCGCCGCGGGCCCGCAAATACTGGAGTCACCACAGTGACCGACGTACACACCGCATCCGCGACGCACCCCGCACCCGGCGTGCTCGGCAGGATCTTCGGTACCGCCCAGGACGGCACCCCCGGCGACGGGCACGAGCAGGTCGTCCTCTGCCACGACCGGTCCTCCGGTCTCAAGGCGATCATCGCCATCCACTCCACCGCGCTGGGCCCCGCGCTCGGCGGCACCCGCTTCCACCGGTACGACACCGAGGAGGAGGCGCTGGAGGACGCGCTGCGGCTGTCCCGCGGCATGAGCTACAAGAACGCGCTGGCCGGCCTCGACCTCGGCGGTGGCAAGGCCGTCATCATCGGCGACCCGAACGAGGTGAAGACCGAGGCGCTGCTGCGCGCCTACGGCCGCTTCGTGCAGTCCCTGCGCGGCCGCTACATCACCGCCTGCGACGTGGGCACCTACGTCCAGGACATGGACGTCGTGGCCCGCGAGACCGAGTTCGTCACCGGCCGCTCGCCGGAGAACGGCGGCGCCGGCGACTCCTCCATCCTGACCGCCTTCGGCGTGTTCCAGGGCATGCGCGCCTCCGCCCAGGCCCGCTGGGGCCAGCCCACCCTGCGCGGCCGGCGGGTCGGCGTGGCCGGTGTCGGCAAGGTCGGCCACTACCTGGTCGGCCACCTGGTCGCGGACGGCGCCGACGTGGTGATCACCGACGTCTCCGAGGCCGCGGTGAACCGGGTCCGGGCCGCCCACCCGGAGGTCGAGGTGGTGGCCGACACCGCCGCGCTGATCCAGGCCAAGCTGGACGTCTACGCCCCCTGCGCGCTCGGCGGGGCGCTGGACGACCACACGGTGGGCGCGCTGGGTGCCCAGGGCACCGCGGTGGTCTGCGGCGCCGCCAACAACCAGCTGGCCCACACCGGCGTGGAGAAGGACCTGGCCGACCGCGGCATCCTCTACGCGCCGGACTACCTGGTGAACTCCGGCGGCGTGATCCAGGTCGCCGACGAGATCGACGGCTTCAACTTCGAGCGCGCCAAGAACAAGGCCACCAAGATCTTCGACACCACCCTGGAGATCTTCACCCGGGCCGCGGCGGACGGCGTCCCGCCGGCGGTCGCGGCCGACCGGCTGGCCGAGAAGCGGATGCGGGAGATCAGCGCCCTGCGCTCGGTCCTGCTGCCGGGTGCACGCAGGTCCTGACCGTGAGTGAGGGGGGCGGATCGGATTCGCCCCCCTCGCATCACAATGTGGAACCGGATTCTCAGTTCGTAGCCCGAACGGGGGATCCTCAGGCCCCCGACAGGGGATAATCTCTGCGGGTACGACGGGTCCGGCCAAGCTCCGGGCAGCCTGCAAAAGCCCGAAAACCCTCCTGTGACCTGGATGGACCTGGTCTCGGGGGGCGGCGGTGCGCGCCACGTCACACGCGCGACGTACCGTACGGCGGCGGAAACAGGTACCGTTAATGCTCCAAGGGACGGCTTTCCCACTTCGGGCAGGCCGGCCTGATGATCCACACGTGTCAGACTCGGGGCCGTGAGCCCCATCGTTGAGGGGGTCGACCCATGGGGCGCGGCCGGGCCAAGGCCAAGCAGACGAAGGTCGCCCGCGAGCTGAAGTACAACAGCGGCGGGTTCGACGCTAACCGTCTGTCCAGCGAGCTGGGCGTATCGCCCTCTACCGCTTCGATCGAGCCTGAGCCGATCGAGGACGAGGACGAGGACGATCCCTACGCGGCGTACGCGGACTACTACGCCGACGATGAGGACGACGACGCGGAGGCCGACAGCGGCCCGTCCCGCCGCCGGGCCTAACAGCTTGCACCGGGCCGGCCCGGGCGCTCACGAGCGCCCGGGCCGGTCTTCGGCGTGCCCGCGTGCCCGCGTGCCGCGGCGGCGCCGCTCGTCGTGACATCGGCCGGTGGGCCGGGTGCCCCCGGCTCCCGGTGCACCGGCGAGAACGCCTGAGGGGCCCCCGCGCGCCGCGGGGGCCCCTCAGGCGTACCGGGGGCCTCAGCCGAGGTCGAAGCCGTCGTAGGCGTTGTACAGCGCCGCGCCGCCCTCGTGCTCCTCGGAGCGGTCCACGATGTCGCCGAGCAGCCAGGCCTCGACCCCGCGGTCCTCCAGGATCGACAGCACCACGTCGACCGACTCCGGCGGGACCACGGCGACCATGCCGATGCCCATGTTCAGGGTCTTCTCGATCTCCAGCGCGGCCATCCGGCCGACCTGGGCGACGGTCTGGAAGACCGGCAGCGGGGACCAGGTGCCGCGGTCCAGCCGGGCGTGCAGGCCGTCCGGGATGACCCGGGCCAGGTTGGCCGCCAGGCCGCCGCCGGTGACGTGCGAGAAGGCGTGGATCTCGGTGGCCCGGGCGAGCGCCAGGCAGTCCAGCGAGTAGATCCGGGTCGGCTCCAGGAGCTCCTCACCGAGCGTGCGGCCGAACTCCTCGACCTGGCGGTCGAGCTTCCAGCCGGCCTGGTTCAGCAGCACGTGGCGGACCAGCGAGTAGCCGTTGGAGTGCAGGCCGGAGGCGGCCATCGCGATCACCACGTCGCCGGCCCTGACCCGCTCGGCGCCCAGCAGCGCGTCCGCCTCGACCACACCGGTGCCCGCGCCGGCCACGTCGTAGTCGTCCGGGCCGAGCAGGCCCGGGTGCTCGGCGGTCTCGCCGCCGATCAGCGCGCAGCCGGCCAGCGTGCAGCCCTCGGCGATGCCCTTGACGATCGCGGCGACCCGCTCGGGGTGGACCTTGCCCACGCAGATGTAGTCGGTCATGAAGAGCGGCTCGGCGCCGCAGACCACCAGGTCGTCGACGACCATGCCGACCAGGTCGTGGCCGATGGTGTCGTGCTTGTCCATGGCCTGGGCGATGGCCACCTTGGTGCCCACGCCGTCGGTGGCGGAGGCCAGCAGCGGGCGCTCGTAGCGCTTGAAGGCGGAGGCGTCGAACAGCCCGGCGAAACCGCCCAGGCCGCCGACCACCTCGGGGCGGTTGGTCTTGCGCACCCACTGCTTCATGAGCTCGACGGCGCGGTCGCCGGCCTCGATGTCGACGCCTGCGGCGGCGTAGGTGGCGCCGGTCTGGTTGCTGGTCACTGCGGTGGCCCTTCCGGGTCAAGGGGTGGAAACAGGGGTGGGTCAACCACGAGGGGCGCGAGGTGCGGCGCGACCGGGGCACGAGGTACGTGCCCGTTCGGTCGCGCAGCCCCCCGCGCCCCTGCGGTGGTCTCCCGTCAGCACACGTCTACGGGCGCCGCAGCGCGTCGGCCGCGCCGTGTCCGCCGAGCAGGGACTGGACACCGTCCAGGTCGCTGGTGGGCTTGCCGCGGACGGCCGGCTTCTGCTGGCTGCCGGCGATCTCGGCCTCCAGCAGCAGCTTGCCGAGCAGGGCCGGGTCCGGCAGCTCCATCGGGTACTCGCCGTCGAAGCAGGCCCGGCAGAGGTTGTCCTTGGGCTGCGCGGTCGCCTCGATCATGCCCTCGATCGAGATGTACGACAGCGAGTCCGCGCCCAGCGTGCGGCCGATCTCCTCGACGGTCATCCCGTTGGCGATCAGCTCCGCGCGGGTGGCGAAGTCGATGCCGAAGAAGCACGGCCACTTGACCGGCGGCGAGGAGATCCGGATGTGCACCTCGGCGGCGCCCGCCTCGCGGAGCATCCGCACCAGCGCGCGCTGGGTGTTGCCGCGGACGATCGAGTCGTCCACGACCACCAGCCGCTTGCCGGCGATGACCTCCTTGAGCGGGTTGAGCTTGAGCCGGATGCCGAGCTGCCGGATGGTCTGGCTGGGCTGGATGAAGGTGCGCCCGACGTAGGCGTTCTTCACCAGGCCGGAGCCGTACGGGATGCCGCTGGCCTCGGCGTACCCGATCGCGGCGGGGGTGCCGGACTCGGGCGTCGCTATCACCAGGTCGGCCTCGACCGGGGCCTCCTTGGCCAGCCGGCGGCCCATCTCCACCCGGGAGAGGTGCACGTTACGGCCGGCGATGGAGGTGTCGGGGCGGGCCAGGTAGACGTACTCGAAGACGCAGCCCTTGGGCTTGGCCTCGGCGAAGCGGGAGGTCCGCATGCCGTTCTCGTCGATGGCGATCAGCTCGCCGGGCTCCACCTCGCGGATGAAGGAGGCGCCGCAGATGTCGAGCGCCGCCGTCTCGGAGGCGACCACCCAGCCGCGCTCCAGGCGGCCGAGCACCAGCGGGCGGATGCCCTGCGGGTCGCGGGCCGCGTAGAGGGTGTGCTCGTCCATGAAGACCAGCGAGAAGGCGCCCTTGACCTTGGGCAGGACCTGCTTGGCGGTGTCCTCGATGGACAGCTCCGGGTAGCCGGCCAGCAGGGCCGTCACCAGGTCGGTGTCGTTGGTCGCCGCCGTCCGGCCGGAGCGCGAGATGTGCTCCTCACCGGGGAGTTCGGCGACCATCGCCGCCAGTTCGGCGGTGTTGACCAGGTTTCCGTTGTGCCCGAGGGCGAGCGAACCGTGAACGGTCGCACGGAAGGTCGGCTGGGCGTTCTCCCAGACCGAGGACCCGGTGGTCGAGTAGCGGGCATGTCCGACGGCGATATGCCCGTGCAGGGATCCCAGCGAGGCCTCGTCGAAGACCTGGGAGACGAGCCCCATGTCCTTGAAGACCAGAATCTGGGAGCCGTTGCTCACTGCGATGCCCGCGGATTCCTGTCCGCGGTGCTGCAGGGCATAGAGGCCGAAGTACGTGAGCTTCGCGACCTCCTCGCCGGGGGCCCAGACCCCGAAGACGCCGCAAGCGTCCTGAGGTCCTTTCTCGCCGGGAAGAAGATCGTGATTGAGTCGTCCGTCACCACGTGGCACGCCTTCGAGTCTAGGGCAGTTCCGTACGCCTTCCCGAACAGGGGAGGCCCCGGATATTGGCCGATCGAATGGCGACGCGCGTAGACAAAACCCCTTACACGCCGGCGCATTTCTCGTCCGACTATTCGTCGAAGTGGCGCACGCCCTTGTCGCACGCGCCCGGCGCGCGGATCGGAAGGTCCGAGCGCCGGCGCGCCGCGAGCCCGGACGTGATGCTGCTCACCTGGCAGGCAGCAGCAGTTCCCACGCCCCCGCGTGCACCGTCCAGGTGCGCGCCCGGACCGGGCCGACCCGGGCGCCGTCCGCCTCGTAGCCGAAGTGCCGGCCCGCGACGCTGAGGCTGGCCACCCGGTGCTGCTGCGGCGGGCCGCCGAGCCGCAGGGTCAGCTCGAGAACGCCGTCCACCGGCACCACCCGGACCAGCCGGACCGGCTGGTGCAGATCGACCAGCAGCCGGCCGTCCGCCTCGATCCGGAGCTCCGCCGCCGACGCCTTAGCCTGCTCGGCCGCAGCGAATTTCGCCCATAGCGAACGCAAGCCCCCTGAACGGCTCAGTCCGTCCCCCGTTCGCGGGGGTCCGATCCGGACCTCGGCGAGCACCACCCCACCGCCGTCGTCCACCAGCAGGTCCAGCTTGCGCGGGCTGCCACCGAGCACCGCACGGGCCGCGGCGACCGGTTCGACCGGCACCCCCATCGCCCGCACCGCCCCGGTGACGGCGGGCCGGCCCACCGGGACCACGCCGACCGGGTCCGCACCCAACTCACGCTGCCGGTGCAGGGCCTGCAGCACCCGCTGGAGCGCCAGATCCGATCCGATCACCACCGGTCGGCGGCGGCCGCGGTGGGAGAGCACCCGGTCGAGTTCGGACGGGCTCTCGGGCAGCACCACCTTGACGTCCGCGCCCCCGCACAGCACGTCCTTGGCGATCCGCACCGACTCCCCGTCGGTCTGCTTGGCCGCCGGGTCGAGGAGTACCAGGAGCGGCCCGGGCCCGCTGTGGTCCGCCGGGTGGGATGCGGGCGTGGACAGGGACGACACGACCGGTCCTTCCTCAGGTAATCTCTCGGTGCAAGAGCCCCTTGCGCTATTGCGCCAGGGGCTTCGTCTATCTCGGGTCAGACTGCGGCCTACGCAGGATGCCCCAACCGGAAGGGGTGTACGCCTGTGCCGGCACTCGTGCTCGTTGGCGCCCAGTGGGGAGACGAGGGCAAGGGGAAGGCGACCGACCTCCTCGGTGGCTCCGTCGACTACGTCGTCCGTTACCAGGGCGGCAACAACGCGGGCCACACGGTGGTCATCGGCGACCAGAAGTATGCACTGCACCTGCTGCCTTCCGGCATCCTCAGCTCGAACGTGGTCCCGGTCATCGGCAACGGCGTGGTCATCGACCCGGGCGTGCTGCTCTCCGAGCTCAGCGGTCTGAACGAGCGCGGCATCGACACCTCGAAGCTGCTGATCTCGGGCAACGCCCACCTGATCACCCCGTACCACCGCACCCTGGACAAGGTCACCGAGCGCTTCCTCGGCAAGCGCCGGATCGGCACCACCGGCCGCGGCATCGGCCCGGCGTACGCGGACAAGATCAACCGCGTCGGCATCCGGGTGCAGGACCTCTTCGACGAATCGATCCTCCGCCAGAAGGTCGAAGCGGCGCTGCACGACAAGAACCAGCTGCTGGTCAAGCTCTTCAACCGCCGCGCCATCCCGGCCGAGCTGGTGGTCGAGGAGTACCTGGGCTACGCCGACAAGATCCGCCCGTTCCTCTCCGACACCACCCTGGTGCTGGACGAGGCGCTCAAGGCGAACAAGGTCGTCCTGCTGGAGGGCGGCCAGGGCACCCTGCTGGACGTCGACCACGGCACGTACCCCTTCGTGACCTCGTCGAACCCGACCGCCGGCGGTGCCTGCACCGGTGCGGGCATCGGCCCGACGAAGATCGACCGGGTGATCGGCATCCTCAAGGCCTACACCACCCGCGTCGGCTCCGGCCCGTTCCCGACCGAGCTGCTGGACGAGGACGGCGACGCGCTGCGCCGGATCGGCGGCGAGCGCGGGGTCACCACCGGCCGGGACCGCCGCTGCGGCTGGTTCGACGCGGTGATCGCGCGCTACGCGACCCGGGTCAACGGCCTGACCGACTTCTTCCTCACCAAGCTGGACGTGCTGACCGGCTGGGAGCAGATCCCGGTCTGCGTCGCGTACGAGATCGACGGCCGCCGGGTCGAGGAGCTCCCGTACAACCAGTCCGACTTCCACCACGCCAAGCCGATCTACGAGACGCTGCCGGGCTGGACCGAGGACATCAGCAAGGCCCAGACCTTCGCCGACCTGCCGAAGAACGCGCAGGCCTACGTGAAGGCGCTGGAGGAGATGTCGGGTGCCCCGATCTCCGCGATCGGCGTCGGCCCCGGCCGGACCGAGACGATCCAGATCAACTCCTTCATCTGACGCGTCCGCGCAGACCCGGAAGGCCCCGCACCGGAGTGCGGGGCCTTCCCCTTGGCCTCGGTCATTTGAACTAGTGCATAGTACTGTTGCCTCTAGTGCAAAACGCGGCTACCTTCAGGGGCATGACCGCGCGACTGCCCTCCCCCGTCACGCTCACCGGCACCCACGTCCGGTTGGAGCCGCTCACCGAGGACCACACCGCCGACCTGTTCGAGGCCGCCGGCGGCGACGAGGAGGTGTGGCGCTGGATCCCGGTGCCGATGCCGCGCACCGAGCAGGAGCTGCGCCGGGTGAACGCCGACCGGATCGCCGATCCCGCCTGCCTGCCGTTCGCGGTGGTCCACCTCGCCACCGGCCGGGCGGTCGGGGTGAGCTGCTACTTCGACTTCAGCGCGCAGGACGAGCTGCTGGAGATCGGCGGCACCTGGTACGGCCGCTCGGTGTGGCGCAGCGAGGTGAACACCGAGGCCAAACTGCTGCTGCTCACGCATGCCTTCGAGGAGCTCGGGATGGGCCGGGTGTGCTGGAAGACCGACCATCGCAACGAGCGCTCGCAGAACGCGATCCGGCGGCTCGGGGCCAGCTACGAGGGCACCTTCCGGCGGGCCAAGCGGCGGCCGGACGGCAGCTGGCGGGACAGCGTGTGGTTCTCGATGCTGAACGACGAATGGCCCGCCGCCAAGGCCCGGCTGAGCGGGCGGCTGGCGGCGGGCCGGGCGTCGGGCTGAGCCGGGCGGGCCGGGCTGCGGAGGGGGCCGGGGTCAGGCGATCGAGGCGGAGACGATCGCGGCGACCGAGATGTTGCAGGCGGCGGTGACCCACACCGCCGGGTGCGGCTCGGGGTCGACCAGGATGGCGCCCAGCTTGCCCGGGGTGAGCAGGTCGACCACCCAGAACGCCACGGCCATCAGCACCAGGCCGAGCAGGCCGAACAGCGCGGTGGAGGCCAGGCCCTTCCCGAACTCCTCGTAGGTGTAGAGGATCGCGGTGAAGACGATGCCGCCGATCCCCAGCAGCGCGGAGCTGAGCACCAGGGCGGCGTTGCGGTTGCGCTCCTGCCAGATCTGGTGGCCGAGCTTGCCCGGCGTCAGCAGGTCGACCAGGCCGACGCCGAGCAGCAGCAGGGCGATGCCGACCGCGCCGAACACGGCGGCGTGCCCGAGGCCGTCGAAGATGTCGTTCATGCTGGGTCCCCCCACGTGTCAAGGATGGCAAAAGATATCCCATGACCGCGGGGCCGCAAGGCCCGATCGGCATCCTCCGGCGCCCCCGCCCGGCGCGGCCGCCCGGGACCTCCCGCCCGCCGCCGCCCGACCGACCGTCAGTCGTTGTGCGACACCAGCTGGTCGACGCAGACCGCGACGGCGAGCACCAGGCCGGGCTCGGCGCCGCCGGTGACCTTGACCCCGTAGGCGTCGCGGATGGTGAACCACTTGCGGGAGACCTCGGCGATCTCGTCGCCGTCCTGCTCGATGGTGAAGTCCTTGTCGATCAGGTCGCCGCGGATCTCCCACTCGCGGCCGTCCTCGAACTCCACGTGGTACTTGTCCCGCAGCGGAGTGAACAGCTTCTTGCGGACGGTGGCGACCACGTCCCCGCCGGCGTTCTCGATCTTCATGGCGTCCCGGACCGTGAGCACCTTCTCCTTGATCACGGCCACCACCTGCCCGGCGGCGTCCTTCAGCTCGAAGGTGTCCCGCAGCCGCAGCACCTTGCCGTCGACCAGGAACGCCTTCTCGCCGTCCTCGCTCTCGATCCAGTAGTCGTCGCCCACCGCGAACAGCCGCTCCCTGACCACGTACTTCATCCCGCAACCCACCTCACATCGCCGTCAAGACCCGATCCGGCCGCCCCACAGCACCGGGCGACCGCCGCCAGCGTAGACCCGCCCCCACCCCACCGTCCGGCAGGCGCCCGCCTGCGGTACGGGCGCTCGCTCCGGCAGGCGCACGGAATGCCTCCGCGGCCCGATGGGGTTGGATGTGAGCATGGCTTCTCGTGCACGCGTACGCGCCCCCGAACTGGTCGGCAAGGGCGGATGGCTCAACACCGGTGGCAAGGATCTGTCGCTGGCGGACTTCCGCGGCAAGATCACGATCCTGGACTTCTGGACCTTCTGCTGCATCAACTGCCTCCACGTCCTGGACGAGCTCCGGGAGCTGGAGGAGAAGCACCGCGACACCGTGGTGATCGTCGGCGTGCACTCGCCCAAGTTCGTCCACGAGGCGGACCACCAGGCCGTGGTGGACGCCACCGCCCGGTACGAGGTGCACCACCCGGTGCTGGACGATCCGGAGCTGGCCACCTGGAAGCAGTACGCGGTGCGGGCCTGGCCCACGCTGGTGGTGGTGGACCCGGAGGGGTACGTGGTCGCGCAGCACGCAGGCGAGGGGCACGCGCACGCGATCGCCCGGCTGGTCGAGGAGCTGGAGGCGGAGCACACGGCCAAGGGCACCCTGCGGCGCGGCGACTCCCCGTACGTGCCGGCCGAGCCGGAGGCGGGCGACCTGCGCTTCCCCGGCAAGGCCGTGCGGCTGCCCGACGGGCACTACCTGGTCGCCGACTCGGGCCACCACTCGCTGGTCGAGCTGGCCGAGGACGGCGAGAGCGTGGTGCGCCGGATCGGCGACGGCGAGCGCGGGCTGGTGGACGGCGCCGCGCCGCGCTTCAGCGAGCCGCAGGGCCTGGCGCTGGTCCCGGCCGGGCTCGACCTCGGCTACGACGTGGTGGTGGCCGACACCGTCAACCACGCGCTGCGCGGCCTCCGGCTGGCCGACGGCACGGTGACCACGCTGGCCGGCACCGGCAGGCAGTGGTGGCAGGGTTCGGCCACCGAGGGCCCGGCCCGTGAGGTGGACCTCTCCTCGCCCTGGGACGTGGCGTTCTTCGCCGGCCGGGTGTGGATCGCGATGGCCGGTGTGCACCAGCTCTGGGCCTTCGACCCGGTGGCCGGCACGGTCGGCGTGACGGCCGGCACCACCAACGAGGGCCTGGTGGACGGGCCGGCCGGCGAGGCCTGGTTCGCCCAGCCGTCCGGGCTGGCCGTCTCCGCGGACGGCGAGCGGCTCTGGGTGGCGGACTCGGAGACCTCGGCGGTGCGCTGGGTTTCACGTGAAACGCTCGCCGTGCACACCGCGGTCGGCACCGGCCTGTTCGACTTCGGGCACCGCGACGGCGCCGCCGGTCAGGCCCTGCTCCAGCACCCGCTGGGTGTCACCGTGCTGCCGGACGGCTCGGTGGCGATCATGGACACCTACAACCATGCGCTGCGCCGCTTCGAGCCGGTCAGCGGCGAGGTGACCACCCTGGCCACCGACCTGCGGGAGCCGTCCGGCGCCGTGGTGGTGGACGGCGACATCGTCGTGGTGGAGTCCGCCCGGCACCGGCTGACCAGGCTGCGGCTGCCCGAGGAGGCGGTCCAGGTCGAGTCGGTGGCGCACCGGACCAGGCGGGCGGCCACCGAGGTGGCCCCGGGCCGGCTGCTGCTGGACGTGGTGTTCTCCGCGCCGAACGGGCAGAAGCTGGACGAGCGCTACGGCCCGTCCACCCGGCTGCTGGTCAGCGCCACCCCGCCGGAGCTGCTGGTCTCCGGCGCGGGCGCGGACAGCGCGCTCGCGCGCGAGCTGGTGCTCTCCGCCGAGGTGCCCGAGGGCGTGCTGCACGTGTCGGCGATGGCCGCCTCCTGCGACGACGACCCGGCGATCGAGTACCCGGCCTGCCATGTCCACCAGCAGGACTGGGGGGTGCCGGTGAAGCTGACCGAGGGCGGCGCCGACCGCCTGCCGCTGGTGCTGGCGGGCATGGAGTGACCCGCCCGGCCGGGGCGTGACCGCCGGGGCGCGCGCGGCAGCGGCGCCCCGGCCCGGCCCGGCCCGGCCGCGGTCAGCCCTCCAGGAACGCCTTGAGCGCGCTGGCCAGCAGGAACGGGTCGTCGGCGCCGCACAGCTCG
The DNA here is from genome assembly GCF_040678895.1 of Kitasatospora sp. NPDC049258. Taxonomy (NCBI): domain Bacteria; kingdom Bacillati; phylum Actinomycetota; class Actinomycetes; order Kitasatosporales; family Streptomycetaceae; genus Kitasatospora; species Kitasatospora sp. NPDC049258. Next base: position 17,803 of record NZ_JBFAQT010000005.1, read on the forward strand.
CGGGCCGAGTGCATGGACAGCGCCGCGATGCCGCAGTCCACCGTGGTGATGCCGAGCCGGGCGGCCGTGATCGGGCCGATCGTGGTGCCGCAGGGCATCGCGTTGTTGGAGACGAAGCTCTGCCAGGGCACCCCGGCCTTCTCGCAGGCGGCGGCGAACACCGCCCGGCCGATCGCGTCGGTCGCGTAGCGGTTGTTGACGTTGACCTTGAGGATCGGGCCGCCGTTCGGCATCGGCCGGTGGCCCGGCTCGTGCCGCTCGCTGTAGTTCGGGTGCACCGCGTGGCCCATGTCCGAGGACAGGCAGACCGTGCCGGCCAGCGCCCGGGCCCGGTCCTCCGGGCCGCCGCCGCGGGCGTACACGGTGCGCTCCAGGACGTTGCCCAGCAGCGGCCCCTGCGCGCCGGTGTCGGACTCGCTGCCGGTCTCCTCGTGGTCGAAGGCGGCGATCACCGGGATGTAGGGCAGGGTGCCGTCCTCGGTCGCGGCGACCGCGGCCAGCGCGGCGGTGGAGGCGTGCACCGAGAGCAGGTTGTCCAGCCGGGGGGCGGCCAGCAGCTCGCGGTCGCGGCCGAGGTAGCAGGGCGGCTGCACGTCGTGGGTCATCAAGTCCCAGCCGACGATCTCGTCGGCCGGCACGTCCGCCCGCTCCGCCACGAACTCGATCAGCGACCCCTCGGTGACCTCGCCGATCCCCCAGATCGGCGTGAGGTGGCGCTGCTTGTCGAGCTTGAGGCCTTCGTTGACCTGGCGGTCCAGGTGGATCGCGAGCTGCGGGACGCGCAGCAGCGGCTCGTCGATCTGGACCAGCCGGACCGAGCCGTCGCGCAGCGCGAGCCGCCCGGACAGGCCGAGGTCGCGGTCCAGCCAGGTGTTCAGCGGGACGCCGCCGTAGATCTCCACGGCCACCTGCCGCCAGCCGGCCGAACCGGTGTCGGGCAGCGGCTTGACCCGCAGGTTCGGCGAGTCGGTGTGCGAGCCCACGATCCGGAACGGGGTCTGCGGGCCGGCCCCCTCCGGGACGTACCAGGCGATCAGCGCGCCCCCGCGGATCACGTACCGGCCACCGGCGGTGGCGCCCCAGGCGTCCGTCTCGAAGACCCGCCGGAAGCCGACCTTCTCGAGGCGCTCGGCGGCGCCGGCCACCGCGTGGAAGGGGGAGGGCGAGGTGCCGAGGTAGGCGATCAGGTCGTCGGTGTGCGTCCGGTCGAAGGAGGCCGGGCGGGCAGCGGTCGACATGTGGCTCCTGGGTTGAGGGAGTTCGGACGCCGGATGGGGGACCGGCTCCGCACCTGAGCATATGCCCGTACACGGACATGACGCCGTGAACTCAAGAACGGTGACACAACGGTGAGCATTGCTGCCCGACCGCGACAGCGGCGCCGGTCAGAGCACCTGTCGGCGGCTTCGGACGGGGCGGGCGCGGCAACGCCGCGGGGCCCGGTGGTGTACCGGGCCCCGCGGTGTGAGGGTGGGTCAGGCGGTCGGAAGGGCGAGGCCTAGAAGGCCTCCTCCGCGAGCTCCATGATCTCGTTGTCGACGCCCTCGGCGATCAGTCGCTGCGGGGTGACGGTGGGCAGGATGTTGCGGGCGAAGAAGCGCGCCGCGGCGACCTTGCCCTGGTAGAACGGGACGTCCTTCTCGGAGGCACCGGCCGCCAGCTTGGCCAGGGCCACCGAGGCCTGGCGCAGCAGCAGCCAGCCGACCACCACGTCGCCGGAGACCATCAGCAGGCGGGTGGTGTTCAGGCCCACCTTGTACATGTTCTTGACGTCCTGCTCGACCGAGGAGAGGTCGACCAGCAGCTTGCCGACGATCGCCTCCAGGTCGCCGGCGGCCTTGGCGAGCAGCTCGCGCTCGGTGGCCAGGGCGTCGCCGCCCTCGGCCGCGCCGAGGAACTTCTGGATCTGCTCGGAGACCGAGGTGAGCGCCTGGCCGCCGTCCTTGACGATCTTCCGGAAGAAGAAGTCGAGGCCCTGGATCGCGGTGGTGCCCTCGTAGAGGGTGTCGATCTTGGCGTCCCGGATGTACTGCTCGACCGGGTACTCCTGCAGGTAGCCGGAGCCGCCGAAGGTCTGCAGCGACTGGGCGAGCTGCTCGTAGGACTTCTCCGAGCCGTAGCCCTTGACGATCGGCAGCAGCAGGTCGTTCAGGCGCTCGGCGGCCTCGTCGCTCTCGCCGCGCAGGCGGGCGGCCAGCACGTCGTCCTGGGTGGAGGCGGTGAACAGGACCAGCGCGCGCATGCCCTCGGCGTAGGCCTTCTGGGTCATCAGCGAGCGGCGGACGTCCGGGTGGTTGGTGATGGTGACCCGGGGGGCGGCCTTGTCCAGGAAGTTGGAGATGTCGGCGCCCTGCACGCGCTCCTTGGCGTACTCCAGCGCGTTCAGGTAGCCGGTGGAGAGGGTGGCGATGGCCTTCGTGCCGACCATCATCCGGGCGAACTCGATGATCTTGAACATCTGGCGGATGCCGTCGACGGTCTCGCCGAGCAGCCAGCCCTTGGCCGGGTGCTTGGCGCCGAAGGTCAGCTCGCAGGTGTTGGAGGCTTTGAGGCCCATCTTGTGCTCGACGTTGGTGGCGTACACGCCGTTGCGCTCGCCGAGCTCGCCGGTGGCCCAGTCGAAGTCGAACTTCGGCACGATGTACAGGCCGAGGCCCTTGGTGCCGAGCTTGCCGCCCTCGGGGCGGGCCAGCACCAGGTGGATGATGTTCTCGGACATGTCGTGCTCGCCCGAGGTGATGAAGCGCTTCACACCCTCGATGTGCCAGGAGCCGTCCTCCTGCTTGACCGCCTTGGTGCGGCCGGCGCCCACGTCGGAGCCCGCGTCCGGCTCGGTCAGCACCATGGTGGCGCCCCACTGGCGCTCGACCATGCGCAGCGCGACCTGCTGCTGCTCCTCGGTGCCCTCGTCGCTCACGACGCCGGCGAAGGCCGGGCCGGAGGAGTACATCCAGATCGCCGGGTTGGAGCCGAGGATCTGCTCCGCGAACGCCCAGACCAGCGAGGACGGGGTGACCTGGCCGCCGATCGCCTCCGGGATGCCCAGGCGCCACCACTCGGCGTCCATGAACGTCTGGTAGCTCTTCTTGAAGGAGGCCGGCACCGGAGCGGTGCTGGTCTCCGGGTCGAACACCGGCGGGTTGCGGTCGGCGTCGACGAAGGACGCGGCCAGGTCGTTCTCGGCCAGCCGCGAGATCTCGCTGAGGATGTTCTTCGCGGTCTCGACGTCCATGTCGGCGAACGGACCGGTGCCGTACACCTGGTCGCGACCGAACACCTCGAAGAGGTTGAACTCCACGTCCCGCAGGTTGGACTTGTAGTGACCCATGACCGTTATCTCCGGTTCGTCTGCTCCGGGGGTCCGCCGCTACGAGCGCCCCACTTACCCGCCAGTAGGCTCCATGATGCTACCCGTTGGTAACTTGTTCAAGCCCTCGGACGTGAAAGCGCTATGAACGTGGTCACGTCCCACAATCCGAGAGCCACCCGCATTGTCCGGATCAGCCGCCGCGCCCGGGCCCCGGGCCCGATAGCCTGTCCCCTGTGTACGGCTACGAGCAGACCGCATACCAGGGTGACCCCTACCAGCAGCAGAACATGCAGCAGGGGATGAACGGCATGCCCGGCTCCGGTCCGTACGGCGACCCCCAGCAGGCCGCCCCCCAGCAGTCTCTCTACCCCGAGCCCTCGCCGCCATCCCTCGCGGACGCCGTCCGCGCCTTCACCACCGGCTCGATGCCGGTCGAGGACTTCCAGGCGATCTTCATCACCTCGAAGGTGTTCTGCCCGCGCGGCGACCGGCCGGGCTTCCTGGCGCTGCACAACACCCCGACCCCGGTGATCCCGATGTTCAGCTCGGTCAAGGAGCTGCGGCGCTACGCCGGCAAGGAGTCCAAGCACTTCAGCGTCTCCGGCGCCGAGGTGCTGGACCTGCTGCCCACCGGCTACGGCTTCGCGCTGGACATGGAGGGCGAGCACCGGATGGTGTTCGACGCCAAGGCCGTGGAGCAGATGGTGGACTTCACGATGCGCCGGATGTACGGCTGACCGACCCCCTCGCGGGGCGACCGGTCCGGCCGCACGGAGTAATGGTTGAACATTCAACTTGCCTATGGTTGAGAATTGAACTAACCTGCTGGATGTAGGCCACAGAACCCCACGAAGGAGGCCGACATGCCCGCCGTGACCGTCGACAACCCGCTGACCCTCCCGCGCGTCGCCACCCCCGACCCGACCCTCACGGTGCCCCGACCGGTCCTCTCGGTGGTCACCGCGCCCGAGGGCTTCGAGGGCGAGGGCTTCCCGGTCCGCCGGGCGTTCGCCAAGGTCAACCAGAAGTACCTCGACCCGTTCATCATGATGGACCAGATGGGCGAGGTGGAGTACGCCGCAGGGGAGCCCAAGGGCACCCCGTGGCACCCGCACCGCGGCTTCGAGACCGTGACCTACCTGATCGACGGCGAGTTCATCCACAAGGACTCGCACGGCGGCGGCGGGCACCTCGGCGGCGGCGACACCCAGTGGATGACGGCCGGCTCCGGCATCCTGCACATCGAGACCCCGCCCGAGTCCCTGGTGGCGGCCGGCGGCCTGTTCCACGGCATCCAGCTCTGGGTCAACCTCCCGGCCAGCGACAAGATGACCGGGCCGCGCTACCAGGACATCCACGGCGGGCACGTCAAGCTGCTCACCACCCCGGACGGCGGCGCGGTGCTCCGGCTGATCGCCGGCGAGCTGGACGGCCACCGCGGCCCGGGTGCCACGCACACCCCGATCACCCTGATGCACGCCACCGTGACCCCCGGCGCACAGGTCACCATCCCCTGGCGGCCCGACTTCAACGCGCTGGTCTACGTGCTGGGCGGCGACGGGAAGGTCGGCGCGGAGGGCCGCCCGGTGCACACCGGCCAGGCCGCGGTCTTCGGGGCCGGCGACACGGTCACCGTCTCGGCCGACACCAAGCAGGACTCGCGTCACCCCAACCTGGACGTGATCATCCTGGGCGGGCAGCCGATCCGGGAGCCGGTCGCCTGGTACGGGCCGTTCGTGATGAACAGCCACCGCGAGCTGCAGCAGGCCATGGAGGACTTCCAGTCCGGGTCCTTCGGCCACCCGATCGACTGATCCCGTCCGGTCCGGACCCAGCTGACCGATCCGGCCCGGCCGACCGAACGGACCCAGCTGACCGACCGGACCCACCGGCCCCGGGCGCGGGCCGGCCCTTCCCCCGGGGCCGGCCCGCGCCCGGCTTCGTCAGAGCCGGGCGTGGACCGCGAGGGCGTCCTCGTGGGTCCTGCCCCGCGGCCACCGCTCGCAGCGCGGGTCGGTCCGCTCCGCCGCGCGCACCCGGGCGATCAGCTCGGCCGGCCCCGACTGCGCCGCCAACCGCAGCGCGTCCGCCCAACTACCCAGCTGGAAGCGGTCGGTGAAGCGGGCGGCGCCGTCGCTGAAGGCGGCCAGCGCGGACACCCCGGCGAGCTTGACCAGGCCGCACTCGGCATAGGCGGCGGCCTTCGGGGAGGCGGCCGCGATCCACGGCCCGCGCCCGGTGTTGCGGGCGGCCCGTACCGCCAGGGCGTACTGCATGTCCAGCGAGGCCCGCTCGGCCGAGCCGGGCGCAGCGGCCCAGGCCTGGCGGCGCAGCTCCTCCCCGCCGGGGAAGCGCTGGTTGTCGCCGATCACCCGGGGCGGGCCGTGCAGCAGATCCAGCACCAGCATCGAGTCGCCCAGCACCAGGTACTCCAGCGAGCTGCCGTGCAGCCGGGCGGCCACCACCATGGCCGCCGGGGTGTTGGGGTGCGCGAGGTCGCAGCGGCCGCCGTGCAGGGCCGCGGTCTCGATGATCGCGTCGGCCAGGCACTCGCCGATCGAGCGGTCGGAGCGGTCCGTCAGCCGGGCCAGCAGGTGCACCCCGAGCCGGCGGACGTACCAGGCGGTGCCGTGGGTGCAGCCGGATTCCAGACCGTCCGGCGAACTCGCGCCGTCCAGCAGCACCAGCGCCTCCGGGGTGGCCGCCGCGAAGTCCTCGTTCGCCCGGTCCGGTCTGCCGGGCTCCCCGGCGAGCTGTACGCGCATCTGGCCAGTGTGGCCGGGCCGGGCGGACCGGGGACAGACTCCGGACCTTGATCCCTCGATGGGGGTGCGGGCCGGTTCCCGGTGGCATCGGTACCAACCGGCACATACCGTCTGAATGTCGGCCTCCCGCGCCGCCGGCGCGCCCGCTGCGAGTCTGGAGCCATCCGATGGTCTGGCAATTCTTCGTCCTCGTGATCGCCGCGATCGCCTTCCCGGTGCTGACCCTGCTCTTCCTGATCGGCGGACCGCACTTCCCCGACGAGCAGCCGTGACCCCGGCGCCGCGGCAGCGGGACCGGTCGCGGACGTGGCAGTCTGTGCCCTGCACATCAGCTCCCGTCCAGGAGGTCCCCGTATGAGCAGCGAAACAGCCGAACCCGAGCAGCAGCCGACCCCCGAGCCGGAGGCGGGCCAGGACGACGTCAAGGCGAAGTTCCTCGCCGCCCTGGAGCGCAAGCACGGCGGCAAGGCGGGCAGCGGCGCCGGCGGCCCCGGTGGCGAGTCGAAGATCCACGGTGCGCACAGCGCCGCGGGCGGCAAGCGCACCTTCCGTCGCAAGAGCGGCGGCTGACGGCCGGTCGACAGCCGGAGTCCGGCGGGGGCGGGTCGCACGGCGGCCCGCCCCCGCCGGCGTTCCGGCGCCGACCACCGCCGCCGCTACGACCGCCGTTACGCTCGCAGTTGGTGCTCGATCGGGCCCGCGAGGTCGAGCAGCCGCTCGTCGGCGCCGGGCATCGCCACGCACTGCAGGCCCAGCGGGAGGCCGTCCAGACTCCCGGCGGGCAGGGTCAGGGCCGGGGCGCCCGCGTAGCTCCAGGGCAGCGACATCACCGCGTCGCCGGTGCTGTCCAGCCCGCGCGGGGCGGGGCCGGTGGCCGCCGGGCTCAACCACAGGTCGATCCCCTCGGCCTCGGTCAGCGCGACCAGCCGCCGCCGGAAGCCGTCCCGGGCGTGCAGCGCCGCCGTGTGGTCGGCCGGGTCGATCTCGTGCCCGCGCCGGATCGCGGCGGCCGTCTCCGGCCGGTAGAGCGCGCCGAAGCGGGCGAACAGCCCGGCGTGCGCCCGGGCCAGCTCGAAGCGGTTGATCACCCGCAGGTGCCGGACCAGGTCCTCGAAGTCGTCCGGCAGGTCGAGCTCGCGGACGGTCAGCCCACCCTCGCGGAGCCCGGCCAGCGTGCGGTCGAACTCCGCCCGGGCGGCCGGCTCGGTCCGGTCCAGGTACCCGCCGACCGGCACGGCGCAGACCGGCGCCCGCCCGGTGTCGCTCGGCCGCCAGCCCTCGCACAGCACGGCGGCGGCCAGTCGGGCGCCCGCCAGGTCCGAGGTGAACAGGCCCACCGTGTCCAGGCTCGGGGAGTGCGCGATCACCCCGTCCACCGGGATCCGGCCGTAGCTCGGGCGAAAGCCCACCACTCCGCAGTAGGCGGCCGGCCGGATCACCGAGCCGACCGTCTGGGTGCCGATCGCCAGTGGTACCAGTCCGGCGGCGACGGCCGCGGCCGAACCGCTGCTGGAGCCTCCGGGGGTGTGCGCGGGATCGTGCGGGTTGTGGGTCGGACCCGGGGCGCGCACCGCGAACTCGGCCGTCACGGTCTTGCCCGCGATCAGCGCGCCGGCCGCCAGCAGCCGGCCGACCAGCGAGGCCTGCGGGCCGGCGAGCACACCGGGCGGCAGCGCCGAGCCGGCGTGGGTGGGCAGGGAGTCGACCCGGATGACGTCCTTCACCCCGACCGCCACGCCGTACAGCGGCCCGCGCGCCGCCGGGTCGAGGCGCTGGGCGGTCCGGGCCGCCCCGGCGAGGCGCCGGTAGCGCCCCGGCTCGGGGACGAACGCCCCGACCATCGGGTCCAGCCGGTCGATCCGGGCGCAGAGCCGCTCCACGTGCTCGTCCAGCGATGGCCGGCCGGACCGCAGCGCGGCGGCCTCGGGCAGCAGCGCGATCATCGGCTCCATGCCGTCAAGGTGCCGGCGGGACGCCGCGCGGGTGCCCCGGGGCCGCTGTCACTCGTGCTCGCTCGGCAGGTAGGGAGCCTCCCGCAGGAAGAGCGCCCCGCAGCTGTGGCAGTGCAGATCCGGGTGCTCGACCCAGTGGCTGGCGTCGCGGGTCTCGGCGGCCGGATCCAGCTCCCGGCCGCACATCGCCACGGTGGTGTCGCCGCGGACGATGTGCCACGTCCGCACCTCGCCCGACGCCACACCCGCCGGACCGTACTCGGCACGCATCTGATGAATCATGGGCACCATGCTCCGAGTGCTCCGCGGGGCGGGCAACTCCTGGGGCGGCGCGGCCGCCGTCAGGAGGCGCGCAGCAGGGCGTCGTCCTGCCACTTGAGGACCTTGTCGAAGCTGACGATCGCCCCGCGCAGCGGGTGGTTGCGCAGCTGGACGTGGTCGGTGAGGGCGTGGATCAGGAACAGGCCGCGGCCGCTCTCGGCGGTGAGGTCCGGCAGGGTGTCCAAGTCCGGGGCGCGGACCAGGGCGGGGCGGCCGGCGGGCAGCACATGCGTGTCGTACGGGGCGGGGCGGTCGGCCGGGCGGGAGCGGTGGGCGGCCAGGATCCGGGCCGGCAGCGAGGCGCGGCCGCGGCGGGTGCGGCACCGCCCGGGCGGGCGGACCGCGGACGGCGCGGTGCCCGGGCGGCGCAGCGGCGGGACGGCGGGCGGCGCGGGGGCGGCGATCGGCGGCAGGCCGGGGCCCGAGTCGACCACCTCGATGCGCAGCCGGTCGCCGGTGATCGAGGCGGTGACCTGGAAGCCTTCGTCGGGGCGGCCGGTCACGGCGTGCTCGACCGCGTTCGCGCAGGCCTCGGTGAGGGCCACCCCGAGGTCGAAGGCGATCTGAGGGTCCACACCGGCGGAGTCCATCGCGCCGAGCAGGATGCGCCGGGCCAGCGGCACGCTGGCCGGGTCGCGCTTGAGGTGCAGAGTCCACCAGATGTCCACGGGAGGTCCCTCCTGGCTGCGGCTCCACATACAACTAGGTATCTCCGACCGATCCGGCACCGAACCGTCCGTCGGGGGCCGGACCACCCGTCCGGCGGATGGACTGATGTGGGGTCCTGTGCCGAGCGGCGCATTGGGTGGCGCGCGCGCCGGGCCGAACGGGGCAATCGGATGTATTTCCGATCCTGACCTCTTCCCGGGCCGGGCTCCGGGGTAGTGCCGACCCTCCCTCGGGCGCCGCGGTGGGCGGTGAGATGATGGCCCGGCCATGACCGACCGCCACGCCGCCCCGCGCCGAGGAGCCGCCGGACCCCTGACCGGGGTGCCGACCGCTGCCTGGGATCTGCGGTTGGCGCGGGCGGTGCCGTTCGCGCTGGTCTGCACGCTGATCGCCGCGGCCGGGCACGCCCTGGTCGGCGGCGGCGAGGTGACCTCGACCGCGCTGGCGGCCGGGTTCGCGGCGGTCTGCGCCGCCGGGTTCCTGCTCGGCGGGCGGGAGCGGTCGATGGCCGCGATCGCCGGTGCCCTCGGGGTGGGCCAGCTCGGCCTGCACCTGCTCTTCCACTCCCTGGCGGCCGCCGCCGGGACGAGCGGTTTCGCCGCCTCGACCGCCCGGATGGCCGGCATGGTGGGGATGGCCGCGGCGCACCCGGCCGGAGCCGGCACCACGCTGCCCGAACTGGCCGGCCGGCTGATCTGCGACGACCGACCCGGCAACGGGCCCAGCGCCCTCCCGCTCGGCAGTACGGCCGAGCAGGTGGTGCGCGCCGCCGGCCTCGACCCGCAGGCGTACGCCACCGGCTCGCACGCCGGTGGGGCGCATGCCGCGGGGGTGTTCGGCCTCAGCCCCTTGATGCTGCTCGGCCACCTGGCCGCGGCGGTACTGGCCGGTTGGTGGCTGCGGCGCGGCGAGCAGGCGCTGTGGCGGCTGCTCAAGCTGGCGGCGGGTGCCGCACAGGAGTGGGCGATACCGCTGCGCCGCGCGCTCGCGCTGGTGGCGGCGGTGCTGCTGGGGCCGCTCGCGGGCGGCCCGGAGCGGGTCCGGCCGGGTGGGCCGGCCGAGGACTGGCGGCTGCCGGGTGCGGCCGCCCTGCGGCACAGCGTGCACCGGCGGGGCCCGCCGGTGGCGGCCTTCGCGCGCTGATCGGGAGCCGTCCGACGTCCTCGCGACGTGGCGGCCCGGGCGCGCCCGCGCGCAGCCGTACCCGAGAGCGGTACGGCGCGTTCCGAGCCTTGGCCACCCGGCACCGGTGCCGCCGCGGATGCGGCCCGCACGTGTGCCCGTCTCCCCCATGGAGCAACCAGATGCGTTCCCTTCCTGCCCGTCGGATCGCCGGGATCGCCGCCGTCGCGGCCTCGACCGTCCTCGCCCTGGCCGCCCCGGCCTTCGCGCACGTCACCGTGCAGCCGGGCAGCGTCCCGCAGGGCGGCTACTCCGCCGTCGCCTTCCGGGTGCCGAACGAGAACGACAACGCCGCCACGGTGAAGCTCGAGGTGAGCCTGCCGATGGACCACCCGATGGCGTCCGTGCGCACCGAGCCCGTCCCGGGCTGGACCGCCACGCTGGAGAAGAGCAAGCTCGACAAGCCGCTGAAGTCGCACGGCCAGGACATCAACGAGGCCGTCTCGAAGATCACCTGGACCGCCAACGAGGGCACCAAGCTCGGCCCCGGGCAGTTCCTGGACTTCCGGGTCTCGCTGGGCGCGCTGCCCGCCGACACCGACAAGCTGACCTTCAAGGCGCTGCAGACCTACGACAACGGTGACGTGGTCCGCTGGATCGAGGAGGCCAAGGACGGCCAGCCCGAGCCGGCCAAGCCCGCCCCCGTGCTGACCCTCACCCCCGCCGCCAAGCCCGCTGCCGGATCGACCGCCTCCCCGGCCGCCGCGGACCACCACGCCGGCGACGCCGCCGGCGGCGACCAGGCCGCCGGGAAGGCCGGCGCCGCGTCGGACGACTCCACCGCCCGGACCCTCGGCGTGGTCGGCATCGTGGTCGGCGTGATCGGCGCCGCCCTCGGCGTGGCCGGCCTGCGTCGCAGGAGCAGCGGCTCCGCCTCCTGACCCTGGTCGGCGGGGGCCGCGTTCCCCGGCCCCGGGCACCCGCCCGGGAGCGGACCGCGGCCCCCGCCGGCGACACTCGCGCACGATCGGATCACTCCCATGGCACGTACGACGTCCACCGCGAAGCCCCGCCCCTCCACCAGGTCCCGGCTGCTGGGCGCCGCCGCGCTCGCGCTGGCGGGCGCGATCGCGCTGACCGGCTGCGGCTCCTCCGCAGCGGGGAACGCCGGCACCAACGCCGACGGCACCGTCAAGATCAACAAAGCGGGCGGCAGCTCCCCGTACCAGGGCAGCGTGCTGAAGCGGCACTTCGACAAGCCCGATCTGACGCTCGGCGACACCAGCGGCCAGCCCTTCGACCTGCGGGCCCGGACGGCGGGCACCGCCACCCTGCTGTTCTTCGGCTACACCAGCTGCCCGGACGTCTGCCCGACCACCATGGGCGACGTCGGCGTGGCGATGTCGAAGCTCCCGGCGGAGGACCGCAAGAAGATCGACGTGGTCTTCGTCTCCACCGACCCCGCCCGGGACACGCCCACGGTGCTGCGCACCTGGCTGGACTCGATGGGCAAGGACTTCATCGGCCTGACCGGCGACCTGGAGAAGGTCAAGGCCGCCGCCAAGTCGCTCGGGGTGCTGGTCGAGGACCCGATCGTGAACGCGGACGGTTCGGTGACCTCCTCGCACGGCGCGCAGGTGCTCGCCTTCCTGCCCGGCGACGACAAGGCGCACCTGCTCTACATGAGCAACACGCCGGTCGAGACCTACACCCACGACCTCGCGTTGCTGGCCAGGGGGGTCGCCGCGTGAGCCGGGCGTTCCGCCGCAGCGCGCTGGCGGGCGCGGGGCTGGCCACCGCGCTGACGGCCGCGGCGATACTCGTCGCCTGCGGGTCGGGCGGCCCCGGGGGCCCGGACGGCTCGGACTCGGGCTCGGCCAGGGGCAGTGCCGGGCTCGCGGCCGGTACGGCGGGCGGCGCGGGCGCCAAGCTGGTCGTCTCCGACCCGTACATCCCGCTGCCGGCCGTCTCGGGCGGGATGGGCGCGGGGTACCTGACGGTGCGCAACGAGAGCGGCGACGCCGACCAGTTGGTCAGCGTGTCCAGCCCGGCCGCCACCTCCGTCACCCTGCACCGCTCGACCGAGACCACCATGCAGGAGCTCACCAGCCTGCCGGTGCCGGCGCACGGCTCGCTGGAGCTGGCCCGGGGCGGGAACCATCTGATGATCATGGGCTGGCAGCAGCCGCCCGCGGTCGGGGACGAGCTCGAACTCGACCTCACCTTCGCCAGGAGTGGCACGATCTCGGTCAAGGTGCCGGTCAAGCCGCTCACCTACCGACCGGGGAGCTGACGGATGCTGGGGATGCCACTGAGGTCGAGGCGGGATGGGGCGGGGGGAACCGTCCAGGTGCGGGGCCTGGGCCTGGGCCCGGTACGGGGCACGGGACGGGGCCCGGTACGGGGCCCGGTACGGGGCTCGGTACGGGCTCGGATCGGCGGGCGGGCGCTGGCGGTCGTGCTCGGGATCGTCGCGGCGCTGCTGATCGGCGGGGCCGGGACGGCGTCCGCGCACGCGACGCTGGTGAGGACCGACCCGGCGCAGAACTCCGTGGTGCCGACCGCACCCTCCAGCGTCACCCTGACCTTCAGCGAGGGCGTCTCGCTGTCGGCCGACTCGGTACGCGTGCTGGACCCGACCGGCCGGGCCGTCGACTCGGGCGACCCCGCGCACCCGGACGGCAAGTCCGACAGCGCCCGGGTCAGCCTCAAATCCGGCCTTGCCAACGGTACTTACACGGTCGCCTGGCGCGCCGTCTCGGAGGACTCGCACCCCGTCGGCGGCGCGTTCACCTTCTCGATCGGCGCCCCCTCCGACACCTCGGTCTCCGCCTCCAGCGTCCAGGGCGCCGACGCGGACACCACGGTGGCCGCCGCGTACGCCACCGCCCGGACGGTCGCCTACGCGGCCTTCGCGCTGCTGGCCGGCACCGCCGCGTTCGTACTGCTGTGCTGGCCGGCCGGTGCGGCCGTCCGCCAGGTGCAGCGGCTGCTGATGACGGGCTGGATCGCGCTGCTGGTCTCCACCGTGGCGGTGCTGCTGCTGCGCGGCCCGTACGAGCGGGGCACCGGCATCTCCCAGGCCTTCGACCTCTCGCTGGTCCGCAGCACCCTGGACGAGCGGATCGGCACCGCGCTGGCGGCGCGGCTGCTGTTGCTGGCGGCGGGCGGGGTGTTCCTGTCGCTGCTGGTGGGGCAGTTGGGGCAGCCGAACGGGGCCGGGGCCGGACAGCCGGGGGCTGCCGGCGCCGGCGCCGGTGCTGGTGCAGGTGCAGGTGCAGGTGCTGGCGGGGCGCAGGACGCGGACTCGGAGGAGGCCGAGCTGCTCCGGCTGGAGCGGCGTGCGGCCGAGCGGCCGCTGCGGGACGCCCGGCTCGGGCTCGGGATCGCCGGCCTGGTGCTGGCCGTCGCGCTGTGCGCCACCTGGGTCGGCGCGGACCACTCCGCGGTCGGCATCCAGGTCTGGCTGGCGCTGCCGATGGCCGCCGTGCACCTGCTGGCCATGGCGGTCTGGCTCGGCGGACTGGCCACGCTGGCGGTCGGGCTGCGCCAGGGCATGGGGCTCGCCGCCGTCGAACGCTTCTCCAAGATCGCCTTCGGCTGCGTCACCGTGCTGGCCCTGACCGGCCTGTACCAGTCGTGGCGCGGGCTGGGGAACTGGTCCGCACTGGTGGACACCGAGTACGGACGGCTGCTGCTGATCAAGATCGGCTGCGTCGCCGCCATGGTCGGGGTGGCCTGGATCTCGCGCTCCTGGATCGCCCGGCTCCGGGCGGTACCGGAGCTGGAGCTGGAGCTGGAACTGGAGACGGTCGCGGATGCGGGCACGGTCGCGGATGCGGGCACGGTCGCGGATGCGGGCGCCCGTACGTCGGGCGAAGCCGCCGAGGAAGGTGCTGGCGACGCGGGCACGGATCCGCTGCGGCAGGCGCAGTTGGCCCGCCAGCGGGCGGCCCGGGCGGCCGCGAGCAGCCGGCGGACCAAGGACGGCACGCCCGCCCGGGCCGGACTCCGGCGTTCGGTCCTGGTGGAGTCCGCGGTCGCGGTGGCGGTGCTGGTGGTGACCACGATGCTCACCAACTCCCCTCCGGGGCGGGTGGCCTCGGCCATCGCGGCGAACGAGCAGTCCGCCTCGCAGGCTCCGGCGCCGGGCGCGAGCACCGCTCCCGGGCGCACGATCGAGCTCAAGCTGCCGTACGACACCGGCGGGCGGACCGCCAACGCCAAGGGCACCGCGACCGTCGCCGTCAACCCCGCCGCGACCGGCGGCAACGCGGTGCAGCTGAAGCTCGACGACGCCGCGGGGAACCCGACCGAGGTCCCCGAGCTGGAGCTCGCCTTCACGCTGCCGGACCGCGACCTCGGGCCGCTGCCGGTGGCGCTGAAGGCCGAGGGCACCGGCCGCTGGTCGGGTACGGCGCAGCTGCCGCTGGCCGGGAACTGGGTGGTCTCGGTGACCGTGCGATCCTCGGACATCGACCAGGTGACCGCGGTCCAGCAGCTGAAGATCGGGTAGCCGCAGCCGCGACCACGTTCACGGTCGGGTGAGCATTCATGAGTTGGTGAATACTCACCAGACCGTGAATGTTGGCCCGACTGTGAACGCTTGCCATGGCGTGAACGTCCGCCCATCCGTGAACGGTCACCCGACCATGAACGCTCACCTCGCCGTGAGCGTGCGCCGATCGGTGAATGCCGGCCCGGACGCCGACGCTCACCACCCGGTGAACAGTCACACATCAGTGAACGCTTGCGAGTTGGTGAACAGTGGACCAGACAGCACACCCGGCAGCACACCCGACAGCGGAGACCTCCCCGGCAGCAGCCTCCCGAGGCCTCTCGCGCCGCGCGCTGCTCGGCGGCGCCGGGGCCGGCCTCGCGGTCGGCGCGGCCGGCGGGGCCCTGGGCACCCGGGCACTGACCGCCGACCAGCCCGCCGCGCCCCCCGCGTCCGCGCTGGGCACGGCGGCGGTGCCCTTCCACGGCCGGCACCAGGCCGGCATCCTCCAGCCCCAGCAGGCACGGGTCCAGCTCGCCGCCTTCGACCTGACCGACAACACCGGCCGGGACGGTCTGCGCACCCTGTTGCAGACCTGGTCCGCCACCGCCGCCCTGCTGGCCGAGGGCAAGCCGGCCGGCGAGCACGAGAACCAGATCGCCCTGGACGCCGGCCCCTGCGCGCTCACCGTGACCTTCGGCTTCGGCTCCTCCCTGTTCGACCGCACCGGACTCACCGAGCACCGCCCGCCCGCGCTCGCACCGCTGCCGGACTTCCCCGGCGACGCGCTCGACCGCTCCCGCGGCGACGGCGACCTCTGGGTCCAGATCGGCGCCGACGACGCGCTGGTCGCCTTCCACGCCCTGCGGGTGCTCCAGCGCCAGGCCGCCGGGCTGGCCACGCTGCGCTGGCAGATGGCCGGCTTCCACCGCACCCCCGGCGCCACCCCGCACCCGATGACCGGGCGCAACCTGATGGGCCAGGTCGACGGGACCAACAACCCGAAGCCGGCCGAGCCCGACTTCGCCGCCCGGGTGTTCGCCGACGGCCCCGGGTGGCTGGCCGGTGGCTCGTACGCGGTGGTGCGCCGGATCCGGATGCTGCTGGACAACTGGGAGAGCCTGCCGACGGAGCGCCAGGAACGGGTGATCGGCCGCCGCAAGTCGGACGGCGCCCCGCTCTCCGGCGGCCCCTCGGCCACCGAGTCCACCCCGGTCGCCCTGGACGCCGTCAACCCAGACGGCTCGCTCGCGGTCGCCGCCGACGCGCACATCCGGGTCGCCGCCCCAGCCTCCAACAGCGGGGCGGCGATGCTGCGCCGCGGCTTCTCGTACCACGACGGGCTGCTGCCGGACGGGTCGCTGGACGCCGGGCTGCTGTTCATCGCCTTCCAGGCCGACCCGGCCCGCGGGTTCGTCCCCGTGCAGCGCAAGCTGGCGAGGGGGGACGGGCTGTCCCGCTTCCTGCGGCACGAGACGAGCGGCCTGTACGCGGTGCCGCCGGGGGCGCCGGCCGGCGGGTACGTCGGCCAGGCCCTGCTGGAAGGCTGAGGGCTACGGGCTACGGAGCGAGCAGGCCTGGTGTCCACCGCCGGTGTCCACCGCCGGTGCCCACTGTGCGGAACGCGACCGTGCCCCCGGGCCCGAGTGACTAAGGTGGCAAGTCGAGTACTGCTCTGCACCACCCGCGCGCACGGAGGCTGCGATGTCCGCGACCCGCTACACCTACCTCGGGCCCGCGGGCACCTTCACCGAGGCCGCGCTGCGCACGCTGCCGGAGGCGGCCACCCGCGAGCTCGTCCCGCTCGCCTCGGTGCCGGCCGCGCTGGACGCCGTCCGGGCGGGTGAGGCCGCCGGGGCCTTCGTCCCGGTGGAGAACTCCGTCGAGGGCGCGGTGACCGCGACCAGTGACGAACTGGCCTCCGGCAAGCAGCTGATGATCTACCGCGAGGTCCTGCTGCCGATCGCCTTCGCCCTGCTGGTCCGGCCGGGTACCGCGCTCACCGACGTCAAGACCGTCACCAGCCACCCGGTGGCCCAGCCCCAGGTGCGCCGCTGGCTGGCCGCCAACCTGCCGGACGCGCAGTGGGAGTCGGCCGCCTCGAACGCCGACGGCGCGCGGCTGGTCCAGGAAGGCCGGTTCGACGGCGCCTTCGCGGGCGAGTTCGCCGCTCCGCTGTACGGGCTCGACGTGCTGGTCAACGACATCCACGACGCCGCGAACGCGACCACCCGGTTCGTGCTGGTGGGCCGGCCCGGGCGGGTCTCCTCGCCGACCGGTGCCGACAAGACCTCGATGGTGGTGTGGCTTCCGGACGACCACCCCGGTGCGCTGCTGGAGCTGCTGCAGGAGTTCGCCGTCCGCGGCATCAACCTGATGCGGATCGAGTCCCGGCCCACCGGGGAGGGCATGGGCAACTACTGCTTCCTCATCGACTGCGAAGGCCACCTCAGCGAGCGCCGGGTGAGCGAGGCACTGATGGGTCTGAAGCGGATCTGCCCGCAGGTGCGATTCCTCGGCTCCTATCCGCGCGCGGACAAGGGCACCCCGAAGGAGGTCCGGCCGGGCACCTCGGACGCCGAGTTCGTCGCGGCCGCCGACTGGCTCTCCCGCTGCCTGGACGGCCGCGGCGAGGTCTGAGCCGCCGCGAGGTCCGAACCAGCGCGCCCACCGCGAGTACCGGTCGGTAACCGCTGCTCGCAGTCGCCACCAATTGGTCGCTTTCTGTTCAGATCTGCCGTTATTCGACGCGCTGGTACGTTCACCCGCGTGGTGCAACCGGCCCCCGCAGGGGCCACCGGGCCCCAAACCAGGCGGTCCGGCGCCCGACCCCCCGTCGTCCACAGGCCCGGTCCTCCATCCACAGGATGTGCGGATCGGAAGTTATCCACAGCCCTGGGGATGAGTCGACAAAACGGCATAGCTACAGTCGCACCCACTCAGATCATCAGCTAGCGACACACGGGTGACTAATCGGACCAGAGTCACCCTTAAGCCGATAGATCACCCGTCCGAGCGAGCGAATTAGCTCAGTCCAGAAGGCTTATCGAGGTTTAAAACCTGAATTCCTCGAGTCGACGCGCCTCGATCCTGGACTTCTCCGCCATCCACAGGCGGCGGGCCGAGCCTGTGGAAAACGCCGCCACAGCCGCTCCCTCCCGGCAGTTATCCACAGGATGGCGGCAGTTATCCCCAGGGCGACCTACACCCCGCCCGACCCCGCCCCGGCGGCGCCCTAGCCCTCCCCAGCCCTTCCCGGCCCTCCGTGGCAAACCGTTTCCTGCTGGGCTGCCTCTCCCCGGTAGGCTGACCCCCGTGATTGACCTTCGCCTGCTTCGTGAGGACCCAGACCGAGTGCGCGCCTCGCAGCGCGCCCGTGGCGAGGACGTCGAGCTCGTCGACGCCCTCCTCTCCGCCGACGAACGGCGCCGGTCCTCGGGCAGTCGCTTCGACGAGCTGCGCAACGAGCAGAAGACGCTCGGCAAGCAGATCCCCAAGGCCCAGGGCGACGAGAAGGCCGCCCTGCTCCAGCGCACCAAGGTGCTGGCCGACGAGGTCAAGGCCGCCGACGCCGAGCAGTCCGAGGCCAAGGACGAGGCCGAGCGGCTGCTGCGCTCGCTCGCCAACCTGATCGACCCGGCCGCGCCGGTGGGTGGCGAGGAGGACTTCGTCACCCTGGAGGAGATCGGCACCCCGCGCGACTTCGCGGCCGAGGGCTTCGAGCCCAAGGACCACGTCGAGCTGGGCCAGCTCCTGCGCGCGATCGACACCGAGCGCGGTGCCAAGGTGGCCGGCGCCCGTTCCTACTACCTGACCGGCATCGGCGCGCTGCTGGAGCTCGCCCTGGTCAACATGGCGATGGCGCAGGCCGACGCGGCCGGCTTCACCCCGATGATCACCCCGGCCCTGGTCCGCCCGGCCGCCATGGACGGCACCGGCTTCCTCGGCCAGGCCGCGGAGAACGTGTACCACCTCGCCGAGGACGACCGGTACCTGGTCGGCACCAGCGAGGTCCCGCTGGCGGCGTACCACATGGACGAGATCCTGGACGCGGACAAGCTGCCGCTGCGCTACGCGGGCTTCTCCTCCTGCTTCCGCCGCGAGGCCGGGACGTACGGCAAGGACACCCGCGGCATCATCCGGGTGCACCAGTTCGAGAAGGTGGAGATGTTCGTCTTCACCACCCCGGAGGAGGCCGAGGCGGAGCACCGCCGCCTGCTCCAGTGGGAGAAGGACTTCCTCAACGCGCTGGAGCTGCCCTACCGGGTGATCGACGTCG
The DNA here is from genome assembly GCF_040678895.1 of Kitasatospora sp. NPDC049258. Classification (NCBI taxonomy): domain Bacteria; kingdom Bacillati; phylum Actinomycetota; class Actinomycetes; order Kitasatosporales; family Streptomycetaceae; genus Kitasatospora; species Kitasatospora sp. NPDC049258. The sequence goes on from NZ_JBFAQT010000005.1 coordinate 36,719, forward strand.
CCTCCGGCGACCTCGGTGCCTCGGCCGTGCGGAAGTTCGACATCGAGGCCTGGATCCCGACCCAGGGCAAGTACCGCGAGGTCACCTCGACCTCCAACACCACCGAGTACCAGGCCCGCCGGCTGTCGATCCGGATGCGCGAGGAGGGCAAGGTCCGTCCGCTGGCCACCCTCAACGGCACCCTGGTCGCGGTGCCCCGGGTGATCGTGGCCCTGCTGGAGAACCACCAGCAGGCCGATGGTTCGGTGGTCGTCCCGACCGCGCTCCGGCCGTTCCTCGGCGGGCGCGCCGTGATCGAGCCGGCCAAGTAACAGCAACCGCGGCGGCACTGCCGCTGCAGCACCACAACTCCTTGGAGATGCACGGAAGATGAGCACGCCCGGCCCCAGCCCCGCCTCCTCTTCCGAGAACCCTCCGGGCGCCGTGGGTGGCGACCTGCCGTACCGGCTGGTCGCCACCGACCTGGACGGCACGCTGCTGAACACCGCCGAGACGGTGTCCGCGCGCAACCTGGCCGCGCTGGCCGCCGCCACCGCGGCCGGCGCCCGGCACATCATCGTGACCGGCCGCTCGGCCGGCTGGGCCCGGCCGGTCTTCGACGAGATCGGCTACACCGGCCTGGCGGTCTGCGGGCAGGGTGCCCAGGTGTACGACGCCGGGGCGCACAAGCTGCTGACCTCACTCACCCTGGACCGGCAGCTGGCCGCCCTGGCGCTGGCCAAGATCGAGGCCGAGATCGGCCCGCTGGTGGTGGCCGCCAACCAGGACGGCCTGGACGGCGAGGTGCTGGCGGCCCCGGGCTACCAGCTGAAGATCGGTTCGGACCTGCCGGTCCGCCGGGTGGCCGCCGATCAGCTGCTCACCGCCCCGATCAGCAAGCTCTACGTCCAGCACCCCGAGCTCGGCGACGACGCGCTCGCCGAGGTCGCGCACCGGGTGGCCGGCACCCTGGTCGGGGTGACCATGGCCGGTCCGGGCATCGTCGAGATACTGCCGCTCGGCCTGACCAAGGCCACCGGCCTCTCGCTCGCCGCCCGCCGGCTCGGGGCGACGGCCGCGCAGACGATCGCGTTCGGCGACATGCCCAACGACATCCCGATGCTCAACTGGGCCGGGTACGGGGTGGCGATGGCCAACGCGCACGAGCAACTGCGCGCGGTCGCCGACGAGGTGACGGTGAGCAACGACGAGGACGGCGTGGCGGCCGTCCTGGAGCGGCTGTTCGGCACCGCCTGACGGCTGGGACGACGACGCCTGACAGCAGGCGTCCACAATCACGGCGACGGGCGCCGCACTCCGAGGAGTGCGGCGCCCGCTGCCGTTCGGGGAGCCCGGAAGCCGGAAGCCCGGACGGCCCGGGGCCGTCAGCCGAAGGAGACGTTGGAGCAGGGGTCGTCGTCGGCCGAGCGGGCCTCCTGGGCGACCGAGCTGGGCAGCGGACCGGGGGCCGTCGAGCCGCCGCCCGCGGCCGCGCCCCCGTTCGCGGCGGCGTAGTCCTGCCCGAGCACCAGGCTGATGCCCGCCTTGGTGCCGGCCTCCAGGGTGGCACCGGGGAAGAGCGAGGCCACCGTCTGGGCGTTGGCCTTCTCGCCGGGGCCGTACTGGACCACCGTGGTGGCGTGGTTCTGCTGGGCGGCGTTGGCCGTCGCGGTGACGGTGAACTTCGACGCCTTCAGCGCGGCGGACGCCTTGGTGGTCAGGCCCGCGGTGGTGGTGCCGTTGAAGACGCCGACCTTGATGCCCGCGCCCTTCACCGTGCCGGGCGCCGGTGCCTCCGCGGCCGGGCTGGGGCTGGCCGGGGCGCTCTCCGCCGGGGCGGCGGTGCCGCCGCTGGCGTCCTCGCCGTCCAGCGTGCGGTCGGCCTTCAGCGCCGTCCAGAGCTGGGTCACGTCGGGGTAGACGAGCGCGACCCGCTCCTTGTCGAACTTCCACGGGGTGGTCAGGAACTTGATGTTGTGCAGGTCTATGTCCTTCATCGACATCGCGAAGGACAGCAGCTTGGCCGCGCTGTTGAGTCCCTCGTCCACCAGCAGCGACTTGGTGGCGGCGTCGGCCAGCGGGAGCAGCGTGGTGGGGTTCATCCCCGCGCCCTTGACCTGCTTGATCAGCGAGGACATGAAGGCCTGCTGACGCTTCATCCGGCCGATGTCGGAGCCGTCTCCGATGCCGTGCCGCAGTCGGACGTAGTCCAGCGCGGCCTGGCCCTCGACCTTCTGCTCGCCCTTCGGGTAGAGCTGCTTGCCCTTGTGGCCGAGGTTGGGGTTGAGGTCGCCCTCGTAGATCGCGTTCGGCAGGCAGACGTTGACGCCGCCGACGGCACTGGTCATGGACGCGAAGCCGGAGAAGTTGACCACGATGGTGTGGTCGACCCGGATGCCGGTGAGCTTCTCGACCGTGTTCTGGGTGCAGGCCGGGTTGCCCTGGTCGGAGTTGCCGACCGAGAAGGCGCTGTTGAACATCACCCCGGTCTGCTGCTTGGTCCACTTGCCGCTGGGCAGCTTGCACGGCGGGATGTCGACCAGGGCGTCGCGGGGGAAGGAGACGCCGACGGCGTGCTTGTGGTCGGCGTAGACGTGCAGCAGCATCGTGGTGTCGGAACGGGCGCCGCCGTCCTCGCCGCCGCCGAGGTCGCGGTTGCTGCCGTCCCGGGAGTCCGATCCGATCAGCAGGACGTTGATCGGCGTCCGGCCCTGGGCGTCCGGGGCGGCGGCCGGCGGCCGGTCGGAGCTCAGCTGGTCGTTGCCGAAGAACTGGATGTTGCCGTTGAGCTTGAGGTAGACGGCGCCACCGGCGGCGGCGACCAGGGCGACCGCGCCGACCGAGATCCAGGCGATGTACTTCTTCTTGCTGCGCGGCTTCTTGCGCCCGCGGGCGGCCGCGCGGCCACCGGGCGGCGGGGTGCCCGGGCCACCGCCGGAGCCGCCCCGGCCCTGCTGGGCCCGGCGGGCCTCGGCCCGGCCACCGGAGCGGGGCTGCTCGCTCTCGCCCTGCTCGGGTCTGCGCCGCCGCTGCCCGACCACGGAGGGAGCGCCGGAGGGTGGGGCGTCGTCCCGGTGCGGGGCGTCGTCCCGGTAGTCGCCGCCCTGGTCCGGGGCGTCGTCGCGCCACCAGCCGGCGTCCTGGTCGGACGCCCCCGCCCTCTGGCCTGCCATGCGTACACCCTTCACCGACGGCAGCAACACGAAGCCTCAGCAGCGCACCGAGTGCAGTACCGACGCGTAGAACTTCTGCGGAGCATATAAAGGCATCATTGTGGAGTCACGGGCTGGGCCTGAGATGCCCGTCTCAGCCTGGTCCGCGGGTGCCTCCAAGGGCCGTCAGCCCTCGAAGAAGTCCTCGATCAGTTCCTCCGCGACCTCGCCGAGGACCAGGCCGCCGACCAGGCCCGCCGCGGCGCCGGCGGCTGCCGACCCGAAGCCGTGCCCACCGTGCCCGCCATGCCCATGGCCGCCGTGGCTGCCATGGCCGCCGTGCCCGCCGTAGCCGGCGGCCACCTGCTGGAGCCAGCCCTCGACCACGGCGGTGAGGTCCTGCTCCGCGGCCGCGTGCTCCAGCTGGTGGCGGTGGATGACGTCGCCGCCGCGCTTGTCGAACTCCAGCACCACCTCGGTGCCGGCCTCGGTGGCGAGGAAGGTCAGCTCGACCGCGTGGCAGAGCGTCGCGTACTGCGGTGCGGCCGCGAACTCGATCTCCTGGTAGAACGGCAGCCGCTGGGCGCTGCCGCGGATGTGCCCGGCCTCCAGGTCGGCGCTGCGCAGCCGGAAGCCGAGTGCGGTGAAGGCGTCCAGGACGCGCTGCTGCACCGGCAGCGGGGCCACCCCGAGCGGGTCCGCGTCGCTCTTGTCGCGGGCGCCGCTGATCTCCAGCTCGGTCCGCACGCCGACGGCCATGCCGGGGGGCTGCCAGCCGGCGAAGCTGGTGATCGGGGTCTCGTACGGCACCGTCACGCTGAACGGGACCGAACGCCGCTCGCCGGCGGCCAGCCGGAACGGTGCGCCGACCGCGTACCGGGCGAACGGGGACAGGCCGGTGCTCTCCCCCTCCTCGTGCTCGATCTCCACCCGGGCGACCAGGGTCAGTGTGATCCCGGTGACCTCGGCGTCCTGCGTCCCGCCGACCAGGTGCACCTGCCCCTGGAGCGGCCGGCCGGGCTGGACGACCGGCGTGGACAGCACCGTGTCGACGGTGGGGCCACCGACTCCGAGCGCGCCTAGCAGCTTCTTGAACACCATGAGGTCTGACTCCAGGACGGGTGGAAGGCGGGCAGCGGAATGCGGACAGGGGCGATCGGAGAAACGCAGCCCGCGCTTGGGCGGTTCCCGCCACCTGTGTCAACGGATCGGGGAGGACTCTACGTTCGGGCCGGCCGGACCGGGCCGGGCGGGACGGTGCGGCCGGGGCCGTCCGCCGCCGTCGCCGCAGGCTGTGGCCCCGAGGACAGCCCCTCGGGGCCTCCTGCGGACCACCGGCGTCAACCGGGAGCCGGAGCAGAACCCGGACGGGGGATGCGGCGCCAGCGCTTGACGATGAAGGCAGTTGTAGGATGACCGGGCAAGCACTTGTAGGATGACTGCCGATCGACCCCGTACCCGCCGCCCGCCCTGGAAGGACACGCCCGTGACCGGCAACGACGGACTGCAGGCCGCCGGCCGGCGCTCCCTGGTGGACGCTGCGATCGAGCAGCTGCGGGAGCAGCTGAGCGCGGGGGCCTGGCCGGTGGGCTCGAAGATCCCGAGCGAGCACGAGCTGGCGGAACGGATGCGGGTCGGCCGCAACACCGTGCGGGAGGCGATCCGGGTGCTGGCGCACGCCGGCATGCTGGTCTCCCGGCAGGGCGAGGGCACCTTCGTCCGGAGCACCAGCGACCCGGCCGCCGTGCTGCGCGGTGTGCAGCGCTCCGGGGTCCGGGACGTGCTGGAGGTACGGGCCGCCCTGGAGGCCGAGGCGGCCCGGCTGGCCGCCGTCCGGCACACCCCGCAGGACATCGCCCGGATGCGGTCGGCGCTGGCCCGGGAGGCCGAGGTGCTGGCCGCCCACCCCGAGCGGGCCGGCCGGGAGGCGACGGTCGAGCACGACCTGGAGTTCCACACCGCCGTGGTCGAGGCCGCGCACAACCCGGCGCTGACCGAGGTCTACCGGTACTTCGGCGCCTCGGTGCGGGAGTCCATGCGGGCGGCGTTCGGCGACCACGAGATGCCCGAGGTGGTGATCGCCACCCATGAGGCGCTGGTCGCGGCGATCGAGAGCGGCGACCCCGAGCGGGCCGAGGCCGCGTGTCGGGCGCTGCTCGCGGAGCCGACGGCCGCCGTGGAGCAGCTGCTCGCCGCCATCGCCGCCCGGAAGTGAGCCGGGGCCGTTCCCGGCCCTTGCCGCACTCCGTCCGCCGCAGTCTTCCCCCGTTTCAGAGAGAGCACCTCGTCATGTCGGTCACCCGGGCCCAGCAGCCGGTTGCCATTCCCTCGGTCCGTACCCGCACCAAGCTCGCCCACCCCGCGCTGTTCCTGACCGGCATCGTGCTGGTCGCGCTGAACATGCGGGCCTGCCTGGCGGCGGTCGCGCCGGTGCTGGCGGAGATCCAGCAGACCTTCCACCTGTCCGCGACGGCCAGCGGCCTGATCACCACCGTGCCGGCGCTGTTCCAGGGCGTCGGCGCACCGCTCACGCCCCGGCTGACCCGGCGGTTCGGCACCGAGCGGGTGGTGCTGGGCGCGGTGCTCACGCTGGGCGCCGGTGTGCTGGTCCGGGTGCTGCCCTCCGCGCTGGCGCTCTACCTGGGCTGCGTGGTGATCGGGGTGGCGATCGCGGTGCTGAACGTGTCGATGCCGGGCCTGGTGAAGCGTGAGTTCCCGGCCCGGGCGGCCGCCGCCACCGGCCTGTACTCGACGGCGACCCTGGTGGGCGCCACCCTGGCGGCCGCCTCGTCGGTGCCGCTGGAGCAGGCGCTCGGCGGCGGCTGGCAGGCCTCGCTCGGGGCCTGGTCGCTGCTGGCCGTGGTGGCGGCGCTGGCCTGGCTGCCGCAGGTGCTGCGGTCCCGGCAGGCGGCCGGGGCCGCCCGGCCCGGCGCGGTCAGCCCGGCCGCACCGGCCGGCCGGCCCACCGACGGGATCTGGCGCTCGCCGCTGGCCTGGCAGATCAGCGGCTTCATGGGGGTCTCCTCGCTGCTGGTCTACATCCTGGTGGCGTGGCTGCCGACGATCCTGGCCGACCACGGGATGGACCGCGGCGAGGCCGGCCTGGTGTTCGCCTTCAGCAACCTGCTGCAGGTGGCCGGCGCCTTCCTGGTGCCGCTGCTGGCCGGCCGGATGACCCGGCAGCGCGGGCTGGCCGTGGCGATGGCCGGGCTGAACGCGGCCGGCATCGCCCTGCTGCTGCTCGCGCCGGTGTCCGGGGCGTGGGCCGCGGCGGCGGTGCTGGGGGTCGCGCAGGGCGGTTCGTTCGGGCTGGCGCTGGCGTTCATCGTGCTGCGGACCGACACCCCGGCGGGGGCGGCCCGGCTCGGCGGGATGAGCCAGGCCGTCGGCTACCTGGTGGCGGCCTGCGGGCCGGTCGGCGCGGGTGCGCTGCACCAGCTGACGGGCGGTTGGACCGTGCCGCTGGCGCTGATGCTGGCGCTGGCCGGCGCGGCCGCGGTGGCGGGCTGGGGCGCGGGGCGCAACCGCACCCTGTGACCGCCGGGGCCGCGGTCTCGTGGCCGGCGCCCGGGCTCACTCCTCCGCGACGAGGGTGAGCCCGGCCAGCTTGACCGAGGCGAGCACGGTGGCGCCGAGGGCGACCAGGATCAGCAGCGGGACGGCGGTGCCGAGGGCGACGTCGGCGCTGATCGCGCCCTCCCCCGCGATGGACTTCGCCACCGACAGGCCCCACTGCTGGATGCTCAGCGTGCGGGCGCCCTCGACGTAGTTGCCGACCAGGCTCTCCCAGACCAGCGCGTAGCCGAGGCCGGCCACGACGGCGTGCCGGGTGACGACGCCGAACAGCAGGAACAGGGCGCTGTAGACGGCTCCGGAGGCCAGCGCGCCGACCGCGTAGCCGACCGCCAGACCGTCCTGGGTGCCGTAGAGGATCAGCCCGGCCAGCAGGGTCGGCACGGCGGCGAAGGCCCAGGTGGTGGCGATCGCCACGGTGAGCTTGGTGATGATGATCTGCCAGCGGGGCAGCGGCTTGGAGAGCAGGTAGACGATCGAGCCGTCGTCGATCTCGGTGGCGATCACGCCGGTGCCGACCACCAGGCCGAGGATCGGGACCAGGGTGCCCAGCGCGAGCTGGCCGAGGATGTTGACGGCCAGGTCGTGCCGGTCCTGGCCGGCGCTGCGGGCGAGCAGCGAGATCGCCAGCAGCACGGCGGGGACCACCAGCAGCAGGACGCCGCGGCGGCGGCCGAGCAGGCCGCGCACGGTCAGCCTGGCGACGGTCGGGTTCACGATGGGTTCCAGCCCTTCTGGCGGGTGTTCTGACGGCCGGTGGGGTCCGGCGCTCGGGCTCGGAGCGGGCCCGGAGCGGGCTCGGAGCGGGCTCGGATCGGGTGCCCGGGTGCCCGGGCTCAGGAGGAGACGAGGTAGGAGAAGACGCTCTCCAGCGACTCGTCCGCCGGGGAGACGGTGTACAGCCGGATGCCGGCCTGCTGGGCGACCTTCGGCAGCAGGGTGGTGAAGCCCTGGAAGTTGACCGCCTGGATCCGCAGCGCCTTCTCCTGCGGGTCGAGTTCGATCCCGGCGGTGGAGCCGTCCGCGATCAGGGCGGCCGCCAGCCGGCGGTCGTCGCTGGAGCGCACCAGGTAGCGGTGCGGACGGTCGGTCATCAGCCGGCGGATCCTGCGGAAGTCGCCGGAAGCGGCGTGCCGGCCGGCCACCACGACCTCGATGTGGCGCGCGAGTTGCTCGACCTCCTCCAGGATGTGCGAGGAGAACAGCACCGTACGGCCTTCCGCGCCGAAGCCCCGGAGCAGCTCCATCAGCTGGAGCCGCTGGCGCGGGTCCATGCCGTTGAAGGGCTCGTCGAGCAGCAGTACGGCCGGGTCGTGGACCAGGGCGGACGCCATCTTGACGCGCTGTTTCATGCCCTTGGAGTAGGTGCCGGTCCGGCGGTCCTGGGCGTGCTCCATCTCGACCAGCGCGAGGGCGCGGCGGGCGGCCCCGCCGGGGTCGGGCAGGCCGTGCAGTTCGGCGTTGGCCAGGACGAACTCCCAGCCGGTCAGGTAGTCGTACATCGACTCCCGCTCGGGCACCAGGCCGATCTGCCGGTACACCTCCTGATTGCGCCAGATCGGCGCGCCGTCCAGGGTGACCTCGCCGGCGGACGGGCCGAGGAAGCCGCTCATCATGTGGATGAGGGTGGACTTGCCGGCGCCGTTCGGGCCGAGCAGGCCGGTGACGCCGGGGCCGATCTCCATGCTGATGTCGTTGACGGCGACCACGTTGCCGAACCAGCGGGAGACCTTGTCGATCGTGATGACGGCCATGACGGGCTCTCAGATCTTCCGGTAGCGGCGGAGCAGGGACAGGTAGGAGAGGGCCACCACGGCGACGATCTCCACCCCGAAGACCACGGCGGCGAAGGTGCCCGGCGGCCGGATGTCGCTCGCCCCGCCCAGGTCGAAGAGCTGGTTGGTGAGGCTCTCCACCAGCATGTCCGGGGAGATCATCGCGACCCAGCCGGCCGAGTCGGCACCGCCGCCGGAGGACCGGCCGATCTCGTGGACGATGGTGGCCAGGATGTTGGAGACCACCAGCACGCCCATGATCGCCGCCACCCCGAAGCCGCGCCGGGGGGTGGACGCGGCGATCAGCAGGGCGATCGCCGCGTACAGCACCGCGTACAGGACGGCCGTGGCCACGCCGTAGAGGAAGTGCGCGGTGTTGGTCCCGAAGGGCAGTTTGCCGAGCAGGGCTCCGGCGTAGAGCACCACCAGCGGGACCAGCATGAGGATCAGCATCGCCACCGTCATCGCGGCGAACTTGGCCCGTACGTAGTCGCTCCGGGTGATCGGCCGGGAGAAGTACAGCGGGACGGTGTTGTGCCGCAGGTCGCGGGAGATCAGCACGGGGGCCTGGGCGGCCAGGAAGATGGTGACCAGCAGGCCGAGGCTGCTGAGGAACCGGGGGTAGTCCAGCGGGAGGCGCTGCAGGCCCGACATGATCGTCAGTGTCACGGTCATCAGGGCCACCGCGCCGAGCGTGGCGAGGATCAGCATCGGCAGCACCTTGGACCGGCCCGAGCGGCCGAGCCCGTACGCGCCGCGCAGGCTCTGCACGAACAGCGAGCGGGTGGCGTACGAGCGGCCGAGCCGGGGGCCCTGGTAGCCGCGGTAGCCGATGTTGTGGATGACACCGCTGTCGGGCGCGGTCCTCGGCTCAGGAGGCAACGACATCGTGAGCACCTCCTGCCTGCTGGTCGGCGGCCCCGGCGAGCGCGTCGGACGGCTCCTCGGCGGGCCCGGTGGTGAAGATCTCGGCGACCCGGTGGCGACGCTGCTCCAGCCTGACCAGGCCGAGGCCGAGACCGGCGACGGTGTCGCGGATGGTGTCGTAGGTGTCCTCGCCGGCCATCTCGACCAGCAGCAGCCGGGAGCCGTCCGGGCGGACGGTGAGCCCGGCGGCGGCGAGCCGCTCGCTCACCGCCCGGTCGGCGTCCAGGGTCAGGTCGTCCGGGTGGTCGGTGACCTCCACGGCGAGCAGCTGGGTGGCCTCGGTGAACGAGGCGGTGGAGGAGGAGCGCAGCAGCCGGCCGCCGTCGATCACCACCAGGTGGTCGCAGGTGCGTTCGAGCTCGCCGAGCAGGTGGGTGGTGACCAGGACCGAGATGCCGAAGTCGGAGTGGATCCGGCGGATCAGGGCCAGCATGTCGTCCCGGCCGACCGGGTCGAGGCCGTTGGTCGGCTCGTCGAGCAGCACCAGCCGGGGGTCGTGGACGAGGGCCTGGGCCAGCTTGACCCGCTGCTTCATGCCGGTGGAGTAGCCACCCATCGGGCGGTAGCGCTCCTCGTAGAGGCCGACGTGGCGCAGCGTGTCCGCGGTCCGCTCGCGGGCGGCGGCGGCCGGCAGGCCGGACATCCGCGCCATGTGGACCACGAACTCCGTGGCCGAGACGTCGGGCGGGAGGCAGTCGTGCTCGGGCATGTAGCCGACCAGCTCGCGGATGGCCGGGCCCTCGGTGGCGATGTCCAGGCCGAGGACCTGACCGGTGCCGGAGGTGGCCGGGGCGAGCCCCAGCAGGATCTTGATGAGTGTGGACTTGCCCGCCCCGTTCGCACCCACCAGGCCGACCACCCCGGGCTGCACCTCCACGGTGAGCTGATCGAGAGCGGTGACCCGGGGGAACCTCTTGGTGAGGCCGTCCGTCTTGATGACAGTGGACACGTGCACCAACGTAGTGGGCGGCCGGTGCCCCTGGCATGAGCTGGGATGCTGAGGCTTTCGTAGTCCTCCAGGATGACGCGGCCGGGCCTGCCCCTAGGGGCGGGCCCGGCCGTCGACGTCGGTCCAGGCTCTCGTTCCGGCCCGCGCGCGGGCCTCGGTCAGGCCAGCAGGTCGGCCTGGAGCACGGCCACCTGCCGGAAGGCCTGCTCGGGCACCCCGGCGGGGTTGGTCATCACGATCCGGGCCACCACGTCGCCCGCCGCGATGTCGGCCGCCTCGGCGACCGGGCTCCCGTTCGCCTTCCGGTCGCCGGCGCGGGCCTGCGAGGCGACCCCGGGCATGGACGTGAAGACCAGGTCGGAGCGCTTGAGCGGGCCGGTCCCGGCGGGCTCCGTCTTGGTGGCGGAACGCTCGTAGAAGCGGTTGGCCTCGGAGTTGGAACCGAACCGCAGCAGCCAGATCTCGGTCCGGGTGCCGTCGGGTCCGGTCCAGACCCGCTTGGTGGCCGCCCGGCAGGCGCTCTCCAGCAGCGCCGCGGTGACCTTCGGGGCGTTCTTGTCGCCGGCCGCGAAGTCGTTGCACTCGGCCCAGGCGGCCGAGGGCGTGGCCCCGGCCGTCGGGCTCGCGGTGACGCTCGCGCCGTCGCCCGGGGTGGGGCTCGCGGAGCTCGCGGTGGGGGCGGGGGTGGCGGCGGCGGGGCTCGCGGAGCTGCTCGGCGCCGGGGCGGCCTGCTCCAGTTCGGCGCCGGCCGGCGCGGGCAGCAGCAGTTGCCGCAGGTCCGCGTAGTGGCGGTGCAGACCGGCCTTGGCGGGCTCGGCCTTGCCCGGGGGAAGCGGCGGCAGGGTCAGCTGCGGGAAGGCGTACCGGCCGTCGTTGGGGGTCCGCAGGCCCGGCAGGCTGGTGCGGTCCGGCAGGGTGACGGCGACGGCCGCCGCGGTGCCGGTGAGCACCAGGATCAGCGCGGCGCCGCCCCAGCGCAGCATCGCCGCGCGGCGGGGCCGGCGGGCCTGCTCGGCCAGGACGGCCTCCATCGGCAGCGACCAGGCGTCCAGGGCGGGATGGCCGATCTGCGCCGGGGCGGCCCAGGGGTCGGCCGGCGGGGCCGCCGGTGCAGGCTGCGGCTCGGCGGCTGCGGTGGCTGCCGCGTCGGCGGCCGCGGCCGGCCGCCGGTCCGGCTCGGGTGCGGTGGTGTCGGTCATACGGACGCTCCAGGGCGGGCCAGCCGGTCGAGCTGCTGGGTGAAGAGGGTGACGACCTTGTCCTTGGGCAGCGGGGCGACCCCTTCGACCCGTACCACCACGCGGAGGTCCCCCTCGGCCGCGGAGCAGGACAGGGTGTCCACCAGGGAGCCCGGCGGCATGTACGGGAGGTAGCAGTGCGCCTCGGTGTGCCCGGGGACGTCCGGGCCGACCCGGAACAGCCCGGAGTCCGAACCGAGCGCCGCGGCCCAGGCGTTGTCGGCCTTGACGGCCTCCTGGTGGTACTGCAGCAGCCAGACCGTCACCACCATGCCGTTGTCGCCGGACACCAGGCTGCGGACCCCCCCGCCCTTGAGCGGGGTGTCCTCCCAGACCTTGCGCACCATGTCCTGGAGCTTCGGCGGCAGGGCCCGGACGTCGTCCTCGACCCACGCCTTGCGCTGGTCGTCCGTCAGCTCGGTGTCGTTGCCGTAGGCACCGGAGTCCGGGCCCAGCTTGTAGCCGGTGGGCACCGGCAGCAGCAGGTCGCGCATCGAACCGAAGTGGCTGCCGTTGGACTTGGCGCCGAAGGACGGGCTCGGGGACGCGGTCGCGGTCGGCGCCGGGGCAGCGGCCGCTGGGGCCGGGTCCTGGTCGTAGCGGACCTTGATGATGCCCAGGCCCAGCCCGACACCGACCAGCGCGGCGGCCACCACGGCGGCGCCGGCCCGCACGGCGAAGCCCGTACGCGAGGTGCCGCGCGGCTCAGCAGCGGACGGCTCGGTGGGCGGCGCGGCGGACGGCTCGGTGAGCGGGGCGGCGGACGGCGCCGCGGACGGGTCGCCGACGGCGGGTGCGGCCGGGGCCGCCGGGGCCGGCGGGGCTGCCGAGGGCTCCGGGGCCGTGGTCGGGGCGGGCGACGGCTCGGCCGTGCCCGGGTTCACTGCGGACTCACTCATACCAGCCGCTCCCACTGCAGCTTGGCGAGGGCCTTGAGCTCTTCGCCGTTGACCTGGGTCGGGGAGTAGACGGAGATCGCCATCGCCACGTTTCCGCGCCGGGCCACCGCCTCCCCGAGGTAGTACTTCTCGGTGCTCTCGGCGTAGGTGTACTGCTTGTCGCTCGCGCTGTACGAGCCGTTGATGGTGCCGCCGTCCAGCGGCTGTGCGCCCGCCGCCACGTCGTTGACCACCGAGACGGCCGACTGGCTCGAGTCGTCGTCGAACTGGACCAGCTCGACCAGGTACTTGGTGTCGCCCTTCTTCCAGGCCAGGAAGGCGTCCCGCCTGAAGCCCTGCTGGACCAGCGAGCGGAACTGCCGGTCGGAGAGGCCGTAGGAGAGCGCCTTCTCGCCGATGGACATCCAGCCGGCGTCGTCGCCGTAGCCGTAGTCGTCCCAGGCCTCGGTGCCCTCCGGCCTGCTGATCAGCAGCTTGCGGAGGTCGCCGTCGACCGCCAGCGGCCTGGGCAGCGTGGCCGCGGCGGCAGCGGCCTCCAGGGTGGTGGCGGGGTAGTGCGGCGCGCCGACCTGCAGCGGCGGCAGCGGCGTCGGCGGACGGCTCGCCTGGACGGCGTAGCCGCCGACCGCGCCGAGCAGCGGGCCGAGCAGCACGGCGGCGAGCAGCAGCCGGCCGGTGCTGATCCGGCGGCCGGCGGCGGCGGTCGCCGTCTCGGGCTCGGTCGCGGCGTCGGAGTCGGCGTCAGCATCGGTCGCGGCTACGGCGTCGGCCGCGGCGGCGGCATCGGCCGCGGGGCCGGACTCGGCGTCCGGCGCGGGGGTCGGCGGTGTGGCGGGAGCCTCGGGAACCGGCGGCGGTTCCGGGGTCTCGGTGGTCACGGGGTACTCCTGGGCAGATGAGGTCGCATCAGGTACGGGATCCGGCTGCTCGGCCGGCTGCGGCTCAGCCACCGGAGGCCAGCCGCTCGCGCTGACGCCTCATCGCGTCCGCCAGCAGGGCCTTGTCCGGGGTGCCCTTCACGTAGACGGTGACCTCGTACTCGACGTCGCCGACGAAGGAGACCCCGAGCATCTGGCCGGTCCAGGCCTCCTGTTCGGGCTTCATCAGGATGCCGCGGGCGGCGCCGTCGCCGTCGATGTCGAAGGTGTCGCCGGTGTCGAAGGTCATGCCCTTGGCGAACTCCTTCGCCATGTCGCGGCTCTTGAACCGCATCATCCGGACCTCGACCTCCTGCTTGCCGTCGGCGGTGCGGTAGCGCCGCTCGGCCGCGTCGTCCTGGTAGCCGTAGGACTTCAGGATGCGCGGCATCTCGTCGGCGTTGCCGAACTCCTTGGCCACCTCGTCCGTGCTCAACTGCACGCCGTCCGCGGACCCGTAGGACTCGGCGCCGTCCGGCATCGGGACCAGGAAGTAGCGGAGGTCGCCGCCGTGCTTGTCGCCGCTGACGGTGCCGTGCAGGGTGCTGCTCGGCTTCGGTGCGGGCGGCGGCGGGGTGCTGGCGGCCGGGGTCGGCGTGGCGCTCGGGGAGGGGCTCGCCGAGGTGGTCGCGGCGGGTGCGGCGGTGGGCGCGGCGACGACGGCGCGCGGCTTGGCGTCCGGCTTGCCGACGGCGACCGTCACGGCGGTGCTGGTGGCGGTGACGGCCAGCAGGCCGACAACCGCCAGCGCCACCCGGGCGCCACGGGCCGGACCGCGCTGCGGCTGGTGGGCGGCCGGGTCGGCCGGGTCAGCCGGGTCAGCCGGGTCGACCGGGTCAGCGGGGCCGGCCGGCCCGGCGAGGGCTTGGGTGTGCGCCGGGTCCGCGCCGTACGGCGAGGGGGTCGGAGCCGGGGCCGGGGTCAGCCGGTCGGCGTCGGCCGATCCGGCATCGGCCGATCCGGCGTCATCAGGGCTGTCTTCGGGCACGGTCAAGGGACTCCCCCCAGGCGGAACGGACTGTGCCGCGCTCGCGCCTGGTGGTCCGAAGCCGCCCCCCAGCGACTCCCGCAATACCGGCCGACACGCGTGTCAGCTGGAATTATGAGAGTGTGCCGAGTCGGCCAACAACCACATTCCCGACCGAAGTCGTCCCATTGGGACATCAATCGGACACGTCGTGATCGAACCGCAATCGGGCGGCCACAGGGTGGCCGCCCGAGCGTCGTCCGGCCAGCGATCAGGGGTCAACCCAGCTGGGCGAGACCCTCGGTGGCGATCCGTTCGAAGACCGCGAGATCGTTGGCGAAGATCGAGTCCGGGACCGGCCAGTGGATCACCAGCTCGGTGATGCCGAGCTCCCGGTAGGTGCCCGCCCAGTCCACGAAAGCGTCCAGCGAGGCCAACGGCCGCTCCGCCGTCGAGCCCTGGAGCAGCACCTTCTCCAGCTCCGCCACGTCCCGGCCCTGCGCCTCGCAGGCGGCGGCGAGCTTGGCCAGCTGCCCGGCGATCACCGCGGGCGCCTGCTCGACCGGCACGTCCGCCGGGCCGCGCGGGTCGCCGTAGGTGACCCAGCCCTGCCCGTGCTCCGCCGCCAGCCGCAGCCCGCGCGGGCCGGCGGCGGCCACGTAGAACGGCACCCGGGGCCGCTGCACGCAGCCGGGGATGTTCCGCGCCTCGACCGCCGAGTAGAAGCGGCCCTCGCTGGTGGTCGCGTCGGTGGTCAGCAGCTCGTCCAGCAGCGGCAGGAACTCGGCGAACCGGTCCGCCCGCTCCTTCGGCGACCACGGCTCCTGGCCCATCGCCGTCGCGTCGAAGCCGACCCCGCCGGCCCCGATCCCGACCGTCAGCCGCCCGCCGGAGACGTCGTCGACCGTCAGCAGGTCCTTCGCCAGCGTGACCGGGTGCCGGAAGTTCGGCGAGGTCACCAGGGTGCCGAGGCGGATCCGCTCGGTCGCGGCGGCCGCGGCGGTCAGGGTCGGGACCGCCCCGAACCACGGCGCGTCCCGGAAGCTCCGCCACGACAGGTGGTCATAGGTGTACGCGGCATGGAACCCGAGGTCCTCGGCCCGCCGCCAGATCTTCTGCCCCTCGCTCCACCGGTGGATGGGGAGGATCACGGTACTCAA
Organism: Kitasatospora sp. NPDC049258; assembly: GCF_040678895.1. Lineage (NCBI taxonomy): Bacteria > Bacillati > Actinomycetota > Actinomycetes > Kitasatosporales > Streptomycetaceae > Kitasatospora > Kitasatospora sp. NPDC049258. The sequence goes on from NZ_JBFAQT010000005.1 coordinate 52,255, forward strand.
GCGCATGCCTTCGACCCTACGGGAGGCGCCCCTGCCGCACCGGACGCCGGCCGCTGACGGCCACGAGACCGCTGTCGCGTGTGGCCGCCCTGGCCGTGGCCGCCGCAGCATTGGTCACCTACGCCGGTCTGCCGGCCGCCGGCACCGACCGGACCGCCGAGGTCGCGGAGAACGGTCAGCTGCACGAGGTCTACACCGACGGCACCGGCTGGCACGACGGACGCCGGACGGAACCCGTGAAGGGGACCTCCCGGCAGCTCGTACGCGAGCTGCCGGGAGGCCCCCGGCGTTCCGGGCAGAAGGGCCGTCGTGCGAGCGGTAGCCGTCGCGGCGGTCGCCCTACCTCGCCCGGTCCCGGACGGACAGCTCGACCGGACGGGGCGGTTCACTCGCGGACGACATCTGCTGCAATCCCAAGAATCAGCCTCTCCAGCGCCTCGACACCGGCCCCGAGCGATGCGAGCCAGTCCGCGACGATGTACATCTCACCGGAGGAAGAAATTCCGAGGAAGTATCGCCCGCCGTCCAACTCACCGATCGGGAAGATGGAATCATTGATCTCCTGACCCCATTCCGAGAATCTGTCGTCCTCCCCATCGGCGAGGGTGGGGTCCAGCTCGAAAGGTACCCGCGCACACGAGATTCCCGGACCGTCGATCTTCACCACCAGCCCACCGAACTCGGTCAGGAAGAGATCGGCTGCGGCGTGCATCTGAAAACCGGATGATTCGAGCCGGTGACGCCAGGGCTCGATATCGATCATCCGTCCGGGTCGCCAACCCGCGGCCACAAGCTCCCTCTCGACCTCGACAGAAAACCTCGACACCCCATCACATCCCATCATCCGTTATGAAATCAAGCTTATAGTGATTACTCAATGGCCGACAGCTCGGACATGGGCCGATTGGCCACCCGTGCCTCTCGTGCGTCGTGGTACTACGGATGATCATTGCGGCTGCCGCCGATCCCGTCGGGTCGATCCCGGAGTTCAGGGCCCGTGACAGCAGTACAGGCAGGCCACACATCCCGTGGCCTCGCCCACGCCGGTCCATCGGCACGCTGTCCACCAGGGCTTGAACATCAGGATGCAGCACGGGCGCCGCCCCCCCTGATGCTGGGGCTCGTCCACACCGTTCCATTGGGAAGCTTGAGCCCCTCCGAGGCCACCGGCCGCATTTTCGACGGGGTGATCTTCGTGCTCTTGTCGGCTTCGAGCTTGACCGCCGCCAGGAGATCATCATGCTGGTGCGGCGACAATCCCAACGGGTCGGACCACGTGTGCGGATTGTGGACGTAAGCCACCGGATTGGGCGCCGGTGCGAGACCGAGCGGATCGGGGCTGGCGTAACGGGCGGTTTCCGGGTCGTAGTACCGATTGACGTTGTAGTGCAGACGGGTCTCGGGGTCGAAGTACTGGCCGGGAAAACGGAGCGGAGTGTAGCCACTGCTGGCGCTGGGCCACGTGGTGTTGCCCCACACCGTGGTGGTCGCACGCCAGGCGATGGTCTCGGTGTCGAGATCGACGAGCTCGGTCGGAGATCCCACGAGATCGGTGACGACGGCGAAGAACCGCCGGTCGATGTGTTCCTGCGTGTCCTCGCCGACAGAGGTGGTGATCGTCTCGCTCTGGATGAGCGGATGCAGCTCGTAGTGGTCCCAGCTGAGTGTGTGAAGGCCCGGTAGGTAGGGTGCGCGCGTGGCCTGCTCGGCGAGGGTCGGGCCATCCCAGGTGAAGTCGGTCTGCTCCTCGACCGTGACACCGTCACCCCCCAGGCGCTGCTTGGCGATGCGTCGGCCGAAGGGGTCGTAGAGATAGCGCCACTGCGTGCCGTCCGGGGTGAGGACCCCGGTGAGATGTCCGTCGGCATCCCAGGTGTAGCGCCAGTTTTCCGGCTTCTTCGAAAGCCGGCTCTTCTGCCGGAGGGTGATGCGGCCCGCCGCGTCGTACTCGTAACGAATGCGGCCGGCCGAGGTGAGCTGAGTCCCGTCGTAGGTCCGGGCCCCCAGAGCGGCCTTGGTGGATCCGCTCGCCGGCCAATCAGCGGCGGCCAGATTTCCTGCCTGGTCGTACGCGTAGGTCTCGACCCAGTCCTCTGCCCGGACCCCGGTGACGCGTCCGGCCCTGTCGATCTCAAAGCTGCGGCGACCGGCCGGCAGATCCTCGACGGCCGTCAGGTTGCCGTCGGCGCGATAGCTGTAGCTGCGCTGCTGAAGCGTGGCGTGACCGCTGGGTGCGGACGTACGCAGGATCTGACCGGTCAGCTGGAATCGGGCGTTCCACGTGGTCGTCAGGCTCAGGTGTTCGCCGTAGCTGCGCCGCTGCTCGCGCCCGAGGAGATCGAAGGTGAAACCCAGGTCGCCGCCGCTGGTGCCCAAGGTGGTCGGCCGGCCGACGGAATCGAACGTCCAGTTGCTGACGTGCCCGCCAGGCGTGGTGCGCTGCACCCGTCGTCCCAGGCCGTCCCAAGCCTGAGTGAGCGTGCGCCCATTGACCGACTCGGTGACCAGGTTACCCAGGACATCGACAGTGCGGACCACCTCTGCATCAGGGCCGGCAGCTCGGACCAGATGTCCGGCAAGGTCGTAGGAATAGGTGGTGACACGGTCCCCGGCACGCTTGGCCGTCATGCGCCCGAGCAGATCGTAGGTGTACCGGACCTCTTGGCCGAGCGGGTTGGTGCGAGCGATCACCTGGCCGGCCGGATCCAGCTGGTAGCTGACCACCCGGCCGTCGAAGTCACGTTCCGCGACCAGCCGCCCGGCCGCGTCGTAGGTGTAGTCCCAAGTCCGGCCGAGGGGATTCGTGACGGACGCCAGTTGCATCTGAGCGTCGTAGGAGTACGCGTATCTGGCGCCGTCAGGTCCGGTCGCGGAAGCGGGAGTCTCGAAGTGGGTGTATTCGAAAGTGCTGACCTGGCCGAGCTGGTCGGTGTGGGTGAGCAGATTCCCCTCACCGTCGTACGTCCAGGATTCCGTGCTGCCGTCCGGGGCCGTGCGGGTCCGCGGGTACCCCTCCACGGTCCAGGTGTGGCGGGTGACGTCTCCCATCGGGCCGGTGACTGCCCTTGTGCGCCCGAACGCGTCATGCTGAAAGCGGGTCGTAGCGGCGGCTGGGTCGGTGACTTCCATGGGCAGACCCGCTGGAGTGCAGCGAACCAGGGTCGAACTACCGAGCGCATTGGTGACGGAGGCCAGATGGCCCGATTCGTCGAAGGTGTACCGAGTGACGGCGCCGGACGGGTCGGTGACGGACGTACGGCGACCCGCTTCGTCGTAGGTGTATCGCCACGTCGCACCTCCTGGCTCGGTGACGACCTCGGGCAGGCTCAACGCGGACGCATACGTGGCAGTGGTTCGTTCGCCGTCGGGGCGGGTGACGCTGACGAGGTCGCCGGCGCCGTCGTAGTCGTAGCGGGTGGTGCGGCCGAGGGGGTCGGTCTCGGTGAGGAGGCGGTCGAACTCGTCGCGTTCGAAGCGGGTGGTGTGGCCGAGCGGGTCGGTGATCGCCGTGATCTGGGCGCGGTCGTTGACCAGGTACGTGGTGGTGTGGCCGAGGGCGTTGGTCTCGGTGTGGGCCCTCGCTCCGGTGGCGGGGTCGGGATCGCCGTAGGTGAAGCGGAAGCGCAGGGACCCGTCGGCGCCGCCCTCGTCGACGACCCGGTCGTGCTGGTCGTAGGTGTAGCGGTACCGGGAGTCGTTGCGGTCGGTCCAGGACAGCATCCGGCCGCTCTGGTCGTTGGCGAAGCGCATCGGCTTGCCGGAGGAGTTGTAGACCGCGCTGAGGTGGCCGTCGGTGTAGCCGTAGCGCATCAGCATCGCATCGCCCCCGGCATCGGTGGCGTTCGCCAGACGCAGCGCGGTGATGCGGTCGGCGTCGACCGTGACCAGGAGCCGGTAGCCGCCCGAGTGGGTGATCGAGAGCGGGACGCCGTCGTCGTCGTAGGCCAGGTCGTAGTGGCGACCGTGCCGGTCACGGACCCGGGTGAGCAGGGCCTCGGTGCCGTCGGGTGCGGGCGTGAACTCCCTGACCAGTCCGCCGGAGCGGTCGGTCACCGTGTAGCGGCCGTCGTCGGTGAGGTCGAGCTCGTGGCGGGAACCGGCGGAGGCGAACACCGGGTCGCCGGGCTCGGGGTGGGGGTAGGCCTGGGTGATCCGGTCGGGGCGGATGTGGACCACGCCCTCGGCGTCGATCTCCAGGCGCTCGTCGAAGGTGCAGACCCAGCGCTCGCCCATCCAGCGGCCGGCCCCGTAGCCGGAGTCGAAGCCGCGGGTGAACAGAAGGGGTAGCGAGCCGGGCAGGGCGGCGTCGACCTGGTCGATGTACATCCGGCCGGTGGCCATGTCGACCGGTTCACCACCACCGCACCGGGTGTCCTGCGGCCGTCCCTCGGTACGGGGGCTCCTGACCTGGTCGCGGCCGCGGCCCTTGGGGTGGGACGAGCCGCGCGGCCCGTGCCCGCCCGGGCCGGAGCGGGGGTGCGGGACTCCCCCGCCGCCGTGCCCGCCCATGATCTTCTCGAGTTCGCGGGCGTGCTCGGTCTCGATCTCGCGGGTGTTGTGGGCGACCTTCTTCAGGTTGTCGCCGGCCTTGCGGTAGAAGCTCTTCAGCGCCTTGCCGGCGTCCTCGGCCAGCGTCTTGCCGAGCTTCTGGGCGCCGTGCTCCAGCGCCTTGACGATCTGGTTGCTCATTCGAAGCTCACCCCCGCGATCTTCGACTGGAAGGCCTGCGCGTGGCCGGCGACGGTCTCCGCGTGGCCGTGCATGGTCCGGGCATGGGCGTCCAGCGCGTCCGGGTCGATCCGGAATCCGGTGCCGCCGCCACCGCCCTGCACCCCGAGCGCCGACTCCGCCGCCTCGAACACCAGACCGGCCACCGCCCCCGCCACCACCTCCACCAGCGGATCGATCGCCGCCTCGATCACCTGGCCGATGATGTACTGCTCCAACTGCTGTTCCAGATAGTTGATCAGGCGCTTCGCGGCTTCCTCGATCGCGATCACCGCGGCCTCCGCCAACCCGAAGGTGGCCACCGCCGCCGCCTGGTCCGCCACGAACGCCGCCGCCAGCACCACCAGCTCCGCGATCGTCTCGACCTTCATCCCGACGATCACATCCGCCGCCACGTCCAGGGCCGAGGCCACCACATGGCAGGCCTGCACCAGCTCGTTGAAGTGACTGTCCGACAGCGCCGACCACTTCGCCAGCAGCGCCTCGTACGACGCCCCCTGGTACGCCGCGCCCAACTGCTGCACCGTCGCGGTGGAGTCCTGGTGCGCCGCCTCCACGTTCTGCGCGAACTCCCGCACGTGCGAGGCGAACTCACGGACCTTGTCCTCGTTCACCGTCGGCCAGTTGATCCCGATGAACGACAGCAGCGAGACCACCTCGCCGGGCAGCTCGATCGCCATGCCAATGCCCTTCCCCCGATGGCCATATGCGTGTCAGACCGTAGTCCACGACACCCGGCGGGGGAGCGGCAATTCCGAATCCGTCACCGTGTCCGCACGCCGGACCGGCCGTGGAGCGCAGTCGGCGCGGCCGTCATCGCAGCCGCGGTCCGTGTTCCGGATGGAACAGGGCGTGCTGGACCGTGGGGCGCGCGCGATGCCGGGCAGGGCGAGGCGGGCGGCGGCCCGCGGCGGTGATGGATACCCGCTGGGGGTATGTTGGGCCGGCCGGGCCGGGCGCCGTGTACCGGCCGCCGACGCAGTTGGAGCACCCCGTGACGTACTCGTACCGCCACGCCGTGGCCGCCGCCATCGCCGGCCTGCTGGTCGCCGCGCCGGCGGCCTGCGCGGCACCGGCGAGCCAGCACCACCACGGCCACGACATGGCCGGCATGGACCATCACGCGATGTCCGCCGGGACGGGCCTGACCTCCGAGCTGAACGGCTACCGGCTGGACGGCGAGCTCGCCGCGGCGGCCGAGTACCGGTTCCGGATCAGCGGTCCGGACGGTCGGGTGGTGACCGCCTTCGTGCCGGAGCAGACCAAGCAGCTGCACTTCTACGCGATCCGCTCGGACCTGACCGGCTTCCAGCACCTGCACCCCTCGCTCGCCCCGGACGGCAGCTGGACCGCGCCGCTGACGCCGCTGGAGCCGGGGGACTGGCGGCTCTACACCTCCTTCACCCCCGGCAGCGGTCCCGGCAAGGGCTCCGCCCTGGTGCTCAGCCGGGCGGTCACGGTGCCCGGTGCGGCCACCCCCGCGGCGCTGCCGCCGGCCGCCGCCACCGCCGCGGTCGACGGCTACACCGTGACCGTGGCGGGTGCCCCGAAGGCCGGCGCGCTGAAGCTCACGGTGAGCCGGGACGGCCGGCCGGTGACCGATCTCCAGCCCTACCTGGAGAGCTTCGGGCACCTGACCGCCTTCCACGCGGGCGACCAGGCTTTCGCCCATCTGCACCCGGAGGGCGGCGCCGCCACCGGCGAGGGCGGTCCTGACCTGCGGTTCCACGCCGAGCTGCCGGGCGGCGGGGACTGGCGGCTGTTCCTCCAGTTCCAGACCGGCGGCACGCTGCACACCGCCGCACTGACCCTGCCGGCGATGCCGGCGAGCTGAATCCGACGCGCGCCGGGCGTGCGCCGGAGTCCGGGAGGGCACGCTCTCCCGGACTCCGGCGCAGGTGAGCGAAGATGGGTCGGTGACCATCTCTGAGCGCCCCCGCCTGATCGCCACCGACCTGGACGGCACGCTGCTCTGCGCCGGCGGGTCCGTCTCCGAGCGGACGGCTGCCGCACTGCGGGAGGCCGAGCGGGCCGGCATCCGGGTGGTCTTCGTGACCGGCCGGCCGCCGCGCTGGATGACCCAGCTGAGCGCGCACATCGGCGGCCACGGGGTGGCGATCTGCTCGAACGGCGGCGCCGTGGTGGACGTCCGGCGCGGTGAGCTGCTGGAGAGCTTCCCGCTGCGGGTGGCGGACGCGCAGGCGGTGGTGACCGCGCTGCGGGCCGAGCTGCCGGGCACCGCCTTCGCCTTCGAGTACCCCGGCGGCTTCGCCCGCGAGCCCGGCTACGAGCTGCGGATGTGGGGGTCGGACGAGGACCACCCGGTGGCCCCGGCCGAGCAGCTGCTCGGCGACGGCCGGGTGGCCGGCCTGTTCAAGCTGCTGGCCAAGCACCCCGAGCTGGACCCGGACGTCTTCCTCGCCCGGGCCCGGGTGGTGGCCGGCGGCCTGGCCGAGATCACCAGGTCGAGCCCGGTGGCGCTGCTGGAGATCAGCGCGCCGGGCGTCACCAAGGCGAGCACGCTGGCCCGCTGGTGCGCCGAGCAGGGCATCGACCGGTCCGAGGTGGTGGCCTTCGGCGACATGCCGAACGACCTGGAGATGCTGGCCTGGGCGGGCCGCTCGTACGCCGTGGCCAACGCGCACCCCGAGGTGCTGGCGGCGGTGGCGCAGCACACGGTGGGCAACGACGAGGACGGCGTGGCGGCGGTGATCGAGACCCTGCTCTGAGCCGCGCCCGGGTGCGGCGGCCCGACCGGTGACGTGTCGGTGGCACACGGTAGTCTGGCCGACCGTCAGTTCGACCCGTGCCACCGCCTTGGGGGATGAAAAGCCTTGTCCGTCCGCAGAGTTCTGTGCACCGTCGCCACCGCCGCCGTGGCGGCCCTGGCCCTGACCGGCTGCGACCCGTCCGGCGACACGGGCGGCCGGGCCGCCGCGCCGGCCGCGAGCACCCCCGCCGGCGGTACGCCGGGCGCGAGCACGGGCGCCGCGAGCTCCCCGGCCGCGGGCACGGGCACGCCGAAGGCGACCACGGATCCGGGCGACCCGGGTGCCGAGCCGGGGGCGGACTGCGGCGCTCCCCCGAAGCCGGCGGCCGGGCACCGGATGCTGAACGTCTCCAAGGCGTCCAGCGCCACGGTGTTCTATGCGAAGGAGACCCGGTTCGAGTGCGACCCCAATGACGGGCACTGGGCGGACGCGGGGGCGGAGAAGCCGTACACCTTCGCGGCCGGCGCCGTGGCCGAGCTGACCGACCTCTCGTTCCGGACCACGAAGGTCACCCTGGCGCAGCTCGCGCAGCACACCGCCAAGTGCCTGGACCACACCGAGGACCCGGAGAAGCGGCCCTGCTTCACCAACCTGACGTACGAGGTGGTGCTGGACGCCTCCGGCAAGGTGACCAAGGTGAGCGAGAAGTTCCACTCCTGACGGCGCCCCGGGTCAGTACCGGGCGGTCCAGCGGACCCGGGTGCCCTTGCCGTGCGGGCCCGGCTCGTGCCAGGCGTCGCCGCCGAGCGCCTCGGCCCGGCGGGCCAGGTTGCGCAGGCCGCTGCGGCGGCCGCCGTCCGGGATGCCGACCCCGTCGTCGGTGACGGTGAGCAGCACGCCGGGCTTGCCGGCCCGGTCGAGCGACTCCGGATCGCCGGGGACGGGGCGGCCTTCGTCGTCCAGGTGGACGGTGGCGGCGATCTCGACGGCGACCCGGGAGGCCCGGGCGTGCCGGGCCGTGTTGGAGAGCATCTCCCTGAGCGCGGCGAGGAGTTGGCGGGAGGCCTGCTCGCCGACCAGGCTCTCCACCGGGCCGGTGAAGGTGATGGTGGGCTTGAAGCCGAGCGCGGCGGCGGCCTGGCTGCCCTCGCGCAGCACCCTGGTCCGCAGGGTGTCGGGCTGGTCGTCGGTGTCGCCGTGCTGGAGCGCGTAGATGGTGGTGCGGACCTCCTGGATGGTGGCGTCCAGTTCGTCCACCGCGCGGCCGATACCGGTCCGCACCTCGGGCACCACCGCGCGGCGGGCCGCGCTCTCCAGCATCATGCCGGTGGCGAACAGCCGCTGGATGACCAGGTCGTGCAGGTCGCGGGCGATCCGGTCGCGGTCCTGGAAGACCGCCAGGCGCTGCTTGTCGCGCTGGCCCTCGGCCAGCCGCAGGGCGAGCGCGGCCTGCGAGGCGAAGGTCTGGGCGAGTTGCTTCTCGTCGTCGGTGAAGGGCGCCGAGCCCTGGTGCCGCCAGACGCACAGCCCGCCCAGCACCCGGCCGGAGGAGATCATCGGCACGGCCATCGACGGTCCGAAGCGGCGGGCCAGCCGGAGCACCACCGCGGGGTCGGAGGACATGTCCTCGAGGTAGACGCCCTCCCCCGCCATCAGGTTGGTGGCGAAGCTGCCGGGCGGCATCAGTTCGCCGTTGAGGTACTCGGCGACCTCCCCGGAGGCGTGCGCCACCCGCATCTGCCCGTCGACGGTGGGCAGCAGGATCATCCCGACGGCGGCGTCCGCCAGTTCCCGGACCTGCTCGGCGGCCACGGTGAGGGCGACCTTGGCCTCGTCGGTGGACAGCAGCGCGGTGGTGACGGCGGACGCGCCGGCGATCCAGCGCTCCCGGCGGCGCCCGTCCTCGTACAGCCGGGAGTTCTCGATCGCGACGCCGGCCGCGGCGGCCAGCGCGTGCACCACCTGTTCGTCCTCGGGGGTGAAGCCGCCGCCGCCCTTCTTCTCGGTCAGGTAGAGGTTGCCGAAGACCTCGTCGCGGACCCGGATCGGCTCGCCGAGGAAGGAGGTCATCGGCGGGTGGTGCGCGGGGAAGCCGGTGGAGCGCGGGTCCCGGCCGAGGTCGGCCAGGCGGAGCGGCTGCGGGTGGTCGATCAGGACGCCGAGGATGCCGCGTCCGGAGGGGAGATCGCCGATCGCGGCGGCGGTCGGGTCGTCGATGCCGACGTGGATGAAGTCGGAGAGCCCGGTGCCGTGCGGGGAGATCACCCCGAGTGCGGCGTACTTGGCGTCGACCAGTTCGGCCGCGCCGGTGGCGATCCGGTGCAGGGTGGCGTGCAGGTCCAGGCCGACCCCGACCGAGACCACGGCCTCCAGCAGCCGCTGCATCCGGTCGGTGACGGCGGCCGCCGACTGGAGGCGTTCGGAGACCTCGGTGACCAGGGTGTCCAGGCCGAGCGAGGAGATCTCCGGCACCCGGTGCGGTGCGGGGTCGGGCGGCCCGGGTCGCTCCGGCTGCTCGGGCGGGCGCTGCGGCGGGGTCTCCATGGGTCGAGGGTAATTTGCCCGGTTTGCGTTCGCCGCCCCGCCGGCCTCGCGGGCCCGTCCACCCCGCCCCACCACCCCGCCCCACCGGCCCGCCCTACCGGCCCGCCCGGTCGGCTCAGCGCGCTGCCAGCAGGGTGTCCGCCCGCTGCTCGACCTCGCGCATGGCGTTCAGCCGGCTGTCCGGGCGGGCGGTCAGCTCGGACCAGGCGCCGCGCTCCACCACCTCCCCCTGGTCCAGCACCAGCACCTCGTCCACGCTGCGGTCGTCCAGGCCGGCCAGCCGGTGGGTGATCAGCAGGGTGGTCCGGCCCTCGGTGGCGGCCAGCAGGTCGGCCGTGAGCGCGTCGGCGGTGGGCAGGTCGAGGTGCTCGGCGGGCTCGTCCAGGATCAGCACCGGGAAGTCGGCGAGCAGGGCCCTGGCCAGCGCCAGCCGCTGGCGCTGGCCGCCGGAGAGCCGGGCGCCGTGCTCGCCGACCATGGTGTCCAGGCCCTGCGGGAGGGTGTCCACCCAGTCCAGCAACCGGGCGCCGGCCAGGGCGGCGCGCAGCTCGGGTTCGGCGGCGGCGGGCCGGGCCAGCCGGAGGTTCTCGCGCAGCGAGCTGTCGAAGACGTGGGCGTCCTGGGCGCACAGGCCGATCACCCGGCGGAGCTCGTCGCCGGCGACCGAACGGCTGTCCACAGCCTGTGGACGGCCGGCGCCCAGGGTGACCTGGCCGGCTCGCTGGTCGAGGAAGCGCAGCAGGACCTGGGCCACCGTGGTCTTGCCGGAGCCGGAGGGGCCGACCACGGCGATCCGGCGGCCGGGGGCGAGGTCCAGGTCGAGGCCGCGGAGCGCGTCCCGCTGCTGCCCGGGCCAGCGGGCGGTGAGGCCGCGGACCGCGATCGGCAGCGCCGGCCCGGGCACGGCCCGCGGCTCGGCGGGCTCGACGACCGGCTCGGCGGCGGTCAGCAGCTCGTCCAGCCGGGCCCGGGCCGCCCGGCTGCGGGCGCGGAAGCGGGCGGCGGTCGGCATCCCGGCGACCGCCTCGAACGCGGCGAGCGGGGTGAGCACCACCAGCGCCAGGCAGACCCCGGGGAGCGCGCCGTGCGCCACGCCGTCCACCCCGGCGGCCGCGGTCGCGGCGACGGTGAGCCCGGTGACCAGGGCGATCAGGCCGGCCGAGAGTCCGGCGGTGGCGGCGGAGCGGGCGGCCAGCGCGGTCAGGCGCCGGTCGGCGGCGCGGGCTGCGGCCAGCCTGGCGGGCAGGGCGCCGGCCACCGTCAGTTCGGCGGTGCCGGTCAGGGTGTCCACCACGGCGACCGCCAACGCGCCCCGGGCCGGCGACTGCTGACGCTCTGAGCGGCCGGACAGCAAGGTCGCCAGAGCCGGTACGGCGGCGCCGGCCAGCAGCAGTCCGAGGGCGAGCAGCGCGCCGGCGAGCGGCAGGAAGGCGGCCAGCGCGGCGGCGGAGGCCAGCGAGACGACCACGGCGACCGCGGCGGGCAGCCGCCAGCGCAGGTGGTGGTCCTGCATCGCGTCCACGTCGGAGACCAGACGGGCCAGCAGGTCGCCCCGGCGGTACGCGGGCAGTCCGCCCGGCGCAAGGCGCTCCAGGCGGGCGTAGACGGCGGTCCGTACGCCCCCGAGTGCCTTGAGCACCGCGTCGTGCGCCACCAGCCGCTCGGCGTAGCGCAGGACGCTGCGGCCGATGCCGAAGGCCCGGACGGAGGTGACCGCCATCATCAGGTACAGCACCGGCGGCATCTCGGAGGCCCGGGAGATCAGCCAGCCGGAGGTGGCCATCAGCGCGACGGCGCAGCCCAGGGCGAGCGATCCGAGCAGCCCGGCGAGCGCGAGTCGGGGGCGTGCCGGGGCGTCCAGCGGCGGATCCGGTTCGACGGGCGCCGCGGGAGCGGGAGCCGGAGCGGGGACGGGGACGGGAACGGTCGAGGGCACCGGCGCGGCCGGCGCCGGGGCGGGGCCGGCCAACCTGTGGTGGTGGTCGGCGACGGCGAGCAGGGCGGGCCGGTGGGCGACCAGCAGGACGGTGCGGCCGACGGCCAGGGCCCGGACGGCCTCGACCACGGCGGCCTCGGCGGCGCCGTCCAGGTTGGCGGTCGGCTCGTCCAGCAGCACCAGCGGCCGGTCGGCGAGGATTGCCCGGGCCAGCGCGATCCGCTGCCGCTGGCCGGCCGACAGGCCCGCGCCGTCCTCGCCGAGCACGGTGTCGAGCCGGGCGAAGTCGAGCGCCCGGGCGGCGCCGAGGGCGGCCAGCACCTGCTGGTCGGTGGCCTCGGGCCGGGCCAGCCGGACGTTCTCGGCGACGGTGCCGGCGAACAGCTGGGGGCGCTGCGGCACCCAGGCGATCTGCCGCCGCCAGTCGGCCGGGTCGAGGTCGGCGAGGTCCTGGCCGTCGACCAGGACGCGGCCGGCGGTCGGCGGGGTGAAGCCCAGCAGCACCGAGAGCAGGGTGGATTTGCCGGCGCCGCTGGGGCCGGTGAGCGCGGTGGTGGTGCCGGGTTCGAGGGTGAGCGAGACCGCGTCCAGCGCGGGGGCGCCGCGGCCCGGCAGGGCGACGGTGACGCCGCTGAGCGTGATCGTCGCCGCGCCGGCGGCCGGGGCGGGCCGGGTGCCGGCCGCCGGGAGCGGGTGCTCCAGCACCTCGAAGATCTGCCCGGCGGCGGTCAGCCCCTCGACGCTGGAGTGGTAGAGCGCGCCGACCTGACGGATCGGCAGGTGGACCTCGGGGGCGAGGACCAGCACCAGCAGCCCGGTCTCCAGGTCGAGGGTGCCGTCGACCAGCCGGAAGCCGACCGAGACGGCGACCAGGGCGACCGACAGGGTGGCGAGCAGTTCCAGCGCGAAGGAGGAGACGAAGGCGATCCGCAGGGTCCGCAGGGTGGCCTTGCGGTACTCGTCGGTGATCCGGGAGATGGTGCGGGCCTGGGCCTTCGCCCGGCCGAAGACCTTGAGCGTGGGCAGGCCGGCGACCACGTCGAGGAAGTGGTGCGAGAGCCGGGCCAGGCCGTCCCACTGGCGGTCCATCCGGCTCTGGGTGGCCAGGCCGATCAGCACCATGAACAGCGGGATCAGCGGCAGGGTGCCGGCGATGACGGCGGCGGAGCGCCAGTCCGCGCCGAGGATCCGGGCCAGCACCACCGCCGGGACGACCACGGCCAGGGCCAGCTGCGGCAGGTAGCGGGCGAAGTAGTCGTCGAGGGCGTCGATGCCCCTGGTGGCCAGCGCGGTCAGCTCGCCGGTGCGCCGGCCCGCCAGGTAGGACGGGCCGAGCGCGGTGGCGTGCTCCAGCAGCCGGCGCCGCAGGGTGGACTTCACCCGGGCCACCGAGCGGTGTGCGGTCAGCTCGGTCAGCCAGGCCACCGCGGCCCGGCCGACCGCGGTGGCGGCCAGCCAGAGCAGCGGGGTGGTGAGCGCGTACTCGTGGCGCTGGAAGGCCCGGACCACGATCTCGGCGATCAGGCTCGCCTGGACGACCAGCAGGACCGCGCCCGCGCCGCCGAGCAGCACGGATCCGGCGAGGAACGCGCGGGTGGTGCGGGCGTGCGCGAGCAGCCTCGGGTCGACCGGCCGCAGCCGCTGCTGACGCTCCATCGGTGCGGCCCTCTCAGTGGTCGGCGGCGGGGACGGCGGCCGGGATGTGCTGGACGCCGATCCGCCGGCGGAACACCCAGTACGTCCAGCCCTGGTAGAGCAGCACGATCGGGGTGAAGACCACCGCGACCACGGTCATCACCTTGAGCGTGTAGGGCGAGGAGGCCGAGTTGGCGGCGGTCAGCGAGTAGGCCGGGTCCAGGGTGGAGGGCATCACGTCCGGGAAGAGCGACAGGAACAGCATCCCGACCGCGGCCACGATGGTCAGCCCGGAGAGGGCGAACGCCCATCCCTCCCGGCCGAGTTGGTTGGCCGCCAGGGCGCCGAGCAGGGCCCCGACCGCGATCACCACGGCGGCCAGGCTCCAGCCGTCGCCCCGGTGCGCCTGGGTCCAGATCAGGAAGACCAGCGCCAGCACGGCGGTGGCCAGGCCCAGCCCGAGTGCCTGGGCCCGGGCCCGCTCGCGGATGTCGCCGACGGTCTTCAGCGCGGCGAAGACCGCGCCGTGGAAGGTGAACAGCACCAGGGTGACCAGGCCGCCGAGGAGCGCGTACGGGTTGAGCAGGTCCCAGAAGGTGCCGACGTAGTTCTTCTCCCGGTCGATCGCCACGCCGTGCACGATGTTGGCGAAGGCCACGCCCCACAGGAAGGCGGGCAGCAGCGAGGTCCAGAAGATCGCCAGCTCCCAGTTGCGCTGCCAGCGCTCCCCGGTGCGCTTGGCCCGGTACTCGAAGGCCACGCCGCGCACGATCAGGCAGACCAGGATGATCAGCAGCGGGACGTAGAAGCCGCTGAACAGGGTGGCGTACCAGTCGGGGAAGGCCGCGAAGGTGGCGCCGCCGGCGGTGAGCAGCCAGACCTCGTTGCCGTCCCAGACCGGGCCGATGGTGTTGATCAGGACCCGGCGTTCGGCGGTGCCGCGGGCGAGCGTGCGGGTGAGGATGCCGATGCCGAAGTCGAAGCCCTCCAGGAAGAAGTAGCCGATCCACAGGACGGCGATGAGGAGGAACCAGAAGTCGTGGAGATGCATGCTCGTTCCGTCCTCAGTACGCGAAGGCGAGGGGCTTGTCGGCGTCCTCGTCCGAGGACGGGCCGCGCAGGGTCGGGTCCTTGGCCGGCGGCCGCTCCGAGGTGACCGGGCCGGCCTTGGCGTACTTGACCAGCAGCTTCACCTCGATCACGGCGAGGACCGCGTAGAGCAGGGTGAAGGTGGTGAGGGCGCCGATCTGGGTGCCGATGCCGACGTTGGGGGAGACCGCGTCGGCGGTGCGCATCAGGCCGAAGACCACCCAGGGCTGACGGCCCATCTCGGTGAAGATCCAGCCGAAGCTGTTGGCGATCAGCGGGAATCCCATCGTGAGGATGCCGATCCGCCAGCTCCACCTGGTCAGGAACGGGCCCATCTCGCGCGACCTGGTGAGCATCAGCTTCGGCGGTTCGTCCTCGGCGGTGCGGTGTTCGGGGGCGAGCCAGAACTTCCGCCGGGTGGTCCACAGGCCGATCAGCGCGGCCACGAAGGAGGTCATCCCGAAGCCGATCATGAGGCGGAAGCCCCAGTAGGTGACGAAGATGTTCGGGATGTAGTCGCGGGGCTGCCCGCCGTACTTCGCGGCCTCCGCCGCGGCGGTGTCGTTGATACCGGGGACGGGGGAGCTGAAGTTGCTGTTGGCCAGGAAGGACAGTATCCCGGGGATCTCCAGCTCGACCGAGTTGTGGCCCTCGTTGACGTTGCCCACCGCGAAGATCGAGAACGGCGCCGGGTCCTGGGTGTCCCAGAGCGCCTCGGCGGCGGCCATCTTCATCGGCTGCTGCTCGAACATGACCTTGGCCAGGGTGTCCCCGCTGAGCGCCGTGCCGAGGCCGCCGAGCACCGCGATCACCAGGGCGACCCGCAGCGAGGTGCGCATGGCCGCCGTCCTGCGGCGGTCGGTCTCCTTGCCGCGCTTGGCCCGCCACAGGTGGTACGAGGCGATGCCGACCATGAAGGCGGCGCCGGTCAGGAAGGCCGCGGTCATGGTGTGGAAGACCTGCACCAGGGTGGTGTTCTGGAACAGCACCCGGCCGATGTCGGTGAGCTGGGCCTTGCCGGTGGCCGGGTCGATCCGGTAGCCGACCGGGTGCTGCATCCAGGAGTTGGCGGCCAGGATGAAGTAGCCGGACAGCACCGTGCCGATCGCCACCATCCAGATGCAGGCGCAGTGGATCTTCTTCGGCAGCCGGTCCCAGCCGAAGATCCACAGGCCGATGAAGGTGGACTCGAAGAAGAAGGCGATCAGCGCCTCCATCGCCAGCGGGGCGCCGAACACGTCACCGACGAAGCGCGAGTAGTCGGACCAGTTCATCCCGAACTGGAACTCCTGGACGATGCCGGTGACCACGCCCATCGCGATGTTGATCAGGAAGAGCTTCCCCCAGAACCGGGTGGCGTGGAAGTACTTCTCCTTGCCCGTGCGCACCCAGGCGGTCTGCAGCCCCGCCACGATCGCGGACAGGCTGATGGTCAGTGGGACGAAGAGGAAGTGGTAGACGGTGGTGACTCCGAACTGCCACCGCGCGATGGTCTCGTGAGCGATTGCTAGCTCCACTGCGCCCTCTCTCTGCTCTGCTGGGCCTACCCTGTTCCACCACATTGCGGACAAAGCGCATGACTAGCACGAAACCGGTACCAGCCCTGCCAAGCTTGTCCGCTTGTGAACGTGAACACGTTCACAAGCTCAGTATCCACCATGCTTATCCGCGTTCGAACAGGGGGGTGGGAAATTCGACGACCGACTCGGTCAAGCTGATGATCGGACCCGTCGGGTGGGCCTCACAAGACCGTTCCGGGCCGCCTCCTTGGACGGTCGGGCCCTTGACAGGACGGCCGTCAGCGCTGGTGCGGCAGCTGCAACCGGAAGGCCGCGCCCCGGCCGGGGGCGGTGTCCAGGGTCAGCGCACCACCGTGCGCCCGCACCAGGGCGGAGGCGATCGCCAGCCCGAGCCCGGCGCCACCGCCGTCGTGGCGGCTGCGGGAGGCGTCCACCCGGTAGAACCGCTCGAAGACCTGGACGGCCTGACCCGGGCTCAGGCCGGGGCCCTGGTCGGCGACCTCCAGCAGACACCCGCCGTCGACGGTGCCGACCCCGATCCGCACGGCGGTGCCCGGCGGGGTGTGCTTGACCGCGTTGCCCACCAGGTTGGTCACCACCTGGCGGAGCCTGGCCTCGTCGCCGAGCACCGGCGCGGCCTGCGGGGCACCGGTGCCGTCCGGACCGGTGAGCGCGACCGGCCGGCCCGGGTCGAGCGCCGTCAGGTCGTGCAGGGCGTCGGCCGCCAGGGTGCGCAGGTCCATCGGTTCGAGGTCGAGCGGGCGCTCCTCGTCCAACCGGGCCAGCGTCAGCAGGTCCTCGACCAGTCCGCCGAGCCGGACGGCCTCGCTCTCGATCCGGTCCATCGCCCGGTCCACGTCCGACAGCGCGCCCATCCGGTGCAGCTCGGCGAAGCCCCGGATGCCGGCCAGCGGGGTACGCAGCTCGTGCGAGGCGTCCGCGACGAAGCGCCGCATCCGGGCCTCGGAGGCGGCCTGCGCGGAGAAGGCGGACTCGATCTGGCTGAGCATCCCGTTCAGGGCCGTGGACAGCCGGCCGACCTCGGTGCGCTGCCCGAGGTCGGGCATCCGGTGCGACAGCTCGCCCGAGGCGATCCGCTGGGCCCCCTGCTCGATCTTCCGCAGCGGCCGCAGCCCGGCCCGGACGGCGAACGCGCCGAGCGCCGCGATCCCCAGCAGCACCACCCCGCCGATGGTCAGGAAGGTGGTGCGCAGCCGGCCCAGCACCGCGTCCACGTCGTCCAGCGAGACGGCGACCAGCAGGTAGCCCGGAGCGGCGAAGTCGCTGTTCGTGGCGGTCACGGCGCCGGCCGTGCCGCCGGTGCCGCTGACTCCGGTGCCGCCGGTGCCGCTGGCTCCGGTGCCGCCGGTGCCTGACGCCGGACGCTGCATCGGCAGCACCAGCACCCGCCAGCTGCCCTCGCCGCGCTCCCCCGGGACGGTGAAGCACTCGGTGCCCCGGGCGGAGATCGCCGACGGGGTCAGCCGGGCCACCTTGGGCAGCGGGTCGGTGTCGTCGATCGGCTGCCGGTAGACCTCCTGCACAGCGGCGTCGGCGCCCAGGTACTGGACCACGTACTGGCTGGGCAGGAACGGGCCGGGCCGCCGGCCGCCCGGGCCGCCCGGGGCCCACTGACCGCCCTGGGACCACTGATCGGCCTGCCCTTGGCCGCTCTGGCCCTGGCCCGTCTGTCCTTGGCCCGTCTGTCCTTGGCCCGTCTGTCCTTGGCCCGTCTGTCCTTGGCCGGCCTGCCCCTGGCCCGTCTGCCCCTGACCGGCCTGGCCCTGCCCCGTCTGGCCCGGACCGCCGGCCCGGGGGCCGGCGCCCTGGCCGGTGGGGCCGACGAAGCGGCCGGGGGCCCGGTGGGAGAGCGGCTGGGCGAACCGCTCCAGCTGCTGGTCGGCCCGCTCGACCAGCTGGACCTTGACCGCTCCGAGCACCAGGGTGTCGCTCACCACCAGCCCGGTGGTGACCAGCAGCAGGGCCAGCACCAGCAGCCGGGCGCGCAGCGAGAGCCTGGCGACGAGACGCACTGCGCCGTCAGCCCTGCGGCGGCCGGCGCAGGGCGTAGCCGATGCCGCGCACGGTGTGGATCAGCTTGGGCCCGTGCGCGGAGCCGGAGTCCAGCTTGCGGCGCAGGTAGGAGATGTACGACTCGACGATCGACAGGTCGCCGCCGAAGTCGTAGGCCCAGACGTGGTCGAGGATCTGCGCCTTGGAGACCACCCGGCCGACGTTGGCCAGCAGGTAGTGCAGCAGCTTGAACTCGGTCGGCGAGAGCGAGACCGGGACGCCCGCCCTGGTCACCTCGTGCGCCAGCGGGTCGAGCACCAGGTCGGCGACGACCAGCCGGCCGTCCTCGGCCGGCCCGCCGGCCCGGCGCAGGATCGCCCGGATCCGGGCGATCAGCTCCTCCAGGCTGAACGGCTTGGTGACGTAGTCGTCCGCGCCGACCGCCAGGCCCTGCACCTTGTCGCCGGTGCCGTCCTTGGCGGTGAGGAAGAGCACCGGGACGTGCTCGCCGCCCTGCGGCCACTGGGTCTGCTCGCGCAGCCGCTGCACCACCGCGAAGCCGTCCAGGTCCGGCAGCATCACGTCGAGCACCACCAGGTCCGGGCGCTCGGCGGCGACGGCGGCGAGCGCCTCCTCGCCGGTGGCCGCCGAGGCGACCCGGAAGCCGGAGAACCGGAGCGAGGCCGAGAGCAGCTCCCGGATGTTCGGCTCGTCGTCCACGACGAGCAGGAAGGCCTCGCCCGAGGCCCCGCCGGCGCCCGGGGCGGTGCCGACGCCCGGGCCGCCGGCCGGCTGCGCTGTCCCTGACACGGTGATCCGCCTCCCGGTCGGTCGATGGTTGCTCATCGGACGATAGCCCGGGGAGGCTACGCGCGGTTGATGAAGGTTGGATTAAACCTCTGCGGGACCGGTTTCGGCCAACCCGGCGGCGCGCCCTGCGCCGCCGGGTGCCGCCGCTCAGTTCCCGCCGGTGCCGCCGCCGGTACCGGCCCCGCCGGTGCCCGCGCCGCCGGCCGCGCCGCCCCGGCCGCCGAAGCCGCCCGGGAAGCCGGCCGCGCCCTCGGTCAGCTGGGTGGCCGTGAAGCCGCCGTCCGCGGCCTTGCTGCCGACCACGGTGACGCTCTGGCCGGGCTGCAGGTCGCCGACCTTGCCGTCCTTGTTGAGGGTGACCTTGGTGGAGTCGCCGGTGGTCACCTTCACGGTGTTGCCGGCCGCGTCGGTCAGGTAGACGGTGCTCCCGTCGACCTGCTTGACCGTGCCGCGGGTGAAGCCCGCGCCCGCGCCGCCAGGGCCGCCGCCCTGACCACCGCCCTGGCCCTGGCCGTTCTGCCCCTGGCCGTTCTGGCCCTGGCCGAAGCCGCCGCGGCGGCCCGCGTTCTGGCCGTTCTGCCCCTGGCCGCCGGCCGCCACCCGCTGGCCGCCGCCGGCCGGGGCGTTGTCCTTCTGGTACCAGACGCCGCCGGCGAAGGACAGCACGGCTATCACGCAGCCGGCCAGCACCAGGGTCGGCCAGGGCAGCTTGCGGCGCGGCGGGGCGGCCAGCTCGGCGGTGACGTCGCGGGCGTCCGGCGCGGTCGCCAGCACCTCGGTCGGGGACTCGTTCTCGGTGGACATGGGGATGGCACTCCTGATCCGTCTAGGGGTTCACTCGTGACGCAGGGCGTCGATCGGGCGCAGCCGGGCGGCCCGGTTGGCGGGGTAGCTGCCGAAGAACAGGCCGATCGCCACGGCGATGCCGAAGGCGCCGAGCACCGACTCGGGGATCACCACCGGCTTGATGCCGACGATGCTGAAGTGCGAGCCGAGCAGGCCGGCCAGCACTCCGAGGCCGGCGCCCAGCACCGAGAGCAGGGTGGACTCCAGCAGGAACTGGCCGAGGACGACCGCCCGGGGCGCGCCGAGCGCCTTGCGGATGCCGATCTCCCTGGTCCGCTCGGTGACCGTGACCAGCATGATGTTGGTGATGCCGATCCCGCCGACCAGCAGCGAGATCGCGGCCACCGCGCCGAGCAGCACGGTGAAGGTCTGGGTGGTGCTCTCCCGGGCGGTCAGCAGCGAGGACTGGCTGCTGATCCGGAAGTCGGCCTTGGTCGGGTCGGCGATGGCGTGGGTGCCGAGCAGGATCCGGCTGACGTCGTTCTGCGCCTCGGTGGTCCGCTCGGCGGAGGTGGCCTGCACCAGGATCTGGTTGACCGAGCCGAAGCCGGTGAAAGCGTTCTGCACGGTGGGCAGCGGGGCAACCACGACGTCGTCCGGGTCGTTGAAGCCGGTGCTGCCCTTGGTCTGCAGCACGCCCACCACGGTGAACGGAGTGGAGCCGATGGTGATCCGCTTGCCGACCGGATCCTCGGTGTCGAACAGCTGCTTGGCGGTGGCCGAGCCGAGCACCGCCACCTTGCGGGAGTTGAGCACGTCGTCCTCGGAGAAGTAGTCGCCGTGGGCGATCTTCTGATTGGACGTCTCGAAGTACGCGGGGTAGGTGCCGACGATCGATCCGGGCTGGTACGAGATGTTCCCGTAGAGCGCGGTGGCGGTCGCGGTGACCACCGGGGCGACCGACTTGATGGCCGGGGCGTCGGTGGCGGTGGCGAGCGCCTTGGCGTCGGCCACGGTCAGCTTCTTGGCCGCCGTGGCGGCGCCGCGGGCCCCGTTGGCCGACACCGTCAGCGAGTTGGTGCCGAGTGCGGTGATCGAGTCCTTGACCGCGACCGAGGAGCCGTTGCCGACCGCCAGCAGCACGATCACGGCGGCGACGCCGATCAGCACCCCGAGCATGGTGAGCGCCGAGCGCACCTTGTTGGCCGCCAGCCCGCCGAGCGCGAACCGGAGCATCTGCCAGAACATCATGCGCCCACCCCCACGCCGAGCGCGGGCGGCGGACCGGAGACCTTCGCCTGCCGGACGTCGCTCACGATCGCGCCGTCCACCAGTCGGACCACCCGCTTGGCGTGCCGGGCGACCTCGTCCTCGTGGGTGATCAGCACCACCGTGCGGCCCTCGGCGTTCAGCCCGTCGATGATCGACAGCACCTCCTCGGTGGAGTGGCTGTCGAGGTTCCCGGTGGGCTCGTCGGCGAGCAGCATGGCCGGGGAGGTGACCAGGGCCCGGGCCACCGCGACCCGCTGCTGCTGGCCGCCGGAGAGCTGGTTGGGCTTGTGCCCGGCCCGGCCGGCGAGGCCGACCATGGTGAGGGCGGCCAGCGCTCGGCGCCGGCGCTCGGCGGCGCGCACGCCCGCGTAGGCGAGCGGCAGTTCCACCTGGGCGAGCGCCGTGGTGCGCGGCACCAGGTTGAAGGACTGGAAGACGAACCCGATCTTGCGGTTGCGGACCAGCGACAGCTGGCCCTCGTCCAGGTGCCCGACGTCGATGCCGTCCAGCAGGTAGCGGCCGGAGGTCGGTACGTCCAGGCAGCCGAGGATGTTCATCAGCGTCGACTTGCCCGAGCCGGAGCTGCCCATCACCGCGACGAAGTCGCCCTGCTCGATGTCGAGGCTGACCCCGAGCGGCTCGCCGCTGCCGGGCGCGGACGGGCCGCGCAGGGCGTGCACGACGGCGTCGCCGTGGCCGTAGGACTTGATCACCCGGCGGATCTGGATCACCGGGGGCTGTTGCTCGGTCATCAGCCGCGGCCCCCGCCGCCGGTGCGGGTGGTGCCGCCACCCGCGCCGCCGCCCGTGCCGCCGCCGAAGCCGCCCACCGCACCGGCGCCGCCGATGCCTCCGGTGCCGCCGGCGCCGGGGAAGCGGCCGCTGGGGAAGCCGTTGCCGGTCCCCGCCGTGGTGCTGGTGAGCTCGACCTGGTCGCCCTCGGCGAGACCGTCCACCACCTGCACGGTGGCGTCGCCCTCGACACCGACCGTCACGGTGACCCGCTCGGTGCTGCCGTCCTGGTGCACCACGGTCGCCGTCCGGCTGGTGCCGGTGCCGGCCAGGGCCGCGGTGGGCACCGACAGCGCGTTGTCCGCCTCGCCGGTGACCACCGAGATGGTGGCGCTCAGGCCGGTGCGCAGCTTGCTGGTGTCGCCGCTGATCTGCAGGGTGGCGCCGTACTGCACCGCGCCGGAGGAGCCGCTGGACGTGGTGGGCAGCGAGCTGACCGACAGCACGGTGGCGTTGAGCTTGGTGTCGGACTGCGCGTTGAGGGTGACGGTGGCCGCCTGGCCCTTCTTGAGCTTCAGCGAGTCCAGTTCGGAGAAGGCCGCGGTGACCTGCATCCCGGTCGGGTTGGTGAGCACCACGAAGCCGGTCGGGGTGGTGGAGGTGCCGGTGGTCTTGGTGGAGCTGCCGGTCGAGCCGCCTGAGCTGCCGGACCCGCCGGAGCCGGTGCCGGTGCCGGACACGGTGTCGCCGACCTTGCCGCCGATCGAGGCGACCGTGCCGTCCGCGGGCGCGGTCAGCGTGGTGCCGGCCAGCGCGGCCTTGGCGTTGGTGAGGGTGGTCTCGGCGGCGTCCACCTGCTGCTGGGCCTGGGCGACCTGGGCCTGGTCCACCTTGGTGGTGGTGACCGTGGTGGTCTGCGGGGCCGGGGTCGCGCTGCCTCCGGTGCCGGTGCCGGAGCCGCTGCGGCCGGAGCCGCCCGAACCGGTGGCGCCGCCGGACGGCAGCTGCTTGGTGGTGGTCACGGTCTCGCCGGCCTCGGCCTTGGTGAGGTTGGCCTCGGCGGTGTTGAGGGCCGAGGTGGCCGCGTTCACCTGCTGCTGGGCGGTGGTGGTGTCGACGGTGGCGAGCACCTCGCCGGCCTTGACGGTGTCGCCGACGGCCACCTTGACCGCGGTGACCCGGCCCCCGGTGGTGAAGTCGAGGCCGGCGTCGCTGGGCGAGGCCAGGGTGCCGGAACCGGACACGGTGGCCAGGACGGTGCCCTTGGCCACGGCGGCGGTGCGCACCGCGGACTTGCTCGCGGCGGAGCTGGTGCCGCCGTCGAGGGTGGTGTACGCCAGCGCGGCCCCACCCAACAGGGCCACACCGAGCGCGGAGTTGAGGAGGACGGCACCACGCCGTCGCGGGAGGACCTTCATGCCGGACAGCTTCGCGCCGCGCCCTTTCGGGATCCTGGGCCCGGGCTGGGAGGTTCCTGACCGGTCCAACCCCCGCAAGCCCCCGGATATCCGGCGCCGGGGGGCTGATCCAGGGCGGAAGCTGACCGAACGTTGGTCGAGCTCCCAGGAAACTCCCAGCGCTTCCCGGCCGCTCCTCACCCGCCGCGCGCCGCACGCGCCGCCCGGCCGGCGGGGCGCCCCGCGGGACGGCGGCGCCCGCCCGGCCGGGCCCGCCGCACGTGGTGGCGGGCCCGGGGCCGGGCGGTGCCGGCTAGAGCTCCTTGCGGAAGGCCTCGGCCGCGGCCAGGAACAGGTCGTTGCCCGCCACCTCGCCGATGGTGATCCGGACGCCGTCGCCCTGGAACGGGCGGACCACCACGCCCGCGGCGCCGCAGGCCGCGGCGAAGTCCAGGGCGCGGTCGCCCAGGCGCAGCCAGACGAAGTTGGCCTGGGTGTCGGCGAGCTCCCAGCCCTGGGCGGTCAGCGCGGCCACCACCCGGGCGCGCTCGGCGACCAGGGTCTCGACCCGCTCCAGCAGCTCGTCCTCGGCGCGCAGCGAGGCGACGGCCGCGTCCTGGGCGAGCTGGCTGACGCCGAACGGCACCGCGGTCTTGCGCAGCGCGGTGGCCACCGGCTCGTGCGCGACGGCGAAGCCGACCCGCAGCCCCGCGAGGCCGTACGCCTTGGAGAAGGTGCGCAGCACGCAGACGTTGGGCCGGTCGCGGTAGAGCTCCAGGCCGTTGGGCACCTGCTCGTCGCGGATGAACTCGATGTACGCCTCGTCCAGCACCACCAGGATGTCGCTCGGCACGGCGTCCAGGAAGCGCACCAGCTCGGTGCGGCGGATCGCGGTGCCGGTGGGGTTGTTGGGGTTGCAGACGAAGATCAGCCGGGTCCGGTCGGTGATCGCGGCGAGCATCGCGTCGAGGTCGTGCTCCTCGGTCGCGGTGAGCGGGACCGCGACGGGGGTGGCGCCGGCCACCTGGGTGATGATCGGGTAGGCCTCGAAGGAGCGCCAGGCGAACATCACCTCGTCGCCGGGGCCGGCCGTGGAGAGCACCAGGGACTGCGCGACGCTGACCGAGCCGGTGCCGGTGGCGATGTGCTCGGCCGGCACCTCGAACCGCCGGGCGAGCTCCTCGGTGAGGGCGGTGACGGCCATGTCCGGGTACCGGTTGAACGAACCGGCGGCGGCCAGGGCGGCCTCCAGCACGCCGGCCAGCGGCGGGTACGGGTTCTCGTTCGAGGACAGCTTGTACGCGTCGGCACCGGCCGGCTTGCCGGGCTTGTAGGTCGGGATGCCGTCCAGGGTCGGCCTCAGCCGGGGACCCTGCGCTGCCGTTCCACTCACGGTCGTCTCCGTTCTCTCCAGCCGCGAGGCTGCGGTTCTCGGGTCGTGTGCGTACGGGGTCGCCGGCACACACGGTCCTCGGTCGCACCCGCACCACCCCGGTCGGGTGCCCCGAACGATACCGAGCCGCTCACCCGAAGGGGTGAGTTGCTCGTTCGGGGTACGGGTGCAGATCAGCCATTCTGCCGGGTTCCCATGGCACATGTCAGAGGTAAGACGGCCGGATCTGGGCTGGTGGCGACGGGGGCTTTCCACGATGGGCACGGAGAAACGTATCTTCATCAAGGAGTAGCGAACCGGTCACGCAGCGCCGTCAAGAGCCATACGATCGGTCCGCCATGACAGCAGCAGCCAACCAGAGCGGTCGGCGACCCACCGCCTCACGGCGTCTTGAGCGGGCCGGCATCCGGGACGTGGCGGCAGCCGCCGGAGTGTCGATCACCACGGTCTCGGACGCCTTGAACGGCAAGGGGCGCCTGCCCGACGAGACCAGAAGCCGGGTGCGCGAGGTCGCCGAGCGCCTCGGCTACCGACCCTCCGCCGCCGCCCGGACCCTGCGCACCGGCCGGTCCGGCCTGATCGGACTGACCGTCACCACGTACGGCGAGGAGCCCTTCACCTTCACCGAATTCGCCTACTTCGCCGAGATGGCGCGGGCCGCCACCAGCGCCGCGCTCAGCCGCGGCTACGCCCTGGTGGTGCTCCCCGCCTCCTCCCGGCACGACGTCTGGAGCAACATCGCCCTGGACGGCACCGTGGTGATCGACCCGCCCGACCAGGACCCGCTGGTCAGCGAGCTCTACCGGTCCGGCGTACCGGTGGTCAGCGACGGCAAGCCGGGCAACTGCCCGGTCACCGCCTGGGTGGACAACGACCACGAGGCCGCCGTGCTCGGCATCCTCGACCACCTGAGCGAGGCCGGCGCCCGCCGGATCGGCCTGCTCACCGGCACCAGCACCGACACCTACACCCGGCTGTCCACCGACGCCTACCTCGGCTGGTGCCACCGGGTCGGCCAGGAGCCGGTCTACGAGGCCTACCCCGCCCACGACCCCGCCGCCGGCGCGGTCGCCGCCGACCGGCTGCTGGCCCGCCCGGACCGTCCGGACGCGGTGTACGGCCTGTTCGACCCGAACGGCACCGACCTGCTGGCCGCCGCCCGCCGGTACGGCCTGCGGGTGCCGGACGACCTGCTGCTGGTCTGCTGCAGCGAGAGCGACGTGTACGCGGGCACCGAGCCCCCGATCACCACCCTCTCGCTCAAGCCCCGGCGGATCGGCACCACGGTGGTCAACCTGCTCATCGACGCGATCGAGGGAGTGGACTCCGGCACCGGCACGGACACCGGGCGGCTGTTCCCGCCCCGGTTCCGGACCGCCGGGACGGGGCCGCCGCCCGGCACCCTGATGCCCACCGAGCTGATCGTCCGGGCCTCCTCCGAGCGCCGCAGCCCGCGCACCACGGTCAGCCCGCCCCGCCCGCCGGGCGAGGGGTGAGCGGCACCGGGCGAAGGCCGACCCGTACCGGGCGATCACCGGCCGGCGCTCGGGCGCGGGCCCCGGCGCCCGGCCCACGGGGGCCCGACGGTCCGTACCCGGCCGGTGATCGCGGGCGGTCCGACCGATGATCGCGGGCGGTTGCCCAGGTGATCGCGGTCGGTTGCCCAGGTGATCGCGGTCGTTCGACGCTGTGGTCTGGACCAGTACAGAGGGGGGCGGACCGGACAGTCGGGACCGCCCGGACGACGTTCCGACGAATTGGATGCCGACCAGGTGAGGACGCCGGGAGAGTGGTCTTCCTATGATGGGCGAATGACACCCGAGGACCGCTTCCCCGGGCCTGAACTGCCCGACTCAGGCCCCCGCCCCCAGCAGGACCTCGACGTGCTCCCGTACGGCTCCTACTTCGAGCCCGCCGAACCCCCGGCCGGCCACCCGTACGAGCAGACCTACACCGGCTTCGGCGGCGCCCGCTACCTGGAGCAGCACTGGCCGACGCCCGGTCACCTGCCGCCGGCGCAGCAGGGCCTCGCCCTGGGCGGGGCGGTCGGCCAGGAGGCCGCCCAGGCACCGGGCCACTACGTGCCGACCGGTCACTTCGAGGGCGGCTACCGGAGCGAGTTCCACGCCGGCGAGGCCACCCCGGGCGGCCACCCGCAACCCGAGTTCCACCCCGGCGAGGCCGCCCCGGCCGCCCACCCGCAGCCCGAGGACCCGCCGACCATCGAGCTCGGCCCGATCCCGGACCCGCCGGTGGAGGTGCACTTTCCCTACCCGCAGCCGGAGCCCGGCGAGGCACCCGGGCCGCTGTACGTGATCGGTGACGTGCACGGCTACCTGGACGAGCTGCTGGCCGCGCTGCACCAGCAGGGGCTGATCGACGACGAGGGCCACTGGGCGGCCGGCCGCTCCCGGGTCTGGTTCCTCGGCGACTTCACCGACCGCGGGCCGGACGGCATCGGCGTGATCAACCTGGTGATGCAGCTGGCCGCCGAGGCCGCCGCGGCCGGCGGCTACTGCCGCGCCCTGATGGGCAACCACGAGCTGCTGTTCCTGGGCGCCGCCCGGTACGGCGACGAGCCGGTGCAGTCCACCGCGGGCACCGCCTCCTTCCTCGCCGCCTGGCGGCTCAACGGCGGCCAGCAGCACGACCTCGACCGCCTGGAGCAGCACCACATCAGCTGGCTCTCCCGGCTGCCCGCGATCGCCATCGAGGACGGCCACCTGCTGCTGCACTCGGACACCACCGCGTACCTGGAGTACGGCCAGTCGATCGCCGAGGTCAACGACGCCGTCCACGTGGTGCTCGCGGACGAGGGCATCGACGAGTGGTGGGACTGCTTCCGCAAGTTCACCAAGCGCTTCGCCTTCCGCGGCCAGGCCGGCCCGCCGGCCGTGCACGAGCTGCTGGACGCCTACGGCGGCTACCGGGTGGTGCACGGCCACAGCCCGATCCCGTACCTGACCGGGGTGGACCAGGAGGACGACGCCCCGCCGCACGTGCCGGGTCCGTACATCTACGCGGACGAGCTGGCCATCGCGATGGACGGCGGGGTCACCATGGAGGGCCGGCTGCTGGTCGCCCGGCTGCCGCTGAACTGACGGAACGTCGGTCCGGCGGAGCTGAACCGAACAACTTCCGAGCACTGCCGGGCTGCTGACGGTCCTGAAAATCCGGAAACCTACTGTCAGCCCCGGCAGGCCGACCCCTACCATCGAGGCACCACGCGCGGCCCCGCGGCCGACCGCCACCACCGGCCCTTCGGCCCCGGCGGCCCGCCGCGGCCGGCGCGAGTGGACCATCCACCTCCGTGACTCCAGCGGAACGGGGTACCCATGAGCAACGCCCCGCACCTGCTCGCCGAGGACCGCCCGGACTTCTCCCGGGTGCTCGACGAAGCACTGCGCGACGGATCCGTCCTCGAAGCACTGCGCTCGCCCGGCCCGCACCTCAACGCCGAGCAACTGCACACCAAGGCCATGCTCGCCGCGTCCGAGATCGCCGCCGGGGCGGCCACCGAGTACCAGCACTTCGTCGGCCTGCGCACCGCTCTCGGCGGCGCGAGCCCGGCCCCCGGCGGGGCGGGCGCACGGTCCTCCGCGGTGGAGGACGCCGGGCTCTTCCCGGTCCTGACCACCCTCACCCCGGTCCTGGCCGGCGTGGGCGGCGCCGTCCTGCTGCTGATCGGCTACTCGGTGCAGGCCGCCCAGCCCGATCTCGCCCTCGGGCACAGCCTGGTCACGGCCGGCTGGGTCGCCGTGGTGGTGGCGCTGGCGGCGCTGCTCATCGGCGGTGTCGGCATGCTGCTGACCGCCCGCCGGGACGGTGCCGCCACTCCCGCGGGCCAGGACCCGCACCTGCACGCCGATCTGGCCGAGGCCCGCCGCGTCTGGCACACCGCGCTGCGCGAGCGCGCCCTGATCCCCTACCTGCTCGCCAACCTCGACTCCGAGCCCGCCCTCTCGCCGCAGGTGAGCGGCCGCCCCGCCCCGCCCGATCTGCTCAGCCCCGGTTACAGCAGCGCCCGCTACTCCAGCCCCGGTTTCTCCAGCCCCGGCGTCGAAGGCGTCACCGACCCCGACGGTCGCAGCCCGCGCCCCGCCGAGTTCACCGGCCCGGGCTACACCTCGCCCGACTTCACCGGCCCGGACGAGGTCTGACCGACGCGCCCGGGGCGGGGCCCGCCGCCGGGCCGGGCCGAGTGGCCGCGACGGCCTCAGCGGCCTGAGCGGCCTGAGCGGCCTCAGCGGCCTGGCTGCCGTCCGCCCCGGCGGAACCGCACCCCGGCCAGGATCATGGCGACCACCAACACCAGCACCCCGATGACCAGCAGGTAGAGCAGGCCGTCGGCGACGGCGCCGATGATGCCGAGCACGATCGCCACGATGATCAGGAACAGCACCACTGCCATCCCGGGCCTCCTTCCGATGCTCCCCGGGCCCTACCGGCGGGCCAGGCGGCGTTCACCCGTCCCGCCCGGCACGTACTCCAGCTCGTAGTGGGCGAAGACCGCCGGTTCGTCCTCTGCCGGCAGCTCGCCGTCGGTGTCGATCGCCGGCGCGTTCTTCACCTGGCTCTTGGACGACGTGACCCGCAGGTAGCCGGGGCCGACCGCGGCACCGGCCAGCGGGACGAACACCAGCCGCCGGCGGGTCGGCAGCCCGACCGTGACCGTGGCGAACGAGGGCTGGTCGGTCCCGGTGTCGACGTACACGGCCTCCAAGGTGCCGATCTTGTGACCGTCGGCGTCCACCACGTCGTGGCCACGCCACTCCCGGATGTCAGTCGCTTCGAACATCCACAACCTCCGACCTCGGTGGGCGTCTCCCATCGTGCCACCGGGACGGCTTCCGCACCCGCCGACCGGTGCACCAACCGGAGCGCCGACCGGTACGACCCGGCTACGTGAGCGTGGGCCACGCCGCGGAACGCGTCCGGGCGACCTCCGCCCGCCGATCCGCCGCGGCGACGCCACCGGTGGGCATGGCGGCCGCCGGCAGGAAGTCGTTCCGCGGCTCCGGGCCGACAGGTGCGTCGGCCTCACCCTCGAGCAGTTCGCTCGCCGTCCGGTGGCAGGCCGGGTCGGCCGCCTCGGACATCAGCCGGGCGGCATCGAGCGGATCCGTCCGAGGCGGGACGACCAGCAGGTCGAGGCGGAGCGGCGGATAGGAACTCACCACGATCAGGTGCTGGTCCTGCTCCGTGGTGAACCAGCCGACGTGGACGGTGTGCCCCGCGACCGGGATCCGCCGGGGGATCACCGGCCACTGGGCGGGGTTCACGGCGATCCGGGTGACCCGGCCCCACCGCTTGTCCAGTTCGGCCGCCAGGGAGGGGAGTTCGGAGAGAAGATCGCGCGATCGGGGCCACCAGGCGCCGTCCAGCCGGCCGGGCCGTACGCCGCTGGGCGCAAGGGACAGTCGCAGGGCGGAATCCGAGGGGCGCGCGATGGTCACGCGGTCGAGGGCCACAGTCATGATCAGAGACCTGACTCCGGATCCGGTCGAACCGGTACCGGACTAGCCGTTCGCCGGAGACGACGCCAGTATTCGGAGCCGGCATGCGAGGTGCCTTCGGTAGTGACCAGGTTACTCCGGGTCGGCAACCCCCGGACGGCTTCGCTCCCGGTAGGTCCTGTCCGCCCCTCACCACGCGGCCCTGAGCCCCCGGACACCGGGTCCGGGGGCTCAGGGCGCTGTCGTCGGCTAGTGCCGTCGGTCGACTCCGCCGACCCGGCTCCTTCTCACCCGGACGGCGAGCAGAGCCCCGCCCGCAGCCAGCAGGATCGCACCCATGGCCGCGATGCCGGTGGCGCCGCCGGCACCGGTCTCGGCGAGACCGTGGCCGTGCCCCTGCGAGGGGGCCTTCGACGGCGAGCCTGCCGGAGGCGTTCGGGACGGAAGGCCCTGCGAGGGGCTGGCCGACGGCTGCCCGTGGTCGTCCTTCCCATGACCACCACCACCGCCGCCGTGCTCGTCACCGCCGCCGTGCTCGTCACCGCCGCCGTGCTCGCCGCCACCGCCGTGCTCGTCACCGCCGCCGTGCTCGCCGCCACCGCCGTGCTCGTCACCGCCGCCGTGCTCGCCGCCACCGCCGTGGTCACCACCGTGCCCGCCGCCCGGGCCGGCAGGACCGGCCGGACCAGCAGGGCCGGCCGGACCAGCAGGGCCAGCCGGACCCGACGGGCCCGGGGCGCCAGGAGATCCGGGAGCACCCGGGGCGCCGGGAGCACCGGGAGCACCCGGGGCGCCGGGAGCGCCAGGAGCACCGGAGGTGCCGGGAGCACCGGGAGCACCAGGAGCACCGGAGGTGCCGGGAGCACCGGGAGCACCCGGGGCGCCGGGAGCACCGGGAGCACCAGGAGCACCGGAGGTGCCGGGAGCACCGGGAGCACCCGGGGCGCCGGGAGCACCGGGAGCGCCGGGAGCGCCGGGAGCGCCAGGAGCACCGGAGGTGCCGGGAGCACCCGGGGCGCCGGGAGCACCAGGAACGCCGGGAGCGCCAGGAGCACCCGGGGCGCCCGGTGCGCCAGGAGCACCCGGGGCACCAGGAGCGCCGGGAGCGCCGGGAGCGCCAGGAGCACCCGGGGCACCGACCGGGCCGGTGGGACCGGCGGAGCCCGTGGGTCCGGGCGGACCGCTCGGACCGGGCGGGCCGGACGGACCGGGCGGGCCAACGGTGCAGGCGGCCCGGGTGATGGTGTTGGTGTCCAACGTGACCGCGCCGTTGCGGGCCAGCGCCCGGCCCTCGATCACGGTGCCGGTCTGCGCCGCGATCGACGTGAGGGCGAGGATGTTGCCCTTGAAGAAGGAGTTGGTCCCGATGGTGGCGGAACTCCCCACCTGCCAGAACACATTGCAGGGCTGTGCGCCGTTGATGAGGCTGACGTTGCTCGCCGAGCCCGTGATCAGGGTGGAGGCGATCTGGAAGATGAAGACGGCGTTGGGGTCGCCCTGGGCATCGAGCGTCACGGTGCCGTTGAGGGCCAGCGACGACGTGGACTTGTACACACCGGAGGTCAGCGTCAACCCGACGAGGTCACCGGAGACGAGCGCCGTGGGAGCCCGGCCGGCCGCGTCGTTGTAGGCGATGACCAGGTCGGACTGGGCCTGGAGGGCCGCCGCGTCGGCGACATGCTGCACGCCGTTGAGGATGCCGGGCGGGAAGCCCGTGACCGAGGAACCCGGGCTGAGACCCAGGTCGCCGTTGATGACGCTGGGGCCCGTGTTGGTGACCGTCGAACCGCCCAGGACCGCGTAGCTGGTGTCGGTCCCCAGGGTCACCGGAGCCTGGGCGGCGTGCGCGGGGCTGGAGATCAGCGTGCTCGTCACCAGCAACGTCAATCCGGGCAAGAGGTAGAGGGCTTCCATGAACCGGGTACGTCTACGCCCGCTGTCGGGAGGGGCGGACAGGGTGGCATCCACTGCCATAGGACAAGACCTTTCGTATCGCCGTCGAATTCGGCAATCCCCGGGGGCTCCGGGTGACTGTGGCGAGTTCCGGTCGGGATTCAGGAGACGGCAATCGCACCGGCGCCCATCGAGGCCTGCCCCATGTCGGGACTGCGGAGCATGCGCATGCCGACAGCCTGATGACCTGTCACTCAGCCGCGTACACACCAATGGCAACATAAGATCGGATGCTTATTAAGAATCCAAATGAGTGGTGTCGCCGGTGAATCAGCACACCATCACCCGCTTGCCCCTGGCGTGTCGCCAGCAGTTCGCCGCACAAAGGGTCGCAATTCGCCGGATGCATCCGAGGCGGTGCACCGGCGCATCGTTTTTGCAGTTCGCTTCGTTGGGACGAATATGGACGCGCTCAAGAATCTGTGCGGTGACGAACAGGCGGCGACCGAGCACGGGGGTATCGACACGGTGGCCGGGCGCTGCCGTGCAGCAGGCGGGCTGGCCAGGACATCGCTCGGCGAGCTGCGCCGGGAGCTCGGGTACGGGCGGCTCGGCCGGCACGTCCTGGTGGAGGTCGCCGAGAGCCTGACCGCCGAGGGGCTCGGCTGGTTCCCGGCCTGGCGGTTGTCGCCGAAGGAGAACGACGAACCCCACAAGGACCAGGAGCTCTGGGTCTACGTCCGCGACGGCGGCCTGCGCTGCCAGGTCATCGGCGTCATCCAGGCCCCCGACTCCTGCGACGTCCCGGCCGTCCTGGACGGCCTGCTGGCCGGCAAGCCCTCGAGCCTCAGCCCCGAAGGCAAGCTGAGCCTCATCCGGGAGATCCTCGGCGTCTGACCTCCGGGGAAGCACCCAGCAGCGCACCGCCGACCCGCCGGCCGGCCGGATCGCCGACCGTGCGGCGGGCGGCGGCACCCGACCGGAGCGGGCACAGGTTGTCGGGTGCGGCAGGGTCGGTCCTTCCTAGGGTTGGTGATCGCAAGGGAAGGAGACCGCAGTGCTGGAGCGCCTGAACCTGGCCATGGAGCACATCGAGGGCCGCCTCGACCGGAGCATCGAGGCCGCCGAGCTGGCCCGGATCGCGATGACCTCGGAGTACCACTTCCGCCGGATGTTCTCGGCGCTGGCGGGGATGCCGCTGTCCGAGTACGTCCGGCGCCGGCGGCTGACCGTCGCCGGGGCCGAAGTGCTGGCCCGGGAGCGGACGTTGCTGGAGATCGCGGTGCGCTACGGCTACACCTCGGGCGAGGCCTTCGCCCGGGCGTTCCGCGCCGTGCACGGGGTCGGCCCCGGCGAGGCCAGGCGCACCGGAGCCGCCCTGTGCTCGCAGCCGCGGATGTCCTTCCGCCTCATCATCGAAGGGAGCAGCACCATGCGGTACCGGATCGTGCGGAAGCAGCGGTTCAACGTCATCGGCAGGAAGGCCCGGGTCCGGCAGATCCACGAGGGCGAGAACCCGGCCATCGCCGCCCATGTCGCGTCCATCGGCCGGGAGACCTTGCAGCGTATCGCGAGCCTGTCCGACCAGGAGCCGGCCGGGATCGTCTCGGTGATCCGGTACCTGTCCGACAGCCGGGAGGAGGGCAGCGAACTCGACTACTGGCACGCGGTGGTGAGCGGCGCCGACGCACCCGGGGAGCTCGACGTCCTCACCGTCGAGGCCGGCACCTGGGCCGTCTTCGAGAACACCGGCCCCTACCCCCAGGCGCTCCAGCACATGTGGCGGGACGTGGCCACCCAGTGGTTCCCGTCCAACCCCTACGAGAACCGGCCCGGCCCCGAGATCCTGCGGATCGGCCCGGCACAGGACGGCGTGCTGGCCGAACTCTGGATCCCGGTGTCCCGCGCCGCGCACTGACCCGCCGCGTCCGCCCGGCCACCAACTCGTCGCCGTCCGGACACAGCGAGCGCACGCTTGCCTTGACTGGCAGGAACTCCGAACGGACCGAGCCGTCCGACGTCCGTGCCGATCGGAGCGTGCCCGGCTCTTCGGAAGCAAGGAGCACAACGCACGAGGCGCCGCGCCGGGAAGCCCCCTCCTGCCTCCCGGTGCGGCACCGTTGCGAGGTGACCGTCAGTCGGCCAGCGGGAGGTAGACCCGGTTGCCGTTGGCCGCGAACTCCTCGGACTTGGCCTTCATGCCGGCTTCGGCCTCGTCGGCGCTGGTCACGGCCATGTCGTCGCCGTAGGTGTCCATGATGCTTTTGCTGATCTTCATGGAGCAGAACTTCGGGCCGCACATGGAGCAGAAGTGCGCCGTCTTGGCGGGTTCGGCCGGGAGGGTCTCGTCGTGGAACTCGCGGGCCGTCTCCGGGTCGAGGGCCAGGTTGAACTGGTCCTCCCAGCGGAACTCGAAGCGGGCGTCGGAGAGGGCGTCGTCCCACTGCTGCGCGCCCGGGTGACCCTTGGCCAGGTCGGCGGCGTGTGCGGCGATCTTGTAGGTGATGACGCCGGTCTTCACGTCGTCCCGGTTGGGCAGGCCCAGGTGTTCCTTGGGGGTGACGTAGCAGAGCATCGCGGTGCCCCACCAGGCGATCATCGCCGCGCCGATGCCGGAGGTGATGTGGTCGTAGCCGGGCGCGACGTCGGTCGTGAGCGGGCCCAGGGTGTAGAAGGGGGCCTCGTCGCAGATCTCCCGCTGGAGGTCCATGTTCTCGCGGATCTTGTTCATCGGGACGTGGCCCGGGCCCTCGATCATCACCTGGACGTCCTTCTCCCGGGCGATCCGGCCGAGTTCGCCGAGCGTCTGCAGTTCGGAGAACTGGGCGTCGTCGTTGGCGTCCGCGATCGAGCCGGGCCGCAGGCCGTCGCCGAGCGAGAAGGTCACGTCGTAGGCCGCGAGGATGTCGCAGAGCTCCTCGAAGTTGGTGAACAGGAAGTTCTCCCGGTGGTGCGCCAGGCACCAGGCCGCCATGATCGAGCCGCCGCGGGAGACGATGCCGGTCTTGCGCCGGGCCGTCAGCGGGACGTACCGCAGCAGCACCCCGGCGTGCACGGTCATGTAGTCCACGCCCTGCTCGCACTGCTCGACGACGGTGTCGCGGTAGACCTCCCAGCTCAGCTCCTCGGCCTTGCCGTCCACCTTCTCCAGGGCCTGGTAGAGCGGCACGGTGCCGATCGGCACCGGGGAGTTGCGCAGGATCCACTCCCGGGTGGTGTGGATGTTGCGGCCGGTGGAGAGGTCCATCACGGTGTCGGCGCCCCAGCGGGTGGCCCAGGTCATCTTCTCCACCTCCTCCTCGATCGAGGAGGTGACGGCGGAGTTCCCGATGTTGGCGTTGATCTTCACCAGGAAGTTGGTGCCGATGATGGCCGGCTCCACCTCCGGGTGGTTCACGTTGACCGGGATGACGGCGCGGCCGCGGGCCACCTCGTCCCGCACGAACTCCGGGGCCAGCCCCTCGCGGAGGGCCACGAACTCCATCTCCGGTGTGATCAGCCCCCGCTTCGCGTACCCGAGTTGGGTCACCGCGGCGCCGTCACGGCCGCGCAGCGGGCGGCGCGGCCGGCCGGGGAAGACCGCGTCCAGGTTGCGGAGGTTCCCGCCGCGCGGCGAGGTGTGCTTGATCCCGTCGTCCTCCGGCCGGGCCTCCCGGCCGTCGTACTCCTCGACGTCGCCGCGCTGGCGGATCCACGGGTCGCGCAGCGCGGGCAGGCCGCGCCGGACATCCGGTTGGTAGGCCGCGTCGGTGTACGGGCCCGAGGTGTCGTACAGCGGCACCGTGCGGCCGTTGGTGAGGTGCACCTCGCGGTACGGCACCCGCAGGTCGGGCCGGGACCCCTCCAGGTAGGCCTTGCGCCAGGCCGGGGTCGGATAGCCGGTGGCCGCGCTGCTGACCGGGGCGGCCGTCGGGCGGGCAGACTTCTCCTGTGCATCAAAGACGGTCATCAGACCTTCTACTCCCTACGCCGGCATTACCCGGTCCAGGTTCCTGCGGTCGGCGCAGCGGCTGGCACGTCCTGTGACGTACCGTTCAGCGCCCTCTCAGCCCGG
The DNA here is from genome assembly GCF_040678895.1 of Kitasatospora sp. NPDC049258. Lineage (NCBI taxonomy): Bacteria > Bacillati > Actinomycetota > Actinomycetes > Kitasatosporales > Streptomycetaceae > Kitasatospora > Kitasatospora sp. NPDC049258. The sequence goes on from NZ_JBFAQT010000005.1 coordinate 88,223, forward strand.
TGCTCCGAGCTCCCGTTGTTCGCAGACGGTATTGCCTGCGTAAGACGTCCAACACCGTAGCGGGCCGATCCGCCGAGGTCCAGACGGGTTCCGGCCAGCGGGCACGGTGGCACACTGGCCGGATGGTCGGGCTGACGGGGCGGGTGACGGGCAGGGTCGGGGCCGGGCTGGTGGGCGAGGTGATGCTCCACGTGCCGCAGCGTCAGGGGTCGGAGGCCTTCCTCGCGTACCTGGCGGTGCCCGGTGAGCCGCTGGCCCCGGGCACCCCGGTGGTGGTGGTCGAGTACCAGCCGCCGCGCACGGTGTACGTGGCCCCGGCGTACGGCTGAGGCGGGGCGGTGCCGCCCGGGGCGGCGGGACGGCGGGCGTCTTGACGCAATCTTGACACCCCTGATGCGCAATCAGGACGTCCGAGCCTTCCCAACCGATCACGGCAGGCGAAGAATCGGCTGCTGCCACCGCGTTCCGCGCCATCCTGCACAACCGAGCGCAGCCACGGAGCCGGTGCGCTTCGAAGGGGGAAAGCCGATGCTCATCGGCATCGCGGGGGCCGTGGCGGCCTCCATCGTCGTACTGATCGTGCTCTTCAAGCTGATGTGGCGGGTGGCGGAGCCGAACGAGGCGCTGGTCATCTCGGGCTCCACCCACCGCACCGAGGGCCTCGCGGAGGGGCTGGGCTTCCGGATCGTCACCGGCCGCGGCACCTTCGTGGTGCCGGGTGTGCAGGTGGTGCGCAAGCTCTCCCTGGACCTGAACGAGGCCGAGCTGGACGTCGAGTGCGTCACCTCGCAGGGCATTCCGGTGCACGTCAAGGGCGTTGTGATCTTCAAGGTGGGCGACGACACGGTGTCGATCGCCAACGCCGCTCGGCGCTTCCTGGACCAGCAGAAGATGATGGGCCTGCGGGTGCACAACGTGTTCGCCGGCCACCTGCGGTCGATCGTCGGTGGGTTGACGGTCGAGGACATGATCCGGGACCGGGAGCGGCTGACCGGGGAGACCCGGGCCGCGTCCGGCTCCGAGATGGAGAAGCTCGGCCTGATCATCGACTCGCTGCAGATCCAGGAGATCCTGGACCCGACCGGGTACATCACCAACCTGGCGGCCCCGCACGCCGCCGCCGTCCAGCGGGACGCCCGGATCGCGGCCGCGGAGGCCGACCGGCGGGCCACCGAGGCGGAGCAGGAGGCGTTCGCCCGCAAGGCCGAGGCGACCCGCAACTCCGGTATCCAGCAGGCTGGTTACCAGGCCGAGATGGAGACCGCGACGGCCCGGGCGATGCAGGCCGGGCCGCTCGCCCAGGCCGCCTCGCGGCAGGAGGTGGTGGTCCAGGAGACCAAGGTGGCCGAGCTGGAGGCGCACCGCAAGGAGCAGCAGCTCCAGGCGGACGTCCGCAAGCCGGCCGACGCCCGGGCGTACGAGACCCGGACGAAGGCCGAGGCGGACCGTGACGCGCGGATCTCGGCGGCCGAGGCGCTGGCCCGGGAGACCGAGCTGAAGGCGGCGGCCGAGGCGAACCGGGTGAAGGTGGCGGCCACCGCCGAGGCGGAGGCGACCCGGGCCCGTGGCCTGGCCGCGGCGGAGGCGACCAAGGCCACCGGTCTGGCGGAGGCGGCCTCCGCCGAGGCGCGGGGTCTGGCGCAGGCCGAGGCGGCGCGGGCCCTGGGCCTGGCCGAGGCGGAGGCGATCAAGGCCCGGGCGGCCGCCTTGGCGGAGAACCAGGAGGCCGTGGTCGCACAGCAGTTGGCGGAGAACTGGCCGGAGATCGTCCGGGCCGGTGCGGAGGCCTTCGGCAACGTGGAGCACATGATCCTGCTGAACGGCGCGGACGGGATGTCGGACATGTTCGCCAAGGCGCTGACCATGGGCGGCACCGGCCTGGGCCTGGCCCGGCAGCTGCTGAGCGCGATGAGCGCCCCGAAGGACGCCACGGCGGAGTCGCGGCCCGCCCAGGAGAAGCCGGTCAGCCTGCCGATCCCGGTGCAGGACGCCTCCTGACGGCAGCGGCCGAACGCCGAGCGCCCGCCCGTCGCGGTCTGCGACGTGCGGGCGTTCGGCTTCCCCGGTCGACCCCCGATGGGTTTCCCGGCCGGGTCAGATCGTGTCGGCCTCGGCGATGACCTGGTGGGCGATCCGGCCGGCGTAGACGTTGCCGATCAGGACGCCCAGGCCGATCGCGCCGACCAGCATCACGGTGCCGAGCCACACCATGGTCTCCACCGGCACGGTGTAGGCGGCGACCACCTTGGCCACGCACTCGGTGAGCAGGACGGTGCCCCAGGCCAGCGAGAAGGAGCGCTCGTCGCGGCGGAAGGCGGCCGAGCCCGCGGCCAGCCGGTCCCAGGCGGCGGAGCGGGCCGCGTCGCCCTTGACGATGAAGGGCCGCAGCCCGGCGGTCATCAGCGGCCGGCCGAGCAGCGCCGTCACGATCATCGAGCCGCCGATCACGGTGGACAGGGCGCCGTCCTTGGCGATCATCAGCCGGGGGTCGCCGGCCACCGAGGAGAGCGCGATGCCCACCACGTTCACCACCAGCATCACCAGGGCGAGCGAGTTGACCGAGCGGTCGCGCACCAGGGCGACCGCGGTGCGGACGGCCGGCACGGCGCTGCTGATGGTGAGCGAGGCGACCAGGCCGAGGCCCAGCAGCGAGTGCGCCGCGTAGTAGGCGGCGAGCGGCACGGCCACGTCCACGGCCAGCGGCCGCAGAGCGGCGAGCGCCCCGGAGGTGTTCTGCTCGGTCTTCGCGCTGGTGGTGATGGCTGCCATGGTCCCGCTCCCGGTCCGTCTCGACTCGCTCTCCGCGATGTCCCAATCTTCTTTCTCCGCACCGGCCCTGCGTCAGTGTCGGCTGTGCGGGAAAGCGCATGACGGATGTCATGGCCGAGGCCGGCGGCCTGTCACTGATGAGTACGGGTACTCAGGCCCGGCCCCGCCCCGAGCAGCCAGGATGGCCGTCATGGACCTCCAGATACCGCGGGTCGGCATCACCTCGGTGGGCGCCTGCCTGCCGGCGCGGGTGCTGACCTCCCAGCAGCTCCAGGACGAGGTGGCGGGCGGCAGCGGCCTCCGCCTGCCCGACGGGATGTTCGAGAAGGCGACCGGGATCCGCACCCGGCACTTCGCCGCCGACGGCGAGTACGCCTCCACCCTCGCCCTCGGGGCGGCCCGGCAGGCCCTGGACGGCGCCGGGCTCGACCCGCTGGACCTCGACCTGCTGCTGTTCGCCTCGGCCACCAGGGACGTCTGCGAGCCGGCCACCGCCCATCTGGTGCAGGCCGAACTCGGCTCCCGGGCGCATGCGTTCGACCTCTCCAACGCCTGCAACAGCTTCCTCAACGGCATCGACACCGCCCGGGCGATGATCGTGGCCGGCCGGGCCCGCCGGGCCCTGGTGGTCACCGGCGAGACGCCCAGCCGGGCGATGCGGCGCGACCCGGTCGGGGCGGCCCAGTTCCGGGCGGGCTTCGCCGGCTACACCTTCGGCGACGCGGGCGCGGCCGTGGTGGTCGAGGCCGTGGAGCGCGGCGGCATCCTGGACGTGGAGACCGAGACCGCCTCCGAGCACTGGGAGGTCGGCGGCATCCCGGGCGGCGGCTCGCGCCACCCGCGCGGCGACGACTACAGCTACTTCCGCGGCGGCGGCAAGGAGTTGCGCGGTGTCTTCGAGAAGATCGGCGGCGCCATCCTGAGCAGGGTCGCGGCCCGCACCGGGCTCGGCTGGGACGCGTACGCCCGGGTCCTGGTGCACCAGGTGACCCTGCCGTACCTGGAGCGCTTCGTGGAGCTGACCGGGGTGCCGGCCGAGAAGCTGGTGGTCACGGTGGACTCCCTGGGCAACCTGGCCAGCGCCACCCTCGGCGTCCAACTGGAGCGGATCAGACCGCAGTTGCGCACCGGGGACCGGGTGCTGATGGTGGGCCTGGGCGGCGGGGTCAGCCTGATGACGATGGTCTGGGAGGTGTCGTGACCACGCTCTGGGTGGTGGTCCCCGCCTACCAGGAGGAGGCCAGGATCTCCGGCGCGCTGCGGGCCCTGGCGGCCCAGCGGGACACCGACTTCACCCTGCTGGTGGTCGACAACGGCTCGGCGGACGGCACGGTCGGCCTGGTCGAGGAGTTCGCCGCCCGGGCGCCGTTCCCGGTCCGGGTGCTGGTGGAGACCGAGAAGGGGGTCGGCTGCGCGATCGACACCGGCTTCCGGCACGCCATCGCGCACGGCGCCACCCTGCTCGCCCGCACCGACGCGGACTGCCTGCCGGAGCCCGGCTGGACGGCTGCCGCCCGGGCCGGGCTGCTCGCCTCGGGCGGCCTGGTCTGCGGCCACCTCACGGCCCGCCACGACGAGCACGGACCGGTCGGCCGCGCCGTCTTCCGGGTGCTGGTCACCCTGGGCGCCGGGTTCGGCCGGATCCGGCCCGCGCACCACCGCCGGCACGGCTACCTGGTGCCGTACCGGATGCACGCGGGCAACAACATGGCGATCACGGCGGAGCTCTACCGGGCCGTCGGCGGCATGCCGCGGCGCCCCTCGCCCACCGACCGGACGTTCATCAACCGCGTCCGGCGGCACACCACCGCGATCGTGCACCGCCGGGACATGGTGGTGCAGAACTCCACCCGCCGGATCCGCGCCTACGGCGTGCTCGGCACCGCCCGCTGGTACCTGGAACGCGGCGCCGGCGCGCGCGGCGTCGACCCCCGCTGAGGAGGGCACAGCCGTGCTGGAGCAACTCGAACGCACCCTGCGCGAGGGCGCCGACCGCCCCGCCGTCCTCGGCTGCGCCCGCAGCGGTGCGGTCACCGTCCGGGCCCGCTGCGGCGAACTCGCCGACCTGGCCGAGCGGTACGCCGCCGCGCTGCACCACCGGTACGGCCTACGGCCCGGCGACACCCTCGGGGTGGCCGTCCGGCCCGGGCCGCGGGCGCTCGCCGTGCTGCTCGCCGCCCACCGGCTCGGCCTGCGCGCCGCCGTGCTCGACCCGGCCGCCGGGCCCGAGGTGCTACTCGCCCGCCTCGCCCTGGCCCGCCCCACGCTGGTGCTGGCCGACGCCACCGCCCAGGCGGTGGCCGGTTGGGCCCGACCGCTGGCCCGCCGGGCCCACCTGGCGCTGCCGCCGCTGGCCGAGCTCGGCCCGGTCGCCACCGTCGGACCGCGGCACCCGGGCTGCGCACCCGCCCTGACCGCCACGAGCACCGGCACAAGCAGAAGCACCGGCACCGGCCTGGGCACACCGCCGCCGCGGTACGACGGCGAGGGCGACGCGGTGATCGTCTTCACCTCCGGCACCACCTCCGCCCCGCGCGCCGTGGTGCACACCCGCGCCGGCCTGGCCGCCGGGCTGCGTACGGTCGACGCCCTGGTCCGGCCGCGCGCCGGCGCGGCCGTGCTCGGCGGCACCTTCTTCGTCCTGGTCCCCGCGCTCGCCGCCGGCGCCTCGGTGGCCCTGCCGGCCCGCTCGGCGAAGCTGCTGGACCGCCAGCTGGCCCGGCTCCGCCCGGACGAGACCTACCTGACCCCGCCGCAGCTGCGCGGGCTGCACTCCTTCACCGGCCGGGTATGGACCGGCTCCGCCCCGGCCGGCGCCGAACTCCTTCGCCGGGTCAAGCGGTTGGGCGCCCGCGAGGCCTGGGGCGTGTACGCGCTCACCGAGCTGTTCCCGGCCGCGGCCGTCGAGGAGTCCGAGAAGGCCGCCTTCGACGCGGACGGCGACCTGCTCGGCCACCCGCTGCCGGGCGTGCGCACCCGGCTGACCGACGACGGCGAGCTGCTGCTCGCCGGCCCCGGCGCCCGGGACCGCTACCTGGGCGAGCCGCCCGACCCCTGGGTGCGCACCGGGGACCGCGCCCGCCTCACCCCCGACGGGCGGATCGTGCTGTCCGGCCGGTGCAAGGACATGGTGCTGCGCCGGGCCGAGAACATCTACCCGGGCCTGTACGAGCCGGCGCTGCACCTGCCGGAGGTGGACCTCGCGGTGCTGGTCGGTGTCCCGGACGGGGACGGCGACGAGCGGCTGGTCGCGCTGGTCCAGCCCCGGCCGGGCGCTGACCACCGACGGCTGCGCAGCGCGCTGCAGGCGCCGCTGGCCCGGATGGGCAGCGCCCGCCCGGACGCCCTGCTGTTCGCCGAGGTGCCGCTGGCCGGCCGCTCCCGCAAGCCCGACCGGGCGGCCGCCGCGCGGCTGTGCGCACGGGAGTTGAGCGGCCGGTGAGCGCCCGCGCCGAGGGCGGACGCGCGCCGGACGCCCGCGCCCGCCGGCTCGACCGCCGGGTCTACCTGCGCAGCCACCCCGCGCTGTTCGCACTGCTGAGCGCGACCCGCCACCGCCCGCTGGTGCGGCTGGGCGGCACCGTGCTGGTGCACGGCCCGCGGGCGTACCGGGAGGTGCTGACCCGGGTGCCGCTGGACCGGACCGCCGAGCACACCACCGGCGGGGCGGCCGCCAGGCTGACCGAGGGCGGGCTGCTCTTCGACCAGGACGGCGCCGCCCACCGCGAGGCCCGGCGGGCGCTGGCCGAGCGGTTGGGCGGCCCGGGGGTGGCCCGGCTGCGGCCGCTCTGGCAGCGGGTGCTGGAGCGGCGGCTCGCCGAACTCCCGGGCCCGCTGGACCTGGTACCGGTGGTCCGGGAGCTGGCCGGGGTCACCGCGGCCGCGCTGACCGGCTCGCCGGCCGACCCGTCGGCGCTGGCCCGGGCCGCCGCCGAGGCGGCCTTCGCTGCGGCCGGCGAGCATCTGCCGAGCCTGCTCCCGCGGCGCCGCGACGCCGCGGCGGCCACCGGACGGCTGACCGCCCTGCTGCCCGACCCGCTGGACGCGATGGTCGCGGTGGCCGCCGTGAACACCACCGTGGCCGCCCTGCCCAGGGCCGCCGCCTGGTGCGCCCGGGCCGGGCGGTGGCCCGAGGTCTCGCCCGAACTGGCTGTCGAGCTGCTGCGGTTGACGGCGCCCACGCCGATCCTGCCGCGGGTCGCCGCCGCGGACGCCACGGTGGCCGGCTGCCCGGTGCGCCGCGGCGACCGGCTGGTGCTGGTCGCCCGGCACGCCGCCGAGGCGCACCGCGCGGTGCCCGAGCACCCGGCTGCCGCCGCCCAGGCCGTCTTCGGGGCCGGGCCGCACGCCTGCCCGGGAGCGGCCCTGGCCCGGGCCCAGCTCACCGACTTCCTGGCGGCGCTGGCCCCGCACCGCCCGCGCGTGCTGAAGGCCCGGGTGGACCGCCGCTCGGCGCTGCCCGGCTACGCGCTGCTGCTGGTGGGGAAGGGGTGAGCGCGGTGCTGCGGATCGCCGTCACCGGCGCGAGCGGCTTCTGCGGCGGGTACGTGGCCAGGGCCGCCGCCGCGCGCGGGGCCGAGGTGCTCTGCGTCGGCCGCCGGCCCGGCCCGGTCGGCCGGCACCTGCCGTGGGACGCCGCCCGGGCGGAGCCCGACCTCGGCGCCGCCGACCTGGTGGTGCACTGCGCGGCGGCGGTCGGCGACCACCCGCCCGGCTCCCCCGCCGAGGCCGAGCAGTACGCCGTGAACGTCGGCGGCACAGCTCGGCTGCTGGCCGCGGCCGGCGGGCGGCCGGTGGTGTGGGTGAGCAGCGCGAGCGTCTACGACCCCCGGCCCGGCGCCGCCCGCCCCGGGGCCCCGCCGATCCGGGAGGACCATCCGACCGCGGCCGGCCAGCTCAACGGGTACGGGCGCAGCAAGGCGCTGGGCGAGCGGCTGGCGCTGGACGCCGGCGCCGTGGTGCTGCGGCCGCGCGCGGTGTACGGGGCGGGGGATCCGCACCTGGTGCCGCGGCTGCTGGCCCGGGTGCGCGGGGGCGTGCTGCTGCTGCCGGGCCGGGACGTGGCGCTCAGCCTGACGGCGGTGGAGAACCTGGCCGAGGCCTGCCTGGCGGCGGCCGGCTGGCCGCCCGGCGCGTACAACGTCACCGATGCGCGGCCGTACCGGCGCGACGAGGTGGTGCGCCGGGTGCTGCGGGCGTACGGCGTGCGGGCCCGGATCGCGCACGTGCCGCTCGCGCTGGCCCGGCTGGCCCGCTCGGCGGAGCTGACCCCGTACGCGCTGGACCAGTTGGCCCGCAGCGTGGTGCTGGACATCGACCGGGCGCGGGCCCAGGGGTGGGTGCCGCGGCACGGGCTCGCGGACCACCTGGCAGCAGTGGGCGCCCGCACCCCCTGAGCGGGGTGCGGGCGCCCGACTGCGGGTCAGCTCTTCGCGGCCTTCTTCACCAGGATCACCACGGCGGCGGCGACGCCGACCACCACCAGGACCTTGAGCAGCAGCGCGATCAGGGTGCCGACCACGCCGACCACGAACCAGATCAGGTTCCAGGCCAGCACCAGCACCAGGATCGGGACGACGATGTTGCGCACCCACGAGGGCAGCGACTTCCAGAGCTCGGCCATGTCTGTTCCTTCTCTCCCCTCGGGCTCGGCGTCGGTGTCGTCCGCCGCTCTTCCCGGTTGCTTTCGATACTTCGATCGTAGGCGGCCGCTACCGGGGAAACGAGGGCTCCCGCCCCCGAGAGAACCCGGAGATCACCCCGAGCCACCGGCTGGGGGCAGACCCTTGGAAAGATAACGATTCGACATTCTTTTGAACGCGTTCAATTTGACGATGCACGAACATATCCGCAGGTCGGAGCCGATGCTTCGGGCAAACCCGACAAAGATCGAAGATGACAGCGCCCCGATCCCACGGAAGGATGCTCACGCTACGCCCGGGTAACACTCCCGGGAGCTTCACGCCCGGGGGGAACCGTGCACCAGCGCCATCTCGCAGGCCTCGCCACCGCCACCGTGCTCGCCCTCGCCGCGAGCCTGCCGCTGCCGGCGGCCGCGGCCGAGGCGGACACCCTGTACGTCGACAACACCAAGGCCGCCGGCTGCTCGGACACCGGCCCGGGCAGCGCGTCCCAGCCGCTGTGCACCGTCCAGGCCGCCGCCGACCGCGTCCAGCCGGGCCAGACCGTGAAGGTCGCCGCCGCCAAGTACAGCGAGCAGGTCACGCTCACCCGCTCCGGCACCCCGGGCAAGCCGATCAGCTTCGTCGGCGGGCGGCTGCGCGACGGTGTGAGCGGCATGCCCACCGTCACCTACCGCAAGGCGGACAGCGGCACCTTCGAGCACGGCTTCGTCCTCAACGGGGTCCACGACGTCACCGTCTCCGGCTTCGCGGTGAGCGGTCGCCAGGAGAGCTTCCTCCTCACGGACACCCAGCGGGTGACCGTCGACAGCAACTACGTCGCCAATGGCGACGCACAGCGCACCGCGGCCATCCGGCTCACCGGGGCCGGCTCGGACATCACGGTCAGCCGCAACCTCGTCAAGGCCTCCGGGACGAACATGGTCGTGGTGGACCCGGGTGTGAAGCGGGTGGTGCTGACCACCAACGCGATCGACAACCAGAGCGGTGCCGGCGGCATCCGGATCACCGATTCCCCGGGCACCGTGGTCACCAGCAACACGGTCAGCTCGGTCTGCGGGCCGGCGCTCGCCCTGCTCGGCGACTCATCCGGTGCGACGGTGAAGAACAACGTGCTCGCCGCCAGCTACCTCGCCGAGAGGGCCGCGGCTCAGTGCGATACCGGCCAGGCGGTCAAGATGCGGGTGTCGCCACCGTCCGCGGAGGGCACCGTCGCCGACTTCAACGTGGCCACGGCGAGCCGGGGGGCCGCCGTGTACGACTGGGCCGGCGCCACCTACGCGGACGCAACGACCCTGCACAGGAGCCATCCCGAACTGGTCGGCCATGACATCAACACCGATCCCGGCTACCAGGAGGACGCGAACACCGCGGTCCACCTCGGCGGCGCAGCACCGGCCATCGATTCCGCCGACCCCTCGGCCCCTGGTCAACTCAGCACCGACGTCCTCGGATTCCACCCGATCGACGACCCGCACGTCGCCAACACCGGCACCAGCTTCGCGGACCGCGGAGCCATGGAGTTCACCACCTCCTCCCATTCCTTCCAGATCGCTTCCCCCGGGTCGATCCCGACCGGTACCGAAGTGACGTTCCAAGCGTCCCACCAGGACATCTGGTCCCCCGTGATCTCCATCCGTTACGACTTCGGCGACGGCACCTCCGCGGTCGCCGAGTCGGACTCTCCGGTGCAGCACAGCTACGCGTCCGCGGGAAGCTACGAGTTGAACACGCTGGCCACCATGGCGAACGGCGACACCGTCACCGCGCACCGGACCCAGCTCGTCAAGGAGCCGGGGCCGTTGATCGCCGGCCAATTCGCCACCAGGTCTTGGCAGTACCCGCTCTCCTACTCGATCCTGCTCCAGGGCACCGCCTCCCCGTGGTCGATTCGCTCGGTCACGTTCGACTTCGGTGACGGGAGCCCGGTCGAATCGTCGGTCCAGTCGGCCGAACACATCTACGCCCAGCCGGGTGACTACACCGTCACCGCGACGGTGACCGACGCCGGTGGGCGCACCGAGAAGGTCTCGCAGCTCGTGCACGCGGTCTACCAGCCGACCACCTTCCACGCCATGGCACCCACGCGGATCACGGACACCCGTACCGGCACCCCGCTGCGGGCCGGCCAGTCGATCACGCTGTCCACGAACCAGACGCCCTGGTTCGACCAGTCCCCCTCCGCGGTCGTCCTCAACGTGACCGCCATCAGCAAGAACTCCGACGGCCACCTCACGGTGTACCCGGCCGGCAGCGACCGGCCGCAGACCTCGAACCTCAATGTGGTGGCCGGCCGGGCGGTGCCGAACCTGGTCACCGTCCCGGTCAGCGCGAACGGATCGGTGACGATCTTCAACTCCTCCGGGGACGTCGACGTGGTGGTCGACCGCTTCGGTTACTACTCCGCAAGCACCGAGACCGGCGACCGCTTCACCCCCACCCCGCCCCGGCGGCTGGTGGACACCCGCGACAGCCGCAAGCTCGACCCGGCCGAGGCCCGGCCGGTGAAGGTCGCCGGGGTCGGCGGCATCCCGGCGAACGCCGCCTCCGTGGTGCTCAACCTGACCGCCACCGAGGCCGACTCCGACACCTACCTGGCGGTGCTGCCCGGCGGGCAGACCTCGCCGAGCACCTCCAACCTCAACCCGGTGCCCGGCCGTGACGTCTCCAACCAGGTCATCGTGCCGATCGGCCCGGACGGCACCGTCAACCTGTACAACAACAACGGCACCACCCACGCGATCCTCGACGTGTTCGGCTACTACGCCCCGGACGGCCAGGGCCTGTTCACACCGACCACGCCGAGGCGGCTGCTGGACACCCGCGAGACCCGCAGCCCGCTCGGCACCGACGGCACCCGATCGCTCGCGATCGGCGGCCAGGGCGGCGTGCCCGCCGACGCCACCGCCGCGGTGCTGAACGTCACGGCCACCGAGACCACCGCGGACAGCTTCCTGACCGTCTGGCCGCACGGCTCCGGCCGTCCGAACACCAGCAACGTCAACTTCCCGCCGAACTCCACCGTGCCCAACCACGTGATCACACCGCTGGGCACCAACGGAACGGCCGACCTGTACAACCACGTCGGCAGCACCCAGGTGGTCGCCGACCTGTTCGGCTACTTCACCAAGGGCTGACGCCCCGACCGCACCGACATTCACCTCGTACCAAGGGAACTCCCGTGCGCATCAACCGCACCGCCGCACTGACGGCGGCCTGCATCACCGGCCTGCTCGGCCTGCCCGCACCGTTCGCGGCCGCGGCCGAACCGGTCGGCGCGCTCCACGTCAACAACGCCCCGGACGCCCACTGCACCGACCAGGGCACCGGCACCGCCGCCGCGCCGTACTGCACCATCTCCGCCGCGGTCGGCGCGGTCCAGGCCGGCCAGACCATCGAGGTGGCGGCCAACACCGACTACAGCGAGCACGTCAGGATCACCAAGTCCGGCACCGAGGGCCACCCGATCGTCATCCACGGTGCGCACACCCAGTCCTGGTTCCCGACGGACAAGCCCTCGCTGACCACCGACCGGGCGCACCCCGCACCACTGCTGGAGATCAGCGGCGCCCACGACGTGAGCGTCCAGGGCTTCGTCTTCGACTACTCGACCGACCCCGTGGTGGTGGACGGCTCCAGCCGGATCGAGCTGGACGACAACTACTTCGAGGGTGACCAGCTGCCGGCCGAGACCGCCGCCGTGCGGATCACCGGCCCGAGCGACCAGGTGCGGGTGACCAGGTCCCTCTTCTACCTGAGCAAGGGCATCTCGGTGGGCGCCGGCGCCCAGCACACCACGATCAGCCGCAACGATCTGAACGGGTCGATCGCGGGCGCCGTCCGGGTCACCGACGCCCCCGGCACCCTGATCACCAACAACACCGTCTCGGCCAACTGCGGCGCGGGCATCGAGCTGGCCGGGGCGTCCACCGGCGCCGTGATCGAGAACAACATCGTGGTCGGCTCCAGCACCAACGGCTGCCCGCAGGCGGAGCCGAAGGCCCGGATATCGGTTCCGGCCGGCTCCACCCCGCAGACCACGGTGGACTACAACCTGGTCGATCCGGCCGGCGGCCAGCCCGGCTACTACTGGGGCGACAGCTTCCGGGGCAGCGTCGAGGCGTTCCGGGCAGCCTCCGGGCAGGGCGCCCACGACCGCGCCCAGCCCGTCGGGTTCGACGGCAGCTACCTCCCGTTCCAGCTGCTCACCGGGGCCGACACCGCGGCCGTCGACGCGGGCGACCCCGAGGCTCCCGGCGTCCCGGCGCTGGACCTGATGGGCCGGCCCACCGTGGACGACCCGTATGTCGCCAACACCGGCCCCGGTGGCGGCTACCGGGACCTCGGCGCCTACGAGCTGCACGGTCTGACCAGCGCGTCCCTGCTCGCCAAGAGCGCCAAGACGCCCACCGCGGTCGGTCCGGGCCCGCTGCAGATCACGCTGACCGCCTCGGCGTCCAACGGCTGGCCGACCACGCTGACCTACACCTACGACTTCGGGGACGGCAGCGCACCGCTGACCACCACCCAGACGGCGGTCCAGCACACCTACACCGCGGTCGGCGACTTCAGCCCGCGGGTCACCGTGACGGACGGCATCGGCGGCAAGGCGGTCAGCCCCTCGTGGGACGCCAAGGTCACGGTCCGCCCGGCCGGCGAGCTGACCACCTCCTTCACGCAGCAGGGCTCCGACACCCCGCTGTTCCACAGCCTCAGGCCGACCGCCGACAGCCCGTACGTGATCACGGGCTACACCGTCGACTGGGGCGACGGCACCACCAAGGACTACAAGCCGTGGGACTACTTCGAGCACGAGTACGCCCGCCCCGGCACCTACACCGTGACGGTGTCCGCGGCCGACGAGGGCGGCCGCACCGCCAAGAGCTCGCAGCAGCTCACCGCGGCCTACGACCCGGCGGGCTACGTCGCCACCGCGCCGACCCGGATCCTGGACACCCGCAACCCCGCGCTGCCGCCCTTCCAGCAGGGCCACCGGATGGGCCAGGACCAGACCATGTCGATGAGCGTGCGCACCGCGCTGAACGGCAAGAGCTTCCCGGTCGACACCGGCGCCACCGCGGTCGTGCTCAACCTGACCGCGACCGGGGCCACCTCCGACACCTTCCTGACCGCCTTCCCGAACGGCGTCAGCACGGTGCCCACCGCCTCGAACCTCAACGTCGAGGCGGGTCACGACGTCTCCAACGTGGTCACCGTGCCGGTCTCCGCCGACGGCCACATCAAGCTCTACAACCACGAGGGCTCGGTCGACGTGATCGCCGACGTGCTCGGCTACTACAAGGCCGGCACCGGCGCCAAGTACACCCCGGTCGCCCCGGCCCGGCTGCTGGACACCCGCTCCGACGGGAAGCTGCGCCTGGGCGGCGACGGCGTCCGCTCGCTGAAGATCGCCGGTGGCAACCACGCCCCGGTCAGCGCCACCGCGGTCGCCCTCAACGTCACCGCCGTGGGCGGCAGCGCGGACAGCTTCCTCACCGTCTACCCGTCCGGCAGCACCCGGCCGGCCCAGGCCTCGAACGTCAACTTCGGCGCCGGCAAGACCGTGCCGAACCAGGTCATCGTGCCGGTCGGCGCGGACGGCTCGATCGACATCTACAACCACGTCGGCACCGTGGACGTGATCGTCGACATCTTCGGCTACTACTCCGCGGCGGACGGAAGCCTGTTCACCCCGGTCGTCCCGCAGCGCCTGATCGACACCCGCTCCACCAACGGCAAGCTCGGCCAGGACAAGTGGCTGGCCGTCAAGGGCGTGCCGGCCGGCGCCACCGCGGCCGCGCTGAACGTGACCGCCACCGAGGCGGACAGTGACAGCCACCTGATCGTCTGGGCCGACGGCGCCACCCGCCCCGACACCAGCAACCTGAACACCGCGCCCGGCCTGACCACGCCCAACCACGTGATCACCCCGGTCGGCCCGCAGGGCTCGTTCGACATCTACAACCACATGGGCAGCACCCACGTGATCGCCGACCTGTTCGGCTACTTCACCAAGGGCTGACCCACCGGTCCGGTACGCCGCGGCCCCGACCTCCCGCACCGTTCGCGGGGGCCGGGGCCGCGGCGTACCTCGGGGCCGGGGCTCAGACCGGCCAGCGCTCCCCGCGCCAGGCGGCGTCCCAGAACATCCACTCGTAGCGCGAGGTGGTGGTGAAGTGCTCGACCATCCGCCGGCGCTCGGCCGGGGAGATCTCCTCGCCGAGCCGGTCGGTCAGCGCGAGCACCCGGCGGACCACCGCCTGGAAGGCCTCGTCGCCGTAGGTGGCGATCCACTTGGCGTAGAGCGGCTCGGGGGAGGACCGGGCCAGCAGCTGCTCGCCGACCCGGGCGTAGATCCAGTAGCAGGGCAGCACGGCGGCGACCGCCTCGGCGAAGGACCCGCCGTAGACGGTGGCCAGCAGGTAGCTGGTGTACGCCCGGGTGGTGGGCAGCACCGGCTCGGCCGCGGCCCGCTCGGCGCTCTCGCCGAAGGCGGTCAGGAACTCGGCGTGCATGCCCTGCTCGGCGGCGATCGCGCCGACCGCGTCGTCGGCGAAGGCCTGGACGTCCTCCTCCGAGGGGGCCTTGGCGGCGCACACCGCCAGCGCCCGGGCGTAGTCCCGCAGGTAGTGCGAGTCCTGGACCACGAAGTGCCGGAAGGCCTCGCGCGGCAGGGTGCCGTCGGTGAGGCCGCCGATGAAGGGGTGGTCGAGGATCTCCGCGTAGATCGGCTCGATGGCCGTCCAGAGCTCGTCGGTCAGTGCCACGTGCTGTCTCCCTCCCCGACCCGGGCCACGGGAACGCCGCGGCCACGGCCAGGTTCTGGCGGTCGGCGCAGCTCGAGCCCTTCGGCCGTCAGCGCCCTCTCAGCCCGCTGCTACGGGCTCCCGCGGTGTTCGGTTCTTCCACCGGCAGACCCTACCCGGCACGGTCCGGCGGCGGCCGGACGGTTCAGTCCTCGGGCGGCGAGCACACCACCAGGACCCGGAGCTCCTCGGTGACGTGGTGGAAGTGGTGCGGCACCCCGGCCGAGATGTTGCGCTCCCGCAGGAAGCGCAGGTACGCGCCGTTGCCCCGGGAGCGCTCCGCGTCCGGCTCGTCCAGCCGGAAGACCTTCGTCGTTGTGCCTCCTGCGCGGGCCGGGCCTTGGTGGAACATGCTCCGCCCGGAGCTTCCCTGCGGCCCGGCGGCCTGCCACCATCGCGAGTCATGAAGAGTTTCGCGATCAAAACCCTCATCAACGCGGCGGCCATCTGGGCGGCGGCCTGGATCGTCGGCGGCATCATCCTCTCCGGCCAGGGCTGGTGGGACAAGACGGTCACGGTGGTCGCGGTGGCCCTGATCTTCGGCGTGGTGAACTTCCTGATCAAGCCACTGGTGAAGCTGCTCTCCCTGCCGCTGTTCGTCCTGACCCTGGGGCTGATCACCTTCGTGATCAACGCCCTGATGCTCTGGCTGACCTCCTGGGCCTCGGACAAGCTCGACCTGAGTTTCCATGTCGAGGGATTCTGGCCGGCGCTCGGCGGTGCACTGATCATCAGCATCGTGTCCTGGGGTCTGAGCCTCGCCCTGAACGACTGAACCGCCCGTACACACGACCTGACGGCCCGCCGTCCGACCCGCTCGGACGGCGGGCTTCGTCGTGCCGGTGGGGCCCCGGAATACCCGGTGTCGAACATCTGATCCATGGTGATATAAAACGGTCGTCGGTGTGCCGACCGCCTGGATCCGCCCGGGGGGCCAAACGCACGGGGAATTACAGCATTTCAGCATTTTGTCCGATTTTCTTTTCCCCGAAGTCGCGAACTGACGGGCATTCAGTCGACCGGACGGTCCACCGACGCACGGGCCTGCTCCCGCAGCCCGACGAAGACGCTCATCAGGAGATCTCTGGATGGCCATACCTGCTGGCCGGGTCGGTGGCGCAGCTGCCGCCGACCCCCGGCCGACCCGCGGGCGGTCCGTACGCCGGGCCCTGGCCGGCGGCGCCACCGCCGCCGTGCTGCTCGGCCTGCTGACCCCCGGCACCGCCCTCGCCGAGAGCGGCCCGACGCCCGGGCCGGACCTGCGGGTCGGCAAGGCGCCCGCCGCCCCGAAGGACGCGGTGCCGGCCGAGGCCCCCGCCGACTCGACCCCGCTCAGCCTGAGCATCACGCTCGACCCGCGGGACCCGGGCGCGCTGAAGAACTTCGTGGCCGCGGTGTCGAACCCCGACTCCCCGCAGTACCGCCACTACCTGAAGACCGGTGAGTTCGCGCAGCTCTTCGGCGCCGACAAGGCGACCCTGGACGCGGTCACCCGGACCCTCACCGAGGCCGGCCTGCACCCCGGCGCACCGGACCCGAACGGGCTGACCATCCCGGTCAGCACCACCGTCGGCGAGGCCAGGAAGGCCTTCGACACCGACTTCTCGGGCTACCGGCTGGCGGACGGCAGCACCGCGTACGCCAACACCGAGGCCCCCAAGCTTTCGGGCCGGATCGCCGGCCAGGTGGCGGGCGTGGTCGGGCTGAACAACCTGGTGAAGCCGCACGCCGACCACACGGCCGCCAAGAAGCCCGCGGTCCACCCCAACGGGACGGCCACCGGCAAGGCCGCGCCGCTCCACAACACCGGCCAGCCCGCGCTGTGCCCGGACGTCCGCAGCTTCCTGTCGTCGTTCGGCGCCGAGGAGTCCCGGGACTACTTCACCGGCACCAGCCTGGCGAACGTGTACCAGAAGTCCTTCGTCAACGGCGGCGCCGGCAGCACCATCGCGCTGTACGAGCTGGAGGACTACAACGACGCGGCCATCGCCTCGTACCAGAGCTGCTTCGGCACCAGCACCCCGGTCTCCCGGGTGAAGGTCAACGGCGGCCCGACCGAGCAGCCGACCGCGAGCAACGGGGTCGGGGTGGAGACGGCGCTCGACATCGAGACCGTCATCGGCCTGGTCCCCAACGCCGAGGTGCTGGTCTACCAGGGCCCCGACGCCGCGCGCGCGACCACCGAGGACGAGCTGGCCGTCTACCGGCGGATCGTCGCGGACAACCGCGCCCAGGTGCTCTCGATCAGCTGGGGCCGGTGCGAGCTGCGCGCCGACCCGGCGTACATGCAGTCCGAGAACCTGATCTTCCAGCAGGCGGCCGCCCAGGGCCAGACCGTGGTCGCCGCCTCCGGTGACTCGGGCTCGACCGGCTGCAACTACGGCGGCGTGGCGGACAACCGGCTGGCCGTGGACGACCCGGCCTCCCAGCCGTACGTCACCGGCGTCGGCGGCACCACCGTGACCGTCAACGCCTCTCCCCAGGAGAAGGTCTGGAACTCCGGCGGCGGCGGTGGCGGCGGCGGTGTCTCGCAGCGCTGGTCGCTGGACAGCGCCACCGGCTACCAGGCCGGGCTGTCCGGCCAGGGCTACAGCGACGCCTGCAAGGCGGCCGCCGGCCAGGCCTGCCGCCAGGTCCCGGACGTGTCGGCGCTCGCCGACTCCACCCGCGGCTACCTGGTCGCCAACTACGCGGACGGCGACGGCACCTACTGGAACTCCATCGGCGGCACCAGCGGCGCGGCGCCGCTGTGGGCGGCGGTCGTCGCGCACGCCAACTCCGACGCCCAGTGCGCCTCGGGCGGTCCGGTCGGCTTCCTCAACCCGCTGCTCTACAAGCTCAAGGGCGGCTCGCTGACCGACGTCACCACCGGCACCAACAACGTGCCGGGCGCGGGCAACGCCAGCGGCCTGTACGCGGCCACCGCCGGCTACGACCTGGCCACCGGCCTCGGCACCCCGAAGGTGGACACGCTCACCCGTGAGCTGTGCGCCGCGCTGCCCCAGAGCCCGGCGGGCACCTTCCAGTCGCTCACCCCGAAGCGGCTGCTGGACACCCGCGAGGGCAACCACCCGCTGGGCGCCTACGGCGAGCAGGTCCTGCAGATCGCGGGCAACGGCGGCATCCCGGCGAGCGGCGTCACCTCGGTGGTCCTCAACGTCACCGTGACCGCGCCGACCACCGACGGCCACCTGACCGTCTACCCGTCCGGCGGCGCCCGGCCGACCACGTCCAACCTCAACTGGACGGCCGGCCGGACCGTGCCCAACCTGGTCACCGTGCCGGTCGGCCAGGACGGCAAGGTCCGCTTCTACAACGGCGCCTGGGGCGGCATCCACCTGATCGCCGACGTCCAGGGCTACTACACCTCGGCCACCGACGGCGCCAAGTACCAGGCGTCCGGCCCCACCCGGGTGCTGGACACCCGGACCGCGGCCCCGCTGGCCGCCTACGGCGAGCAGGTCCTGACCTCCGCCGAGCTCGGTGCCCCCGCCGGCACCAAGGCGGTCGTGCTGAACGTGACCTCGACCGACTCCAAGTCGGACGGCCACCTCACGGTGTACCCGTCCGGCGGCGCCGCGCCGACCACGTCCAACCTGAACTGGACGGCCGGCCAGACCGTGCCCAACCAGGTGATCGTCCCGCTCGGCGCCGACGGCAGCGTCAAGCTGTACAACGGCTCCTGGGGCTCCACCCAGGTGATCGCGGACGTGTTCGGCTTCCTCGGCACCGGGGACGGCGCGTCCTTCCACAGCGCCACCCCGCACCGTCTGATGGACAGCCGGCTCGGCCTCGGCACCTTCCAGGGCTCGTTCGGCGGCCGTGAGGTCCGCGCGCTCAACCTGGACTTCGGCGGCCGCCTGTCCGGGGCCAAGGCCGTGGTGCTGAACGTGACCGTCACCAACCCGCAGGGCGACGGCCACCTGCTGCTCTACCCGAACGGGCAGAACGCGCCGACCACCTCCAACCTCAACTGGACCGCCGGCCAGACCGTCGCCAACATGGTGACCGTGCCCGTCGGCCAGGGCGGTGTGGTCGAGATCCTGAACGGCTCGTGGAGCAACGCGGACGTCATCGTCGACGTGTTCGGCTACTACAGCTGACCCGCCGAGCACCCGCTCGACCGAGCGACGGGGCCCGCCACCGGTACCTTCCGGTGGCGGGCCCCGTCGCTTCGCCGCGACCGCGCCGACCCGCCCTGCCGCTCAACCCTGCCGCTCAGCCCTGGTTCTCGCACCCCGGCGTCGACAGGATGCTGGCCAGCTGGGCGTCCAGGTCGCCGGCCGCGGCCTCCTCGCCCATCGGCACCAGCCGGTCGGTGCCGGCCAGGAAAGCGATCAGCGGCGGGGTGGCGGCCCGCAGCACGGCGTCGCCCTCCGGTGCGTGCAGCACGACGCAGACCTCGGAGAGCTCCTCCCCGACCGGGTGGACGTGGACGTCCCCCTCCCCGGTCGGCCGGCTGATCCCGTCCACCAGCAGCTCACGGGCGAACACCCAGGCGACCGGATCGTCCCCCGGCAGGTGGAAGGTGAAGCGGACGGCGTAGGGGTCGGCCGCGTCGTACTCCAGGTCGACCATGATCCGGACGGAGAGCTCGTTCGAGACCACGAGGTTCATGACCAGGTGGTTCTGGACTGTGCTGTGCATGCGCCAGTACCTCTCGTTCTGCCCGGCCCGTACGCACCGGGCGTGCGGGGCGGCGGCCGTGCGGCTGAGTCTGCGGTTCATCTCCTCGACGATCCGTTCGTACACCATCGTCCTTGCCGACGGCGAATCCGCGGCCCGTTCCGCGGCCCGGCCGGCCGTCGACCGGCATCGCCGTCCGGGGGAACGCGCGGAGTCCGTTGCTCCAATTGCCCGAGTGGCGCTCATTCCAGCACAGGGGCGGCGGGCATTCAATCATTCCCCGGCATCCGACTGCGGATTCACCTTCGAAAACCAGGCGCCATTCGCGGCCCTCCCCGCCGGAGCAAAGCCCCACCGGGCCCCGGACGGCGGATCGAAGATCCATCGGGCGCGCTCCCATGGCCCGGACGGGACACACTCGGGGCCGCCGAATCATCCGTTCGGCGGAACCCGATCCTCCTGATCGTCCCGCCCGAAGAGTTTCAGGCCCGCCCGGGCGCGGCAGAATCCCGCACAACGCCAGCCCCTCGGAGGTGGCCATGACCGGCCCGGCCCGCCCTGTCGTCAAACGGACCGCCCGGGCGATCCTGCTGGAGCTGGACCGGGAGCGGCCGCACGCGCCCGGCAGCATCGTGCTGATCAAGCGGACCCGCCCCGGCCGGCCGCCGTACTGGATCACCCCCGGCGGCGGGGTCGAGCCCACCGACCGCACCGTGGTGGACGCCCTGCACCGCGAGGTGGACGAGGAGCTGGGCGGCAAGGTGGAGGACGTGGTCCCCGCGTTCGTCGACACCGTCTCCCACTCCCATCACGAGGACGGCACCCTGGCCCACCCGCACGGGGTCAAGGTGCAGCACTTCTTCGTCTGCCGGCTGTCCGCGATGGACCCGGCCCGGCGGCACGGCCCCGAGGTGGACGCGCCGCGCGGCGAGTACGAGATCGTCCGGCTGCCCTTCACCAGGGAGGGCGTCACCTCGGTGAACGTGGTGCCGCCCAGCCTGCGCGCCTACCTGGCCGCCAACATCGAGGGTGTCCGCGCCCTGCTCGCCGCCGACCTGGGCTGACCGCGGCCCGGCCCGCGGCCGGGCGGCGGGGCCCGGTCAGCCGGCCGCCAGGTCGCCGACCAGGTCGTGCCGGATCCGCCCGGCGGGCACGCCCGTGCGCAGCAGCGCCGCCGTGCCCCGCCGGACCATCGCGGCCGGCCCGCTCAGGTACGCCGAGTGCCCGTGCCAGGGCCCGTAGCCGGCGACCACCTCCGGCAGATCGCCGCCGAGCGCACCGCCGGTCGGCCGCTCGGCCGAGAGCACCGGGTGCACGGTCAGCCAGGGGTGCCGGTCGGCGGCCCGGCGCAGCGACGCGAGTTCGTGGAGCTCCGCCGCCCGGCGGGCGCCGTAGAACACCTGGACCCGGCGGCCGGCGGGGCCGTGCTCCTCCAGTTCCTCCACCAGCGCGCAGATCGGGGCGATCCCGGTGCCGCCGCCCAGCAGGAGCAGGCCGCCGTCACCGCCGTCGTCACCGCCGGCGCCGTCCAGCACCATCCGGCCGGCCGCCGGGCCGAGCCGCAGCACGTCGCCCGGGGCGGCCCGGTGGACCAGCGCGTTGCTCACCCAGCCGGCCTGGACGGCCTTGACGTGGAAGGTCAGCAGGCCGTCCGGCCGGGGGGCGGTGGCGAACGAGAAGTGCCGCCAGACCCGGGGCCACCAGGGCGTCTCCACGGTGGCGTACTGCCCGGCCCGGTAGGGGTAGGCCTGATCGGGGCGCAGGGTGAGCACCGCGATGTCCGGGGTGCGCTGCTGGTGCGAGACCACCTCCGCCTGCCACCAGGGCGGGGCGGTGCGGGCGGAGGCTTCGGCCGCGTTGATCATGATCTTGGAGACCAGTCCGTAGACCCGGCGCCAGGCCAGCTCGGTGTCGGCGTCCCAGCGGCTGCCGCAGTACGTGGCCAGGGCCGCCACCAGGCATTCGCCCACCGGGCCGTAGTGGCCGGTGAGGGTGCCGTACTTGCGGTGGCCCTCGCCCAAGCGGCTCAGGTACTCGGTCAGCCCGGCCGGGTCGTCGGCGCTGCGGGCCGCCAGCAGCAGCGCGCGGAACAGCCGGTCGCGCTGCACGTCCATGGCGGCCGGGAAGAGAGCCCGGACCTCCGGGTGGTGCAGGAAGATCAGTGCGTAGAAGTGGGCGGTGGCCCGGTCCGCGAGCGGCTCGACGACGGCCAGGCTGGCCCGGATCAGCTCGATGTCGCGGGGGGTCGGCGGCTCGTCGGCCGGTCGGCCCGCTCCCGGCGGCTCGGCGGCCGGGAGCGCCGGGCGGCCTTGGCGGGCCGGTTCGGCGGCCAGCGTGTCCAGCGCCCAGGCGCGGCTCCAGTGGTCGCCGGGGCCGGACCAGTTGAGCCCGGGGGCGTCGGTGAACAGCGGCTCGTAGTGGGGTGCCGGCGCGGGGCCCGGCGCGGACGGCTCGGGCCGGGCCGGGTCGGCGGGCACCGGGCCGGCCGGCGCCGGGGTCCACGGGACGGGGGCGGCGGGGGCGGGGATCCGGGGCGGCTCGGTCGGCATCGGCGGGGGCGCGACCACCGGCGGGTCGGCCGGCTCGGCGGCGGCCGCGGGCCCGGCGGCGGGCACGGGCTCGGGTTCCGGCTCGGCGGCCTGCTCGGGCTCGGGGGTGGGCGCCGGATCAGGAGCGTGCGCCGAATCCGGGGAGTGCGCCGGATCCGGGGGAGTGCGGGTCAGCCCTGGCACGGCTGCCGCCGCGATCGATCCGTGTCCGGCCCTGACTTTCAGCGGGCGTGCCTTCACCGCGACTTGACGTGTGCCCAAGAGAATCGTTTCGCTTCCGGTCGTCCCTAAAACCACACCTGGTTTGTCTCTGCTGACGCCTTCAGCAGAGTGGCACGCCCGAACAGCTCATCCGACAAGTCAAGCGAAGGCCGGACAACCGGCCCACCCGCACGCTACGCTCGCCCGACCTATGGCCACCTCGCCCGCCCGCGGCGGCGTACGAGGTGGCCGGTCGGACTCCGTTCACAGCTGTCGCAGCAGCATCCCCGGCTGTTCCACGCAGTCCGCGACGAAGCGCAGGAACCCGCCCGCGGTCCCGCCGTCGCAGACCCGGTGGTCGAAGGTGAAGGACAGCTGGGTCACCTGCCGCACCGCCAGGGCGCCCTGGTGGACCCAGGGCTTGGGGGTGATCCGGCCGACCCCGAGCATCGCCGCCTCGGGGTGGTTGAGGATCGGGGTCGAGCCGTCCACCCCGAAGACCCCGTAGTTGTTGAGGGTGAAGGTGCCCCCGGTCAGCTCGGCGGGGGTGAGCGAGGCGGCCCGGGCCCCCTCGGTCAGCCTGGCCAGCTCGGCGCCGAGCTGCTCGGTGCCCAGTGCCTGCGCGTCCCGCACCACCGGTACCACCAGGCCGCGTTCGCCCTGGGCCGCGAAGCCGAGGTGCACGGCGGCGTGCCGGCGGATGGCCGAACCGTCCGGCTCCACACTGGAGTTGAGCTCGGGGAAGCGGGCCAGCGCGACCGTGCAGATCCGGGCCAGCAGGGCCAGCACGCTGATCTTGGGCCCGGAGGCCCGGTTCAACTGGGCCCGCAGGTCCATCAGTTCGGTCGCGTCCGCGTCGACCCAGCAGGTCGCGGCGGGGATCTCCCGGTGGCTGCGGCCGAGCTTCTCGGCCACCGTCCGGCGCAGCCCGCGCAGCGGGACCAGCTGGTCCTCGCCCGCCGGGGCGGCCACCGGGGCGACGGTCGGGGCGGCGGTCGGCGCCGCAGGGGCGCCGGATTCCAGTGCCCGGGCCACGTCGGCGCGCATGATCAGCCCGTCCGGGCCGCTGCCGGCCAGCGCGGCCAGGTCGATCCCGTGCTCCCGGGCCATCCGCCGCACCAGCGGCGAGATCACCGCGACCACCGAAGGCCCGGCGACCGCGGGTTCGACGACCGCGGGTTCGACGACCGCCGCGACGGCGACCGGCACCGGGGCGGCGACCGGCCCGGCGACCGCCGTAGCGCCGGCGCGGACCCGGCCCCGCCGGGCGCCCTTGGGCCCGTCGGCGACCCCGTAACCGACCAGCGGGCGCTCGTCAGCGCCGCCGCCGGACACCCGGGGCCCCTCTCCGGGCGAGACCGCGACGGTGACCAGCGGCGCACCGACCGGCACCTCCTCGCCGACCTCGCCGTACCGGGCGGTGACCACGCCGCCGTACGGGCAGGGCACCTCCACGACCGCCTTGGCGGTCTCCACCTCGACCACCGGCTGGTCGACGACGATCACCTCGCCGACCTCGACCATCCAGCGCACCACCTCGGCCCCGGTGAGTCCCTCACCGAGGTCGGGCAGGGTGAACTCGCGAACCACGGGCATCACGTCAGTCCTCCCACTGCAGCCGGGCGACCGCGTCCAGGATCCGGTCCACCCCGGGCAGGTGGTGGTGCTCCAGCATCGGCGGCGGGTACGGGATGTCGAACCCGGTCACCCGGAGCACCGGCGCGGCCAGGTGGTGGAAGCACTTCTCGGTGATCCGGGCGGCGATCTCCGCGCCGGCCCCGCCGAAGCCGCCGGCCTCGTGCACCACGACGGCCCGGCCGATCGAGCGGACCACCTCGCAGGCGGTCTGCTCGTCGAACGGCACCAGGCTGCGCAGGTCCAGCACGGCCAGGTCCCAGCCCTCGGCCCGGGCGGCCTCGGCCGCCTCCAGGCAGACCGGCAGCGACGGCCCGTAGGTGATCAGCACGGCGGAGCGGCCGGTGCGGCGCAGCACCGCCTTGCCGATCGGCTCGGTGGCCTCGGCCGGGTCCCACTCGGTCTTGCCCCAGTAGAGCCGCTTGGGCTCCAGGAAGACCACCGGGTCGTCGGAGGCGATCGAGGCCCGCAGCAGCCCGTAGGCGTCGGCGACGGTGGCCGGGGTGACCACGTGCAGGCCGGGGGTGTGGGTGTAGTACGCCTCGGAGGAGTCGCTGTGGTGCTCGACCCCGCCGATCCCGCCGCCGTACGGGATCCGGATGGTGATCGGCAGCGGCAGCCGGCCGGCCGTGCGGTTGCGCATCTTGGCGACGTGCGAGAACAGCTGCTCCAGCGCCGGGTAGGCGAAGGCGTCGAACTGCATCTCGACCACCGGGCGCAGCCCGTACATCGCCATGCCGACGGCGGTGCCCAGGATGCCCGCCTCGGCCAGCGGGGTGTCCAGGCAGCGGTCGGTGCCGAACTCCCTGGTCAGGCCGTCGGTGATGCGGAAGACGCCGCCGAGCTGGCCGACGTCCTCGCCGAGCACGTGGACGGCGGGGTCGGCCTGCATGGCGTCCCGGAGCGCGGCGTTGAGCGCCTGGGCCATGCTCGAGGTACGGGCGCCGCGGACGGGGGTGGCGGTGGTCATCAGTGGTGCACCTCGGCCTCGGCCGCCAGCTCGGCGGTCAGCTGGTCGGCCTGCTCGCGCAGCTGGGGGGTGGGTTCGGCGTAGACGTGCGCGAACAGCGACATCGGGTCGAGCTCGGCGTCGGAGTGGAACTCGGCGCGCATCCGGGCGGCCAGTGCCTCGGCCTCCTCGGCGCAGTCGCGCACCAGCTTCTCGTCCAGCAGGCCGGCGGCCTCGAGGTGGCGCTCCAGCAGCAGGATCGGGTCGTGCGCGCGCCAGGCGGTGACCTCGTCGTCCTCGCGGTAGCGGGTGGCGTCGTCGGCGTTGGTGTGCGCCTCCACCCGGTAGGTGAGCGCCTCCACCAGGGTCGGGCCGCCGCCGGAGCGGGCCCGCTCGACGGCCTCGGCCAGCACGGCGTGCACGGCGGGGGCGTCGTTGCCGTCCACCAGCCGGCCGGCCATGCCGTAGCCGACCGCCTTGTGGGCCAGGGTGGGCGCGGCGGACTGCTGGGTGAGCGGCACCGAGATGGCGTAGCCGTTGTTCTGCACCAGGAAGACCACCGGGGCGTTCAGCACCGCGGCGAAGTTCAGTGCCTCGTGGAAGTCGCCCTCGCTGGTGCCGCCGTCGCCGAGCATGGCCAGTGCGACCACCGGATCGCCCGCCAGCCGGGCGGCGTGGGCCAGCCCGACGGCGTGCGGGGCCTGGGTGGCCAGCGGGGTGCAGAGCGGGGCGGTCCGGGTGGCCTTGGGGTCGTAGCCGGTGTGCGCGTTGCCGCGCAGCAGGGTGAGCGCCTCCAGCGGGTCGACCCCGCGGGCGACCACCGCGAGGGTGTCCCGGTAGCTGGGGAAGAGCCAGTCCTGCTCGCGCAGCACCATGGCGGCGGCGACCTGGCAGGCCTCCTGGCCGGTGGAGGCCGGGTAGACGGCGAGCCGGCCCTGCTTGGTGAGGGTGGTGGCCTGCTGGTTGTAGCGGCGGCCGACCACCAGCCGGCGGTAGAGCTCGCACAGCAGCTCGGGGTCGGTCTGCTCCAGGGCGGGGGTGCCGAGCACCCGGACCGGGGCGGCGTCGGGCAGCAGCGGCGCCGGGTCGCTCCGGGGGCCGGTGGCGCCCGGCAGCCAGCCGGGGACGGCGGTCAGGTGTCTGTGATCGAGAACGGTCATCTCGGGCACCTCCAAGGGTGGGGGAGGGTGCTGCAGGGGCAGTGGTGATGCCGTGGTGCGCGGGTGGCGGACGGGGGCCCGCCGGAGGCCACTGTTCCCTACCGATTGTTCGGTCGACTGGGCATTATGGCCACAGTCGCGACGAGGTGGTGGACAATCGGCCCGAACAGCTGTCGACTGGGATCAGCACGTCCAATCGGGGAGGGTAGGGGGCCATGTCGGCTGAACAGATGTCCAGACTCGACCGTGTCGACCGGTCGATCCTGCGGCTGCTGCAGCAGGACGGTCGCGCCTCGATCCGCTCGGTGGCCGAGCGGGTGCACGTGTCCCGGGCGAACGCCTACGCCCGGATCTCCAGGATGGTCGAGGACGGCATCATTCGCGGCTTCACCGCCCGGGTCGACCACGAGCGGGCGGGGCAGGGGGCTTCGGCCTACATCACCCTGAAGATCGTGCAGAACTCCTGGCGGACGGTCCGCGAGCAGTTGCTCCAGCTTCCCGGGGTGGCCCACATCGCCCTGGTCGGCGGCGAGTTCGACGTGCTGCTGCTGGTGCACACGGCGGACAACCGGGCGCTGCGCGAGCTGGTGCTGAACCGGATCCAGTCGGTGCCCCAGGTCCTGACCACGCAGACCCTGCTGGTGTTCGAGGAGACCGACCAGGTACCGCCCGACCCGGCGCCCTGACGAAGCCGGGGCCCGTCGGTCAGGCGCGCAGCCCGTCGAAGGCCAGGTGAACCACCGCGTCGGCGACCCCGTCCGAGCTCCGGCTGCCCGGGCGGTACCACTCCACGATCGAGTTGATCATGCCGAACAGCAGCCGGGTGGCCAGCCGGGGCTCGACGTCGGCGCGCAGCGACCCCTCCGCGACCGACTCCCGCAGCAGCTCGGCCACCCGGTGGTCGAAGTCGCGCCGGCGCTCCAGCGCCCACTGCTCGGTCTCGGTGTTGCCGCGCACCCGCAGCAGCAGCGTCACGTAGGGCAGCTCCGTCAGCAGCACCTCCGCGGTGCGGCGCACCACGTGCTCCAGCCGGTCCACCGACCGTCCGGTGGAGGCCTCGGGCTCGGCCAGGATGCCGAACAGCGAGTCCAGTGCCCGCCCGACGGCCAGCCGGAGCAGCTCCTCCTTGCCCCGGACGTGGTGGTAGATCGAGGACTTGGAGATGCCGGCCGCCCGCGACAGGTCCTCCATCGAGGTGCCGTCGTAGCCCCGCTCGTTGAAGACCTCCACCGTCACGGCGAGCAGCGAGTCGACGGTGTAGGCGGTGCGGGTGGAGTTCTCGGCCATACCCACGAGTATCCCCGGCGCCCGCGGGGCGAAGCAGCCGGGGCGGGCTTCAGACCGCGCCGTCGCGGGCGGCGTCGCGGGCACCGTCGCGGGCGGCCCGGTGGGCGGCGTCGCGGGCAGGGTCGTCGGCGGGGTCGTCCGCGGAGTCGTCGGCGACGAAGTAGGTGGGCCGGCGCTGGACGGCGGTGTAGATCCGCCCGATGTACTCGCCGAGCAGGCCGACGCAGATCAGCTGCACCCCGCCGACGAACAGGATGCCGACGAACATCGAGGTCCAGCCGGGCACGGTGTGCCCGGCCAGGTAGGCGGCCACCGCGAAGACCACCAGGGCGAGGCAGGTGAAGAAGCTCACCACCCCCAGCCAGGTCGCGATCCGCAGCGGGGCCGCGGAGAAGCCGGTGACGCTGTCCAGCGCGAGCCGGACCATCTTGCTCACCGGGTACTTCGTCTCGCCCGCCACCCGCTCGTCGCGCTGGTAGCGCACCTCGCCGCTGGGGAAGCCGAGCCAGGGCACCAGCAGGCGGTAGACCTGCTGCTGGTCCGGCAGCGACTTCAGCGCCTCCACGGCCTCCCGGCTGAGCAGCCGGAAGTCGCCGGCCTGGGCGGGCACCTGCTTGCCCGCCAGCCGGCGCATCAGCCAGTAGTAGGCGCCGGCGGTGCGGCGCTTGAACCCGCTGTCGGTGCTCCGGTCGTCGCGGACGCCGTAGACCACGTCCAGCTCGCGCGCGCGGGCCAGCTCCAGCATCTCGGCGATCTTCTCCGGCGGGTCCTGGAGGTCGGCGTCGATGCTGGCCACGTAGCCGCCCACGGACCGGTGCAGGCCCGCGGTGAGCGCCGCCTGGTGGCCGGAGTTCCGCCGCAGCCGCACCACCCGCAGCTCGGGCCAGCCGGCCCGCAGGTCCTGGAGCAGCGCCGGGGTCTTGTCCGAGCTGCCGTCGTCGACGGCGACCACCTCGTACCGCTCGCCGATGGCGTCGAGGACCGGGCGCAGCCGCCCGACCAGCGCGGGCAGCGCCTCCTCCTCGTTGAACATCGGCACGACCACGGAGAGTGCGATCCCGGCGGGCGGCGCTGAACTCATCGGACACTCCCCGGCTCAGGCCCTCGGCTCGTCAGTGGTCGGAGTTTACCCGCGGCCGCGCGAGCCCGGGAGGCCTGATTGGTACGGACCACTGTTCCCCCGTACGGGCGCACGGCAGACTTGGGGGATCATCTCAGCGTGACCACCAGCGGAAGTCAGGACCACATCCCCATGGGCGTGATTACCGACGCGGACGTCGAGGCCCGTCCGCAGGCCGGCGCCTCGACCGGGCCGGCGCCCGGCCGGGCCGCGGCGCTACGGGCGAGGGGTGCCCGGGCGGCCCGGGAGTACGGGCCGGCGCTCGGGCTCTACGGCGCCGTGAAGCTGATCGGCTTCGCCGTGTTCATGTGGCTGCTGGAGTGGTCCGGCGAGTACCTCACCAAGGACCACCGGTTCGGCGGCGGCACCCACCCCTGGGACGTGCTCGGCGGCTGGGACGGCTGGTGGTACCAGCAGGTCGCACAGAACGGCTACCACCCGCACCTGACGCCGCTGGTCGGCCAGATCTGGTCCTACCAGCAGGACTCCTCGGCCTTCTTCCCGCTGTACCCGGGCCTGATCCGGATCGTCTCGGCCGGCACCGGGCTCGGCTCGTACGGCGCCGGCATGCTGGTCTCGGTGCTGGCCTCGTTCGCCGCCGCGGCCGGGATCTACGCCCTCACCGCCCGGCTGACCGACCGCCGGGCCGGGGTGATCGCGGCGGCCGTCTGGGGCGTCTTCCCGGGCTCCGGGGCGGAGTGGGCGGTCTACTCCGACTCGCTCTTCGTCGCGCTGGCGGTCTGGGCCTGCTGGTTCGTGCTGGACCGCAGCTGGGCGGCCGCCGGGGCCACCACCTTCATCGCCGGCCTCAACCGGCCGACCGCCGCCGCGCTGGTGGCCGCCGTCGGCGTGGCCGCGCTGATCGCGCTGTACCGGCGCCGGGACGGCGTGCTCGGCCCGCTCGCCGCCGCGGCCGTCGCCCCGGTCGGTCTGTTCGGCTACATCGCCTGGGTCGGCTGGCAGATGGGCGACCTGAGCGGCTACTTCAAGCTCCAGCGCGGGGCCTGGCTGCACTTCTTCGACGCCGGCGCGCACACCCGGGACGTCTTCGAGGGGGTGCTGCTCGGCCACAACGGCTACCTGTTCGCCTACCCCACCGAGGACCTGATCGGGATCCTGCTGGTGATCACGCTGCCGATCCTGCTGACGCTGCTGATCCGGCTGCGCCCGCCGGCCTTCCTGGTGGTCTACACGGTGGTGACCGTCGTGCTGGTGCTCGGCAGCCAGCAGATCTTCGGCAACACCTCGCGCTACCTGCTGCCCGCCTTCCCGCTGTTCGTCCCGATCGCGGTGGCGCTGCGCCGGCTGTCGCGGCCCTCGCTCGCGGTGGTGCTGGGCACCGCCGCGGTCGCCTCGGGGTGGTACGCCGGCTACGTGCTGTTCGAACTCGGCATCCCGTAGCCCGGCCGGCCCGTCGGCCCGTCGGCCCGCCGGCCCGCCGTCGGTGCGCCCGCGCCGGGGCGACGAACCGGCCACAGGGGCTTGCACCGACCGATCGTTCGGTTACTCTGAGGTGTGTCCCGCCTGCCCCTGTGAGGAGCGCACCATGGCTGCTGCGACCCCGACCCCCTCGGTCGCCGAACTGATCGAACGCCACCAGGACACCCTCGACCGCGCACTCGACGCGATCAAGAGCCGTGACTACTGGTCCCCCTACCCGGAGTTCCCGAAGGCATACGGCGAGAGCGGCCCGGCGGACGGCAAGGCGGCGTTCGAGGCCCGCCTCGGCCGGCTGTTCACGATCGACGGCCAGCCCACCTCCGGGGAGCCGGTGAGCGGCGAGGCCTCGCCGTACGGGATCGAGCTCGGCGTCAGCTACCCGCACGGCGAGCCGGACGCGCTGATCGCCGCGCTGGAGGCGGCCCGCCCCGGCTGGGCGGCGGCCACCCCGGCAGCCCGGGCGGCGGTCTGCCTGGAGATCCTGGCCCGGATCAACGCCCGCTCGCACGAGTTCGCGCACGCGGTGATGCACACCACCGGCCAGGCCTACGGGATGGCCTTCCAGGCCGGCGGCCCGCACGCCCAGGACCGCGGCCTGGAGGCCGTCGCCTACGCGTACGCCGAGCAGACCCGGCTGCCGGCCAGCGCCGGCTGGACCAAGCCGCAGGGCAAGCGCGACCCGCTCACCATGGTCAAGGAGTTCACCGTGGTGCCGCGCGGCCTGGCGCTGCTGATCGGCTGCAACACCTTCCCGACCTGGAACGGCTACCCGGGCCTGTTCGCCTCGCTGGCCACCGGCAACCCGGTGCTGGTCAAGCCGCACCCGCGGGCGGTCCTCCCGCTGGCGCTCACCGTCGAGATCGCCCGCGACGTGCTGGCCGAGGCCGGCTTCGACCGCAACCTGGTGTGCCTGGCCGCGGAGCACGACGGCGGCACGGTCGCCAAGGTGCTGGCCGTCCGGCCCGAGATCAAGATGATCGACTACACCGGTTCGACCGCCTTCGGCGACTGGCTGGAGGAGAACGCCCGCCAGGCCCAGGTGTACACCGAGAAGGCCGGCCTCAACACGGTGGTGATCGACTCCACCGACAACTACCGCGGCATGCTGTCCAACCTGGCCTTCGCCCTCTCGCTCTACAGCGGCCAGATGTGCACCACCCCGCAGAACCTGCTGATCCCGCGCGGCGGCATCCGCACCGACGAGGGCAGCAAGTCCTACGACGAGCTGGTCGCCGACCTGGCGGCCGCGATCGAGGGCCTGCTCGGCGACGACGCCCGGGCCGCCGCCGTCCTCGGCGCCGTGGTCAACCCCGGCGTGCTGCAGCGCACGGTCGCGGCCGCCGGCGGCGAGTACGGCGAACTCGCCCTGAGCCCGAGGGTGGTGGAGTCCGCCGAGTTCCCCGGGGCGACCATCCGCACGCCCGCCATGATCAAGGTGGACGCCGACAAGCCGGACGACCGGACGGCCTTCATGAGCGAGTGCTTCGGCCCGGTCTCGTTCGCGGTCGCGGTGGACTCCACCGAGGCGGCCGTGGAGCTGCTGCGCCGCAGCGCCCAGGAGCAGGGCGCGATGACCGCTGGGGCGTACACCGTCTCGGACCAGGTCGAGGCAGCGCTGGTGCAGGCCTGTCTGGACGGCGGGGTCTCGCTCTCGCTCAACCTCACCGGCGGGGTCTACGTCAACCAGACCGCCGCCTTCTCCGACCTGCACGGCACCGGCGCCAACCCGGCGGCCAACTCGGCCTACTGCGACGGCGCGTTCGTCGCCAACCGGTTCCGCACCGTGGAGGTCCGCCGCCCGGCCTGAGCCGACCTGGTGTTCAACCCCGGGCCCCGCGCCCGGGGTTGAACACCCAGATCCGCAGCAGCAGGAAGCGCGCCAGGGTGGCCAGCGCGTTGGCCACCACCAGCGCCGCCAGCTCCGCCGCGTGCGCCGCACCGGGCCGCAGCAGGTGCAGCAGGCCGATCGCCCCGCTGCTCAGCAGCAGGCCCAGCAGGAACGCCGCACCACCCTCCAGCTGGTGTTTCAGCGCGTCCCGGCGACCGGTCACGCCGAAGGTGAACCGGCGGTTGGCCGCCGTGTTGGCCACCGCGGTGGCGCCGAGCGCCAGCGCGTTGGCGGGCAGCGCCGGCAGCAGCTGACGCAGCCCCAGGAAGAGCAGCACGTACGCCAGCGTGCAGAGCGTGCCGACCACCGCGAAGCTCGCCAACTGCCAGCCCAGGCCCGGCGGCAGCTGCTCCCGGCGGCCGCGCTCAAGCAGCTCCACCCGGCCCCGCCCGGCCAGCGCGCCGCGCGCCACCCGGGCCATCCCGCGCAGGTCGTCCAGCGCGGTGCGGACCAGGTCCACCCGGCTGTCCGGGTCGTCCACCCAGTCCACCGGGACTTCGTGGATCCGCAGCCCGGAGCGCTCGGCCAGCAGCAGCAGTTCGGTGTCGAAGAACCAGGCGTTGTCCTCCACCTCGTCCAGCAGCCGCTTGACCACCGCCGTCCGCCCGGCCTTGAACCCGCACTGGGCGTCGGAGAACTTGGCCGCCATGGTGGCCCGCAGCAGCAGGTTGTAGGTCCGCGAGATGAACTCCCGCTTGGGCCCGCGGACCACCGCCGACCCGCGGTGCAGCCGGCTGCCGATGGCCAGGTCGCTGTGGCCGGACAGCAGCGGGGCCACCAGCGGCAGGAAGGCCTCCAGGCCGGTGGACAGGTCGACGTCCATGTACGCCACCACGTCCGCCTCGCTGCGGCCCCAGACCTCGCGCAGCGCCCGGCCGCGGCCCTTGAGATCCAGGTGGACGGCGTTCACCTGGGGGATCTCCGCGGCCAGCGCGGCGGCCACCGCCCAGGTGCCGTCGGTGCTGGCGTTGTCCGCCACGGTGATCCGGTAGGGGTAGGGGAAGGTCTCGGCGAGGTAGGCGTGCAGGCGGCGTACGCACTGCTCGACGGTGTGCTCCTCGTTGTAGACCGGGACGACCACCTCGACGGTGCCGACGTGCGGCCGGTGCCGGTCGGCGGTCGCCGGATCGGCGAGGGCCGCGCCGTGCGTCATGGGCTGAGTCATGGGAAGGACATTCACAGCCCCTGATGGGGCCGCGATGATGGGAGGCTGAGAGCACGCTGAAAACCGCCCCGGCTCCGTCCCGCGTACCGAGTTGTCCTGCCGATCAAGGGGAGATGGCCGATGTCAGACAAGCAGCTCACCGCCGACGTGCTGGTCGTGGGCGCCGGCCCCACCGGGCTCCTGCTGGCCGGTGACCTGGCGAGCGCCGGACTGCGGGTGACGGTGCTGGAGAAGCGCGCCACGGAGTCCAACCTGACCCGCGCCTTCGCGGTGCACGCCCGCACCCTGGAGCAGCTCGACGCCAGGGGGCTGGCCGACGACCTGGTCGCCGCAGGCACCGCGCTCGGCTCGCTCCGGCTGTTCGGGCGGCTGCGGGTGGAGCTCGGCCAACTGCCGACCCGCTTCCCGTTCGTGCTGATCACCCCGCAGTCCACCACCGAGCGGCTGCTCCAGAAGCGGGCGGCGAAGGCCGGGGCGACCATCCTGCGCGGCACCGAGGTGGTGGGCCTGCGGCAGGACGGCCAGGGGGTCACGCTGACCTGCACCGGCGCCGACGGGCAGAGCGAGCACCGGGCCCGGTACGCGGTGGGCGCCGACGGCGTCCGCAGCGGGGTCCGCGACCTGCTGGGCATCCCGTTCCCCGGCGAGTCGGTGGTCAACTCGGTGCTGCTGGCCGACGTCAGGCTGGAGCGCGAGCCGGCCGACGTGCTCACGGTCGGTGCCACCGAGGCCGGCTTCGCCTTCCTGGCCCCGTTCGGCGACGGCTGGTACCGGGTGATCGCCTGGGACCGGCACCGGCAGCTGCCGGACAGCGCGCCGGTCGCCCTGCCCGAGCTGGCCGAGCTCACCCGCACCGTGCTCGGCCAGGACTTCGGCCTGCACGACCCGCGCTGGATGTCGCGCTTCCACAGCGACGAGCGCCAGGTCCCCAACTACCGCTCCGGCCGGGTGTTCCTGGCCGGGGACGCCGCGCACTGCCACTCGCCGGCCGGCGGCCAGGGCATGAACACCGGCCTGCAGGACGCCGCCAACCTGAGCTGGAAGCTGGTCGCGGCCCTCCAGGGCTGGGCCCCTGACGCCATGTTGGACACCTACCAGACCGAACGGCACCCGGTGGGCCGGGCCGTGCTGCGCAGCTCCGGAGCGCTGATCCGGGTGGCCCTGGCGCACTCCGCCCCGGCCCGGGCCCTGCGCACCGCGCTGACCTCGGCGGCCGACCGGCTGGGCCCGGCCGCCCGGATCGGCGCCCGGCAGGTCTCCGGACTCGCGGTCCGCTACCCCGCGCCGCCCCAGGCGCACCCGCTGGCCGGGCGCCGGCTGCCGGACCTGCGCCTGGCGGTGGACCAGCCGGGCGGCCCGGCCCGGCTGTACGAGGCGCTGCGCGCCGGGCGGGCGGTGCTGATCAGCAACGACGAGCTGTCGGTGGCCGAGCCCTGGGCCGGCCGGGTGGTCACGGCCGCCCCGGCCGACCCGCACGGCAAGCTGCGCGACACCGTGCTGCTGGTGCGGCCGGACGGCTACGCGGCCTGGGCGGCCGTCGACCCCACCCTCGGCGAGCTGCGGACGGCCCTGACCGAGTGGCTGGGCCTGCCCGAGGAGTGAGCCCGCTCAGCGGGTGGCCTTCTCGTAGTGCCGGGCGGCTTTTGCCCGATTTCCGCAGAGCGCCATCGAGCACCACCGGCGGCGGCCGTTCTGGGATGTGTCGAAGAAGTGAAGAATGCAGTTGGGGTGGGCACACGCCTTGATGCGGTGCGCCCCCTGGTCGAGCAGGTCGAGATAATTGTCGGCGGCGAGCCAGGCGGCCAGCCGGTGCGGGTCGTCGACCTCGACCGACCGCTGCGGGCCGCGCTCGCCGAGCCGGTGGCGCAGCCGCCCGTGGGCGAGCACCCGGTTCAGCCCGTCCAGCGGGGCGGGCTGCTCCCGCTCGGCCGCCCCGACCAGCGCGGCCAGCGCCTCCCGGGCCTCCCGCACGGCCTCCAGGCCCGCCGGGTCGGCCGGACAGCGCTCCGCCAGGCCGACCGAGGAGAGCCAGGTCCGGTAGCCGTCGAGGTCGGCGAGCAGGTCGTTGACAGGGGTGCCGGCCCAGCGCGTGTTGAGCAGATCGAGCGAGAGCGGTTCGCCGGTCAGCGGGCGCGGGTCACGGGGGTCAGCCATGCCGCCGAGTGTAACTCTGTTCCACCCGAACCATATTCACTGTATTCCTGGCGCAGAATTCTGTTGATGAATTCGACTTCCACACTTGACTGTTTTTTAGTAAGCAATTGCCCGGCCATGGGCCTATACCCCTGAATTCTCTGCGAAAGTCTGGCCAGCGTTTTCGAACCCGGAACGCCCCACACTTTCCGGAGGAGCCCGTGCGACCCCGCTCGCTCGCCCTTTCCGCGGCTATCGCCGTCCTGCCGCTCACCGCCATCTCCCTGGGCGTCTCCACCGCCCAGGCCGCGCCGGTCCCCAACGCCGCCGCCCGCGTCTCGCTGCCCGCCACCGTCACCCCCGCCGTGGCGCGCTCGCAGAAGCAGGGTGACGTCCCCGCCGCCCAGCAGCTCTCGGTGTCCGTCAGCCTCAAGCTGCGCAACACCGCCGACCTGGACCGCTTCCTGACCGCCGTGTCCACCCCGGGCAGCAAGGACTACGGCCGGTACCTCACGCCGGAGCAGTTCACCGCCGCCTTCGGCCCGACCCAGGCCGACGTGGACCAGGTCCGCGCCTTCCTGGCCTCCCAGGGCCTGAGCGTCTCCTCGGTCAGCGCCAACCGCCAGGTGGTGAACGCCCAGGGCACCGCCGAGCAGCTGGCGAAGGCCTTCGGCACCCACGAGAGCTCGTACACCGACCCGGCCCAGGGCAACCGGTCCTTCTTCGCCAACGACACCGCCGCCTCGGTGCCGACCGCGCTGGCCGGCGTGGTCGACGGCGTCCTCGGCCTGAACAACCACACCGTGCGCAAGGCCCAGCTGGCCAAGCCGAACGGCGCCACCCCGAAGGCCGCCCCCAGCGGCTTCGGCCCGGCGCAGTACGACGGTGCCTACAACCTC
The DNA here is from genome assembly GCF_040678895.1 of Kitasatospora sp. NPDC049258. NCBI lineage: Bacteria > Bacillati > Actinomycetota > Actinomycetes > Kitasatosporales > Streptomycetaceae > Kitasatospora > Kitasatospora sp. NPDC049258. The sequence continues at coordinate 124,492 of NZ_JBFAQT010000005.1, forward strand.
GGCAAGGTCGGCGCCGACGGCACCGGGGTGAACGTCGCGCTCTGGGAGTTCGACGGCTACAAGTCCACCAATCTGACCACCTACGACTCGCAGTACGGCCTGACCGGCCCGGCGGTCAGCACCGTCTCGGTGGACGGCGCCACCTACGACAGCAAGCCCGGCGAGGGCCAGGGCGAGGTCGAGCTGGACAGCGAGATCGTCCGGGGCGCCGCGCCCAAGGCGACCCAGCTGGTCTACGAGGCCCCCAACAGCGACCAGGGCGAGATCGACATGGCCGCCAAGATCGTGGCGGACAACCGGGCCTCGGTCATCTCCATCTCCTGGGGCTCCTGCGAGCCGGACACCACCCCCGCCTCGATGAACGCGGTGAACAACTCCTTCAAGCAGGCCGCCGCCCAGGGCATATCGATCTTCTCCGCCTCCGGTGACGACGGTTCCCGCGACTGCACCCGCTCGGACAGCGGCTCCTCGGTCAAGGCGGTCGACTTCCCGGCCTCCAGCCCGTACAACACCGGTGTCGGCGGCACCAACCTCAAGGTGAGCGGCAACGCCTACTCCTCGGAGAGCGCATGGTCCACCGCGGGCGGCGGCGTCTCCACCCAGTTCGCCAAGCCGGCCTGGCAGACCGGCACCGGGGTGAGCGGCACCATGCGCACCGTCCCGGACGTCTCCTCCAACGCCGACCCGGCCAGCGGCTTCGCCATCTACACGGCCGGTGGCTGGCAGGTCTACGGCGGCACCTCGGCGGCCGCCCCGCTGTGGTCCGGCTACGCCGCGCTGTACAACCAGAAGGCCAAGGCCGCCGGTGCGGCGGTGCTCGGCGAGGCCAACCCGAAGCTCTACGCGCTGGCCAACAGCAGCAGCTACGGCTCGGTCTTCCACGACGTCACCAGCGGCAAGAACCAGGACTTCTCGACCAAGGCCGGCTACGACCAGGTCACCGGCTGGGGCACGCCGGTCGCCGACCAGCTGACCACCGCGCTGCTCGGCGGCGGCACCACCACCCCGCCCACCGGCGGCTGCACGGCCGGCCAGCTGATCGGCAACGGTGGCTTCGAGACCGGCTCCGCCGCGCCGTGGACCGCCTCCAGCGGCGTGGTCGACAACGCCTCCGGCGAGGCCGCCCACGCGGGCTCCTGGAAGGCCTGGATGGACGGCTACGGCTCCGCCCACACCGACACCCTGTCGCAGACCGTGTCGATCCCGGCCGGCTGCAAGGCCAGCTTCAGCTTCTGGCTGCACATCGACACCGCCGAGACCGGTTCGACCGCCTACGACAAGCTGACCGTGCAGGCCGGTTCGACCACGCTGGCGACCTACTCCAACGCCAACGCGGCCACCGGGTACGTGCAGAAGACCTTCGACCTGTCGGCCTTCGCCGGGCAGACCGTGACGCTGAAGTTCACCGGCGTCGAGGACTCCTCGCTGAAGACCAGCTTTGTGGTCGACGACGCCGCGCTGAGCATTTCCTGACTTTCGCTCAGCAGGTCGATGTGGTTTAGACCTCAGCACCTGCCCCGACCTGGCGGTCGCGGGCGGGTGCTGTTGTTTCCGCAATGTTTCAAGATCGCTTGTTTTTCCGATTCCTTGTCGTGACCACTGTCATATGTCCAAGTTGATGACGTAACCTCGGGCCGTGCGTAGGGTTCCCACAGCTCGGTGGCACAACTCCCGGCGCAGGTGCGCGCCGGGCTGGACCCGCCGAACTCACCTGGTGGGGAAGGTGTCGGGATGGGATCGCAGCAACCGCAGCAGACGGGTCGCCTCCGATTGGTAGGCCGACGGGACAGCGGGGCGGTGAACCCCCCGGGCCCGGCGCCCGCCGGTCCGGGCCAGGCCGCCCCGACCACGCCGCCGCCCGCGGCGGCGAGCGGATTCGCCGAGACCCTGAACGTCGCGATCGAGGCCAGTGGGCTCAGCCTCGACCGGATCAGATCGGCGCTGGCCAAACAGGGTGTCAGGGTCAGCGTCACCACGCTGAGTTACTGGCGGCGCGGGCGCAGCCAGCCCGAGCGGGCCACCTCGCTGCGCGCCGTCCTGCTGCTGGAGCAGCTGCTCGGCCTGCCCACGGACGCCCTCACGGCGCAGCTCGGCCCGCCGCGGCCGCGCGGACGCTGGGTCACCCCCGCCTGCCCCGACGCGCTGCGGGTGGAGGACGTCTGGCCGGGCGAGCAGGAGATCAGCGAGGTCTTCGTGGAGCTGGACGCCCCGCCCACCGGGCAGCTGGAGCGGCTGTCCATCCACGACTCGTACTTCGTCGACGCCGGCCGGCGCGGCCACCTGCTGCGGATGCGCCAGGTCGTCCGGGCCACGGTGGCCGACGTGGCCCGCCTGGTGGTGGTGCACAAGGCGGACGAGGGCGCGGTCGGCTGCCCGGAGATCACCTCGGTGCGGCACGCCCGGCTCGGCCGGGTCCGCCGCCGGCCGGAGAACGGCCTGCTGGTCGCCGAGCTGCTGCTGGACCGTCCGCTGGGCCTCGGCGACTCCACCGTCTTCGAGTACGAGGTGGAGATCCCGGGCACCGGGCCGACCACCGACTACGGGCGGTTCTTCGCCGCACCGGTGCGCGAGTACGTGCTCCAGGTGCACTTCGACCCGGCGTCCGTGCCCGCCCACTGCGAGCGCTTCGACCGCGACCCGGGCGCCGAGGTGGACCGCCACCACCAGCAGCTCTGGATCGGCGCCTCGGCCAGTGCGCATGTGCTCTCCCCGGACCAGCAGCCCGGCCAGGTCGGGATCCGCTGGCAGTGGGAGTGAGATTCTAACCGGTACACAACTCCGGAATGGTTTGACGCCCGGCGCACTAACCCCTACTGTCGTCAGTAATGGTTAGCACGGTCCAGCCGACCCGCCCTGGGAGTGTGTCCGCATGTCCGGTACCACCGCCGCACCCGTCCTCCCCACCCTGCAGACCGGCCACATCGGCCTCAACGTCACGGACCTCGACCGCTCCTCGGCGTTCTACCGCCGCCTGCTCGGCCTGGAGGTGGCCGCCGAGGGCACCGACCCGGAGCGCCGGTACGCCCTGCTCGGCCGTGACGGCCGGCTGGTGCTGACCCTCTGGCAGCAGTCCACCGGCCCGTTCGACGCCGGGCGGCCCGGGCTGCACCACCTCTCCTTCCAGGTCGACTCGCTGGCGGAGGTCCGGGACGCCGAGCGCACGCTGCGCGAGCTGGGCGCCGAGTTCGCCCACGAGGGCGTGGTGCCGCACTCCGAGGGCGCGCCGTCCGGCGGTGTCTTCTTCGCCGATCCGGACGGCATCCGGCTGGAGGTCTTCACCCTCACCGGGGTCGCCGACACCGGCGCCGAGGCGCCCAGCGGCGAGGCTCCCACCTGCGGGTTCTTCTGATGCCGGCGCCCGGGCACTACCACCTCGGGGAGCGGGCGGTGCAGCGCCGCACCGGGATGCTGGAGCGGGCCGACCACGTCGGGCGCTCGATCGGCGCGGTGATCCCACCGGTGGCCGCCCGCTTCCTGGCCGAGCGCCGCACCCTGGTGCTGGGCGCGGCCGACCGCTCGGGCCGGCTCTGGGCCACCCTGCTCGGCGGCCCGGCCGGCTTCCTGCGGGCGGCCGACGAGCGCACCCTCGCGGTGGCCGCCCGCCCCGGGCCCGGCGACCCGCTCGCCGAGGCGCTGGAGCGGCCCGCCGAGGTCGGCACCATCGCGCTCGATCCGGCCGGCCGCCGCCGGATGCGGGTCAACGGCCGGGCCGCCCCCGACGGCCGGGGCGGCCTGCTGGTCGCCGCCGAGCAGGTGTACGCCAACTGCCCCAAGCACATCCACCGGCGCAGCCCGCTGGACGCCCCCGCCCCCACCGCCGCCGGCGCGGTCACCGCGGGCACCGCCTTGACGCTCCCCCAGCAGCTGGCCGCGGCCACCGCCGACACCTTCTTCATCGCCACCGCCGACCCCGCCGGCACGGTGGACGCCTCGCACCGCGGCGGGCCGCCCGGCTTCCTGTCCGTGCTCGGCCCGGACCGGCTGAGCTGGCCCGAGTACCCCGGCAACACCATGTTCATGACCCTGGGCAACCTGGAGCTCAACCCCGCCGCCGGGCTGCTGCTGCCGGACTGGGAGGGCGGCGGCGCGCTGCTGCTGACCGGCACCGCCCGGGTGGACTGGAGCGACCCGGCCGCCCCGTTGGTCGACTACCGGGTGCTGGGTACCGTCCAGCTCCCCCATGCCACCGCGCTGACCTGGATCGAGACCGCCGAGCACTGAACCGGCGGCCACCCCACGTCCGTTTTGTTATATCTTCAGCTGATATTCCCTCAGCCCGTCGTGGAATGCATGAGCACTCCCACGACGGAAGGACAGGGATCACCGTGCTGATGGAGTTCACCGAGACCCCGCCGGACGACGGCTGCGCCTGCCCGGGGTGCGGGGCCCGGCGCCGGGCCCGGCTGCACGCCGCCCGGACCGAGGACGGCGGCCACCGGGCGGCCCGGGGCGCCCGCCGCGCCGCCGTCCTGCTCGCCACCGTCACCACCGTGCTCGGCGGGGCCGCCGGCGCGGGCACCGCCACCGCCCGGGCCCCCGGCGACAGCTCCGGGCAGATACCCGACGCCCCGCAGGGCGAGGTGAGCGGGCTCTACGGCGCGCAGTCGCTCGGCACCCGGCTGCGGGCCGCGACCCCGGCCACCACCCGCGCGGAGGTCATGGCGCGCGCCGAGCGCTGGCTCGCGCGGCACGTGCCGTACAGCATGACCAGCTACTGGAGCGACGGCTACCGGCAGGACTGCTCGGGCTTCGTCTCGATGGCCTGGGGCCTGGGCAGCAGTCAGACCACCTGGACCCTGCCCGACTTCGCCGACCGGATCGCCCCCGCCGAACTCCAGCCCGGCGACGTGCTGCTCCACAACAACCCCGCGGACCCGGGCGGCGGCTCGCACGCCGTGCTCTTCGGCGGCTGGACGGACGCCACCCACACCCGCTACACCGCGTACGAGCAGACCCGGCCGGCCACCCTCACCCGGGCGACCCCGTACGCGTACTGGAACAACTCCGGGTCCTACCTGCCCTACCGCTACCGCGGGCTCAACACCCCGGCCCCGGCCCCGGCACCGACCCCGGCGCCCGCACCCGCACCCGCGGACCCGGACGCCTTCCCCGGCAGCGGTGCCTTCGGCCCGGGGAAGTCCAACGCCCGGGTGCAGCGGCTCGGCGAGCTGCTGGTCCGCCGCGGCGGCGGCCGGTTCTACCAGGTGGGCCCGGGCCCCGCCTGGGGCGAGGCCGACCGCAGGGCCACCGAGGCCTTCCAGCTGGCCCAGGGCTGGCGCGGCACCGAGGCCGACGGCTACCCGGGCCAGGACACCTGGGACCGCCTGGTCCACGGCACCGGCCAGGACATCCCGCCGGCCACCGCCCCGGCGCCGCCCCCGGCCACGCCGCCCACGCCGGCCGTCCCGCCCTTCCCCGGCCCGGCCGCCTTCGGCCCCGGCCAGGTCAACGGGTACGTCCAGCAGCTCGGCGAGCAGCTGGTCCGCAAGGGCTTCGGCCACTACTACACGGTCGGGCCGAGCCCCGACTGGGGTGAGGCGGACCGGCTCGGCACCCAGGCCTTCCAGCTGGCCCAGGGCTGGCGCGGCACCGAGGCCGACGGCTACCCGGGCCAGGACACCTGGCGGCTCCTGTTCGGCTGAGCCGGCCGCCGGGCGGGCGCCGCCGGGCGATCAGCCGTGCACCCGGACCCAGGAGTGCATCGCGATCGCGGCGGCGGCGCCCGCGTTGATCGAGCGGGTCGAGCCGTACTGGGCGATCGAGCAGACCGCGCTGGCGTGCTCCCAGGCGGCCTCGGTCAGCCCGGGGCCCTCCTGGCCGAACAGCAGCACGCAGCGCTCGGGCAGCTCGAAGGTCTCGATGGGCACGGCGCCCGGCAGGTTGTCGATGCCGATCAGCGGCAGCCCGCGCTCGGCCGCGAAGGCGGCCAGCGAGGCCACGTCCTCGTGGTGGCGCAGGTGCTGGTACCGGTCGGTGACCATGGCGCCGCGCCGGTTCCAGCGCCGCCGGCCGACGATGTGGACCTGCTCGGCGAGGAAGGCGTTGGCGGTGCGCACCACCGAGCCGATGTTGAAGTCGTGCTGCCAGTTCTCCACCGCCACGTGGAAGCCGTGCCGCCGGGTGTCCAGGTCGGCGACGATCGCCTCGTGGGTCCAGTACCGGTAGCGGTCGACCACGTTGCGGCGGTCGCCGTCGGCCAGCAGCGCGGGGTCGTAGCGCACCCCGTCGGGCCAGGGCCGCGGGTGCGGGCCGACGCCGATCTCCCGGTCGTCCGGTGCGAAGGCCTCGTCGTACTGCTCGCCCGTCAGGGGCACACCCGTCTCTCTCACGCCTTCGAGGGTACGGGCCCGGCCGGCTCGGTCCGGCGGCGCGGTCGGACGGCCTTCTCCAGCTCGGCGATCGCCTGCATCAGCAGCCGGGCGCCGGCCCGGGCGACCGCGCCCCGGTCCTCCGCGCCGGACTCCGGCGGCAGCGCGGCCAGCCGGGCGTCCCAGTCCTCGTGCGCGGCCCGCAGGCCGGAGAAGTCGGCCGGCTGGCCGAGCAGCACGGCGGCCGCGGCGATCGCGGTGGCGTCCCGCAGCTCCTCGGCGAACTCCGCGGCGCCCGGCAGGGTCGGACTGCCCGCCGCCGGGAGGTGCGCCTCCATCAGCATCGCGCTGCGGCCGAGCAGCCCGACGGCGGCCCGGGCCCGGTCGAGCTGCTTGCGCGGGAGCTCGGTCAGCCGGTCGGGGTCGCGGTGCGGCTCGGCGTCGGCCCGCTGCTGGGCCTGGAGCATCTCGGAGCGGGTCTCGCGCAGGTCCAGCAGGGTCTGGGCGACGGCCCGGGTGTGCCGCTCGTCCGGGTCGCCGAGCGCCGTCACCACCGCTGCCGCGTACCGGCCCACGGCGGCCAGCCACTCGGCCAGCCGTTCGGGCAGCCGGGCCGTGTGCCAGGTGGGGAAGAGGGCGTACGCGCCGAGCGCGACGGCGCCGCCGAGCAGCGTCATGGCGACCCGGTCCAGCGCGGTCTGGGTCGGGTCGACGTCCTCCAGGCCGAGCAGGAACACCACGTACCCGGAGATGCAGGTGGTCGCCAGCGCGTATCCGGTGCGCAGGCTCAGGTAGGCCCCGGCGATGAACACCACGGCCAGCGCGGCCGACACCCACTGGCCCGGGTCGAACACCCGGACCACCGCGGTGGCCAGCGCCACGCCGGCCACCGTACCGGCCAGCCGGGCCACGCCGCGGCTGTAGGTCTGGGCGAAGTCGGGCCGCATCACCATCGCGGCGGTCATCGGCGCCCAGTAGCCGTGCCGCACCCCGAGCACCTTGGCCACCACGTAGGCGCCGGTGACCACGGCGGACAGCCTGACCGCGTGCTGGAAGACGGCCGCGTGCGGCTCCAGCTGGCGGCGCACCGTCCGCAGCGCGGAGGGCAGCACCCGCAGCAGCGGCGGCCGGTGCAGCCCCGGGCCGGTGGGCGGGCCGGTCACGGTGGACTGGTCCTGCTTGTCCAGGCTGTCCACCGCCCGGCTGAGCAGGCCGGCCAGCCGGCGCGCGGAGCGCCGGGCGGCCCCGGAGAGGGCGGGCTTCTCGTCCGGGGTGAACAGCGCCAGCGACGGGGTGGACCGGGGCGGCCGGTAGGAGTCGCCGGAGCGGATCGACCGGGCGAGCGCGTCCAGCACCTCGGCGGCGGCAGCCAGGATCTCCCGGGCCCGGTCCCGGGCCGGGCCCTCGGCCGGGGCGCCGACCCGCGGGTCGGCCAGCGCCGCCAGCGCCGGGCGGACCTTCTCCGCGACACCGCGCAGGCCCCGCAGCGCGGGCGGGCGGTGCCGCTGCTGCCAGGGCGTCAGTTCGGCGGCCTGCCGGGCCAGGAAGAACGGCTCGGGGTCGACGTGCGCGGTCGGGTCCTGGCGCAGCCGCCGGGCGTAGTCGGCGAGCGCGGCGTAGGTGTCGGCGAGCGCGCCGCGCTGGGCGCCCCAGCTGTCGATCGGCCAGAGCGTCACCACCAGCGCCTGGGCGGCGCCGCCGAGCGCGCAGAGCGCCCCGTGGCCGAGCGCCGTCTCCACGCTGACGGGCAGTTGGACGACCACCAGCATCACCGAGACGGTGGTCGCGGCCACCACTCCGCCGGTCGGCCCGATCGCCCAGGCCATCCCGGCGCCGAAGGACCACAGCGCCAGCAGGACCGGGAAGGCCCCGGGCACGCCGACCGCCAGGTAGCCGAGGAAGGTGCTCAGTCCGAGGCCGAGGCCGGCGGCGACCGCGAGCGAGGTGCGCGGGCGGAAGCTGCGCTGGAAGGTCGCGGTGCCGGCGATGAAGGCGCCCATCGCGGCCGAGGTGGCCAGGGCCGGGCCGGCCAGCGCGAGGGTCGGGAAGAGCACCAGGGCCACCGCGAGGGCGCCGCGCACCGCCCGGCGGGGGTCGGAGTAGGCCCGGTCCAGGGTCAGCCCGGCCTTCGCGGTGTCACGAAGGGAGGCAAACCAGGGCATAGCGGGAGCTTATCCGCTGGCCTGCCGCAGCTCCTCGCTCCCGCGCTCGGCCACGCCCTCCTGCCGGCCGTCGGTCCGCCCGTCCTCGTCCTCCCGCCCCTGCTTCTGTCGGGGGCGCCCCGCCCGCCGCTCCACCCAGCGCCCCGCCCGCCGCTCCACCCAGCGCCCGAACCGGCGCTCCACCCGCAGCAGCACCCCGGTCGGCAGGAACACGGAGTCGGCCGCGATCATCGCGAGCGAGAAGAAGGGCAGGCCGAGCGTGACCGCGATCGCCAGGTGCTCGGCCATCATCAGCGCCAGCAGCACGTTCTTCAGCCGCCGGTTGGCCAGCGTGAACGGGAAGCCGACCTGCAGGATCACCGTGCCGTAGGTGAGCAGGAAGGTCACCAGCAGGCTCGCGCCGAGCAGCCCGGACAGCCCCGGCCAGGGGGTGAAGTAGTCCAGGTGCAGCGGGTAGTGCAGCGCGGTGCCGTCCTGCCAGCGCGAACCCTGCACCTTGTACCAGCCGGCCGTGGAGTAGATCAGCACCACCTGGGCCGCGATCACCAGCATGCCGCAGTTGTGCACCATGGTGGCCAGCGCGTCCAGCACGGCCCGGGGCTCGGCCGTCGGCCCGGGGGGCGGGCGGCGCCGGCGCCGGCGGGCGTCCAGCGACCACGCCCGGCCGCAGCGCACCAGCACCAGGTAGATCGCCATCAGGTGCACCACGTTGTCCCCGCCGTCGCCGACCAGCACGTTGCGGTTCTGCAGCGAGACGGCGGTGACGGCGAACAGCAGGCTGCTCGCCCGGGTGCGCCAGCCGAGCGCCAGCAGCACGGCGGCCAGCAGACCCAGGTGGTAGACCAGTTCGAACCACAGCCGGGAGTCGGACCAGGTGAGCACGGTGAAGGCGTGGGTCTCGCCGAGCAGCTTCCCGGCCAGCTCGGCCGACCAGGGCGAGCGGTCGCCGTACAGCTCACGGCGGTTCGGCCACTCGCGCAGCAGGTAGCCGCCCCAGGCCAGGGCGATCCCGATCCGCACCACGGCGGCCTGGCGGGGGAGCTGGACCCGGGCGGTGAAGGCGTCGAAGAGCCGCTCGAACCGGGTGGCCGGCGCGGCCGGAGCCGGCTGCGGCGCGGGGTCGGCCGCCGTGCCGGCCCGCTGGCGCCCGATGCCCGCCGCCGGACGGCGCTCCGCCTCCCCGGCCGCTATCGGGCCGCTCACCCCAGCCCCCGGTAGTCGTCCTCGGACACCGGCCACCAGGGCAGCTCCTGGTACTGCACGCCGGTGTCCACCTGCTCCGGGCTCCAGGCCGGCGGGGCGATGGTGGCCGTGCCGAGCCGGAACCGGATCTGCAGGACCCGCTCACCGCCCGCGGTCCGGCCGAAGCGCTGCAGCGCGATCCGCTTGAGGTACTCCTGGGCCAGCGCCCCGCGCGGGCCGACCACCGCGCCCTCCTGCTCCGGATGGGTGGACCGGTAGAAGTCCACCGCCCGGCGCAGCATGTTCTGGTCCAGGTGGCTGGGCGCCGGGTTGCCGCGGATCGCCGCGATGTCCTGGGCGGTCAGATCGAGCCAGTCCCGGGTGCGCACCTGGCCGTCCTCGCCGATGGTCTGCAGCTGGGCGTCCACCGTGAGGTCCTGCTGGAGCGGGTTGGGCGCGAACAGCTTCCAGTTCTGCTCGAACTCGGGGTACACCACCGCGTCCAGGTCGCCCTGGTACTGCCGGGACACCGCGTTGGCCGGTGCCACGTGCAGGAACAGCGCGCCGAGGAAGAGCCCGGTGCCGCCGAGCAGGGCGGCCCCGGTCAGGCAGATCACCAGCAGGGCGGGGGTGGACCAGACGCGCACGGCCCCTCCTCCCACGGCTCACCGGTGCGGCACGCCCGGTCATCCTGCCCCAACCGGGCCCACCGGCGACAGGGGCACCGCCGTACCGGCGACGGCCCGTCAGCGGGTCACAGGACGAAGGCGTCCCGGCCGTCGCCCGCGGTCATCGGACGGCCGGCGGCCTCCCAGGCGAACATGCCGCCGTCCACGTTGACCGCCTCGCGGCCCTGGGCGACCAGGTACTGGACCACCTGCGCGGAGCGGCCGCCGACCCGGCACAGCACGTACAGCTTCTGCGCCGGCAGCTCGTCGAGCCGGGCGATCACCTCGCCGATCGGGATGTGCAGCGCGCCCTCGACATGGCCGGCGTCCCACTCGTCCTGCTCGCGGACGTCGAGCAGCACGGCGTCGGCCGGCACCGAGGCCGCGTCGGTGGTGGGGATCTGAGCGAACATCGTCGGGTTCTCCTGGGTTTCACGGGGTCGGTCACCATCATTGTGACCGGGATCGCCGAGCAGCCGGTCGAGCTCGGCCCGCTGCTCGGCGGCGCGCGCCAGCAGGCTCTCGGCCAGCTCCTCCAGCAGCCGCTCGGGCTCCTGCGGGGCCAGCAGCAGCAGCTCGCCCATCGGGGTGCGCTCGAGGCGGACCTGCTCGGCGGCCAGTCGGCCGATCTTGCCGGTCAGCCACTCCAGCCGCTGGCGCAGCCAGTCGGGGCGCTCGGCGGCGTCCGCGGCGGGCGCCGAGTCGGGGTCGGTGGACCACTCCTCGGCCAGCTGCTCCAGGGTGGCGGCGTCGCCGTGCGCGTAGGCCTCGTTGACCCGGGCGATGAAGGCCGAGCGGCGCTCCTGCTCGACCGGGTCGGTGGCGAGGTCGGGGTGCGCCCGGCGGGCCAGCTCGCGGTAGACCCGCTGGGCCTCCCGGTCCGGGCGGACCTTGCGGGTCGGCTCCGGCTCGACCTCGCGCAGGCCCTCCGCCAGCTCCGGGTCGGCCGGCGGCTCGACCCGGGCCCTGGCCTCGACCGCCCGGCGCAGGTCAGCCGGGTCCCCGGTGCGGGCGGCGACCGCCTCGGCGATCAGCGCGTCCAGCTCGTCCAGGCTGGCGTACAGCGGGCCGAGCAGCTGGTGGTGGACGAGCGCGAAGTTGTCGATCTCGACCCGCAGGGTCTCCACGTCGACCTCGAGGGTCAGCCAGGCCAGCTCGGTGGCGGCCACCCGCTCCTCGAGCTGCTCCCGCTCCGGGTCACTCCATCGCGCCGGGATCTCCGTGCTCACCTGCTCGCCTTCGTCCGGTCGACCTGGGTCCGGCCTGCCACCCTACCGGGGCCCCGGCCCGGTGCACCGCCGCAGCGAACGGGTGAACCAGAAGCTCACTCCGGCGCACGATGCGTGACACGCAACTGATACTTACGAATCTCCCCGATTCGCTGTCGGACCCGACCCGGTCCGTGCTTCGCTGGAGGGTGCACCGGGTTGCACCGCACGTACGGACGAGTGCCGAACGGCCAACTGGACGGCACCGGGTACGCGTGGGAACAGGACAGGCAGGAGCGGCCGAAGACTACGAAGCCCAGCACGCCGCCCCGATCCGAGCGGGGCCGTCGCACGGCACAGCGGCCAGGCGGGAGCAGACCGAATCCATGGTGGACGAGCCCAACTCCACACCGAACCCAGGAACCGAGCCGCCGGTGCCATCCGGTGGCTCGGCGGCCTCCGGCGCCCACCCCGCGGGGGTCGTGGCGCTGCTGCGGGTCGCCTCGGTCCTGATCGATCCGGACGGCCGGATCGCCCAGTGGGACCGCACGGCCGAGGAGCTCTTCGGCCACCGCGCCGAGGTCGCCTGCGGGCGCAACGCGGCCGGGCTGCTGCCCGCCGTCGAGCCCCGCCCCGAGACCGCCGCCCCGCTGCCGCCCGGCGCCGGCCGCCGCTGCGACGCCTTCGCCACCCTGGACGACCTCACCCAGCTGAACGCCCCCTGGGCCGGCGCGATGGCGGTCGTCGACCGCGAGGACCGGCTGCGCGACATCCTCTGGTGGGCCTACCCGCTGACCGAGCCGAGCGGGCGCAGCCTGCTGGTGCTGGCCGCCGACGCCCGCCCGCTGCGCACCACCGGCCTGCGGATCGCCCTCGGCGAGCGCCTGCTGCCGTACGCGGCCGCGCCGACCACCGCCGCCCGCCCGCTGCGGGTCGCGGCCGCCCTGGCCCCGGCCGCCGCCGGCAGCGCGGCCGCGCTGGAGCCGCTGCTGCCCAAGGGCTCCGCCGAGCGCCGCCAGCGGCTGCTGACCCAGCTGGTCGCGGCCGGGCTGCCCGCGCTGTGGGTCGACTCCGCCACCCTGCTGCCGGTGCTGCCCTACCAGTCCTCACCCACCGGCACCGCCCGGCTGGCCGCCGGGATCGGGCGCCGCTACCCCACCCCCCAGCAGCGGGTGGCCCAGCCGAGAGCCGGCCGGCGGCCGCCCGAGGCGGGCCGGCCCGTCACCACCCGCCCGGACGGCGCGCCGCTCACCGGCGGCGCAGCCGCAGGCGGGCGCCGTACGCTCGATCTGCCGGCGGCCGCCACCGGCCCCGAGGGCGAGCGGGCGCTCGGCAGCACCATCCCCGGCCAGCGCGAGGTGGCCGGCACCGGCGAAGACACCGACCCGGGAGGCCCCGCCATCGAGTCCGCAGCCAACGGCAGCGCCCCCGCCCTGGAGGACGGCCCGGCGCCCGCACCGCCCTCGCCGCCCACCCCGGTCGAGGGCGTCGAGGTGGTCCGCGGCACCCCGGACGGCGACCAGCTGGCCCTGCTGAGCGAGGTCGGCGGCCGGGTCGGCACCACCCTCGACCTGGACACCACCGCGCGCGAGCTGTGCGACGTGCTGGTCCCCCGGGTGGCCGACTTCGCCTGCGTCGACCTGCTGGACGGCCTGATCTCCGACTCGGAGCTGCCCCGGGACCGGCCCGACGACTCCACGATGCTGCGCCGGGTGGCCCGGGTCTTCAACGCCGGCTCCGGCAACTGGAGCCACGTGCTGGACGAGGGCCGGCTGCTGGCGATGCCCCGCACCACCCCGCCGGGCCTGGCCCTGCAGGAGAACAAACCGGTGCTGGTCCCGGTGATCACCGCCGACGTCGCGGTCGAGTACGCGGCCTCGCTCGGCGGCCCGGAGCTGGTCCCGCTGGTGGTCGACCGCTCCATGCTGGTGCTGCCGCTGTCCGCCCGCGGCACCGTGCTCGGCATCCTCAAGCTGCTCCGGCTGGCCGACCGCGGCCCGTTCACCAAGGCCGACGCCGACACCCTCAAGGAGCTGGCCGCCCGGGCCGCGCTCTCGCTGGACAACGCCCGGCTGCACCGCGCCGAGTCCAAGGTCGCCACCACCCTGCAGCGCTCGATGATCCCGACCCGGCCGCCGAAGATCCCCGGCGTCCAGATCGCCCACCGCTACCTGCCGGGCGACCCGAAGGCCGAGGTCGGCGGCGACTGGTTCGACGCGATCCAGCTGCCCGGCAGCCGGGTCGCCCTGGTGGTCGGCGACGTGATGGGCCACGGCCTGCACTCGGCCGCCGCGATGGGCCGCTTCCGCACCGCCATGCAGACCCTCGCCGCCCTCGACCTGCCGCCCGGCCAGCTGCTGCGCCACCTCGACAACCTGGCCCAGAAGCTCGGCGACGACCACCTGGCGACCTGCCTGTACGCGGTCTACGACCCGATCAACCGGACCTGCGAGCTGGCCAGCGCCGGCCACGTCCCGCCGGTGCTGGTGCACCCGGACGGCCGCGGCGAACTGCTGGAGATCCCCGAGGGCGCGCCGATCGGCGTCGGCGGGGTGCCGTTCGTGGCGAAGAAGATCAGCGTCCGGGACGGCTCGATGCTGGTGCTGTGCACCGACGGCCTGGTCGAGGTCCGGGGCGGCGACATAGGGGAGGGGCTGGCCGCGCTCTGCGGCAACCTGATCGACCCGAAGAAGACCCCCGAGGAGGCCTGCGACACCGTCCTGGACCGGCTGCACACCGACGACCGCAAGGACGACGTGGCGCTGCTGGTGGCCCGCTTCGACGGCGTCGCGCCGAGCGAGGTGGCCACCTGGAAGCTGGCGGTGGAGCAGACCGAGGTGCGCCGGGCCCGCCGGCTGGTCCGCGAGCAGCTCGCCGCCTGGCAGCTGACCGCGCTCACCGACACCGTGGAGCTGCTGGTCAGCGAGCTGGTCACGAACGCGGTCCGGGTGGGCCGCGCGGACGTCCAGCTCCAGCTGATCCGGGTGGACAAACTGCTGGTCGAGGTCAGCGACGACAACCACAACCTGCCCTCGCTGGAGCCCGCCGAGTCGATGGACGAGAACGGACGCGGCCTCAACCTGGTGAGCAAGCTCGCCGAGCGCTGGGGCACCGCGCGCAAGGCGGTCGGCAAGGTGGTCTGGTTCGAGATGGCCCTGCCCCGCAGCTGAAGCGGGCAGGGCCGGCGGGCGGCGCCGAGGGGCGACGGGGCTCCGAGGACCGGCCCTAGCGGGTCAGCGCCCCCGCCGGGGTGCGGCGGGCCGCCTCGGTGGCGACCGCGGCGGCCGCCCCCACCCCGGCGAGCACCCGCGGCCAGAAGTCCCCGAACACCTCCACCGCGGCGGCGATCAGGACGGCCGTCAGCAGCGCCACCACGTGCTCCAGCCCCGCCAGGTTGGGCAGCACCACGGCCTCCGCCACCATCACCAGGGCCACCACGCCACCCGTCCACCAGGCCCTGGTCCGGAAGGCCACGCACACCGCCAGCGCCACCACGGCGGCCGACGGGCCGGTGTCGCGGACGTGCGCCACCCACTGCGGGAAGCCGAACAGGTGGTCCGGGCCGATCGCCACCCCCACCCGGGCGAACAGCGTCCCGGCCAGCGTGCAGACGTACGCGACGACCAGCGTCAGCCGGCGGCCCAGCACGATCTCGGCCAGCCCGAACACCAGGAAGACCTGGGCCAGCGCCCCCCAGACCGGCAGGTCCAGCGCGGGCACGTAGAGCGACAGCGGCGTGCGCAGCAACGAGACGTCCAGCGGGAGCGAGGCCTTCACCACGCCGATCCCGGTGACGACCTTCGCCCCGCCCGGGAGGTGCTGGACGATGCTGAAGACCAGGATCAGCAGCGTGGCCGCGGTGGCCAGCGGCACCGAGGCGAAGCGCCTGCGCACCACATGGCCCCTGACCACGGCGAACAGATTCCCCCACTCGGCGACAGCGACCCGCCCGGCAATCTCCGGCAGTCCCTTTCGCACGCCCCCCGCGTGGGCAATTTCCTTCACAGCCGATCCGCTCCCCGTCCGCGTTCCCGAAATCCCCGACCTGAGGCTGCAGCACCCGAAAACCAGTCTTCGTTCGAGCACTACATCTACGGTAGGCAACGGCTAAACAGCGGGCATCAACACAAGTGGCGAACCGGTGTCATCCTCAAGTCGGAGACACTCCCCCATTCGCCCCCGACCCACCCCCCGATCGGCCCCCGGGACCGACCTTCCGGAAGGATTCCCTCCGCCCCCCGGCGGAGGGACCATCCCACCCCGTACCGCTCCGCCGACTACGCCTTCGGCGCGGCCGGCGTCACGGTTGCCCTGACGTGCCGGCGACGGAACAACGCGGGGAGGCTCGGCACGGTGATGAAGCCCTCGGCCCGCGCACTCGCGATTCCGATCCGCGGGATCTCGCTGCTCTTCTCGAACAGCAGATAGCGCGGCTCCCAGATCGGGCGGTACTTCGCATTGGCCCGGTAGAGGGACTCGATCTGCCACCAGCGGGAGAAGAATCCCAGCACCGAGCGCCAGAGCCGCAGAACCGGACCCGCACCGAGCCTGGAGCCGCGCTCGAATACCGATCGGAACATCGCGAAGTTCAACGACACCCGGGCGAGCTCGACCTCCTCGGCCCGCTGGAGCAGCTCAATCACCATGAATTCCATCAGGCCGTTCTCGCTGTCCCGGTCCCGGCGCATCAGGTCCAGCGAGAGCCCGTCCCGGCCCCAGGGCACGAAGCTCAGCAGGGCCCGCAGCCGGCCCTCGCCGTCGTGACACTCCAACATCACGCAGCGGCCGTCGTCCGGGTCGCCGAGCCGGCCGAGCGCCATCGAGAAGCCCCGCTCGGTGGCGCCGTCGCGCCAGTGGTCGGCGCGGTCCACCAGCGCGGCCATCTCCGCCTCGGGGATGTCCTCGTGCCGCCGGATCCGGACCGTGTAGCCGGCCCGCTTCACCCGGTTGTAGGCCTGCCGGACCACCCGCATCGCCCGACCGTCCAGCGAGAACTCGTCCAGCTCCACGATGGCCTCGTCGCCCAGCTCCAGCGCGTCCAGCCCGTGCCGGGCGTAGATCACCCCGGCCTCCTCGGAGGCGCCCATCACGGCCGGCACCCAGGCGTGCTCCCGGGCCTCGCCCAGCCAGGCGTCGATCGCCCCCGGCCAGGCCTCCGGGTCACCGATCGGATCCCCCGAGGCCAGCGAGACCCCGCCCAGCACCCGGTAGGCGACCGCCGCCTTGCCGCTCGGCGAGAAGACCACCGCCTTGTCCCGGCGCAGCGCGAAGTACCCCAGCGAGTCCCGGTCGCCCTGGCGCTCCAGCAGCGCGCGCAGCCGGCCCTCGTCCTCCTCGCTGAGCAGCTCCTGGCCGCGCGGGCTGCGGAAGGCCACGTACAGCACCAGCAGGAAGAGCACCGCGCCCATCGCGTTGATGAAGGCGTTCACCCAGGTCGGCACCGCGATCACACCGGCCACGTGCTCGGACGGCGTGACGGTGACCATCCGGGCCACCGCGTAGGCGAACCGGTCGCCCAGATCCGCCCCCGGGATGGTGTTGGTGGCCGCCACCAGCACCGAGCCGACCCCGCCGCCGACCAGCAGGCCGGCGAAGAAGGTGGCCACCGCGGTCTTCGGGTTCGACCGGTCCCCCTTGGAGGTGAACTCCTTGCGGCTGGCCACCAGGGCCAGCACGAACAGGCCGGTGATCACGGTCGAGAAGTAGTTCAGCGGATGGTGGGCGAAGCGCTCCCCCGGCACCAGCATCAGCGTCAGGTAGAGCACGAAGAACAGCCCGGCCAGCGCGGTGTTGAAAATCCACGCGGCCCGCTTGCGACGCCGCATCGCCACCGCCAGGAACACCGACAGCACCACGGTGCTCAGGCCCGCCGTCACCAGGTACGGGGTGAAGTACTCGCCCTCGTTGTGGGTGCGGACCTGCTCGCGGAACTGCACCGCGAGCACCGCCACCAGGTTGAGCAGGGCCATCAGGCGCAGGTACCAGACCGTCGCCGACGCCGCCCGCACCCGCCACCGCGGCGACGGCCCGAGGTCGGCGGGTGGAGCGGCAGAGCCGGCGGACGGGACCGTCTTCACAGTGGACACAGCTCCAATTCCAAGCGATCGGACCGGGGCACGCATCCGCACGACACCCGAAGGGGGCGCGGCCCGGGCCGAACGGCCGGGGTCCCGTCGGCCCGCAGCGAGGGGCCCATCGCTTCCATGGTTGCCCACCCGGGATGAGAATTACGTGAATCCGGTAGCGGATTTGACCCCCCGCCGATCGGCGGGGGTGCCATCACCCCGGCCGCCGGGTCACCCGGATCCGCCTGCACCTACGCTCGAAGCAACCCCGCTGGGCGACCGCCCGCCGAGAAGAAGGAGAGACCATGCCGCCGATCCGCGTCCTGATCGTGGACGACGAGGTCCTGGTCCGCTCCGGTCTCGGCCTGATCGTCGGGTCCGCCCCCGACCTCGAGGTGGTCGGCAGCTGCTCCGGCGGCCAGGCCGAGCAGCAGGTCGCCGCGCTGGCCCCGCAGGTGGTCCTGCTCGACATCCGGATGCCCGACCTGGACGGCATCACCGTGCTGCGCCGGCTGCGCGCCCTGCCCGACCCGCCGGCCGTCGCGATGCTCACCACCTTCGACACCGACGAGTACATCGGCACCGCGCTGCGCACCGGCGCGGCCGGCTTCCTGCTCAAGGACACCGCCCCCGAGCAGCTGGTGCACGCGGTGCGGGTGCTGGCGGCCGGCGGCAGCGTGCTGTCGCCCACCGTCACCCGCAGCGTGATCAGCGGCTACGTCGAGGGCGGCGCCCCCGACACCGAGGCGGCGGTGCTCACCCGCCAGCTCACCGGCCGCGAGCTGGACGTCCTGGCGCTGCTCGGCGAGGGCCTGTCCAACGCCGAGATCGCCGACCGGCTGTTCCTGGGCACCGGCACCGTCAAGGACCACATCAGCGCCATCCTCGGCAAGCTCGGCGCGGCCAACCGCGTCCAGGCCGCCGTGGTCGCCCACCGTGCCGGACTGGTCCGCGCCCCGGGGCAGCCCGGCCGATGACCGCGAGCGGCAGATCCCTCACCGGCTGGGCCACCGGACCGACCGCCGGCCTGCTGCTGCCGGTGCTGCTGGCCGGCATCGACGCCTTCCTGGTCGGCAAGGACGGCACCTGGTGGGAGCTGCTGCTCTCCTCGATCGCGGTGGCCGCCCTGCTGCTGCGCCGGCGCCTCCCGGTGCTGACCCTGCTGCTGACCCTGCCCGGGGCCTACGTCGAGTACATCTGGATCGCCCCGATGACGGCCGTCTACTCGGTCGCCGCCCACCGGGCGAGCGTGCGGATCACCACGGTCTGCGCCACCCTGTTCGCGCTGGTCGAGTACTTCCACTGGCCGATCGACGCGTCGATGTTCGAGGTCGGCCGGGACACCGCGCTGAACGCCATCGAGAGCACCATGCTGGCCGCCGGCCCGGCCGCGCTCGGCCTGCTGGCGCGCACCCGGCGCGAACTCGCCGAACGGATCGTCCAGCTGACCGAGGGCCAGCAGCGGGAGAGCCGGCTGCTGGCCGAGCGGGTGCTGGGCTCCGAGCGCGCCCGGCTGGCCCGGGAGATGCACGACGTGGTCTCGCACCAGGTCAGCCTGATCTCGATCCAGGCCGGCGCGCTGCAGGTCTCCACCGCCGACCCGGTCGCCAAGGACACCGCCCGGACCATCCGCGAGCTGTCCGTGCGCACCCTGGAGGAGCTGCGCCAGATGGTCGGCGTGCTGCGGGCGGCCGGCGCCCGCCGGGACGAGCCGCTCGCCCCGCAGCCCCGGCTGGCCGACCTGCCGCGGCTGATCGAGGGCAGCGGGCTGCCCGTCAGCACCTCGCTGACCCCGGGCGGCCGGGACTGGCCGGAGGCGGTGGAGCGGGCCGCGTACCGCACCGTCCAGGAAGCGCTCACCAACATCCGCAAGCACGCGCCGGGCGCCGAGGTGAGCGTCCGGCTGGCCGCCCGGGGCACCCGGCTGCTGGTGGAGGTGCGCAACGGGCCGCCGCCGCTGGGCGCCGCCAGCGCGCTCCCGGACCACCTCCCCGGCGGCGGCCACGGACTGGTCGGCCTGCGCGAGCGCGCCCAGCTGCTCGGCGGCAGCCTGACCGCCGACCCCGCGCCGGACGGCGGCTTCACCGTCCGCGCCGTGCTGCCAGCGACCGGCGAGTAGCCCGCCGGGCTCCGGCCACCGCCGGGCGGCCCGCCGCCCGTGCCGGGGTAAAACAAAGAGGCCGGTCGGAGTTAATCCGACCGGCCTCAGTGGTGCGCGAGGGGGGAGTTGAACCCCCACGCCCTTTCGGGCACTGGAACCTGAATCCAGCGCGTCTGCCTATTCCGCCACCCGCGCATGGGTGCTGTCGTAGATGCTACCTGATCTTCAGACCCGCTCCGAACCTTCCGGTTCTTCCTGGTCATCCGGCCCGGCTCCCTTTCGGGGCGCCCCTTCCGACGTGGAAAACATTAGCACGGCCCTCGGGGTACCCAGAAATCCCTTTCCCCAGGCCCGCCCGGACGGGCGCCGACGAACGGGTGATCGAGGGGTTGGGCGCACGCGGAGGGGGTAGCCCTCGCTTGCCGCCACCGCCGACGGAGGTGTGTGCCGGGGCTCACCCATGGGCACCACATGCCGGGGGAACCGTACGGATGGGCCCGGCGTGGATACGATCAGTACGGAAAACCGCCGTCGACCGAAGGCGCCACGCCCACCCGGCGCGGCCCGGTCGGCCCAAACGCCCTGGAAGGGGGTGCCCCGTGGGAGTCCTGAAGAAGTTCGAGCAGCGGCTCGAGGGTCTCGTGAACGGCACCTTCGCCAAGGTGTTCAAGTCCGAGGTCCAGCCGGTCGAGATCGCCGGCGCGCTCCAGCGCGAGTGCGACAACAACGCGACCATCTGGAACCGCGACCGCACCGTCGTGCCCAACGATTTCATCGTCGAGCTCAGCCCGCACGACCACGAGCGGCTCAGCCCCTACGCCGGACAGCTCGGCAAGGAGCTGGCCGGCATGGTGCGCGAGTACGCCGAGGCGCAGCGGTACAGCTTCATGGGCCCGCTCCAGGTCACCCTGGAGAAGGCCGACGACCTGGACACCGGCCTGTACCGGGTGCGCAGCCGCACCCTCGCAGCCGAGGAGCCGCCGCAGCAGGCCGCCCCGCCGCAGGCCCAGCAGGGCTACGGCCGGCCGCCCACGCCGCAGGCCCCCGGCGCACCCTGGCAGCAGCCCGGCGCGAGCCAGTACGGCACGCCGCCCGCGCCGGCCGCGCCCCCGGCCATGCCCCCGGCGCCCCCCGCGATGGGCGGCGGCAACGTGCGCCCGTTCCCCGGCGCGGGGCACAGCGGTGCCAACACCCGCCGCTGGATCGAGGTCAACGGCAACCGGCACCAGATCACCGGGAACGCCCTGGTGCTCGGCCGCTCCACCGAGGCGGACGTGCGGATCGACGACCCCGGGGTGTCCCGCAAGCACGCCGAGATCAGGCCCGGGACACCCGCCATGGTGCTCGACCTCGGCTCGACCAACGGCATCGTGGTGGACGGGCAGCACACCCAGCGCGCTACGCTCCGCGACGGCTCCCGAATCGTTCTGGGGTCCACCACCATCGTCTACCGACAGGTCGAAGGGTAGAGCGGGCCACCTATGTCAGATCTGACCCTGACGGTCATGCGGCTGGGCTTCCTTGCCGTGCTGTGGCTGTTCGTCATCGTCGCGGTGCAGGTCATCCGCAGCGATCTGTTCGGCACCAAGGTCAATCCGCGCTCCGCGCGGCGGGCCGCCGCCCCGGCGGGTGCCCCGAACCGGCCGCCGCAGACCCAGCAGACCGCCGCCCCCAGCCAGCCCCGGCAGCGCCGCGGCGCCCCCACCCACCTGGTGGTGGTGCAGGGTTCACTGGCCGGCACCACCGTGGCCCTGCAGGGCCAGACCATCACCCTGGGCCGCGCGCACGACTCCACCATCGTGCTCGACGACGACTACGCGTCCTCCCGGCATGCCAGGATCTACCCCGACCAGACTGGGCAGTGGACGGTCGAGGATCTAGGCTCCACCAACGGCACCTATCTGGACCGGCAGCGGCTGACCACGCCGCAGCCGCTCCAGCCCGGGATGCCGATCCGTATCGGCCGGACCGTCATCGAGCTGCGGAAGTAGTCAGCGCATGAGGGACAGCACCCCGTCCACCCAGAGGAGGGTAGGGACCGCATGAGTCTCGTGCTGCGCTTCGCCGCCGGGTCCCACAAGGGCTTGATCCGGGAGGGGAACGAGGACTCCGGCTACGCCGGGCCCCGCCTCCTGGCCGTGGCCGACGGCATGGGCGGGGCAGCGGCCGGTGAGGTCGCCTCCTCCGAGGTACTCGGCTCGATCGTCCGGCTGGACGAGGACGTGCCGGGTGCCGACCTGCTCACGCTGCTGAACGACGCGGTCCAGGCCGCCAACGACCGGCTGCGGCAGATGGTCGAGGAGGACCCGCAGCTCGAGGGCATGGGCTGCACCCTCACCGCGATGCTCTGGACCGGGCAGCGGATGGGCCTGGTGCACATCGGCGACTCCCGTGCCTACCTGCTGCGGGACGGCTCGCTCAGCCAGATCACCCAGGACCACACCTGGGTGCAGCGGCTGGTGGACGAGGGCCGGATCACCCCGGAGGAGGCCGAGACCCACCCCCAGCGCTCGCTGCTGATGCGGGCCCTGGACGGGCGCGGCCAGGTCGAGCCGGACCTGTCGATCCGCGAGGTCCGGGCCGGCGACCGCTACCTGATCTGCTCGGACGGGCTGTCCGGCCCGGTCAGCCACCAGACCCTGGAGGAGACGCTCGGGAGCTTCTACGCCCCGCAGCAGACCGTCCAGGAGCTGATCCAGCTGGCGCTGCGCGGCGGCGGCCCGGACAACATCACCTGCATCGTCGCGGACGTCATCGACGTCGGCGCCACCGACACCCTGAGCGGCCAGCTGGCCGACTTCCCGGTGGTGGTCGGCGCGGTCGCCGAGGCGCAGCCGCACCAGGCCACCGACCCGAACCTGCTGAACACCCCGGCCGGCCGGGCGGCGGGTCTGGGCCGGCCGCAGGCCCCGCAGGGCGCCTTCGGCCCGGCCAGCGGCTACGACGGCACCGCACCCGGCTTCGGCCCGGCCGAGGGGTACCCGCAGGACGGCTTCGGGGAGCCCGCCGAGGGCGGCTTCGGCGAGCCCTACGGCGACTACCCGGACGCCGAGCAGCCCGAGTACCAGGCGCCCGGGCGGCGCCGCCGCAAGCGCCGCGGGCTGAAGGTCACGGTCGCCGTGGCGGTCACCCTCGGGGCGCTGGGCGGAGCCGGCTGGTTCGGCTACCGGTGGACCCAGGACCAGTACTACGTCGGCGCGGACGGCGAGAGCGTCGCGGTCTACCAGGGCATCAACCAGAACCTGGCCGGCCTCGGCCTGTCCTCGGTGCACCAGAAGTACGGCGACATCGAGCTGAAGTTCCTGCCCAGCTACCAGCGCACGCAGGTCACCAAGACCATCCAGGCCAAGAGCCTGGGCGACGCCGAGGACCAGGTGAAGCGGCTCGGCGAGCAGGCGGCGGTGTGCAAGAAGGTCGCCGCCGGCGCCAAGCCCGCCGCACCGCCGAGCACCGAGCCCGGCACCACCGACACGACCACCCCGGGGGGTGTGGCGCCCCTCACCGAGGCGGAGGCGCAGCTTGCCACCTCCTGCCCGACCCAGTAGTGGCCCCCCGGGGTCCAGCAGCCGTCGGGGAGCGGCCGTCACGTGAGCACCTTTGACCTGAGCAGCAGTAGCAACCGCGGATCCGGGCCCGCCCGGCGGCGGGCCAACACGACCATCACCCCCCAGGGCACCCCGAACCGGCGCAACACCGAGCTGGTCATGCTGGCCTTCGCGGTGGTGGTGCCGATGGCGGCGTACGCCAACGTCGGACTCGCCATCGACAAGAGGCTGCCCGCCGGCATGCTCGAGTACGGCCTCGGGATGGGCGCGCTGGCGCTGATCGCGCACCTGGTGATGCGCCGCTTCGCGCCGTACGCCGACCCGCTGCTGCTGCCGCTGGCGACGCTGCTGAACGGCCTCGGGCTGGTGATGATCTGGCGGCTGGACAAGGCGGGCAGCCTGCTCGCCTCCAACTTCCCGGCCGCGGCCAACCAGCTGATGTGGTCGGGCCTGGGCATCGCCTTCTTCATCGGCGTGATGCTGCTGCTGAAGGACCACCGGATCCTGCAGCGCTACACCTACATCTCGATGGTGGTGGCGCTGGTCCTGCTGGCCGCGCCGGCCTTCTTCCCGGCCCGGGCCGGGGACTTCGGCGCCAAGATCTGGATCCACATCGGCAGCTTCTCGATCCAGCCGGGCGAGTTCGCCAAGATCATCCTGACCGTCTTCTTCGCCGGCTTCCTGATGGTCAAGCGGGACGCCCTGGCGCTGGCCAGCCGCCGCTTCATGGGCCTGTACCTGCCGCGCGGGCGCGACCTGGGGCCGATCATCGTGGTCTGGCTGCTGTCGATCCTGATCCTGGTGTTCGAGACCGACCTCGGCTCCTCCTTCCTGTTCTTCGGCCTCTTCGTGGTGATGCTCTACGTCGCCACCGAGCGGACCAGCTGGATCGTCTTCGGTCTGGTGATGTCGATCGGCGGCGCGGCCGTGGTCGCGATGGCCGAGCCGCACGTCAAGACCCGCATCAACTCCTGGCTGGACCCGATGGCGGCCTTCCAGGACCCGCCGCCGGCCGGCACCAGCGAGCAGATCGGCCAGACCCTGATGTCCTTCGGGACGGGCGGGGTCACCGGCACCGGCCTCGGCCAGGGCCGCTCCTGGCTGATCCAGTTCGCCGCCAAGAGCGACTTCATCCTCGGCTCGTTCGGCGAGGAGCTCGGGCTCACCGGCATGATGGCGCTCTTCGTCCTGTACGGCCTGATCGTGCAGCGCGGCCTGCGCACGGCGGTGGCCGCCCGCGACCCGTTCGGCAAGCTGCTCGCGGTCGGGCTGTCCTCGGCCTTCGCGCTGCAGGTCTTCGTGGTGGCCGGTGGTGTCACCGGACTGATCCCGCTGACCGGTATGACGATGCCGTTCCTGGCCCAGGGCGGCTCCTCGGTGGTCGCCAACTGGGCGCTGATCGCGATCCTGCTGAAGATCAGCGACACCGCGCGCCGCCCGGCCGCCGAGCCCTCGACCGAGCCCGCGCCAGGGGCCGCGCCCGGAGCGGAACCGACCCGGGCCTGAATCCCGTGGTGATCCATGCGGTTGAATCTCACAGAGCTGTGCCACCATCGGCCGAGCCGCACCCCATGACCGAAGAGCGCAGGAGGGGACCCGTCCCGTGAACAAGCCGATCCGCCGGGTCTCCATCTTCTGCCTGGTGCTGATCCTGGCCCTGATGGTCCGGGTGAACTGGGTGCAGGGCGTCCAGGCCGAGGCCTGGGCCAGCAACAAGCACAACGACCGGAACAAGTACGACCGGTACGCCTACCCGCGCGGCAACATCATCGCGGGCGGCCAGCCGGTCACCAACTCGGACTTCGTGAACGGTCTGCGCTACAAGTACAAGCGCAGCTGGATCGACGGCGCGATGTACGCGCCGATCACCGGCTACTCCTCGCAGTCCTTCGGCACCAGCCAGCTGGAGCAGCTGGAGGACGGCGTGCTGGCCGGCACCGACTCCCGGCTGTTCTTCCGCAACACCCTCGACATGCTCACCGGTGAGCAGAAGAAGGGCGGGGACGTCGTCACCACGATCGACCCCAAGGCGCAGAAGGCGGCCTTCGAGGGCCTGGGCGACAAGAAGGGCGCCGCGGTCGCCATCGACCCGCGCACCGGCGCGATCCTCGCCCTGGTCTCCACCCCCTCGTACGACCCGGGCACCTTCTCGGGCGGCGGCAAGGAGGACTCCAAGGCCTGGACGGACCTCAACAACGACCCGAACAAGCCGATGCTCAACCGGGCGCTGCGCGAGACCTACCCGCCCGGCTCGACCTTCAAGCTGATCACCGCCGCCACCGCGTTCGAGACCGGGCTGTACAAGAACGTCGACGACGCCACCCAGACCCCGAAGCCGTTCATCCTGCCCGGCACCAACACCGAGCTGAAGAACGCCAGCCCCACCGAGGACTGCGAGAACGCCACGGTGGAGCACGGCATGGACCTCTCCTGCAACACCGTCTTCGGCAAGATGGGCGCCGACCTCGGCAAGGAGAAGCTGCGGGCGCAGGCGGAGAAGTTCGGCTTCAACAACGGCAAGCTCGACACCCCGATCCGGGCCGTCACCAGCGTCTTCCCCTCGAACTCCAGCCCCGACGGCACCGCGATGGACGCCATCGGCCAGCACGACACCCGGGCCACCCCGCTCCAGATGGCCATGGTCGCCGCAGCCATCTGCAACAACGGCAGCCTGATGCAGCCCTACCTGGTCGCCCAGGAGCGCTCGGCCAACCTCGATGTGATCTCCAACCACACCGAGCACCAGCTGAGCCAGGCCGTCAGCCCGGGCACCGCGCAGAAGCTCCAGCAGCTGATGGAGAGCGTGGTGCAGAACGGCACCGGCACCAAGGCCAAGATCAACGGCGCCACCGTCGGCGGCAAGACCGGCACCGCCCAGCACGGCCAGGACAACAGCGGCCTGCCGTTCGCCTGGTTCATGTCCTATGCCAAGGGCGCCGACGGCAAGCAGGTCGCGGTCGCCGTGGTGGTCGAGGACGGCGCGGCCGAGCGCAACGAGATCAGCGGCGGGTCGATCGCCGCGCCGATCGCCAAGTCGGTGATGGAGGCCGTCGTCAACAAGTAGGGCAGGCCCGTGGCCGCCGTCCCCGGCTGATCGATCAGGACCGACGCCGCCCGCTTTTACCCGGAGATTGTCACAATGGGACGGTCCCGGTCGATACCGGTCTGGTCTCAGCTGGCGGGCTCGTCCGGCTCGCGGAGGTTGGCCCGGTAGCGTATCCGCAAGCAGCGGGTCTGCCCGCCGCACACCCACGGCCCAGGCCTGGGGCCGGGACCGCGAAACCAGCGCGGGCTCCGGATGCGTCCAACAGAGCGTGCGGGGACACCTACGTCACATCCTCACCGACCGGTGGGGGAGAGGGTCGGAACTATGGAAGAGCCTCGTCGCCTCGGCGGCAGGTACGAGCTCGGCGGCGTCCTCGGGCGCGGCGGCATGGCCGAGGTCTACCTCGCCCATGACACCCGGCTCGGCCGTACGGTCGCCGTGAAGACCCTCCGCGCCGACATGGCCCGAGACCCGTCCTTCCAGGCCAGGTTCCGCCGCGAGGCCCAGTCCGCGGCCTCCCTCAACCACCCCGCCATCGTCGCCGTGTACGACACCGGCGAGGACTACATCGACGGCATCTCCATCCCGTACATCGTGATGGAGTACGTCGAGGGGTCCACCCTGCGCGAGCTGCTGCACTCCGGGCGCCGGCTGCTGCCCGAGCGCGCGCTGGAGATGACCATCGGGATCCTGCAGGCGCTGGAGTACTCGCACCGGGCCGGCATCGTCCACCGCGACATCAAGCCCGCCAACGTGATGCTGACCCGGCAGGGCAACGTCAAGGTCATGGACTTCGGCATCGCGCGGGCGATGGGCGACGCCGGCATGACGATGACGCAGACCTCCGCCGTCATCGGCACCGCCCAGTACCTCTCCCCCGAGCAGGCCAAGGGCGAGACCGTCGACGCCCGCTCGGACCTCTACTCGACCGGCTGCCTGCTCTACGAGCTGCTGACCGTGCGCCCGCCGTTCGTCGGCGACTCCCCGGTCGCGGTCGCCTACCAGCACGTGCGCGAGGAGGCCCAGCCGCCGTCCGCGTACGACCCCGAGGTACGGCCCGAGATCGACGCGATCGTGCTCAAAGCACTCGCCAAGGAGCGGGACTACCGCTACCAGAGCGCCGACGAGATGCGCGACGACATTGAGCGCTTCCTGGACGGCCTCCCGGTCGCCGCCGCCCAGCAGGCCGCCTACGGCATGGGCGCGGCGGGCTACGGCTACGACCAGAGCGGCGCCCAGTACGACCCGTACGGCCAGACCAACCTGCTCCCGCAGCAGGGTGCGGCCGGTCCGACCACCATGCTGCCGCAGGTCGGCAACCAGCAGGGCGGTTACGGCTACCCGCCGCAGGAGAACGGCTACGGCGGCGGCCAGGGCGGCTACGACGACGGCTACAACGCCGGTGGTGGCGGCCGTCGGCGCGAGGACCCGCCGAAGAAGAACAACACCTCCTGGATCATCCTCGCGGTGGCTGCGGTGCTGGTCCTGGTCGGCGCCTTCTTCGTGGTCCAGGCCATGGTCAAGACCGGCGACAGCGCGGGCGGCAGGACCACCTCCCCGACCCTGGTCGGCAAGAGTCTGGCGGAGGCCCAGAACGCGGCCAAGGCGCAGAACCCGGCGCTGACCGTGCAGGCCGGCGACCCGATCGCCTGCCCCGACACCAAGATCCAGAAGGATCAGGTCTGCACCCAGGACCCGCCGGCCGGCACCTCGGTCGCCACCAACACGGTGATCAAGGTCCAGCTCTCCTCCGGCCCCGCCGCAGTCGACCTGGCCGACTTCACCGGCAAGAGCCTGAACGACGCCACCCAGGCCCTGCAGAAGGCCGGCTTCGTGGTCGGCCCGCCGGTCTACAAGACCGACGACTCCACGCCGCAGGACAGCGTCATCTCGCAGAACCCGCCGGCCGGCAAGGCCGCCGCCGGAGCCACCGTCACCCTGACGGTCTCCCAGGGTCAGGGCAAGATCCCGGTGCCCAGCGTCATCAACCAGACCCAGGACGCGGCCACCCAGCAGCTCACCGACGCCGGCTTCAAGGTGTCCGTGAAGACCCAGCCGGTCACCGACGCGACCAAGGTCGGCCTGGTGAGCGACCAGACGCCGAAGAACACCTCGGCGAAGAAGGACAGCACCGTCACCATCACGGTCGGCAAGATGGCCGACAAGGTCCAGGTGCCCGACATCAAGGGCAAGAACGTCAAGGACGCCACCGCCGCCCTGAAGAACCTCGGGCTGGTCTGGACGTTCGCGGGCGCCGGCGGCGACAACAACAACGTCGTCCTGAACACCAACCCCGGCCCCAACAACCTGGTGGACGCCGGATCCAGCGTCCAGCTCTACACCATGCCGGGCAAGCCCGACGGCACACCCGGCGGCAACAACTGACAACCGCCACCGAGGGGGCCGTGCGATCCGCACGGCCCCCTCCGGCGTTCCCGGGACCCGCCGGCGCTCCCGGGACGCGCCGGCGCTCCCGGGACGCGCCGGCGTTCCCGGCCGCGCTACGGCGTCAGGTGGCCGAGGTCCTGCAGCACCAGCTGGCGCATGATCGCCACCCCCTGCGGCAGCACCAGCGGCTGGAAGTGGTGCAGGCACGGCCAGCCGTGTGCGGCGCCGCTGACCCGGCGCACCCGCAGCAGCACGGCCAGCCGCGGATCGGTCAGCGAGTAACCGCTGTACGGCGCGGACAGCCGGCGCAGCAGCCCGGCGTCGCACGAGGTCTCGAAGAGCGCGTTCCGGCTCAGCTCCGGCCGGTCGGTCTCCAGAGCGAGCAGCTCGGCGAGCGCGTCGAAGGTCAGGGCGTCCTCGGGGATGGCGTGGTGCCTGATCGGCTCCTCGTCCGGCACCGACCGCACCGGGCCCGCGCCGCGCTGCGGCGGCACGCCGTGGCCCCGCCCGCCGCCCGCGACCGCTTCGATCAGCTGGGTGATCCGTTCGTCCAGGCCTTCGATCGCCCGACCGTTGGCCGCCACCGCGACGGTGACCGCCGTCTCGGCCCGCTGCGCCGCCGCCCTGGCCTCGGCGCCGAAGGCCTCCGCCGCGGCGCGCGCGACCAGGCGGAAGAACTGCATCGCCTCCGGCGACACCTGCGGCGCCTGCTCCTCGTCCACCGCGTAGCGGCCGGAACGGCGGATCGAGGGGATGACCTCGTGGGTGATCCAGCGCTTGAACGCCCGGGCCTGGGGCTTGCGGGAGCGGAGCACGAGCGAGTACAGCCCGGGCTCGTTGATGACGGAAACCTGCTGGTCACCGCCAAGGGTCGTCATAGTATGACGCCCCTTTTCATCCTCATCGAGGGCAGCCAGTGCGCGGTGTGCAAGAGAGATCTCCAACACCTCGCACACATCGCCGGCCACCCACCAGGGGCTTCCGTCGATGGTGACCACCCTCACCTCCTGGCCGTTGAAGTCGAACTGGGCCAGTGTTCCGTTCGTGCTCGTCATACCGGATACAACGACCCACCCGGGTGACGGAGAACCGGTTACCTGACAGTAGGTCAGTCTGACTCGGGGGCGCGGGAGTCACTCCACCGGCGCACGCGCCCCCGGCCGCATCGTCTCAGCCCCGCACCGGCTCGGCCCGGTCCGCCAGGTCGAGCACCACCTTGCCCAGCGTCCGCCCCGACTCCACCAGTTCATGCGCCTTGGCGGCCTCCGCCAGCGGCAGCACGGTGCTCACCTCCGCCCGCAGCCGGCCCGTGGCCACCAGGTCGGCCACGGCCAGCAGGGCGGCCCGGTCCGGCTCGACCAGCGTCACGCCCCAGCCCACCGCCTCCACCACCCCCGAGACGTCGTGCCCGAGCACGAACGGGGGCTCGGCGCGCAGCAGGCCGCCCGCCGTCCGGGCCTTGAAGTCGGTCGGGTTGACCCCCGCCGCCCGGACCCGCACCAGCACCTCGGTGGCGCCGGGCACCGGGCGGTCCCGCTCGGCCAGGTGCAGCACCCCCGGCCCGCCGAGCCGGTCCTGGGTGACCACCGTCATCGTCTCCGCCGTCTCCGCGCTCCCCTGCTCGATCGACCGTCGATCACACCTGCGACGAGCACTCCACCGCGAACGAGTGGCCACAAGGCCATCAAGTGAGAGGATCTGGCCATGCACCAGGTCGTCGTCCTCGCCCTCCCCGGCGTCATCCCTTTCGAGCTCGGCATCCCCGCCAAGGTCTTCGGCCTGGCGTACGGCACCGACGGGCAGCCGCTCTACCAGGTCACCACCTGCAGCCCGGACGGGCGCCCGGTGCCCTCCAACTCCGACTTCTCGATCGCCGTCGAGCACGACGCGAGCGCCCTGGAGCGGGCCGACACGGTGGTGGTCGCCCCCAGCTACCACCCGTCGATCATGAACGGCGAGCTGCCGCCCGGCCTGGCCGAGGCGCTCGCCCGGGTCCGCCCGGGCACCCGCTGGATGTCGATCTGCACCGGCTCGTTCGTCCTGGCAGCCGCGGGCCTCCTGGACGGCCGACCCTCCACCACGCACTGGTTCCACACCGAGCGCTACCGGCAGCTGTTCCCCCGCACCCGGCTCGACCCGGACGTGCTCTTCACCGATGACGGCGACGTGCTGACCTCCGCGGGCGCCGCCGCCGGACTCGACCTCTGCCTGCACCTGATCCGCCGGGACCACGGCACCGAGGTCGCCAACCGGGCCGCCCGCCGCTGCGTGGTGCCGGCCTGGCGGGAGGGCGGGCAGGCCCAGTTCGTCGAACGCCCGGTGCCGCCGGCGACCGGCGCCGACACCGCCGCGGTCCGCGACTGGGCCCTGCGGGAGCTGCACCGGCCGCTCCAGCTGGCCGAGTTGGCGCACCGGGCCGGGATGAGCGTGCGCACCTTCAGCCGCCGCTTCCTGGCCGAGACCGGCCAGACCCCGGGCCAGTGGCTCACCGCCCAGCGACTCGGCCTCGCCCGCGGGCTGCTGGAGAGCACCGACCTGCCGGTCGACCAGGTCGCCGAGCGCTCCGGCTTCGGCAGCGCGGCCTCGCTGCGCCAGCACCTGGCCGCCTCGCTCGGCGTCTCCCCCGCCGCCTACCGGCGGACCTTCCGCGGCTCCCCGCGCCTCCAGCACGGCCCGGCGGGCGCCAACCGCCGGGAGGCCTCCTCGGGTGCCCGCGCCCGGCCGCCGCACCCCGCCGTCCGGTAGGTCCTCGGGGCCCGGACGGCAGCCTTCGGCGCCCGCCGGGTCAGCCGGTCAGCGCGGCCGGCTGGCCCTGGCTCCTCGGCTGCTCGCCGGCCATCTTGCCGAACACGATCAGACGGCCGCGGGCGCTGAACTCCGGCGTGCAGGTCGTCAACGTGATGTACCGCCCCGGCTGGGTGAACGGCGAGCCCTTGGGCACCGGCTGGATCACCGTCACGTTGTTGGGCGGAGTCTCCGGGATGCCGCCGGCAACCTCGTAGGTGTAGAAGGTGGTGGCGGTCTCCACCACGATCTTGTCGCCCGGCTTGAGCTCACCGAGCTTGCGGAACGGCTGGCCGTGCGTGGTCCGGTGCGCGGCGATCGCGAAGTTCCCGGCCTTGTCGGCCGGCATCGCGGTACCGGTGTAGTGGCCGACCAGGCCCTTGTCGAGCACCTGCTGCTTGTTGGTGCCCTCGGCGATCGGGTACTTCAGGCCGAGCTTGGGGATGTACACGATCGCGAAACCCTGGCCCGGCTCGAACTTGCCCGGGTCCTTGGGCACACCCGCGCCCGGCGCGGCCGGCTGCGGCTGCGCCCACTGCTGCTCCAGCTGGTTGCGGGTGCCGTCGGCGGCCGCGTCGGCCTGCACGTTGGTCCACCACAGCTGGTACGAGACGAACAGCAGCATCACCAGACCCAGCGTGATGAACAGCTCGCCGACCATCCGGGCGGTCACCACCAGCGCGGACTCCTTGGGCCGCGGCTTGGGGCGCCGCGGACCGGACGCCCGGCGCCGGCCGGTGCCCGAGCGCAGCGCGGCGCGGCCCTCCGCCCGGCGGTTCGGCTGCTCGCCGGTGCCGTCGTCCACCGCGCCCACGGCCTCGGCCTCGACGACCGGGACCATCCGCAGGTTCATGGTCCGCTCGCTCACCGGCGGCTCGTACGGCGCCGGCCCACCGGGGCCGCCGGCCGGCTCGTAGACCCCCCAGTCCCCCGGCGCCGGCCCGTCACCGGTGCCGCCGGTCCACTGCGCGTTCCCCTCCGGGCGCACCGCCGTCACCGGCTCAGCCCCGCCCGATCACCGGGGCGAGCCCTGCCGAGCGCCCCACCGCCTCGGCGTAGCCGCACTCGGCGAGCCAGTTGGCCAGCATCCGGTGGCCCCCCTCGGTCAGCACCGACTCGGGGTGGAACTGCACCCCCTCGACCAGCAGGTCGCGGTGGCGCAGGCCCATGATCACGCCGCTCCCGGTCCGTGCGGTGACCACCAGGCTGTCCGGCACCGTCGCCGGGTCGACCGCCAGCGAGTGGTACCGGGTGGCGATCAGCGGCGAGGGCAGCCCCTCGAACACCCCGCCGTCCTCGTGCGTCACCGGCGAGGTCTTGCCGTGCAACAGCTCGGGCGCCCGGCCCACCACGGCGCCGTACGCCACGGCGATCGACTGCAGGCCGAGGCAGACCCCGAACACCGGCAGCCCGATCTCCGCGCAGCGGTGCACCATCTCCACGCAGACCCCGGCCTCCTCGGGCGTGCCGGGGCCGGGGGAGAGCAGCACCCCGTCGAAGCCCTGCTCGCCGTCGCGGAGCACCGCGTGGTCGACCGTCACCTCGTCGTTGCGGACCACCTCGCAGGTGGCACCGAGCTGGTAGAGGTACTGGACGAGGTTGAAGACGAAGCTGTCGTAGTTGTCGACCACGAGGATCCGGGGCGGGCGGCCGGAGGTCATCGCGCTACTCCTGGTGCAGAGTCGGGCAGGCGGGGCGGGCGGTGTGCACCGGCGTCAGCCGGCACCGCCGTCGTCCACGGTGACGTTACCGAAGGGCAGCAGCGGTTCGGCCCACGGAAAGACGTACTGGAACAGGACGTAGACGGCCCCGAGGACGAGCAGCAGCGCGATGACCGCCCGGATCAGGGTGTTGCCCGGCAGATGCCGCCAGATCCAGCCGTACATGGTGCTCCTCGCGAGGTTCAGGTCGGGAACCAGACTAGACCGCCGTCCGGCTCCGTACCGCGCATATCACCCTGGTGGACAGCAGTCGGCTGCCGCCCGGTTCCCCGCCGACCCGGTTCCCGCCCCCGGGGGCTACTGCCCCGCGGCGGCCCGCAGGTCGGCCGAGCCCGCGTAGCCGGGCAGGGTCAGGTCGGCGTTGTCCTGGACCTTCCAACCCAGGCCGTACGCCACCACGTACTGCAGGTAGCGCTTGATCGTCGGGTCGGACTCGACGGCCGAGCGCAGCGCCTCGGTCTTCCCCACCGCCTTGATCACGTACGGCGGGGAGTAGACCCGCCCCTGCAGCAGCAGGGTGTTGCCGACGCAGCGCACCGCGCTGGTGGAGATCAGCCGCTGGTCCATCACCTGGATGCCCTCGGCCCCGCCCCGCCACAGCGCGTTGACCACGGCCTGGATGTCCTGCTGGTGGATCACCAGGTCGTTGACGTCCGGCTCCGGCACGTTGGGGATCCGGGCGGTGGCGTTCGGCGGGGCGTCGTTGAGGGTCACCGTCAGACCCGGGCCGCGCAGCGGGTCCAGGCCGGCCACCTGCTGCAGGGCGTCCAGCCGGTCGGTGTCGGCCGGGCTGCCCTGCTGCTGGGCCAGCTGGTCGGTGCGGTCCTGCAGTTCACCGACCTGGGCCTGCACCTGCTGGTTCTGCGCGCTGCGCTGGCGTATCACGTCGCTCAGCTTGAGCAGCGAGTTGTCGGTGCGCAGATCGGTGCCCTGGGCGGTCTGCGCGCTGATGTAGAAGAGCAGACCGGCGAGGGCGAAGACGGCGCAGGTCAGGGCACGTCCGACAATTCGGGTCCCGCCGGGGCGCGCGGAGCCAGGCTGTGGGGGAATCGTGGAATTCGGCACCGTACCCTTATCTCCTTAAGACCCGGCGAGCCACTACGCTAACGGACGCCGGTGGCATGTGCGGAGTGCTGGTCCCGGCACGACAGCGGGCCTGCCCGCGGTACGTGCCGGCTGACGGCCTCCCGTAAGGATCCGGTCCCCACAGCCGCCCGCTTTCCCGCTGCACCCCGCGCGGTCACAGCGCATCGACAGGAGATTCCCTCGTGCCGAAGTCTCGAGTCCGCAAGAAGGACGACTACACCCCGCCGTCCGCGGCGACCGCGGTGAAGATCAGCTCCGGCCGGAGCTGGGTCGCCCCCCTCATGCTGGCGTTCTTCCTCATCGGCCTGGTCTGGATCGTCACCTACTACGTGACGAGCGGCGGCTGGCCGGTCGCCAGTTGGGGCAACTGGAACATTCTGGCCGGTTTCGGCTTCATCGCGGCGGGCTTCGGCGTCTCCACCCAGTGGAAGTAGGCCTCGGCCGCTCTCCCGTCCGACCTTGCACCGCCTCGGCGTGAACCCCGGGGCGGTGTTTCGGCGTGCCCCCGCCGGTCGCGACCATATGTTTATCCACACGGTTATCCACACTGGGGAAAAGTCGGCTCAGCCTGTGGATAACTCCTCCGGGAGAATTCCGCCCGCACCACTGCCGTGACCGTCGAAAGCGCAGTTGAACGCGCGTAGACCCGGCAGTGCACAGCAGCTTCGCGCACCCGCTGTGCACCGTCGCACGCCCACTGTGGACAACTAGGCTCCGAGCCGGGCCATCCCCAGCAGCATGGTGCCCAGCACCAGCGCCAGGACGGCTGCCGCCGTCAACCCCTGGACCAGCCGGCGGTGCTCCCGTGGGGCGTACACCAGCCCCGCCGCCATGACCGCTCCGGCCACCAGCCCGCCGATGTGCGCCCGCCAGTCGATCCAGCGCACCGAGAAGGTCACCACCAGGTTGAACACCAGCAGGGCGACCACCGGCCCGAGCGGCGCCCGGTCGTACCGCACCAGCACCACCGTGGCCCCGAGCAGCCCGAAGATCGCCCCGGAGGCCCCCACCGAGTAGAGCGAGCCGCCGTCGACCAGGAACGCCAGCGCGTTCCCGGCCAGCCCGGACAGCAGGTAGAGGCCGAGGAAGCGCACCCGGCCGAGCGCCCGCTCCAGCGGCGGCCCGAGCACCAGCAGGCTGACCAGGTTGGTCGCCAGGTGCGCGAAGCCCGCGTGGACGAAGGCCGAGGTCAGCAACCGGTACCACTGCTCGGGCCCGGCGGCCACGCCGATCGACACCCCGGGCGCGGGCACGTAGCTGTACAGGCCGAGCCGCAGCTGCCAGGCCGGCGCGAGGTACTCGGTCAGCAGGAAGACCAGCACGTTCAGCCCGGCCAGCACCGCCGTCACCGGCGCCACCGCCCGCCCCGGGCGCCCGGGGCGCACCGGGCGCCCGCCGAACCGCCCGGTGGCCGGCCGGCCCTGCGCGCCCGCCTCCCGCACGCACTCCGGGCACTGGAAGCCGACCGCCGCCCCGGTCATGCAGTCCGGGCAGAGCGGGCGGCCGCACCGCCCGCAGGACACCCCGGTCTCCCGCTCGGGGTGCCGGTAGCAGGCCTGCGGGCCGCCGCCGCTCCCGACCTGCGGGCTGTCGTCGGGCGAGCCGGGAAGCATCCGCTACCTCCTCATGACGGATCCCGGCCACCCACCCGCTTCCGGGGGGCGCCGGGACCGTCCAGGCTACGCCGTGGTGACTCAGCCGCGGGCGATGACCACGGACTCGATCACCACGTCCTCCAGCGGGCGGTCGCCCGGCCGGGTCGGAGCCTTCGAGATCTGCTCGACGATGGCCTGGCTGCCCGGGTCGACGACCTCGCCGAAGATGGTGTGCTTGTTGGTCAGCCAGGTGGTCGGCGTGACCGTGATGAAGAACTGCGAACCGTTGGTGCCCGGGCCGGCGTTGGCCATCGCGAGCAGGAACGGCTTGGTGAAGGCGAGGTCCGGGTGGAACTCGTCGGCGAACTTGTAGCCCGGGCCACCGGTACCGGTGCCCAGCGGGTCACCGCCCTGGATCATGAAGTCGCCGATCACACGGTGGAAGACGGTGCCGTCGTACAGCGGCGTCTTCGACTTCTGGCCGGTGCGGGGGTCGGTCCACTCGCGCGTGCCCTCGGCCAGCTCCACGAAGTTCGCCACCGTCTTCGGGGCGTGGTTCGGGAAGAGCTTGACCACGATGTCACCGCGGTTGGTCTTCAGGGTGGCGGTCAGGTCCTCGGCCACGGAATGCCTTCCTCTCTCTCGAATCACTAACACCTGGAATCATCCCACGACCCCCGCGGACGGCTCAGCCCGGCGTGCTGAGCGGCAGATGAGCATGCATGATCTCCAAACAGGTGGAAAGGTGCATAAAGGACGCCACCGAGGAGGAGAAGCTCGTGACCCGTTTGGACTCAGCGCGCGAGACGGCCGGCCGGACGAAGGAGAACCTCACGCCCTACGCCGCCACCGCCAAGGACGCCGCCCGGCAGTACGCCGAGGAGGCCAAGCTGCTGCTCGCCCCCCGGATCGACGCGCTCGGCCCCAAGGCCGCGGCGGTCGGCGCCCAGGCCAGGACGGGTGCCGCCCAGGCGGCGCTGGCGGCCCGCACCCAGTACACCAAGCACGTCGTCCCCCAGCTGGAGCAGGCCTTCGCCGGGCTGCCCCCACACGCCCAGAAGAGCACCCTGAAGGCCGTGCACCGGGCCCAGGAGGCCGCGCTGGCCGCCAAGCTCACCGCGGCCCGGACCACCGAGCAGGCCAAGGCGGCCGTGGTCCCCAAGGTCACCACGGCGGTGGACAACGCCCGGGCCACGGTCACCCCGCTGGCCCAGGAGGCGCACACCCGCGGGGCGGCGGCGCTGACCGCGCTGCACGGCCATGTGACGGCGGCCGAGATCAGCGACCTCGCGGCGAAGAACGCGAAGAAGCAGCACCGGCACGGCTGGGCGACCGGCCTCGCGGTGGCCGGCACCGTGGCGATCGGCAGCGGGGTGCTGGTCTGGCACTGGTACCGCAAGCAGAGCAACCCCGAGTGGCTGGTCGAGCCCCCGGCGCCGCAGACCACCTCCGGCACCGGCAGCGCCACCCCGGTGGAGGAGACCCTGGTGAACGGGTCGACCCCGAGCGGCGCGAGCCGGCCCGGTGCGGGCCCGCACCACCGGCCGGACGACCAGCCGGGCGGCGGCGGCGCTCCCGACAGCGGCGGGGCCGCACCCCACGCCGACCACGACGAGCGTCCCAAGCCGCACGACCCGCGCAAGCCGCACTGACGCACCGCCGCCGCCGCCCGGGCAGGTGGGCGGACAGCTGAGCGGGCTGTTGGGCGGGTGTTGGGCGGGCAGCAACGACGAACGGCCGCCGACCTGGTGATCAGGTCGGCGGCCGTCGGGTTGTGGAGCTTAGGAGATTCGAACTCCTGACATCTGCCATGCAAAGACAGCGCTCTACCAACTGAGCTAAAGCCCCGTGTTCCGGGCACTAGCGTACCCGTTCCCGGAACGAATCCCGCGCGGGCCGACGAACAGCACCGACCGGAGCGCCCCGGAGGGCGGACCGGCCCCGGCCTGACGGCCGGGGCCGACCCGCGGGAGGCCGGCGCACCGGCCCCCGAAGATCGTCTGCTGGCCTCAGCGGCCGGCCGGGACCGGGTCGGTGGCCTCGGTCCACAGGTCCTGCTCGGCGCGGTCCGCCTGGACCTGACGGTAGACAAAGAAGCCGCCGAGGGCGACCAGGGCGACCAGGAGGAGCTTCTTCACCGCGGGACCTCGTCCTTCTTGCTTGCAGTATCGGATCGCCGGCCCGCCGTCCCGACCGGGAGGCAGCACCCACGAACCCTTTGGTGTACGAGCACGAACCAGCGGTCGAGGTGGAGACCGCCTTGCGGCCGATGATACACACCGGTAACCGGGTCAAGAGGTGCCACTGCCCGGTCCAACCGACCGATCCGCGCCCAGGATTGACGCCACGCCTTCTGTCGTACGGTCTGCCCGACCGGCCGGCACCCGCAGCACCGCCGTCCCGGCGGTCAGATCCACCGTGCTCCGCGGCGGCGCGCCCTCGCCCTCCTCGTCGCGCAGCATCAGGGTGCTCCGCCGCTGGTCGAGCTCGTGCTGCTTGCCGGCCGCGAACTGCGCGTGCAGCTGCTCGAACCCGGTCGCCGAGATCTGCCCCTCCCGGCCCGTCCCGCGCCAGGGGATCCACCGGGTCCGGCTGGCCCGCAGCGCGAGCTGATCGACGATGCCGACCAGCACCAGGGCGCACACCAGCCCCGGGATGCTCATCGCCCAGAACACCGCCATCGGTTTGCTCCCCTCCGCAGGCCGGATCTCCCCCACCATCATGCGCCCCACCCCCGGCCGAGCAGAAGGGCCGGTGCGGCGGCCCCTAGGCCACCGCACCGGCCCCGGCGGCTACCTCCGCCGGCGCCCGCGCGGGCCGGCCACGTCCAGGCGCAGGATCCGCAGGTCGCCGCGGATCGCCCGGAGGTCGTCACCGTGCCGGCAGAGCCGCTGCCCGATCGCCGCGATCACCCGGTCGCCGGCGTCGAGCCGGCGCTCGATCGCCAGCAGCCGCAGCTCCACCGCATCGAACGGCTCCTCACCGTCGATCCGCCGCTGCCACTCCCGCACCGCCGGATCGGCGGCCACCCGCTCGTACTCGTCCCGGCGCAGCCCGCTCCACGGCCGCGGCCGGGCCCGGAACTCCCGCACCCGCGGCGCGGCCGCCTCGTCCCGCCAGAACTCCTCGGCGGCGGCCAGCATCGCCCGCCGCACCGCCCGGGCCACCCTGCTGTCCCGCAGCAGCATCGCCACGTTCAGCACGGCCCGCCGGGGGAGGATGGTGAGCCCGGAACGGGCCTGTGGATAACTCGCGTAATAGAGAGACATCGTCTCACTCTTAAAAGTCTGCAGGTCAGCACCCCGGAGCGCGCGAGCTCCGCTGGCCTCCAGCTCCTCGCGGTGGCGGACAAGCACCTTCCGGATCACCTCCTCGCCGACCTCGAAGTAGTCGGCCGCCATCCGGACGGTCACGTGCACACCGTCCGGGAGCAGGGTGAGCGCCTTGACCTTGTCGAGCGCCTCGGTACGGCCGTCCAGCCGCCGGGCCAGCTCACCGCGCAGCGTCGGGGATTCGAGCATGACGGAGTCCATGGACATGGGGATGCCCTCCATGGTTGAAGTGGATCGTGGACCGCCACATCACCCGGGGCGTACGGGGCCGAACTTCCGCCGGCCGGACCAGAGGTCGCACACGTCCACAGATCCAATGACCGGTACTGTCGCCCGGCTATCCCCGACTTCACAGGAGTTTCGAGTCGCTCATCCCCACAGTGCCTCTGCGCACCCGGTCCAACGAGCCACCCGGGCAGAGGTCACGCCGGGAACGCCAGAAGGCCCGGAGTGAGATCACTCCGGGCCTTCTGCGCCGGTGGGCCTAACAGGACTTGAACCTGTGGCCTCTTCCTTATCAGTTCGATCAGCTGATCGAAACGAGCAGTCTGCAGCCGGGGCGGCACCAGCAACTGTGGGTGCACGTTCGCCGGGATCCGCCACAATCCGCCGCCGTTGCTGTCAGGTGTCGTTGTCAGTCGGGCCGCCGTCGCGTCAGTGATAGCGCCGGTGAGCGGCCTGCGCGGACACGCCAAGCAGTTCACCCACCTCCCTCCAAGTCATCCCGGCCGACTCAGTCGCCATCGCTATCTCACCTTGGAGCACTGCCTCGGCCGCATCCCGCAGCTTCGCCGCGAAGTAGATGCGGTACCGCGCCCCCTGCCTCCGGTAGGGCCTGCATAGCTTGTCGACCTGCTCCTGGAGGAAGACCTCGATCTCATGCGACTGTCCCGATTCGATGCGCTCTCTCTGGTTCGGCATCAACATATGTTGACAGATCTGACGACCAGTCACTCAATTTCGAGAAAAGTCGCAGGTCAGAGCACATGCCCAAGCGTTCACGGATTGTCGGACCCGATCGGTAGCGTTTTACATGCGAGGAGCAGTCCAAGGGCCACCCGGCAAACGCCGAGCGGCC
This sequence comes from Kitasatospora sp. NPDC049258, assembly GCF_040678895.1. Classification (NCBI taxonomy): domain Bacteria; kingdom Bacillati; phylum Actinomycetota; class Actinomycetes; order Kitasatosporales; family Streptomycetaceae; genus Kitasatospora; species Kitasatospora sp. NPDC049258. The sequence goes on from NZ_JBFAQT010000005.1 coordinate 164,761, forward strand.
CCCCGCTGCAACGGGAGGCCGCTCCTCGCACCGCTCGGTCTCGTTGAACAGAAAGGTGCTACTGATGAAAGTACGTCCAGACAAGGACATTGCCCAAGGCCAGACTCGCCGGGGCCGCGGCTACCTGGCTGGCGCCGCTGCCGCGGTGCTCATCGCTACCGGGGTCGTAGCTGCCTATCCGCAGACCGCCGCCCCGCTTGGCGTCGGGGCAGCAGTCGCAGGTATCGCAGTGCCATACGTGCGCCGAAGGTAGTTGAGCAAGTGCTCGGACCCGGACTCCACGGGCGGTGGAGCGGTTTTGGCCGGTGTCCTGCCTGGTCTGGGTCCGAGCATGATCGGGGGGCCGTAAGCTGCTGCGACTCGGTCAGGGCTCTTTGGGCCTGACCGCAATTTGGCCGAGTGGCCCCCCGGTCTTGCTCGGTGCGGGTCCCGGTCCTGGCAGGTGGGTAAAACCGTGGAGCCGCCCGCCCCGGCCCCGGTGGGGTGGGTTCTGACCCCGGTTCTTGGTCCCGCTGCCGCTGGCCGGGCTGGGGGTAAGTCTGGACCTTGTCCGTTTTCGCCCCGGCCTTAGCTTCCGCCCCTCGGGCGCGGACGGTCGACGGCGAAGCCCCAGCCGGGGCGAAGACAGGAGGCGGGGCGCGCGCCGGCGGACGGCCGGCGCCGCCGCGCGCAGCGCGGCACCCCGAACCTTGTGTGAGGCTGCTTACCAGTCAGTTCAGGAGGCCGGGAATCTTCGCCGGTATCTCCGATGCCGCCGTGATGTGCCTTCCCCTTCGGGCTCCGCCCCCGCCCGCGCCGCGGCACGCGGCGCCTTGATGAAGTAGCGAAACTCGTAACAGCTCCACTAGCCGAGTAGACCCGCCCTACTGGCGAAGGGCTTCCGGGATCTCCGCCATGCTGTCCACGATCGCGTCGGCCCCTGCTTCAGCGAAGGTCGAGCGCTTGTGGGGCTTATTCGCGTAGCCGATGGCGGTGGCCCCGGCGGCATGGGCGGCCTCGATGTCAGTCAGCGAGTCGCCGATCAGCGTGCACTTTGCGGGCTCCACCCCGAGCACCTCGGCCGCCTTGAGCAAGGAGTAGGGCTGAGGCTTCATCAGGTCTGGGCGCCCCGCTGGGCGACCGATGATCTCTTCGACGTACTCCATGAGCCCGTGACGATCCAGGAAGGCTCGGACGCAGCTCGCCGAGTTGTTGCTGACCACCGCGACGCGGCGTCCCAAGCTCTTCGCATCACGCAGAGCTGCCACCGCACCAGGGGTCGGGTTGCCGGCCACCGCCACTGCGATTTCCTCGGCCTCTGTCAGGGCCTGCTCGATCCGCTGGCCCAACTCCTGGTCGACCCCGTAAGCGATGCGCATGATGACCAGCGGATCATCCGTGGTAGCAGTCTCACTGATCAGGGATGGCGCCTGAGCGACAAGCAACTCTTCGAGCTTCCTGGCTACCTCCGGAGCTGGCGCGCCGGCGAAGACGTCGCACACTGGTCCGTCGAAGTCGAACAGGATGCCGGGGACAGCCAGCGTTCGGATCAGGTCGTCACTGGGCATCGAGATCGAAGTCCCTTCCGATGGTGTCCCAGATGCTGTCGAACCACATGCGACCCTGCTCGACCTGCTGCAAGCCCGAGGAAGAGTCGCCTTCGTTGACCGAGTGGTGGAAGAGAACCGTGTCTTTGCCCACCAGGTCGTATATCTCGATGGCCTCGCCCTGAGCCACCACCTTGTTCGGCCTGATCGGGTAGTAGCCGAAGAATGCGTCGGTCTCGTTGATGATGTACAGCTTGAAGAACTGTGTGCCGCTGTGGACCCGAACCTCTACCCGGGTCTCCGAGACCAGGCCGAGGTGGCTCAGCTCGGCGACGGAATCCCGGATGCTGCGCGCGTAGCCGACCATGATGTCGTGCATTCGGTCACGTAGCCGCACGTCGTCCGCGCAGTCCTCGCGCCGGACCGGGGCCGCCTGCGGCACGCTCATGTCCGGTACCAGGATGCGGATGCTGATACTCCTCGGCGTCAGTCGACCGATGCGGATCTTGTCCAACGGCTCCTGCAGTGCGCCGTGGAGCGTCTCGCTGGAGAAGCCTGCGAAGTCGATGGTGACGGTGTCGCTGGCGAATGCCTGTTCCACGTAAGGCCGAAGCCCCGCCGGCCGCTCGGTGCGGTTGCGGACGTAGACCCCGCTGCCCTTGCGAGAGACCACGAGACCTTCGTCCTCAAGGTCCCGTAGCGCGCGCTGGATCGTCGCCCTGGCGAAGCCATACATCTCCGTCAGGTCCTTGTGCGACGGCAGCTTCTCCCCCGGGGCGAGCCTCCGTGTGCGGATGGCAGCGCCAAGGCTGCTAGCCACCTGCTCATACGGCGGACGGCTGTCGTCCGGGTCAAGTCGGTCGGGGGCAAAGGTCATATCGCGATCGTACGCGGCCAGCCGACATTGGGACAGCCAAGTTAGCCAGGGTGTTGACCTGGCTAGCCATGTAACCTACTTTAGAGACCTGGCCAGCCAGGCTAGTCAGGTTGGGGCGGCCCACCTACCGCCAAGCAGAGCCGCCGCCCCTCTCTCGAAGGGAAGTTGCACATGTTCTTCAAGGATGGCAACGGCAAGGACGACAAGTACGAGATCACCTGCAACGACTTCTCGTGCGACTGGAGCGACACCACGAGCGCCAGCACCTACGAGGACGCGTTCCGGATCCACGCCGACCACAAGACGAGCCACAAGCCCGAGAGTCGGGGCATCACCTCGAAGCTCTTCGGCCGCCGCAAGTAGTCACCTCGTCCGAACAGTGCCCGGGGCGGCGCACCTACCGCCAAGCAGAGCCGCCGCCCCGGGCTTCCCTCGAAGGGGAACTTCCATCATGCCCGCTGTTGCCGTTCTCGCCTCGCCCACGGTCCCGATTCCCTCCGCCCGACCGGAGCCCGTCCGGCAGTCTCGCGCCGGGCGTGACTGCCCGGTCTGCGCCGACCACCACCGCTTCGCCCCCGCTGCCTGCGCGGTCGAGTTCGCCGCCCGGACCTGGATCACGTGCCACGACTGCGCCGGTACGGGCTGGGACTCGACCGGATTCAACATCTGGTGCCCGACCTGCTGCGGCAACAAGATCCTGGAGGGCTGACCGATGGCCTTCACCTGGGACGAGATCCTGAACATGGCACCGCATTCGACCCGCTGCCCGCGCTGCCTCACCCAAGCCCCGGCTTGGGCCTGGGTTCGCGCCGACGGCCTGTGGGTGCTGACTCACGATGGGAACACGATCTGCCCGCGCGACTCGAAGTTCGGCTGGCACCCTGAGACCGCCCCGGCACGGTTGGCGGTGGCCGCGTGATCCTGCCCTACCCAGTGTCTGGTGAGGCAGATCGGCTCGCCCTGGCGGACCTGGCACGGCTTGCCTCCCGGGGTGACCTTCCAGAGCTTCACGAGCAGATTCGGCGCACGGGCGGCTGCTCGAACCCGGTCCACCTCAAGGGGTTCCGCACTCTGGTGCACGCCCCGACCGGCGCCGTCTGGCACCGGTTCTCCACCGACCAGGCACCCGGCGAGCGGCTCAAGGTCGCCTGCGGCAACCGCCGGGCCTCCCGCTGCACCTCGTGCGCCCGAACCTACGCGGCCGACACCTTCCACCTGATCCGCGCCGGACTCGCCGGGGACGAGACCAAGGGCGTCCCCGGCACCGTCCGCGAGCACCCCCGGGTCTTCGCCACCCTGACTGCTCCGTCGTTCGGCCCGGTCCACAACCGGCCCGACTCCGGCCGGTGCCGCTGTGGCCTGGCGCACCCGGCCGGAGCCGCCGTGCTGGGCACTCCGTTGGACCCGGAGCGCTACGACTACGCACACGCCGTGCTGTGGAACAACCACGCCCCGGACCTGTGGCGGCGCTTCACGATCTACCTGTTCCGGGTGATGGCCAAGCTGGCCGGGCTCACGCAGCGGGAGTTCAAGGAGCAGGCACGGATCTCGTTCGGGAAGGTCGCCGAGTTCCAGCGCCGGGGCGCGGTCCACTTCCACACCGTGATCCGGATCGACGGCCTCGACGGTGCTGGCTCCCCGCCCCCGGACTGGGCAACGGTGGCTCTCCTGGACAGCGCGATCCGCCGAGCCGCCCGCCGCGCCGGCGTCCCGGTGGCCGGTGCCGGACCGTATCCGGCCCGGGTCCTGGAGTGGGGTGCTCAGGTCGACGTGCGGCCGATCGGTGCGTTCGCATCCGGGGAGATCAGCGAACAGGCCGTGGCCTCGTACGTGGCGAAGTACGCGACCAAGTCGGCGGAGAGCACCGAGAGCGTGGACCGCCGGATCCTGGAGCGCCAAGAGCTGGACCGGCACGACCTGCCCGACCACACCCGGCGCCTGATCGAAGCCTGCTGGGACCTGGACGTGCTGTACCCGGAACGGCTGCTGGCGCACTGGTCCCACATGCTCGGCTTCCGGGGCCATTTCTCCTCGAAGTCCCCGACCTACTCGACCACTCTCGGGGCGCTCCGCCAGGTCCGGGCCGACTTCCGCGCCGACCAGGCCCGCCAGGACTTACGGGAACGGCTCCTGGCCGCCGGTCTGCCCGACCTGGACGACCTGCCCGAGGCCGAGACCCTCGTACTCGCTCACTGGTCCTTCGCCGGGTCCGGCAACACCCCGGGCGAGTCCATCCTCGCCGCGACCATCGCGCGCGAGCTGGAGCACAACCACGCCATCCGCAAAGAGCTGATCGCCTTGGACCAGGAGGAGCAGGCATGGCTGACGAACTGCTGACCGTCCCCGAAGTCATGGCGCGTCTCAAGCTCGGCCGCTCGGCGGTCTACGACCTGATCCGGACGCGGCAGCTGGCGTCCATCACCATCGGCCGGGCCCGCCGGGTGCCGGCCGACTCGATCCGGGCCTTCGTGGCCCTGCGACTGGAGGCAGCGGCCTGATGGCCAGGAAGAACCCGAACGGTGCCGGAACGATCGTGAAGCGATCCGATGGCCGGTACATGGGCGCGGTCTACGTGACCGACACGCTGGGGCGCCGGGTCCGAAAGAGCGTCTACGGCAGGACCTACGACGAGGCGGCCGAGAAGGTCGCGCTGCTTCAGGCCCAGGAGCGCAAGGGCGTCCCTGTGCCGGACAAGGCGTGGACCGTTGCGGGATACCTAGCTCACTGGCTGGCCGAGATCGTGCAGCCCAACCAGCGGCCGACCACGTACAGCAAGTACGAGACCATGGTGCGGCTGTACCTGATCCCCAAGCTGGGGACTAAGAAGCTCACCAAGCTAGGTGTCGAAGACATCCGACGCTTCCTCCGCCAGCTGAAGACCGACAGGGTCGGCGGAGCCACCCAGCAGGAGTGCTTGAAGACGCTCCGGAACGCGCTCAACCGAGCGATGCGCGAAGAGCTGCTTTTGCGGAACGTCGCTCAGCTGGTCGACATGCCGAGAGCCGAGACACGGGAGGTTATCCCGTGGCGGGCTCAGGAAGCGATCACCTTTCTGCGGTCGACCAGGTCGCACCGGCTGCACGCGGCCTTCGTCTTCGCCATCGTGTTGGGCCTTCGACGCGGTGAACTGCTCGGTCTCCGGTGGATCGACCTGGACCTGGCCGAAGGTGTCGCTCACCCTCGGAAGCAGGTCCAGCGGCAGAAGGGCACCGGTCTGGTGCTGACCGATCTCAAGACCGAGCACTCGAAGGGCGCGCTGCCACTTCCGCGGCTCTGCCTCGAAGCGCTGGGAGAGCGGCGCCAACTCCAGAAGCTGGAACGGGCCAAGGCCGACGGAACCTGGACGGAGATGGACCTAGTCTTCACGACCGAGTCAGGCGGGATGATCGATCCCGACGGCTTCTCCGGGAGCTTCGAGCGCCGGGTGATCCGCTCAGGCGTGAGGCGTATTCCGCTGCACCACACCCGGCACACGACCGGCAGCCTGCTCGCCTTCCTGGGCATCCATCCGAATGACGCGCAGAAGATCCTTCGGCACAGTCGGATCACGACCACTCTGGAGATCTACACCCATGTGACGACCGACACACAGAGGGCTGCGGCAGCCATGCTGAGCAGCAAGCTGCGAGACGGGATGAACGGATCCTCGCTCGACTGAATCCTGACGTGCCCCGGATTTGGCCGCTGCCGTTGCTGTCAGATCGTGGATGTCAAAGGACCCCGGCCACTAGGTGACCGGGGTCCTTCTTGCAGGTGGGCCTAACAGGACTTGAACCTGTGGCCTCTTCCTTATCAGGGAAGCGCTCTAACCGTCTGAGCTATAGGCCCTTGCCGCACTGAAAGATTAGCGGACCGAGCGCCGATCTCCCAAATCCGTATCCGCGGCCTCCCCGGAGCCGGGCTCCGGGCGGTGCAGCTCAGGGTCCCGGCGGCCGGTCAGCCACTGCTCCCGGGTGGCGGGCAGGCCGCTGTGGCCGGCCCGGGTGGTGCGGACGGCGAGGACCTGGTTGACCCCGATCCGGTTCTGCTCGAAGGCCAGCGCGGAGGCCGCCATGTAGAGCCGCCAGACCCGGGCCCGGCCGCGGCCGACCAGCCGGACCGCCTCCGGCCAGTGCGCCTCCAGGTTGGCCACCCACTCCCGCAGGGTCAGCCCGTAGTGCTCCCGCAGCGCCTCGACGTCGCGTACCTCGAAGCCCGCGTCCTCCAGCAGGCCGACGGTGCTGCCCACCGGCGCCAGCTCGCCGTCCGGGAAGACGTAGCGGTCGATGAACGGGCTCGGCCGGTACGCCTCGCCGGGCAGGTCGGGGCGCCGGCCGATCTGGTGGTTGAGCAGCCGCCCGCCCGGGGTCAGCAGGCCGTGCAGGCCGGCGGCGTAGGTCAGGTACTGGGCGGAGCCGACGTGCTCGGCCATGCCGACGCTGGAGATGGCGTCGAAGGGGCCGTCGGGGATCTCCCGGTAGTCCTGCAGCCGGATCTCGATCTGCTCGCCCAGGCCGGCCTCGGCGACCCGCCCGCGGGCCAGCGCGACCTGCTCGGCGGAGATGGACACCCCGACCGCGGTGACGCCGTAGTTGCGGACGGCGTGCAGCACCAGCGAGCCCCAGCCGCATCCGACGTCCAGCAGCCGCAGGCCCGGGCGCAGGCCCAGCTTGCGGCAGATCAGGTCCAGCTTGGCCGTCTGGGCGTCCTCCAGGCTCTTCGCCTCGGGCGTCCAGTAGGCGCAGGAGTAGACCATGCTCGGCCCGAGCACCAGGCGGTAGAAGTCGTTGCCGACGTCGTAGTGGTGGCTGATCGCGGCCTGGTCCCGGCGGCGGCTGTGCAGCCGCCCGCTCGGGCGGGCGGCCTCCTCCGGTGGCGGGGCCGGCTGCGGGCCCACCGCGCCCAGCCGGACCAGGGTGGCCAGCAGCTCCCGCCCGCGCGGCCCCAGCACGTCACCGAGGCCGATCTCCAGCTGCCGGACCCGAGGGTGCTCGGCGAACTCCGCGACCGCGGAGAGCACCTCGTAGAGGTCGGTGTCGGCGGCGATCTCCAGGTCACCGGCCACATAGGCACGGGCCAGGCCGAGCTCACCGGGCTGCCAGAGCAGGCGGCGGACCGCACGGCGGTTGCGCAGCACCAGGGTCGGGGCGCCGGGCGGGCCGGCCACGCTGCCGTCCCAGGCCTGCACCCGCAGCGGCATGCGGAGCCCGAGCAGCCCCTCCACCGCACCGATCAGTTGTGTTGCGACCTCAGCCATGACGGGCCTCCGACCAGCCGTAACAGCTCCACCGCTTGCCTGCTCCACCGTGCTGCCGTGCCGGCGCCACGCTGCGCCGGTGAGAATGGCTGCCCGGTCGACGGGGCCGGTAATCCCGCGTCCGCCAACCCGATCCACTTATCCACGGGCCGCCGCGTCCGCGCCCTCCGGCACGCCAGCCCGAGCCCCGGCGTCACCCGAACGCGGGCACCGACGCGAACGGGCCCCGAAGGCTGCAACAGCCTTCGGGGCCCGGCCATTCCGCGCGGGTGACTGCTCGTCAGTCCTCTTCCGCCAGGGTCAGCTCGACGCCGCCGGTGAAGCCGGCCGCGCTGTTGTAGATGAACGCGGACAGCGTGGCCAGCGCGGTCATCAGCACCACGTCCACCACCGCGATCAGGATGGTGAACATCATGACCCGGCCGAAGCCGATGTAGTCCATCAGGTTGAAGCTGCCGGCGCTGTCGTTGCCGGTGACGTCCTTGAGCGTGCTGCTCAGCGAGTCGAAGACGCCGAGGCCGTCCAGGGTCATCCAGAGCACGGCCGCGGCGACGATCAGGATCACGCCGACCGCGAGCGACAGCAGGAAGCTGACCTTCATGACCGACCACGGGTCGGCCTTGGTCACCCGCAGGCGCGCCTTGCGGGTGCGGCCGCCGCCCGGCGCGGCGGCCGGGGGAGTGCCGGGCCGGCGGGGCGCGGTGCCGGGCGGCACCCGGGTGCCGCGGGCCGGGGTCGGCTGCCCCTTCGCGTACGTGGTCGGCGTGGAGAATCCGTCCGTGCCGCCGCCCTGGGCGGCCGGCGGCTGGCCGCCGTACCCCGCGGCGCCGGCCTGGCCCGCTGTACCGACCGGCGGCATCAGCGAGGTGGAGGCCGCCGCCGGGTGCTCGGTCGGACGGGGCGGCACTCCGCCGTACGGCGTGCCGCCCGGCAGCCCGCCCGTGGCACCTCCAGCACCCGTGGCTCCACTCACCCTGGTCCTCCTGCAGTTCCCGCCAGGCCGGCGGTCCGCCCTGGTCATCGCTCCGGTCCGGTGCCGGCCGTGTGGCCGATGCCGGTCAGCGGTCCGGCGTCCGCCCCGGCGAGGGGGCGGACACCGGCCCGTGGGCGGGAGGTCAGGCCTGGTCGGCCGAGCCGCCCGCCGTCGTCCCGTCCTCGGCCACGGGCGCCTCGGCCACAGCCTCGGCAGCCTCGTCCTCCGAGGTCTCCTCGTCCTCCGCCTCCGCGTTGCGGGCCATGCCCACCACCGCGTCACGCTTTCCGAGGTTGATCAGTTGGACGCCCATCGTGTCACGTCCGGTTTCACGAACCTCGGAAACCCTGGTCCGGATCACGCCGCCGGACAGCGTGATGGCCATGATCTCGTCGGTCTCCTCGACGACCAGGGCCCCGACCAGCGAGCCACGACCCTCGACGATCTTCGCCGCCTTGATACCGAAACCACCGCGGCCCTGAACACGGTACTCGTCCACCGAGGTCCGCTTCGCGTAGCCACCGTCGGTGGCGGTGAAGACGAAGGTGTTCGGCCGGATCGAGTTCATCGACAGCAACTCGTCGTCCTCACGGAAGGACATGCCCTTCACACCCGAGGTGGCGCGGCTCATCGGGCGCAGCGCCTCGTCGGTGGCGGTGAAGCGGATCGACTGCGCCTTCCGGGAGATCAGCAGCAGGTCGTCCTCGGCGGAGACCAGCTCGGCGCCGATCAGCTCGTCGTCCCGGCCGTCCTCGTCCTGCCGCAGGTTGATCGCGATCAGGCCGCCGGAGCGCGGCGAGTCGTAGTCCTTCAGGCGCGACTTCTTGACCAGGCCGTTGCGGGTGGCCAGCACCAGGTACGGCTTGTCCTCGTAGGTGCGCACCGCCATCACCTGGGCGATGTGCTCCTCCGGCTGGAAGGCCAGCAGGTTGGCCACGTGCTGGCCGCGGGCGTCCCGGCCGGCGTCGGGCAGCTCGTAGCCCTTGGCCCGGTAGACCCGGCCCTTGTTGGTGAGGAACAGGATCCAGTTGTGCGTGGTGGTCACGAAGAAGTGGTCGACGATGTCGTCCTGCTTCAGCTGCGCACCGCGCACGCCCTTGCCGCCGCGCTTCTGCGAGCGGTAGAGGTCGGAGCGGGTCCGCTTGACGTAGCCGCCGCGGGTGATGGTGACGACGATGTTCTCCTCGGCGATCAGGTCCTCGATCGAGAGGTCGCCGTCGGAGGGGATCAGGGTGGAGCGCCGCTCGTCGCCGTACTTCTCGACGATCGCGGTGAGCTCCTCCGAGATGATCTCCCGCTGGCGGGAGGGCGAGGCGAGGATCGCGTTGTACTCGTTGATCTTCGCCTGCAGCTCGTCGTGCTCGCTGAGGATGCGCGCGCTCTCCAGCGCGGCCAGCCTGCGCAGCTGCATCTCCAGGATCGCGTTGGCCTGCAGCTCGTCGATCTGGAGCAGGTTCATCAGGCCGCTGCGGGCGGCGTCGGCGCTCTCCGAGGCCCGGATCAGCGCGATCACCGCGTCGATCTGGTCGAGCGCCTTGAGCAGCGCGCGCAGGATGTGGGCGCGCTCCTCGGCCTTGCGCAGCCGGAAGGTGGTCCGGCGGACGATGACCTCGACCTGGTGGTTGACCCAGTGCCGGATGAAGGCGTCCAGCGAGAGCGTGCGCGGCACGCCGTCGACCAGGGCCAGCATGTTGGCGCCGAAGTTGGTCTGCAGGTCGGTGTGCTTGTAGAGGTTGTTCAGCACGACCTTGGCGACCGCGTCGCGCTTGAGCACGACGACCAGGCGCTGGCCGGTCCGGGACGAGGACTCGTCGCGGACGTCGGCGATGCCGGCGACCTTGCCGTCCTTGACCAGGTCGGCGATCTTCAGCGCCAGGTTGTCCGGGTTCACCTGGTACGGCAGCTCGGTGACCACCAGGCACTGGCGGCCCTGGATCTCCTCGACCTCGACCACGGCGCGCATCGCGATCGAGCCGCGGCCCGTGCGGTAGGCGTCCTCGATCCCGCGGCGGCCGACGATCAGCGCGCCGGTGGGGAAGTCCGGGCCCTTGATCCGCTCGATCAGGGCTTCCAGCAGCTCCTCGTTGGTGGCCTCGGGGTGCTGCAGCGCCCAGAGCGCACCGGAGGCGACCTCGCGCAGGTTGTGCGGCGGGATGTTGGTGGCCATGCCGACCGCGATGCCGGTGGCACCGTTGATCAGCAGGTTGGGGATGCGGGCCGGCAGGACGGTCGGCTCCTGCTGGCGGCCGTCGTAGTTGGCGGCGAAATCGACGGTCTCCTCGTCGATGTCCCGCATCATCTCCATGGCCAGCGGCATCATCTTGCACTCGGTGTACCGCATCGCGGCGGCCGGGTCGTTGCCCGGGGAACCGAAGTTGCCGTTGCCGTCGACCAGCGGCATCCGCATCGACCAGGTCTGGGCGAGCCGGACCAGGGTGTCGTAGATCGAGGTGTCGCCGTGCGGGTGGTAGTTGCCCATCACGTCGCCGACCACGCGGGCGCACTTGTAGTAGCCCTTCTCGGGCCGGTAGCCGCCGTCGTACATCGCGTAGAGCACCCGGCGGTGCACCGGCTTGAGGCCGTCGCGGACCTCGGGCAGCGCACGGCTCACGATCACGCTCATCGCGTAGTCGAGGTACGAACGCTGCATCTCGGTCTCGAGCTCGATCGGCTCGATCCGCACGGTGCCCTGGCTGGTGCTGTTCTCCGGCTGCTCGTCGCCGTCCGGACGGTTGTCGTCGACCACTGGTGGTCAGTTTCCTTTCACGCGGGGCCTGGTTACGTGGGAGACCGCTCGGGTCACACGTCCAGGAACCGGACGTCCTTGGCGTTGCGCTGGATGAAGGACCGGCGGGCCTCCACGTCCTCGCCCATCAGGACGGAGAACAGGTCGTCGGCGCGGGCCGCGTCCTCCAGGGTGACCTGGAGCAGCAGGCGGTGGGCCACGTCCATGGTGGTGATGCGCAGCTCCTCGGCGTTCATCTCGCCGAGACCCTTGAAGCGCTGGATCGCGTCGTCCTTCGGGAGCCGGCGGCCGGCCTCCACGCCGGCCGCGATCACCGCGTCGCGCTCGCGGTCCGAGTAGGCGTACTCGAAGTCGTCCCGGCCCCACTTGATCTTGTACAGCGGGGGCATCGCCAGGTACACGTACCCCGACTCCACCAGCGGCCGCATGAAGCGGAACAGCAGGGTGAGCAGCAGGGTCCTGATGTGCTGTCCGTCGACGTCGGCGTCGGCCATCAGCACGATCTTGTGATAGCGGAGCTTGGACTCGTCGTAGTCCTCCTGGATGCCGCAGCCGAAGGCCGAGATCAGCGCCTGGACCTCGGTGTTCTGCAGCACCTTGTCGATCCGGGCCTTCTCGACGTTCAGGATCTTGCCGCGGATCGGGAGGATCGCCTGGGTGCGCGGGTCACGGCCCTGCTTGGCCGAGCCGCCGGCGGAGTCACCCTCGACGATGAAGATCTCGCACTCGGCCGGGTCCTTGGACTGGCAGTCGCTCAACTTGCCGGGCAGCGAGGCACTCTCCAGCAGGCCCTTGCGCCGGGTCAGGTCGCGGGCCTTGCGGGCCGCGACCCGGGCGGTGGCCGCCTGGATCGACTTGCGGATGATGTCCGAGCCCTCGTTGGGGTGCCGGTCCAGCCAGTCGTTCAGCTGCTCGTGCACCACCTTCTGGACGAAGGTCTTGGCCTCGGTGTTGCCCAGCTTGTCCTTGGTCTGGCCCTCGAACTGGGGCTCGCCCAGCTTCACCGAGATGATCGCGGTCAGACCCTCGCGGATGTCCTCGCCGGAGAGGTTGTCGTCCTTCTCGCGGAGCAGCTTCTTGTCCCGCGCGTAGCGGTTGACCAGACCGGTCAGCGCCGCGCGGAAGCCCTCCTCGTGGGTGCCGCCACCGTGGGTGTGGATGGTGTTGGCGAAGGAGTAGACCCCCTCGGTGTACGAGGAGTTCCACTGCATCGCGATCTCCACCGAGATCGCCTTGTCCTTGTCCTCGGACTCGAAGTCGATCACCGAGGGGTGGATCGGGTCGCCCTTGCGGGAGTTGAGGTGGGCGACGAAGTCCGCGATGCCGCCGTCGTACTTGTACGTGACGGAGAGCGGACGGCCCTCCTCGTCGGCGTGCTCCGGGCGCTCGTCGGTCAGCGCGATGGTCAGTCCCTTGTTCAGGAACGCCATCTCCTGGAAGCGCCGCGAGAGCGTCTCGAAGGAGTAGACCGTGGTCTCGAAGATGTCGGGGTCGGCCCAGAAGGTCACGCTGGTGCCGGTCCGCTCGGCGGCCTCGTGCTGCTCCAGCGCGGCGGTCGGGGCACCGGCCTTGTAGTCCTGGGTCCAGCGGTGGCCGTCCCGGTGGATCTCGATCGCCAGCCGGGTGGAGAGCGCGTTCACCACCGAGACGCCGACGCCGTGCAGACCGCCGGACACGGCGTAGCCGCCGTTGCCGAACTTGCCACCGGCGTGCAGCACCGTCAGCACGACCTCGACGGCCGGCCTCCCCTGGCCGGGGACGATGTCGACCGGGATGCCACGGCCGTTGTCGACCACGCGCACCGCGCCGTCGGCCAGGATGGTCACGTCGATCGTGTCGGCGTACCCCGCCAGCGCCTCGTCGACGGAGTTGTCCACGACCTCGTACACCAGGTGGTGCAGGCCGCGCTCACCGGTCGAGCCGATGTACATGCCGGGGCGCTTGCGGACGGCCTCGAGGCCCTCCAGCACCGTGATGTTGCTGGCGTCGTACGACTTCTCGCCGGACTGGTCGGTGGGGTCTGGGGTCTGGCTGGGGTTGCCGGAATCGGCCACGAAGCGCCCTCTCTGGCACAGCGCGGGTCGCATGCCACCCGGTGATTCGGACGGCCTGCGACCACGGCGTTTCGACTCGGTTGCTGCGAGCAACAGTGTTTGGCTCTCAGTCTACCGGTACGACTGACAGAGAGGGGCGTTTGGCAGCCCCTGAGGGCAGATGTGCCGCCCTGAATCCCCTCTGCACATGTCCCGATACTCGGCCAGGGGGCTCAGGGCCCTCACAGCGGCCGCCAGCGGTTCCGGACGGCCACCCTCCGGGCCGCGGGTCACCCCCAGGTGTCGCCGGGCCCCTTACTCCCCGGCGCGCGCAGCCTCCCGTACCCCCGAACCGGCGCGTCAGGCCCCAACACCTTGATCACCTTCACCGTGCCGTGCCCCAGCTCGTGGTTGAGCCGGGCCACCAGCTGCCGGGCCAGCAGCCGCAGCTGGGTCGCCCAGGCCGTGGAGTCGCACTGCACCGTCAACACGGCCTCGGCCTCCGCGTACTGCTTGGGCACGCAGTGCGCCGCGATGTCCGGCCCCACGATCTGCGGCCAGCGCCCCATCACCCCGCCGACCGCCGCCGGCGCCTCCCAGCCCCGCTCGGTGATCAGCCGGTTCAGCGCCGCACCCAGCGGCACCGGGTCGCGCCCGTCCGCCCGCGCTCCGCTGCGCAGCCCGTGCCGCTTCGCCTCACGCTTCTCCCGGACCTGCTCACCGCGCTTGCGGGCCTGCTCCTTGGCCGCCCGCAGGGCCACCCGCGCCAGATCCACACCCGACAGCTCAGGCGTCTCGCTCATGCGCCGCACCTTTCCCCAGGCTGTGGACGGTCGCCCGGGATCCAGGCGTGGACCGTCCAGCGTACGAGGTTCCCGGGGCTCACGGGACCGGACGGGACACCGTGCCGTCCGAGACCACGTACCGGGCGCCCGCCAGCGCCGCCGGGACGTCCTCGGGCACCGCCGCCGTCACCAGCACCTGCTCGCCCCCGGCCACCAGCTCCGCCAGCCGGTCCCGCCGCCGCGCGTCCAGCTCCGCGAAGACGTCGTCCAGGATCAGCACCGGCTCCCCGCCGTCCGCCTTCAGCAGCTCGTACGAGGCCAGCCGCAGCGCCAGCGCGTACGACCAGGACTCCCCGTGGCTCGCGTAGCCCTTCGCCGGCAGCGGGCCCAGCCGCAGGGTCAGCTCGTCGCGGTGCGGGCCGACCAGGGTCAGGCCGCGGGCCACCTCCTGGCCGCGGGCCGCCAGCAGGGCCGCCAGCAGCTGCTCCTCGGCCTGCTCCCGGCTGGTCGGCAGCTCGCCCTCGAAGGAGCTGCGGTACTCCAGCAGGGTGTCCCCGCCGCCGGGCGCCAGCTGCGCGTACGCCTGCGCCACCAGCGGCTGCAGCGCGCCCACCAGTTGCAGTCGGAAGGCCGTCAACTCGGCCCCGGCCCGGGCCAGATGACCGTCCCACACCTCCAGGGTGGACAGGTCCGCGCCCTTGCCGCCGCCGGAGCGGCGGGCCAGCGCGGCCGTCTTCAGCAGCGCGTTGCGCTGCTTGAGCACCCGCTCGTAGTCCTGCCGCACCCCGGCCAGGCGCGGTGCCCGGGCGGTCAGCAGCTCGTCCAGGAAGCGCCGCCGCTCGCCCGGGTCGCCCTTCACCAGGGCCAGGTCCTCGGGGGCGAACAGCACCGTGCGCAGCAGCCCCAGCACGTCGCGCGGGCGGACGTTGTCGGAGCGGTTGATCCGGGCCCGGTTGGCCTTGCCGGGGGTGAGCTCCAGCTCGACCAGGGTCTGCCGGGCGTCCCGCACGATCGAGCAGCGGATCACCGCCCGCTCCGCCCCCAGCCGGATCAGCGGAGCGTCGGTGGCGACCCGGTGGCTGCCCAGCGTGGCCACGTAGCCGACCGCCTCGACCAGGTTGGTCTTGCCCTGCCCGTTGGGCCCCACGAACGCCGTCACGCCCGGGTCGAGCGGGACCTCGACCCGGGCGTACGAACGGAAGTCGGCGAGCGACAGGTGCGCGACGTGCATGGCTGGGTACTGCGCTCGCCTTCTGCGGGAACCGCCGGTGACTACTTGGACTCGACCGCGTGGCCGCCGAACTGGTTGCGCAGCGCGGCGATCATCTTCATCTGCGGGGAGTCGTCCTGCCGGGACGCGAAACGGGCGAACAGCGAGGCGGTGATGGCCGGCAGCGGCACCGCGTGGTCGATCGCGGCCTCCACCGTCCAGCGGCCCTCGCCGGAGTCCGCCGCCCAGCCCTTGAGCTTGGCCAGGTGCTCGTCGTCGTCCAGCGCCCGGACGGCCAGGTCGAGCAGCCAGGAGCGGATCACCGTGCCCTCCTGCCAGCTGCGGAAGACCTCGCGCACGTCGGTGACCTCGGGGGCCGCCTCCAGCAGCTCCCAGCCCTCGGCGAAGGCCTGCATCATCGCGTACTCGATGCCGTTGTGGACCATCTTGGCGAAGTGGCCGGCCCCGGCCTTGCCCGCGTGCACGGCGCCGAACTCGCCCTCGGGCTTGAGTGCGTCGAAGATCGGCTGGGCCATCGCGACGTGCTCGGCGTCGCCGCCGTACATCAGCGCGTAGCCGTTCTCCAGGCCCCACACGCCGCCGGAGACGCCGCAGTCGACGAAGCCGATGCCCTTGGCCGCCAGCTGCTCGGAGTGCTTGACGTCGTCCGTCCAGCGGGAGTTGCCGCCGTCGACCACCACGTCGCCGGGCGAGAGCAGCTCGGCGAGCTGCTCCACGGTCTCCTGGGTCGGGCCGCCGGCCGGCACCATCACCCAGACCACCCGGGGGCCCTGGAGCTTGCTGACGAGCTCCTCCAGGCTGTCCACGTCGGCGAGTTCCGGGTTCCGGTCGTAGCCGATGACGGTGTGGCCGGCGCGGCGGATGCGCTCGCGCATGTTGCCGCCCATCTTGCCGAGACCGATGAGGCCGAGCTCCATGACAAGTCCTTCACTGTGGTGTCGTGCCTGATGGCGGCGCCGTTGCCGCGCTGCCCAGAGCCTACGCCGGGAACGTCGCCAGGCCTCGCCCGACAGGTTCAGTCCGGGCGAGGCCTGGCGTGGTCCACATCCTGTGGACGCAGGTGTGCACGACGCCGTGCGGCGCGGGCGATCAGCCCGACAGCCGCACCGGCACGCTGCGGCCCGCGGGGACGACCCCCGCACCCCCGGCCGTCAGCCCGACAGCCGAACCGGCATGATCAGGTACTGGTACGCCTCGTCCGCCTCGGCGTCCACCGCGACCTTGCCGCTGAGCAGCGCGGGCTTGGTCGGCGTGGTGAAGCTGAGCTGGGCGTACGCGGAGTCGATGGCCTTGAGGCCCTCCTCCAGGTAGCCCGGGTTGAACGCGATCGAGATGTCGTCGCCCTCGAGGTCGGCGTCGATCCGCTCGGTGGCCTGGGCGTCGTCGCCCGAACCGGCCTCCAGGGTCAGCACGCCCTGCTCGAAGTTGAGCCGGACCGGGGTGTTGCGCTCGGCCACCAGGGAGACGCGCTTGAGGGCTTCCAGGAACGGCTGGGTCTGGATCGCCGCGACCGCGCTGAACTCGGTCGGGAAGAGGCTGCGGAACTTCGGGAACTCGCCCTCCAGCAGGCGGGTGGTGGTCCGCCGGCCGGCGCCCTCGAAGCCGATCAGGCCCTCGCCGGCGCCGCCGGAGGAGAGCGCGATCGAGACCGTGTCGCCGCTGCCCAGCGACTTGGCGATGTCCTGCAGGGTCTTGGCGGGCACCAGGGCGACGGCCGAGATGTCGGCCTGCTCCGGCTTCCACATCAGGTCGCGGACGGCGAAGCGGTACCGGTCGGTGGCGGCCAGGGTGATCCGGTCGCCCTCGATCTCGACCCGGACGCCGGTGAGCACCGGCAGGGTGTCGTCCCGGCCGGCGGCGACCGCGGCCTGGCTGACGGCGGCGGCGAAGACCTCGCCGGCGACCGTGCCGGTCGCGCTGGGCATCTGCGGCAGGGTCGGGTACTCGTCCACCGGCAGCGTCGGCAGGGTGAACCGCGAGCTGCCGCAGACCACGCTGACCCGCATCCCGTCGGTGGAGATCTCCACCGGGCGGTTGGGCAGGTTGCGGGAGATGTCGTTGAGCAGGCGGCCGGAGACCAGCACCGTGCCCGGCTCCTCGACGTCGGCCTCCAGCTCGACCCGGGCCGAGACCTCGTAGTCGAACCCGGAGAGGGCCAGCGAGCCCTCCTGTGCCGTCAGCAGCAGGCCGGCCAGCACCGGCACCGGCGGCCGCGCCGGGAGGCTGCGAGCAGCCCAGGCCACCGCCTCCGCGAGGACATCACGCTCCACCCGGAACTTCACCGGTAACCGCCTCCTGGCTCCTGCTGTCGCTGTACGCGCTTGGATCTTCGTCTGCCGGCTTCCGCCCCACCGGGGAGCACCCCGGCTTCCAGCTGCCGGAGAACAGTCTGACGTACTCCACCGACAGACGGAGCAGATGGGCGGAAGCAAGCCGAACAAGTGTCGGGCCCCGGTTGTCCACAGATTTCGGCCAGCCCCACTGTTGATCAAGCTAGGGGGTCTCTAAGGGTAGTAGTAGTAGTAGGGCCTGTGGAAACCGTGGATAACCCCGTTTTCGCAGGTCAGACCCTGTTTTTTGTCCACAGCGCCTGTGGAGGACGGATGTGGACAACTGGGGTGTGCTGTGGACAGCGGAGCGTTACCCACAGGGCACCCTGAGTATCCACAGGTTATCCCCAGGGCTGTCCCCAGATCATGGGCCGGTTATCCACGGGCCTCGGGCAACATCACGTGACGGCTTTCACACCTGGGAATGAACGCCCCACCAATGTTGTCGAACTGTGGACGCAGCTGTGGAGAACCTGGGGATAACTGCCCGATCCCTGGGGACAACCGGTGGACAACCCGGATGGCCCCCTGACGGTCCGCCAACTGTCCACAGGCTGTGGATAAGTGTTGTGCACAAGTCCACAGGCACCTGACCTGCGCCGAAGAGCGTAGCGTCGACACCCCTGTGGAGGAATTCTGGATAACTCGGCCCGCCTCCGGGGTGTGGACGGGAGAAATCCACCCGACCTGTGGATGAGCGCCTTCCGCGGCGGCCTCGTTCGAATTGCCGGTCAGTTGTTCGGCCTGGGCGGGGAATCGGCGGGCGGTCGATCGGTGGATCCCTGCCCAGGCCGGGGCCCGGTCACACCCGGCCGCACGCCGAAGGGGAGCCGGGACGGCGCCCGACTCCCCCTCAGCGGTCTTCAACGGCCCTCTGCCGGCCGCCCGTTCAGCTCTTGATGCGGTTGGTCAGCTCGGTGACCTGGTTGTAGATGGAGCGCCGCTCGGCCATCAGCGAGCGGATCTTGCGGTCCGCGTGCATCACGGTGGTGTGGTCGCGACCGCCGAACTGGGCACCGATCTTCGGCAGCGACAGGTCGGTGAGCTCCCGGCACAGGTACATGGCGATCTGGCGGGCCGTCACCAGCACCCGGCTGCGCGAGGAGCCGCAGAGGTCGTCCACCCCCAGCCCGAAGTACGCCGCGGTCTGCTGCATGATCACCTGCGCGGTGATCTCCGGGCCGGCGTCCTCGTCGCCGCCGGGGATCAGGTCCTTCAGGACGATCCCGGCCAGCTCCAGGTCGACCGGTGCCCGGTTCAGGTTGGCGAAGGCGGTGACCCGGATCAGCGCCCCCTCCAGCTCCCGGATGTTCCGGGTGATCCGGGAGGCGATGAACTCCAGCACATCGGCGGGCGCGTTGAGTTGCTCCTGGATCGCCTTCTTGCGAAGGATCGCGATCCGGGTCTCCAGCTCGGGCGGGGTGACGTCGGTGATCAGCCCCCACTCGAAGCGGTTCCGCAGCCGGTCCTCCAGGGTGATCAGCTGCTTGGGCGGCCGGTCCGAGGAGAGCACGATCTGCTTGTTCGCGTTGTGCAGGGTGTTGAAGGTGTGGAAGAACTCCTCCTGCGTCGACTCCTTGCTGGCCAGGAACTGGACGTCGTCGACCAGCAGGATGTCGATGTCCCGGTAGCGCTTGCGGAAGGCGTCCGCCTTGCCGTCCCGGATGGAGTTGATGAACTCGTTGGTGAACTCCTCCGAGCTCACGTACCGCACCCGGGTGCCCGGGAAGAGGCTGCGCGAGTAGTGCCCGATCGCGTGCAGCAGGTGGGTCTTGCCGAGGCCGGACTCGCCGTAGATGAAGAGCGGGTTGTAGGCCTTGGCGGGGGCCTCGGCCACCGCCACCGCCGCCGCGTGCGCGAACCGGTTGCTCGCCCCGATCACGAAGGTGTCGAACAGGTACTTCGGGTTCAGCCGGGCGTTCGGCTCGTCCTTGCGGGAGCCGCCGGCCGGCGGAGCGCCGGGCGGGGCCGGCACCCCGGGGGCCGGGGTGCGGTCGGCGAGGCCGCCGCCGGTCCGCCGGTCCGCCGGTCCGCCCGGGCGGCGGGCCGGGGCACCGGGACGCTGCCGGCCGGGGGCCGGCGAGTGCTCCAGGACGCCGCCGAACAGGTCGCCCTGGGACGGCGTCGCGGGCGGCAGGCTCTTCGGCCGCTCGGGGGTCTGGGAGGGCTGTGGCGTGGACTCCCAGCCGTCCTCGGACCCGCCCTGGGAACGCCAGGCCGGCCGCTCCTCGCCGTAACCGGCGGGGCGCTGCTGGTAACCGGAGGGCTGGTCGTAGCGGTCGGGCGGGTAGCCCTGGCCGTACGGCTGCTGCTGCGGGTAGCCGCGGGGGTAGTTCTGGGCCGGGGGGTACTCCTGCGGCGCCGGGTAGCTCTCCGGACGCGGCCAGCTGCCCGGGGGGTCCTGGTGGTCCTGGTGGGAGCCGAAGTCCTGGTCCTGCCGGTGTGCGGGCTGCCGGTGCTCCGGGCGGTGCGGCTCCGGCTGCCGGTGGTCGGTCTGCCGGTGCTCGGAGTGGTGCGGCCAGTCCTCCGCGGCCGGCCGGCCGTGCGGGTCCGACTCGGGCCCGGGCTGCGGCTCGCTCGTGGGGACCGGCTCGTGGCCCTGGCTGCCGGCCGGCGCGACGGCGTTGGCGTCCACCATCACGGCGATCCGCACCGGGCGCCCGAACTGCTCGGACAGCGCCTCGCCGAGCTGCGGCAGCAGCCGGCCCTCCAGCACCTGCTTGGCCCGCTCGTTGGGTGCCGCCAGCAGCGCGGTGTCGTGCATCATCCACATCGGCTGGGTGCGGCGGAGCCACATCTTGTCGCTGTCCCCGACACTTGCGTCGTTGACCAGCCGCTCGACGACCGACGCCCAGACCGGGACGAGATCGCTGTTGACATCAGCCACTGGTGCACGCCTTCTCGTTCCCCGCACGGGGGGTGTCAAGGGACTTCTGGGGGTGGTGGTCCGCCCCGAAGAACAAACCAGACAAGTCCTGCAACGGTAGTCAGCGGACAGAGCTGATTCAAGTTGTTGTCCACAGGCTGTGGGTATCGTGGATTTCCGGCCCGGGTGCAGGCCTGGGACCACCTGGTTTGACCCTCCGCCCCTGGTCCGCGTACCGTAACCAGGTCGAGTTGTCGATGGCCGCTGCCGCATGTCCGCGGGTCCGCCCGCTTCCATGACGCGCGCAGCACGGGCGCCGTGGATTGCCTCCTCACCCAGCAGATCTGGGTTTGTGGGGCCGGATTTCCCATTGATGGGGGAGATCACGCGGACGCACGGTGACGGCCAAGCGATACCCGGTCACCCTACGATTCACCTCAGGAGCCCCCGAGTGAGCAAGCGCACCTTCCAGCCGAACAACCGCCGTCGTGCCAAGACCCACGGCTTCCGGCTGCGCATGCGGACCCGTGCCGGCCGCGCCATCCTGGCCGCGCGCCGTGGCAAGGGCCGTTCCGCCCTGTCCGCCTGATTCGCGTCAAGGGTCTGCAGTGCTGCCCTCCGAGCATCGGCTGCGGCGGCGCCAGGACTTCTCGATCGCGGTGAAACGCGGTCGTCGGGCCGGTCGGCCGCTGTTGGTGGTCCATCTCAGCAGAGATGGCGCGCCGACAGGGCCGGCAGGCACGAAGAGCGACTCCAGCCCGCACGTCGCCGAGGGGCTTCCTCCGGCGCGTGCGGGTTTCGTCGTGAGCAAGGCCGTCGGCCCGGCCGTGGTGCGCAATCTGGTCAAGCGCCGGCTACGCCATCTGGTGGGCGCGCGTCTGTCCCGGCTGCCCGCAGGTAGCCTGGTGGTGGTACGCGCGTTGCCGGCCGCGGCAGCGGCCTCGTACCTCGAACTTGAGCACGACCTGGACGCGGCGCTACGGCGCCTGCTCAGGGCGGAGCCGAGCGGCGGCGCGCCGACAGGAGCAGGGCGATGAAGTACCTGCTGATGGGGCTGATCAGGCTCTACCAGTGGACGATCAGTCCACTGCTGGGACCGGTCTGCCGTTATTACCCCTCGTGTTCGCACTACGGGTACGAGGCTGTGCGGCTGCACGGTGCGGTCAAAGGCAGTGGCCTGACCGCCTGGCGCATTCTGCGCTGCAATCCATGGTCCCCCGGTGGGGTCGACCACGTTCCGCCGCGCAAGCACCCGGTGTGGCACCGCCGGCTGCGCAATCTGCTGAGCCCCACGAGCGGGACCGCCGGGCCGGAGCCGGTGGCGAAGCCCGATGCCCAAGGAGTCTGACCGGTGACTTTCGGTTTTCTGAGTCCCCTCTACACAGCGGTGTCCTGGATCATCGTCCAGTTCCACTCGCTGTACAGCCACGTCTTCGATCCCAACGGTGGTTGGGCGTGGGGCCTGTCGATCGTCTCCATGGTCGTCGTCATCCGGATCTGCCTGATCCCGCTGTTCGTGAAGCAGATCAAGGCGACCCGGGCCATGCAGGCGATCCAGCCGAAGATGAAGGCCATCCAGGAGCGTTACAAGAACGACCGGCAGCGCCAGTCGGAAGAGATGATGAAGCTCTACAAGGAGGCGGGTACCAACCCCTTCTCGAGCTGCCTTCCGATCCTGGTCCAGGCCCCGTTCTTCACCGCCCTCTACGGTGTGCTGGCCTCGGTGGCCAAGGACAAGCCGATCGGCGTCTTCGACCAGAGCCTGCTCGACAGCGCCCAGCAGGCGCACATCTTCGGTGCTCCGCTGTCGGCGACCTTCCTCGGGTCGACCGAGATCAGCGTCAAGATCGTCGTCGCGGTCATGATCGTCCTGATGTCGCTGTCGCAGTTCATCACCCAGCGCCAGCTGATGACCAAGAACATGGACCTCACGGTCAAGACGCCCTTCATGCAGCAGCAGAAGATGCTGATGTACGTCTTCCCGATCATGTTCGCCGTGATGGGCATCAACTTCCCGGTGGGTGTGCTGATCTACTGGCTGACCACCAACGTCTGGTCGATGGGCCAGCAGCTGATCGTGATCCGGAACAACCCCACACCGGGCAGCAAGGCCTTCGAGGAGCGCCAGGTCCGGCTGAAGAAGGCGGGCCGGCTGAACCCGGACGGCTCGGTCAAGAAGGTGGGCGTGCTCGCCCTGATCTCCGGTGGCGGCGGCAAGGCGGCCGCGCCGGCCGGTGCCGCGGCCGTGGTCGAGGACAGCGTGCACGTGCGCCGGCAGCAGCCGCGCAAGCAGACCAAGGCCCAGCGCCAGGCCGGGGCGGCGGGACACACCGCCACCACCAGCCTGACCAAGTCCGCGGAGCCGGAGGAGTCCGCCCCGGCGGAGGAGACCCCGGCGCCGGTGGCCCGCAAGACGGCGGCGCAGACCGCCGCGGCCAAGCCGGCCCAGCGCCAGCAGCCCAAGCGCGGGCAGGGCGGCCAGCGGCCGAAGAAGAAGTCCTGACCGGTCCCTGACCGTCGACACCGGCCCCAGATCTTCGTTCTCGGCCCTACCCGAGGGCCCATTCCTGAAGGAGTCCAGCAGTGACGGAAGGCACCATCTCCGCCGTCGACACCGAGTCCGAGGCCGAGGCCGGCTCGGGCACCGAGGGCACCCTCGCCCGCCTGGAGCAGGAGGGTGACATCGCGGCCGACTACCTGGAGGGTCTGCTCGACATCGCCGACCTCGACGGGGACATCGACATGGACGTGGAGGGCGATCGCGCCCTGGTCTCCATCGTCGGTGAGGGGTCCGACCGTTCGCTGCAGCGCCTGGTCGGGCATGACGGCGAGGTGCTGGAGGCGCTGCAGGAGCTCACCCGGCTGGCGGTCCACCGGGAGACCGGTGAGCGCAGCCGGCTGATGCTGGACGTCGCGGGCTTCCGGGCGCGCAAGCGGTCCGAGCTGGCCGCGCTGGGCGCCGAGGCGGCGGAGCAGGTCAAGAGCACGGGCGAGCAGGTCAAGCTGCGGCCGATGACCCCGTTCGAGCGCAAGGTGGTGCACGACGCGGTGGCGGCCGCGGGTCTGCGCAGCGAGTCCGAGGGCGAGGAGCCCGAGCGTTGCGTGGTCGTGCTGCCGCGCTGACGCCGGTGGCGGTCAATCGATCGACCCCGTCCGCTTCGCGCGGGCGGGGTCGTCCCCGTTGTGGCCGGGTCCGGATCCTCCGGGCGGCCGGGTGGGGGCTGGATGTTTCACGTGAAACAGTGCTTGTACGGGTGGGTGGATTCCGGTGAGCGGAGAGGTCGAAATGGACAGGGACGGCGTGGCCGCCAGGGACGACGCGGCGGAGGCCGGCGAGGTGGCGGAGCTCGCCCCGGCTCCGGCCGTGGCGGCGGAGATCTTCGGTGACCGCTTTCCGGTCGCCGAGCGGTACACCGAGCTGCTGGCCACGGCCGGTGTCCAGCGCGGGCTGATCGGGCCGCGCGAGGTGCCGCGGCTGTGGGACCGGCACGTACTGAACTGCGCGGTGCTGGCCGAGCTGCTGCCCACCGGTGCGACGCTCTGCGACGTCGGTTCGGGGGCCGGGCTGCCGGGGATCCCGGTGGCGCTGGCGCGTCCGGACGTCTCGGTGACGCTGCTGGAGCCGCTGCTGCGGCGGACCACCTTCCTGGAGGAGGTGGTGCGGCTGCTGGGGCTGGACAACGTGACGGTGCTGCGCGGCCGGGCCGAGGAGATGGTCGGGAAGCTGGCGGTGGACGTGGTGACGGCCAGGGCGGTGGCCCCGCTGGACCGGCTGGCGGGCTGGGGGATGCCGCTGCTGCGGCCGTACGGCCAGATGCTCGCGCTCAAGGGCGACACGGCGGAGCAGGAGCTGGAGGACTCCCGGTCGGCGCTGACCAAGCTGGGGGCGGTCGGCTGGTCGGTGCTGGCGGTCGGCGAGGGCACTTTGGAGACCTCGACCCGGGTGGTCCGGGTGGAGGCGGGGGAGAGCCCGGGTGGGGTGAAGGCGGCCACCCGGCGGGCCAAGGCGGCCCGGGCCGGGCGCGGCGGCCGTCCCGCCGAGGGCGGTCGGGGCGGGGCGCGGCGCCGGCGCTGAGCCTGGTCAACGCGGTGGACGGGCACCCGGGCGGTGGGGTCTCGCCCGGGTGCCGGAGTGTCGGTCCGTCAGATTTCCGACAATACGGGCATCGTGTTTCACGTGAAACGTCGCTCCCTGCTTTCCGGAATCCTCGGCCGCAGCCGGGCGGTGACTGTTGCCGCTCCGGATTCACGTGAAACACTGACCCCCATGCAGGACTCGGAGACCATCGACCTCATCGATGACACCCCCATCGCGCGGGCTGCTCAGGCTGCCGTCCAGGCCGTGGGCCGTACCGGAGAAGGGCTGCCCAGGCCCGCCGCCACCAGGGTGATGGTGGTGGCCAACCAGAAGGGCGGGGTGGGCAAGACCACCACCACCGTCAATCTGGCCGCCTCGCTGGCCCTGCACGGGCTGCGGGTGCTGGTGATCGACCTCGATCCGCAGGGCAACGCCTCCACCGCCCTCGGCATCGACCACCACGCCGAGGTGCCGTCGATCTACGACGTACTGGTCGAGGGCAAGCCGCTGGCCGACGTGGTCCAGCCGGTGGTCGATGTGGAGGGGCTGTTCTGCTGCCCGGCCACCATCGACCTCGCGGGCGCCGAGATCGAGCTGGTCTCGCTGGTCGCCCGGGAGAGCCGGCTGCAGCGCGCGATCGCCGCCTACGAGCAGCCGCTGGACTACATCCTGATCGACTGCCCGCCCTCGCTCGGCCTGCTCACGGTGAACGCCCTGGTGGCCGGCCAGGAGGTGCTGATCCCGATCCAGTGCGAGTACTACGCGCTGGAGGGCCTCGGCCAGCTGCTGCGCAACGTGGAGCTGGTCCGGGCGCACCTCAATCCGGTGCTGCGCGTCTCGACCATCCTGCTGACCATGTACGACGCCCGCACCCGGCTCGCCTCGCAGGTGGCCGAGGAGGTCCGGACGCACTTCGAGCAGGAGGTGCTGAGCACGGCGATCCCGCGCTCGGTGCGCATCTCGGAGGCGCCGAGCTACGGGCAGACGGTGCTGACCTACGATCCTGGTTCCACCGGTGCGCTGTCGTACCTGGAGGCCGCGCGTGAGCTGGCGCTCCGCGGGGCACCGGGCGCGGTGACGGCGCCGGGTGGGCAGGCCGGCTTCCACGGGGTGGGCCAGCAGCGGAGCGGGGCCGGCGAGCAGCCGGCACCGGTGGCACAGCAGAGCACGATGGAGGACAACCGGTGAGCACGCGCAGGGGCCTGGGTAGAGGGCTGGGGGCGCTGATCCCGGCTGCCTCGCCGGCCGTGGTGCCGGCGGCCGGAGCGGCTGCGGGCGTGGAGCCGGTCACGGTGGCGCCGGCCAGGTCGGGCGGCGCCGTCACGGCGCCGGCCACCGGCCGGGGCACGGTGGCCGCGAAGGCGGCGGCGGAGAGCCTGCGGGAGCTGGCCGCCGAGACGCACCCGCGCAGTGTCCTGGAGGCGGAGCTCTCCCCGGTGGACGGCGCCCGGTTCGCCGAGCTGCCGCTGGACGCGATCCGGGCGAACCCGCGGCAGCCCCGGGACAACTTCGACGAGGACAAGCTCGCCGAGCTGGTCGCCTCGATCAAGGAGGTGGGCCTGCTCCAGCCGGTGGTGGTCCGCCAGGTCGGTGCGGACAGCTACGAGCTGATCATGGGCGAACGGCGCTGGCGGGCCTCGCGGGAGGCCGGTCTGGAGCTGATCCCGGCGATCGTTCGGGCCACCGAGGACGACCGGCTGCTGCTGGACGCGCTGCTGGAGAACCTCCACCGGGCCGAGCTGAACCCGCTGGAGGAGGCGGCCGCCTACGACCAGCTGCTGCGGGACTTCTCCTGCACGCACGACGAGCTGGCGGACCGGATCGGGCGCTCGCGCTCGCACGTCTCCAACACGCTGCGGCTGCTGAAGCTGTCTCCGGGGGTGCAGCGGCGGGTGGCCGCCGGGGTCCTGACGGCCGGGCACGCCCGGGCGCTGCTGGGGCTGGCCGATGCCGAGCAGCAGGACAAGCTGGCTACCCGGATCAACCAGGAGGGCCTCTCGGTGCGGACCACCGAGGAGATCGTCCAGCTGATGAACCGCCCGGACGAGCCGACCCCGTCGGCCCGGGCGGCCGGTCCGAAGGCGGGCAAGCTGTTCTCGCCGGCCTTCAACGAGCTGGCCGGCCGGCTCTCCGACCGGTTCGACACCCGGGTCAAGGTCGAGGTGTCGCAGCGGAACGGGAAGCTGGGCAAGGGCAAGGTGGTGCTGGAGTTCGCCTCGGTGGAGGACCTGAACCGGATCCTGGACGGTCTGGCGCCGGGTGAGGACGGGCTGCGGCTGTCGCAGGGCTGAGCCGGGTGTGATCCGGGGTCGTGGGTGCATGTTTCACGTGAAACGTGCACCCACTTCGTTTGGGTAGGAACTCGGGGTAGGAGCTCGCTGTGGTCGGCGGGCTCGGAGCGGGCGGTGAGTTCGGCGCCGCGCGGTGTCGGAGGCCTCCGGGCCGTCGGCCCCGGGTCGAGGAGGAGGTGTGGGGGAGTGGGACGCAGGATCGCTCCGCTGACGCTGGACAATCTCCCGGACCTGCCGACGGGGTGCCGGTCCTGCGTGTTCTGGGAGTTGGACCCGGTGAGCGCGCGGGCCGCGGTGGAGGCGGGGAAGGCGGAGCAGGAGAAGGAGGGCTGGATCTCGGCCGTGCTGCTGGAGTGGGGCTCCTGCGGCCGGGTGGCCTATGTGGACGAGGTGCCGGCGGCCTTCGTGCTGTACGCGCCGCCGGCCTACGTGCCGCGCTCGCAGTCGTTCCCGACCAGCCCGGTCTCGCCGGACGCGGTGCAGCTGATGGTCAGCCGGGTGCGGCCGGAGTTCCAGGGGCAGGGGCTGGGGCGGGTGCTGGTCCAGGCGGTGGCCAAGGACCTGATCGGCCGGGGGTTCCGGGCGATCGAGGCGTTCGGGGCGCTGGGGCGGGACATCCCGAGCTGTGTGCTGCCGGCGGAGCACCTGCTGGCGGTCGGCTTCAAGACGGTCCGCCCGCACCACCGCTACCCGAGGCTGCGGCTGGAGGCGCGCACCACGCTCTCCTGGAAGGGCGATGTGGAGGTCGCCCTGGAGCGGTTGCTCGGTGGCGCCCGCAAGGAGCCGGCGCTGCGGCCGTTCTGAGGGCCGCTCCGCGAGGGCGGCCCCGAGGTACGCGGGGAGCCGCCACGGGCCCGCCCGGAGGCCGGGAACGCCCGAGGCGGGCCCCTGGTGGCATCGGGGGCCCGCCTCGGGCGTGCGGCCGGGCGATGCCGGCCGGCGGGGTCAGCGCGGCAGGTAGTCCGCGAGCTCGCGCAGCAGCGCGGCCTTCGGCCGGGCGCCGGTGATGGTCTTCACCAGCTCGCCGTTCTGGTAGACGTTCAGGGTCGGGATGGAGATCACGTTGTAGCGGGCCGCGGTCTCCTGGTTGGCGTCGACGTCGAGCTTGGCGATGGTCAGGGACTCGCCGTGCTCGTCCGCGATCTCCTCCAGGATCGGGGCGACCTGGCGGCACGGGCCGCACCAGGTGGCCCAGAAGTCGACCAGAACGGGCTTGTCACTCTTGAGGACGTCGGCGTCGAAGGTCGCGTCGGTCACGGTGATGGTGGCGCCGGCCACGGGAACTCCTAAGGGTCACGTACGGGTGGTGCCTGGCCGTGTGTGGGACGGCTCGGCACCTTCGAGAGCGACAACAACGGCGGGGGCCGTTCTGTTTCTCGGGTGAGGGCTGGTCCTGCGGTGCTGCCGTGCCATGGTTTCACGTGGCGCGGCGGCCGGTGGAGCGGGTCGCCCCGCCCGGGCCGGGCGGGGCGGTGGAGCGGGTCGGCTCAGACCGCGACGGCGGCCGCCTGGGCCTCCAGGTCGGCGAGCGAGGCGAGGTAGCGCTCGGCGTCCAGGGCGGCGGCGCAGCCGGTGCCGGCCGCGGTGATCGCCTGGCGGTAGGTGTGGTCGACCACGTCGCCGGCGGCGAAGACACCGGGGATGTTGGTCCGGGTGGAGGGGGCCTCCACCTTGAGGTAGCCCTCGGCGTCCAGGTCCAGCTGGCCGGTGAAGAGGTCGGTGCGCGGGTCGTGGCCGATCGCGATGAACAGGCCGGTGACGGCCAGCTCGCGCTTCTCGCCGGTGGTGGTGTCGCGCAGGGTGAGGCCGGTGAGCTTCGGGTCGCCGTGGATCTCCTCGACGGCGCTGTCCCAGGCGAAGCCGATCTTCGGGTCGGCGAAGGCCCGCTCCTGCATCGCCTTGGAGGCGCGCAGGCTGTCCCGGCGGTGGACGACGGTGACGCTGCGGGCGAACCGGGAGAGGAAGGTGGCCTCCTCCAGCGCGGTGTCGCCGCCGCCGACCACGGCGATGTCCTGGTCGCGGAAGAAGAAGCCGTCACAGGTGGCGCACCAGGAGACGCCGCGCCCGGAGAGCGCGTCCTCGCGGGGCAGGCCGAGCTTGCGGTGCTGGGAGCCGGTGGCGACGATCACGGCGCGGGCGCGGTGCACGGTGCCCTCGGAGTCGGTGACGGTCTTGATGTCACCGGTGAGGTCGACCGCGACGATGTCGTCCGGGACCAGCTCGGCGCCGAACCGCTCGGCCTGGGCCCGCATGCCGTCCATCAGCTCGGGGCCCATGATGCCGTCCCGGAAGCCGGGGAAGTTCTCCACCTCGGTGGTGTTCATCAGGGCACCGCCGGCCGTCACAGCACCCTCGAAGACGAGGGGGTTGAGGGAGGCACGGGCGGTGTAGAGCGCAGCGGTGTATCCGGAGGGCCCGGAACCGATGATGATCACATTACGGACGTCGCTCACTGCATCTCCTGGTTCGCATCGCGACCCGCGCATCTGCGGGGAGGGCGGTCCTGCTCCGCCGCCCGGGACAACGACTGACCAGTCTCCCGCATTCCCAGGCCCCGTTGCACCCGCCGCCCGGAGTCCGGGCGCGGCGGGCCCCGGTGGCAGTGCTTCCAGAGGCCCGCAGCGGCATTCTCCTTGGCTGGTCAGGGAGCCGGGACGGTGCGGTGCAGCAGGACGGTGGCGCCCGGGCAGTCCGGGGTGATCAGGTAGACATCCATCAGGTCGGTGCGGCCGGGCAGCGGGTAGACCAGTGCGGTGACCGGGCTGGTGCCGTACCGGCCGGGGGCGGCGGCGAGCGGGGCCTGGCCGGGGTGGCCGGCCGCGAGGGTGACGCAGGCGGGTGGTTCGGCGGGGGTCTGCTCGCCGCCGCCGGTGCTGCCCGAGGCGCCGTTGTCGGGCTGGAGGGCGGCCGACGGGTGGCCGTCCTTGGGGGTGGCCGGGTGGGCGAGCAGTTCGCGGACCTGGGCGGGCAGTTGGTCCTCGCGGAACTCGGGCAGGCTGCTCCCGGCCGCCCTGGGGGAGCGCTCGCCCGGGGCGAGGGCGGCGCTGTGGCCGGAGCCGGCCGCGGTGCTCGCCCCGCCGGTGTCCTGCCAGGGCTGGGTGGCCAGCCAGGAGCCGAGCGAGAGCACCGCGGCGAGGGCGGCGGTGCCCAGCAGGATCCGGCCGCGGCGACGGCGGCGCGGTCGGCCGGGGCCGGTGGGATCGGTACGGCCGGGCGCGGCCGGGTGCCCGGCGCCGGCGCGTGGGGCGGGCCGGGCCGCGGGTGCGGAAGGTGCGGTGGGTGCGGTGGGTGCGGTGGGCGCGGTGGGTGCGGGCGGTGCGGCGGCGGCCGCCAGGGCGGCGTCGATCCGGGCGGCGACCTCGTCCGGCATCGGCACCGGCTCGCTCTCGCCGAGCAGCGCGGAGAGCTCGGCCAGGGCGGCGTAGCTGTCGGCGCAGTCCGGGCAGCCGGCGAGGTGGCGGCGCAGCGCGGGTGCGTCGGCGGGGTCGACCAGGTCCTCGGCGAGGTCGGCCAGCAGCTCGATGTCGGGGTGCTCGGTGGGCGGCTGTTCGGGGTGCGGGGAAGGGGTGTGCGGCGTCATCGCGTGCTCACGTCTCCTTCCAGGGTGGCGGCCGGGTGTCCCGGGCCCGGTGATGGGACGGCGGAGGGGCCGGGTGGGTTCCCGGCCGCTGTTTCACGTGAAACATCGCCGGGTCGGCGGGGGGTGCGGGCCGCCGCCGGATCGCCCGCGGGTGGGTCGGCGGCCTCCGGGGCGGGGGCCGGGCGCAGGTGCCGGACCAGCGGGAGCAGCTTGGCCCGGCCGCGGGCGCAGCGGCTCTTGACGGTGCCCACCGGGACGTCCAGGACCTGGGCGGCCTCGGCCACCGAGTAGCCCTCCATGTCGACCAGGACCAGTGCGGCGCGCTGGTCGGCCGGCAGGGTGGCGAGCGCGCCGGTCACCTCGCGGCGCAGCTCGGCCCGGACGGCGGCCGAGTCGGCGCCCTCGGCGGCGCCGAGCACCCGCTCCAGGCGCTCCGGGTCGCCGTCCAGCGGGCCGGTGCGCCGGGTGGCGGTGCGGCGGGCGCGGTCGAGGCAGGCGTTGACGACGATCCGGTGCAGCCAGGTGGTGACGGCCGAGCGGCCCTGGAAGGTGTGGGCGGCGCGGAAGGCGGAGACCAGGGCGTCCTGGAGGGCGTCGGCGGCCTCCTCGCGGTCGCCGAGGGTGCGCAGGGCCACGGCCCACAGTCGGTCCCGGTGGCGCCGCACCAGGAGGCCGAAGGCCGCCGGGTCGCCGTCGGTGTGCCGGGCGAGCAGCTCGGCGTCGGTGGGTTCCTCCGCTGCCATCTGCGCCCCCTCTCCGGTGCCGCTCAGCCGTTCACCTTGATCTCGGCGACCTTGCCGCGGAACTGGTCCCCATCGTTGGGGATACCGGTCAGCCAGATCAAGAGGAAACGGGTGGTGACCGGTTTCTCCGGCTTGAGCTTGACCTGGCTGCCGGAGCCGCTCGCCACGGCGTTGCCGAAGGCGCGGTACCCGGCCTCGTCGGCGCCGGGGGCGGCGGCCAGCCCGGCCGGGGCGGCCTTGAGTTCGACCTTGTGGTCGCCGACGAAGGTCAGGTCGACCGAGGAGACCTGCTGGGCGGTGCCCAGGTCGACCAGGATGCCGGTGCCCTTGCGGTAGCCGTCCTCGGCGAACTGGTCGTTGTAGCCCTGGGTGGTCCAGACGGTGGAGGGGTTGTCGTCGCGGGCGTTCGGCAGCTGCGAGCTGTGCTCGTCCTTCTCCTGCCCGAAGGCGTTGAAGGGGCTGAGCCCGGCGATGGTCAGCCGGGTGCCGGCCGGGGCGGGGGCGGTGCCCGACGGCGACTTGTCCGCCGGGGCGGGCTGGCCGCTGCTGTGGGTGGTGGGCCGGTTGAGGTGCTCGACCAGTTGCCAGGAGCCGAGGCCGATGGCGGCCAGTGCGACCAGCGAGGCGGTCCACCTGGCCGCGGCCCGCAGCCCGCGGCGGCGCGGCGGCGGCGCGGCGGCGGGGCGGCCGAGGTCACGGGCCGGGTCGGCGCCGGGGTGCGGGCGCTGGCCGGCGGAGTGGTGCGGACGAGGAGCGGCGGTGGGGCCGGAGGCCGCCCGGGAGGCCGGGTAGCGCGGCGGGGTGAAGGCCGGCGGGGCGGGCGGCTCGGGCTGACGGATCTTGGGCAGCAGCGCGATCGCCTTGGCCAGCTGCTCGGGGCTGGTCAGCGGCTCCTGGTGGTGCGGCAGGTGCTCGCCCAGGGCCCGGGCGGCGAGCTCCGAGAGGCCCTTGTGGACGCCGGCCTTCACCTGGTCGGGCGGGACGCAGCCGAGGCTCTTGGGCATCCCCTGGAGGTCGTAGCGGTCCTCGGGGTACGGCCAGCGGTGGGTCAGCGCCGCGTACAGGAGTGCGCCGATCGCCTTGGTGTCGGTCAGCGCGGCGTCGTCGGTGGACAGACCACGGATGGCGGCGTCCACCGCGATGCCGTTGATCCGGTACTGGCCGGTCTCGGTGCGCAGCACGCAGGTCGGGGTGAGCCGCAGGTGGGCCTGGCCGCGGCGGTGCGCGGCGGCGATCGCGTCGGTGACCTGGCGCACCATCTGGTAGGCCTCGTAGGGCTCCATGGGGCCGCCCGCGAGCAGCCGGGCGAGGTCGGAGGCGTCCGGCAGCCACTCCCGGATGACGTAGACCACGTCGCCCTCCTGCACGGCGTCCAGGACCTGGACGAAGCGCGGGTCGCCGAGGAGCGCGGCGGAGCGGGCGGCGGTGAGCACGGCCTTGGCGCGCTGGTGCCCGGCGGCCAGCAGGTGGACCCCGACGGCGCGGCGGAGCTTCTCGTCGACCGCCCGCCAACTGCTGAAGACCTCGGAGTGGGTGGTGCACTCCTCCAGCCGGTACCGGTCGGCGATCTTGTCGCCGCTGCGCAGGAGCGGGGCGGTGAGGGTGGTGGGGAGGGTGCCGGTGTCGGCGTCCAGGGTCTCGGTGCTGATCGCGGGCGGGGCGGGGCGGCGGGGCGCGGGCCCGGCGGCGCGGGCCGCCTTGGCCAGGCGGGCGGCGCCCTCGGCCAGCTCGGCGGCGATCTCGGCGGCCGACAGCGGGGCGGTGGTCTCCTCGGGCTGCTCGGGCTCCTCGGGCTCCTGCTCGGGGGTCTGGGCCGCCGGGGTCTGGGCCGCCGGGGTCTCGGCCGCCGGGGTCTGGGCCGCCGGGGTTTCGGGCTCCCCGGGCTCCTGCGCCGTGGTCTCGGCCGGCTCGGTGCGCCCGGGCGTCCCGGAGGGCTTCGAGGGCTTCGAGGGCTTCACGGCTTCGCCGGGGCCGGGCCGGGCCGGGGTGTCGTGACCGGGCTCCGCGGCGCCTTCCCGGGCAGCCCCGCGGGCGCCGGCGGCAGCGGTGGCGTCGGCGGTGTCGTCGGCAGCGGCGGTCGCGGAAGCCGCCCGGATCGCCGGCTTGGCCGCACCGGAGGTCCTGGTGGTCCGAGCGGTCTTCGAGGCCTTCTTGCCGGCCTTGTTGCCGGCCTTGCCGGCCGTGGGCTTGGCAGGAGCTGCGGGCTCGTGCGTCGGGCGGTCGGCCGGCCGTGCCGGGGTTTCCTCGGGGAGCTCCCCGAGTGCCATGGCGAGCGCCGCCGCGTCCGTCACGGACGTGTCGACAACCGCCTTGGTGCCATCAGCCACCGTGGTCCTGCCTCCCCTTGTATCGCCCCGGTACCGAGAAGTCGGGCTCCTGCCCGCCCCTGGCGGGGGTGCGCGGGTGCCAGGTCAATTGTGCCCACTCCCGACCCCCTGGTACGACCGCTGGGGAGGCTGACTGGTTGCGTATTCGTGCACAGCGAGGGGGGATTCAGCTGGGACGGGGCCGGATTCGGTGAAGATCACCGAATCCGGCCCCGGGTAGGCCACCTGAGGGAGCAGGAGATCGAAGGTGCTCCGGTTGACGGCGGGTCAACGCCCCAGTCGGCCGCGGACCATTGCGACCATCGCGTTGAGCTCCTCGATCCGCATCCGCCGGGCCAGCAGGAGGAAGACACCGAGCTGCAGCGCGCCCGCGACCAGCAGGGTGAGCACGCTGCCCAGCCACCCGTCGATCACCTCGCCGAGCAGCAGCTCCACGGCCAGGCCGAGCGCGGCGGCGGGCAGCGAGGCGATGCCCAGCCGGACGTACGTCTTGCCGATCCGCGCGGTGTCCAGCCCGCCGATCCGGGCCTTCAGCTTGGGCACCGCCACCGCGACGCCGACGGCGTAGGAGAGGCCGTACCCGAAGGCCATCCCGGTCACCGCCCACCGGTCGGGCAGCACCAGGAAGAAGAACACCGCGGTGCCGGCCTGGCAGAGCGCGACCCAGACCGTGTTGGAGAACGGGGTCCGGGTGTCCTCGTAGGCGTAGAAGCCGCGCAGCAGCACGTACTGCACGGAGTACGGGATCAGGCCGAGCGCGAACGCCGACAGCATGAAGCCGACCGCCGTGGTGCCGTGCGCCACCGCGCCGCCGTTGCCCAGCCCGTAGATGGCGCTGCCGATCACCGGGCCGAGGGACAGGAACAGGAAGGCGGCGGGCACGATCGCGACCGCCGAGGTGCGCAGCCCGTACGAGAGGTCGTCGCGGACCGCGCCCTGGTCGTGGTCGGCGGCGGAGCGGGACAGCCGGGGCAGCACGGCGCTCATCACGGAGACCGTGACGACGGCCATCGGGAGCTGCCAGATCAGCAGGGCGTTGGAGTACGCGGCGAGGCCGACGCCCAGGTAGCCGTGGTTCTCGGCGTTGCTGCCGGCGGCGGTGGCCAGCTGGGTGACGACCAGGTAGCCGGCCTGGTTGGCGAGCACGAAGAGGAAGGTCCACTTGGCCAGCCGGGCGGCCTTGCCGAGGCCGTGCCCGCGCCAGTCGAAGCGGGGCTTGAAGCGGAAGCCGGACGCCCGCAGGTACGGGATCATCGACAGGGCCTGGACGGTCAGGCCCAGCAGGGTGCCGATGCCGAGCAGCCGGATGCCCTCGGGGGAGGCGGTGGCCGGGGTCACCTCGCTGTGCTCGAAGGTGCCGAACACCACGATGTACATCGAGAAGGTGAAGATCACCACGATGTTGTTGAGCACCGGGGTCCACATCATCGCGCCGAACCGGCCGCGGGCGTTGAGGATCTGGCCCATCACCACGTGGACGCCCATGAAGAAGATGGTCGGCAGGCAGTACCGGGCGAGCGCCACCGTGGTGTCGGCGCTGCCCGGGTCACGCATCAGCGAGTGCGAGATCAGCTGCACCAGCACCGGTGCGGCCAGCACCGACACGAACACCACCCCGGCCAGGCCGGTCATCACCAGGGTGAGCAGGCGGTTGGCGTAGGCGGTGCCGCCGTCCTCGTCGTGCTTCATGCTGCGCACCAGCTGCGGCACGAAGACCGCGTTCAGCGCGCCGCCGCCGATCAGGATGTAGAGCAGGGTGGGCAGGGTGTTCGCGGCGTTGTACGAGTCGCCCATGGTGCCGACACCGATCGCGGCGGCGATCACCATGGTGCGCAGGAAGCCGGTGGCGCGGGAGACCAGGGTGCCGGCGGCCATCACCGCGCTGGAGCCGAGCAGACCGGCCACCCGGCCGGCCGCGGGCGGCTCCCCGGCCGGCCCGGCCGTCCTGGCCGCGTCCGGCTCGGCGTCCGGCTGCGCGGTGGCCGCCTCGGCCGCCAGCGCCGCGGTGGCCGCCTCGCGCACCGCCGCGTCGGCCTGCAGGAGGGTCTCCTCCTCGGACAGCGGCGGGTCGAACTCGATCGGCGGGACGAACTGCTGCCGGGGCTCCTCGGGCTCTTCCGGCTCCGTGGACCGCTCGGGCTGCTCGGGCTGCTCGGGCTCTTCGGGGCTCTCCGCCTTCCGCGGCCGGCCCTGACCGTCGCTGGGCCCCGGGGCGGGACCGCCGCCGGCCGCGGACCCACCGCCCAGCAGGGCGTCCACCCCGACGTACCCGGCGGCCTCGGCGCGCTCGGCGGCCCCGCCCTCCCAGGGCGAGCCCCGGCGGGCGGGCGCTCCGGCGGGGGCCGGCTCCGGCGGGGGCACGGCGGCGAGGCCGGCCCAGCGGGTGGCGGGAGCGGTCAGCTGCGGCTCCGGCACGGCGGCCGGCGCGGCCTGGGGGGCCTCGGCCGGGCGGCCGGTCTGCTGCGGGAGCGAGGCCGCGGCCTCGGCGGCCGAGGCCGCGTAGGGATCGGGCCCGGCGGCGCCGTCGTAGGACTCGGCCGCGAACGGGTCACGGGCGAAGGTGTCGGCCACGTACCAGTCGGTCGCGGGCCCGGTCGACTCGGCGGACTCGGCACCGCGGCCGTTCGGCCTGCCACTGCCCTGGCTCTCTGCTCGCTCCTCGCGCGGCCCGGTCATGCCACCTCAATTCGCTGCTGGGGGCGGGCACCCGGTGCGGGGCGCCGTCAGTGACCCACCTTCTCATCACCGGTGACCCGATCAGCGTCATCCACGGCCGACTCCGGCTCCGCGTCGGCCGGGCCGGAGCCGCCCGCCGCGGAGCCGTCCGCGGCGCCGTCGTCCGGGCCGGCCCCCGTGCCGCCCTCCTCGGGGTCGGGCGCCCCGTCCCCGTCGGCCGCCCGCTTCTTGCGCTGGAGGTAGAACCGGACCCCGGCCAGCACTATCAGCACCACACCGCCGCCGATGACGTACAGCACGCCGTTGGTCACCGAGGTGACCTGGACCATGAAGGTCACCGGCGCGCCGTAGCGCTGCGGGTTCGGGCCGGTCGTCCACAGCTGGGCGGTCATCTGCACGGAGCCGTTGACCTGGGCCTCGGCGGCGAACCGGTAGGTCCGGCTGGTGGTGCCGTCCAGCACCACCGGCTTGGGGGTCTGCTCGACGTTGACGCGGTTCAGCTGGGTGGAGGTGAGGCGCAGCTCCAGATTGCCGACCGCCTGGTTCAGGTCGTTCTTCACACTGATCAGCAGGGTCGCGTTGTCACCCGGCAAGGTGATCTCGCTCTTCGCCGGCACCCGGACCGCCGAGGTGAGGTTGTCCAGGTAGTGCTGAACACCGTCCCGGTAGGTGGCGCCGGGCTTGGCCTGCTCCCGCCACGCGGTCGACATCGAGCGGACCATCGCCGCGCTGAACGGGCTGCGCACCCGCTGCGGCTGGGTGAGGATCAGCATCAGCTGGTCCAGGCCGTTCTGCACCGCCATGGTCCGGCCGAGCGCGGTGGCCGACAGCTCGGAGGCGGCCACCTCCTGCGGGTAGCCCTCGGAGACGGCCGTGGCGGCCTCCGGATCGGCCTTGGCCGCCGCCACCGTGTGCAGGGTCGCCGGGCTGATCCAGTCGCCCTGCTGGGCCTTCTGCACGGCTTCCGCCAGCGCACCCGCGGTCGCCGCGTCCAGGTTGCGCGGCGGCAGCACCAGCAGACCGCGCGGCAGCTCCGGCATCTGCAGGTTGATCAGCAGGGTCTCCACCAGGAAGCGCTGCACGGCCGCCGTCCTGGCCTCCGGGGTGCCCAGCGGCTGCTCGAACAGCGCCGACAGCGTGTGGTCGGCGACCACACCGGTCTGCCCGTCGCCGATCGGCCGGGCCGCCCCCGGGGTGTAGGCGAGCGACTCGGGCTCCGCCAGCGAGGCACCGTCGACCAGCACCAGCTGCCCGCCCACGGTCCGCGCAGTGGCGGCCGTCCGCCGGTCGAGGCGGCCCAGGTACGGCCAGGCCACGTCCGACTTCACGTCCACCGACAGCCGGCCCTCGGCGGTCAGCCGACCCGCCGTGGCCGCCTTGCGCAGCGCGTTCTCCATCCCCGGCAGGTCGGCGCCGTTGTGCGCGATCGAGGCCAGGTCGGGGTCGGCGTACGGCAGCGACACCACCTCGTGCCCGGCCGTGGACACCGCGGTGCGCAGCTGGGCCAGCCAGGCGACGGCCGCGTCCTTGCCGGCGCCGGCGACGGTGTTGTCGTCCCGCGCGGACTCGCCCGCGGTGTCGGGCTTCTGCACCCGGTACGGCCGGGTCATCGCGTAGACGGTGTCCAGCAGGTCGGGGTCGACCATCCAGGTCAGGTTCTGCAGCTTGGCACCGGTCGCCACCAGCTCGTACAGCCGGCCGCCCGGGGCCAGCTCGGCGGCCAGGCTGTCGTCCCGCAGCACCGGCGTCTGGTCGTTGTCCGGCATGGTCTGGGCGACCAGCTCGGGGGCGTGGGTGATCGGCCAGACCACCGCGAGCTGGGTCTTCTTCTGGGTCGGCTCCACGTTGTAGGGGAGGAAGGTGCGGGCGATCCCCAGGACCCGCTCCTTGCCGCCGTCGGAGGTGCCCCAGACGTCCACCGCGAGCTCGTACACGCCGCTCTTGGCGAGCTCCAGCTCCGCGGTGCCGACCGGGATGCTGAAGTCGTGCCACTGGCCGGGGTCGAGGTCGCCCACCGGGACCTCCAGGTTCGGCACGTCCGACCCGTCGGTACCGGTCGGGGTCGAGCGCTGGGACACCAGCGCGACCTCGTTGCGGGTGCCCAGCGGCTTCTTGCCCGACAGCGGGGCGCGCACCCCGACGTGCGCGGACTTGATCGCTCCGCGGCCGGAGTTGAGGATCTTCCCGGTGATCGTCACAGTGCTGTTCTCACCGGCGATGGCCGGGGACACCGTGCTGATCGTCATCACCGCGGGGTAGTCCCCAGCGGCCTCCGGAGCGGCGGCGGCCGGCAGCGCGGTGGCGCCCAGCAGCACCGCACCCGCCGCCAGCAGACCGGCCAGCCGCCGGGCCGCCCGGCGGGCGAGGGCCGTCCGCCGGATCCCGGCCCGGGCCGACCCCACGCTTCGCTCGTCCACGCGCTTCGCCCTCGCCGTCGTCGATACCGATCAGTCAACCGTCAACCGCCACCCGGACCCGCCCACCGGCCGTCGACGGCGCCGCGTCGGCACCTCGCGGTGCCGGGGCAGCCCCGATCGACCGGTTCGCGGCGGTCCGTCCCGCCTGTCCCCTCCGGCATGGTAACGACGCTGCCCGGGCCGCAGTGTTGCGGGCCGGACGCTGCGCCTGCTCGCCACCCCGGCAGGGCCGGCACGGATATGGCGGGCGCCCTGGATGCCGGGGCACGTACCCTTGTGAGCCGTGTCCACTGCCAACGCGTCCAGCGCCAATCATTCCAGCTCCGAGACCGCCGCCGCCCTGCCGGGGCTGAGCGAGGCGCAGACCCGCGGCCTGCAGGAGCTGCTGCGGGTCTCTCCGGTCGCCGACGAGATCGCCGGCCGCTTCCAGTCTGCCGGTTTCCGGCTCGCACTGGTCGGGGGCTCGGTACGGGACGCCCTGCTGGGCCGCCTCGGCAACGACCTCGACTTCACCACCGACGCCCGCCCGGAGCAGGTACTGGGCCTGGTCAAGGGCTGGGCCGACGCGGTCTGGGACGTCGGCATCGCCTTCGGCACCGTCGGCGCCCGCAAGGACACCGCGGACGGCAGCTTCCTGATCGAGATCACCACCTACCGCAGCGAGGCCTACGACCGCACCTCGCGCAAGCCCGAGGTCACCTACGGCGACACCATCGGGCAGGACCTGGTGCGCCGCGACTTCACGGTCAACGCGATGGCCGTCGACCTGCCCGGCCGCGGCTTCGTCGACCCGCACCACGGCCTGGACGACCTGGAGGCCCGGGTGCTGCGCACCCCCGCCACCCCCGAGGAGTCCTTCTCCGACGACCCGCTGCGGATGATGCGGGCCGCCCGCTTCGCCGCCCAGCTGGACTTCGACCTCGCCCCCGAGGTGGTCGCCGCGATGACCGCGATGGCCGAGCGGATCACCATCGTCTCCGCCGAGCGGGTCCAGGCCGAGCTGAACAAGCTGCTGCTCGCCGACCACCCGGTCAAGGGCCTGCGGCTGCTGGTCGACACCGGCCTCGCCGACCACGTGCTGCCCGAGCTCCCGGCGCTGCGCCTGGAGCGGGACGAGCACCACCGGCACAAGGACGTCTACGAGCACTCGCTGACCGTTCTGGAGCAGGCCATCGCGCTGGAGCAGGACGGCCCCGACCTGGTGCTGCGGCTGGCCGCGCTGCTGCACGACATCGGCAAGCCGCGGACCCGGCGCTTCGAGTCCGACGGCCGGGTCTCCTTCCACCACCACGAGGTGGTGGGCGCCAAGATGACCCGCAAGCGGATGCGCGAGCTGAAGTACTCGAAGGATCTGGTCGAGGAGGTCTCCCGGCTGGTCGAGCTGCACCTGCGCTTCCACGGCTACGGCGGCGGCGAGTGGACGGACTCCGCGGTGCGCCGGTACGTCACCGACGCCGGGCCGCTGCTGGAGCGGCTGCACAAGCTGACCCGCTCGGACTGCACCACGCGCAACCGCAAGAAGGCGGCGGCGCTCGCGCGGACCTACGACTCGCTGGAGGAGCGGATCGTCCAGCTCAAGGAGCAGGAGGAGCTGGACTCCATCCGCCCGGCGCTGGACGGCAACCAGATCATGGAACTGCTCGGCCTGCGGCCGGGCCCGCAGGTCGGCCAGGCCTACAAGCACCTGCTGGAGCTCCGGCTGGAGCACGGCCCGATGGACCACGAGACGGCGGTGGCCGCCCTCCGGGAGTGGTGGGCGGCCACCGGCGAGCAGTGAGGCCGTGCGGCCGGTGCTCGGTGCGGCCGGTGCTCAGCGCTTGAGCGCCACCAGACAGAGCAGGTACCTGGTGGAGCTCTGCTCCTTGTAGTACACGGTCGTGGTGCCGGGGAAGGCGCTGCACCGCGCGGGGTCGGTGGTGTCCCTGATCTTCCCCAGCAGCCGGTAGTCGGCCTCCGGTGCGCCGCAGTCGACCACGGTGACCTCGGGGTCGGTGTAGGTGCCGGACTTGCTGAGACAGTCTCCGGTGGTCGCGAAGTCGGCGTCGCGACCGGCCATGAACGCGATCCCGGCGACGATGAGCACCGGCACCAGGAAGCCGAGGGCGGCGATCCGCCGGAACAGCGGCTTGCCGGGGTCCATCGGCCGGCCGGGAGCGCCCGGGATCGGCGGTGGCAGCTTGTTGATCTTCGCGCGCTGCGGAAGGTTGACCAGCATGGTGATCGGGTTGATCAGGATGGAGAAGAAGCTCCACCAGCCCTGCCACAGGCTCTTGGCGGTCATGTCGCGGTGCGCGGCGACGCCGCAGGTCCGGCAGAACGGGCCCGTGAGCTTGAGGAACCGCATGACCATGAGGATGCCCTGGTGGCCCCGGACGGTGGCCTCGACTGCCGGCACGGAGCCGCAGAAGCGGCAGACCGGGCCGTAGCCGACCGGCGCGGCTGCGGGCGGGCCCAGGAAGGGTCCGGGCATCTGCTGCCAGGGTTCGGCGGGCGCGGCGCCGTACACGATCGGCGGTGGTGGAGTGGGTGACGGAGGCGCGGGTGTCGGTGATGTGGACAAGGCCTGGTCCCCCGAGACGAGTGTCGTGCGGAAAGCAAAGCCCGGACGCTATCGGTTTGGGAACACAATGAGATAGTCCGTCAGATATATGGTCATCCAACCGTTATGACATGGTTCGAGATGCTGCCGGGGCGGAAGTGTCCCGGGGGGAAGTTGGCGCTTTAGCTCTTGCGCTCGATCGTGTGTTCCTCGCCGGTAGGCCTGACCGGTGGCCCGTGGTTGGCGTTCGCTGTGCTCCGAAGGCGGAGGGTCCGTCCTTCGAGAGCGAGGTGCTGGGATGTCTGTCGACGCCGTGCTGCTGGAGTCCCCGACGATGCGGTCGACGGTCGCCGACCGGGTCGAGGTGCTGGACCGGGTCAGGGCGCTGGAACTGCTGCCGGACGAGGTCCACGTCACCACGGAGGGGGTGGCCGCGTACTTCGGGGTGCCGGAGCAGACGATCTACTCGTTGGTCCACGACCACCGGGCCGAGCTCACATCGAACGGGTACGCGGTGGCGACCGGGGCCCGACTGAGTTCCTTGAAGGAAGTCTGTCGGATCCAGTCCCGGGCGCGGTCGCTCGCGCTGTTCACCCGGCGCACGGTGCTGAACGTCGCGATGCTCCTGCGGGACAGTGAAATCGCACGTCAGGTGCGGTGCTATCTGCTCGACGCCGAGCACGAGGCCCGGGCGG
The DNA here is from genome assembly GCF_040678895.1 of Kitasatospora sp. NPDC049258. Lineage (NCBI taxonomy): Bacteria > Bacillati > Actinomycetota > Actinomycetes > Kitasatosporales > Streptomycetaceae > Kitasatospora > Kitasatospora sp. NPDC049258. The sequence goes on from NZ_JBFAQT010000005.1 coordinate 206,710, forward strand.
CCAGGGGGTCGGGGTGGGCAGCCGAGGCTGTGGACAACCCGTTCCCGCTGCCCGAGGGGAGCGTGGACGCCGCCGTCGCCAGGGTGGCCGAGCAGGTGGTCCGCTCGGTGCTGGCGGCGACGGTGGTCCCGGTGCTGAACGCCCTCGTGGACGAGGTCGGAGGCAACAGCCGGCGGCTCGACGCGGTGGCCGACCGGGTGGACCGGCTGGAGCGGATCGTGCTGGACGACGACGAGCGGACCGTCGCCCGGCGACGGCGGCGGTTGCTCGGGGCGCTGGACGAGGGGGTGCCCGACGACCCGGACGGCCCGGCGTATTGACGGTCGGTCGGGTCAGGCCTTCTTCGCCGGGGTGGCCCGGGTCGGTGGGCCGAGGCACAGGGACGTACTACTTCTTCCTGTGCCGGCGGCGGCCGGTGGAGCCGTGGTACCGGGCGGTGCTGCCCCGGGTCCTGGCGCACCTGGTGGTGTCGGTGGTGCCGTCCAACCGGGCGAGTACGCGGTAGTCGGCCCTGGCGTCGGTGCAGGCGACCTTGTCCAGGCTGTCGCGGCCGCTGGAGTGCACGCAGTCGCCGACCCCCGCCTTCGCCGGACCGCTGTCGCCGACGAAGTAGCCGACCACCGGGAGGAGTGCGCCGAGCCCGACCGCGGCCGTCCGCAACCAGGAGCGCGCCGGGCGGCGGGCCTTCGGCGGCGGTGTGCTCATCAGACGTCCCCCGAGGCAACTGTGCTGACAGCGCGGTGCGTTGACCTACTTCAGCGACCCGCCGCGACGCCGGCCCGTTCGGCGGGCCGGGCCGGGGTGCGGCGGGCGGCCCGGGCGTAGCCCACGGCGCCGAGCGCGTACACCGCGGCGACCCCGACCACCACCGGCACCGAGCGGCCGTTCAACGGCAGCACCAGCGCGGTCACCCCGGCCGCGGCGACGAAGGAGAGGTTGAAGAGAACGTCGTAGATGGCGAACACCCGGCCCCGGAACTCGTCCTCCACCGACTCCTGGACCAGCGTGTCGGCGCAGATCTTGGTGCCCTGGGTGACCACGCCGAGCAGCAGCGCGGCCACCATCGCCGGGCCCTCGGAGAACAGCAGTCCGAGGGCCGGGACGAAGACCGCGGCGGATCCGAGGCAGGCCGTCATCCAGCCCTGGAGGCCGAGCCGCCGGGTGCACCACGGGCTGATCACCGCCGCGAGGAAGAAGCCGACCGCCGAGAAGGCCACCGCCTGGCCGAGGGTGGCCAGCCCGCCGGCGCTGTCCTCGGGCTGGTTGAAGGTGTACCGGGAGAGCATCAGCACCGCCACGATGAGCACCCCGTAGCAGAACCGGGCCACCGTGACGGCGCCCAGCGCGTGCACCGCGGGTCGGCAGTCGTGCACCAGGTGGCGGACCCCGGCCAGCAGGCCCTGCCCGGCAGCCCCCAGCGCCTGCCGGAGCGAGGGCCGGTCGGGGTGCTGGGTGGGGCCGAGCAGGTCCGGCGGGATCCGCTGGGCGGCCAGCGCCGCGCACAGGTAGAGCACGGCGGCCAGGGTGACCAGCAGGGCGTCGGCCTGCCGGCCGGGTGCGAGCAGTTGGTGGACCACGAAGCCCAGGCCGCCGCCGGCCGCCGCGGCGACGGTGCCCAGGGTGGGGGAGATGGCGTTGGCGGTGACCAGCTCGCCGGATTCGACGACCCGGGGGAGGGCGGCGGAGAGTCCGGCCAGGATGAACCGGTTGAGTGCGGTCACCAGCAGGGCGGCGGCGAAGAAGAGCCACTCGGGCGCCCCGGCCAGCAGCAGCGCGGCGGTCACCAGGCCCAGGCCGAAGCGGGCCAGATTGCCGAGCTGCAGCACCCGCCGGCGCCGCCAGCGGTCGAGCATCACCCCGGCGAAGGGGCCGACCACGGAGAACGGCAGCAGCATCACGGCCAGCACCGCCGCGATGTCGGTCGGCGAGGCCTGCCGCTCGGGAGAGAAGATCACGTACGCGGCGAGCGAGACCTGGAAGACGCCGTCGGAGAGCTGGGAGAGCATTCGGACGGTGAGCAGGCGCCGGAAGTCCCGGCCGCGCAGCAGCCTGCCGAGTGAGGTCTGCTGTGCGCCCTGCGGGTTGCCGTGCTCCGTGATCGACACCCGCCCAGGGTGCCATGCCGACGGCCCATGTTTCACGTGAAACATGGGCCGGGAACGCCGCAGGGGGCCCCGGTACCGGACCGGGACCCCCTGATGTCACAGAGCGTCAGACAGGATCGGCGCACAGCTCTCGATGTGCCCGTCCGCTGCCGCCCCACGTGCGGCGGTTCAGCGCTCGACCTCGCCGCGGATGAACTTCTCGACGTTGTCGCGGGCCTCGTCGTCGAAGTACTGGACCGGCGGCGACTTCATGAAGTACGAGGAGGCCGACAGGATCGGGCCACCGATGCCGCGGTCCTTGGCGATCTTCGCGGCGCGCACGGCGTCGATGATGACACCGGCCGAGTTCGGGGAGTCCCAGACCTCGAGCTTGTACTCGAGGTTCAGCGGGACGTCGCCGAACGCGCGACCCTCGAGGCGGACGTACGCCCACTTGCGGTCGTCGAGCCACGCGACGTAGTCGGACGGGCCGATGTGGACGTTCTTGGCGCCCAGCTCACGGTCGCGGATCTGCGAGGTGACGGCGTTCGTCTTGGAGATCTTCTTGGACTCCAGGCGCTCGCGCTCGAGCATGTTCTTGAAGTCCATGTTGCCGCCGACGTTCAGCTGCATGGTGCGCTCGAGGATGACACCGCGGTCCTCGAAGAGCTTCGCCATCACGCGGTGCGTGATGGTGGCGCCGACCTGCGACTTGATGTCGTCACCGACGATCGGCACGCCGGCCTCGGTGAACTTGTCCGCCCACTCCTTGGTGCCGGCGATGAACACCGGGAGGGCGTTCACGAAGGCGACCTTGGCGTCGATGGCGCACTGGGCGTAGAACTTGGCGGCGTCCTCGGAACCCACCGGCAGGTAGCAGACGAGGACGTCGACCTGGCGGTCCTTGAGGGTCTGGACGACGTCGACCGGGGCCTCGTCGGACTCCTCGATGGTCTCCCGGTAGTACTTGCCCAGGCCGTCGAGGGTGTGGCCACGCTGGACGGTGACGCCGGTCGGCGGCACGTCGCAGATCTTGATGGTGTTGTTCTCGCTGTTGCCGATGGCGTCCGCCAGGTCGAAGCCGACCTTCTTGGCGTCCACGTCGAACGCGGCGACGAACTCCACGTCGCTGACGTGGTAGTCGCCGAACTGCACGTGCATCAGCCCGGGGACCTTGCCGGCCGGGTCGGCGTCCTTGTAGTACTCGACACCCTGCACCAGCGAGGCGGCGCAGTTGCCCACGCCGACGATGGCTACGCGAACCGAACCCATTCCGGTTGCTCCCTGAGATCTCATGAGACCCGCCGTGGTTCAGCGGTTCTCGTTCAGCATCTGTATGACTGTCTTACTTGTCAGACGGGCGCACGAGGCGCCCTCACCTACCGCCCACGCCGGGCGCGGGCGGTGCAGCGTTCCGATCAGGAACGCCCCGGGCGGTCGTGCGGTGGCCTCGGCGGGTCCGGGGACCCGGCCTCCTGGCCACGGCCGTCCGAAGTCTGTGGGGTACCCGACGGGCTGCCGCCGCGCACCGTCCGGTTGGCCCGCTCGGTCTCGATCAGCTCGTTGAGCCACCGGACCTCGCGCTCCACCGATTCGAGACCGTGCCGCTGGAGCTCCAGCGTGTAGTCGTCGAACCGCTCGCGGGTGCGGGCGATCGAGCTGCGCATCCGCTCCAGCCGCTCCTCCAGCCGGCTGCGGCGGCCTTCCAGCACCCGCATCCGGACGGCCTTGTCGGTCCGGCCGAAGAAGGCGAAGTGCACACCGAAGTGCTCGTCCTCCCAGGCGTCCGGCCCGGACTCGGCGAGCAGCTCCTCGAAGCGCTCCTTGCCCTCGGGGGAGAGCCGGTAGACGATCTTCGACCGCTTGCCGTTGAGCGCGGTGGCGGGGACGTACTCGGAGTCCGGGTTGTCCTCGACCAGGAAGCCCTGGGCCACCAGGTTCTTCAGGCAGGGGTAGAGCGTGCCGTAGGAGAAGGCGCGGAACGAGCCGAGCAGGACGTTGAGCCGCTTCCGCAGCTCGTAGCCGTGCATCGGAGCATCGTGCAGCAGGCCGAGAACGGCGAATTCCAGCACTCCGGAGCGCCTGCTCAACCCTGCCCGCCTCCTTCCCCCGCAGTCGTGGCGGCCGACGGACGGGTGGCCTATGCCGTCCCGATGTATCGGCTCGATATATCGAGAACAGTAAACCTGGGTCACGGAACGAGCAAGGGGGCCACGCGTGAACGTGATCACAAGACCGCCGGAGTGGTCGGGCGGCGCAGGTCAAGCGCATCGGAGGGGGTCTGGGCAACGGGCATGTAATGATCTGCCGTCGTTTTGCGGCTATTGCCAGCTGATGCCCGATTAGTACGGAATCAGGGGTGCGTACGCTGTCGCGTGTGCACGAGGACCGCCCCCGGGAACCACCGAATCCCTGGGGTCGGGCGGCGTCGGGCACCGGAGAACCCTGCCTTCAGGTCCGCAGGGCCTGACCGAGGAGTTGCTGAAAGATGAGCGAACACCGGCGGAGGTCGTCCAACCCGGGCGACGGGGAGCAGCCCGCGGGCGACGGGGCGGACGGCCAGAGCCCGTACGCCTACGGAAGCCCGGTCGAGGGTGCGCCCCGGTACGGCCGTGACGGCCGGCCGGTCGGCGGCCCCGACGAGCTGCGCTCCGAGGGGATCCGGCGCGGTGCCCGGCAGACCGCTCAGCAGCCCCGGCTGACCCGCGCGGAGATGCGCAAGCAGGCGCAGAAGAAGGGCGGCAAGGGCGGCGACACCGGGCCGGCCGGCCGCGGGGACCAGGCGGGCGGCAAGCCCGGCAAGAAACGGTTCATCGACTACCCGCGGTTCGGCAAGTCCGGGTTCCGTCGCTGGCTGCCGTCCTGGAAGCTGGTGCTGACCCTCTTTCTGATCTTCTTCGGTGGCACCGTCGGCGCGGTCGGGGTCGCGTACCAGATGACGCCGATCCCGAAGCTCAACGAGCTGGTGCACGATCAGAACAACATCTACTACTGGGCCGACGGCTCGGAGATGACCCGCAAGGGCACCACCAACCGTCAGATCGTCGAGCTGGCGAACATCAGCCGGCCCGCCCAGGACGCGGTGATCGCGGCCGAGAACGAGTCCTTCCGCGACGACAGCGGCATCGACCCCAAGGGCATCGCCCGCGCCGTCTACAAGATGGCGACCGGGGGCGAGACCCAGGGTGGTTCGACGATCACTCAGCAGTACGTGAAGAACGCCTACCTGAGCCAGGACCAGACGCTGTCCCGCAAGGTCAAGGAACTCTTCATCACCCTGAAGATCAACGGCCAGCTCTCCAAGGACGAGATCCTCACCGGCTACCTCAACACCAGCTGGTACGGCCGCAGCTCCACCGGCATCCAGGCTGCCGCCCAGGCGTACTACGGGGTGGACGCCAAGGACGTGAACGTTTGCCAGGGCGCGATGCTGGCCGCGCTGCTCAAGGGCGCCGCGGTGTACGACCCGACGCTCAGCGACGGCAACCGCAAGAACATGCAGGAGCGCTGGAGCTGGATCCTGACCCGGATGGTGGCCACCGGCAAGCTCTCCCAGGCGGACAGCGACAAGTGCGGGAAGACCTTCCCGGAGCCGATCGAGCGCAAGGCGCCGGCCAACATGAACGGTGAGGTCTACTACCTGGTCGACACCGCCAACAAGTACCTGGCCAGCAAGGACCCGCAGATCTCCCAGCAGAAGATCGACCAGGGCGGCTACCAGATCTACACCACCTTCGAGAAGGACAAGGTGGAGCAGCTGAAGAAGGCCGTCGACGACGTGCAGGCGGACTCGCTCAAGCCGGACAAGCGCGAGGCGGACAAGTTCGTCCAGGTCGGCGCCGCCTCGGTGCGGCCGAACGACGGCGCGATCGTGGCGCTGTACGGCGGCCCCGGCATCGAGAACGGGCACTACTCCAACAACGCGGACAGCACCGGCATCCCGGTCGGCTCGACCTTCAAGCCGTTCGTGCTGGCCACCGCGATGCAGACCGGCGTGATCAGCCAGACCGACGACCAAGGCAAGCCCAAGCGGATAAACGCGTCGTCCAAGTACCTCGCGGACGACAACTCGGAGATCCACAAGGCCGACGGCTCGCCCGCCATCGGTGACGACGGCAAGCCCTACCACCAGCGCAACGACAGCCGTAACAACCCGGGCTACGTCTCGCTGAAGACGGCCATGCAGTACTCGTACAACGTGCCGTTCGTCCAGCTCGGCCAGGACGTCGGCGGCAAGGCCGTCGAGGACATGGTGCTGAAGATGGGCCTGCGCAAGGAGAGCCTGCGGCCCTCCTCGACCCTGACCTACCCGCTCGGCACCTCGACGCCGAGCTCGATCCGGATGGCCTCGGCCTACTCGGTGTTCGCCGCGCGCGGTCAGCAGACCGACCCGTACTCGGTGAGCAAGCTGGTCTACAACGGCAAGGAGAACCCGGCCTTCACCAAGTCCGCGCCCAAGACGGTGCTGGACCAGGCCGTCGCGGACAACGTCACCGACGTGCTGCAGAACGTGGCCAAGGCCGGTACCGGTACCAAGACCAACCAGCTGGGCCGCCCGGTGGCGGGCAAGACCGGTACCACCGACGCCGGCACCTCGGCCTGGTGGGTGGGCTACACCCCGCAGCTGACCACCGCGGTCGGCATGTGGCGTGAGGAGCCGGGCACCTCCAAGCTGCTGTCGCTGAACGGCACCGCCGGCCACGAGTCCGTGCACGGTGGTGACTTCCCGACCGACATCTTCACCCGGTACATGAAGGCGGCCCTCAACGGCCAGCCCAAGGAGGACTTCCCGACCCCCGAGCCGATCGGTGAGGAGGTCGACTCCTCCGGGGCGCCGGCCTCCCCGTCCGCCTCGGCCTCGGCCTCCGACAGCCCGAGCGCGGCGGCGCCCACGGACAACCAGCCGGGGCCGTCCACGAGCTCCTCGGCGAGCACCTCGCCGAGCGCCAGCGCGACCGACACCGACAAGCCCTGCTTCCTCGGCCCGCTGTGCCCCTCGCCGAGCGCGACCCGCCCCACCGGCCGGCCGACCGGCAGCAAGTCGCCCAGCTCCTCGCCCTCGTCGAGCGGGAGCGCGAGCGGGGCGCCGGTGCCCTAGCCGGCCCGGAGCACCACCGGAACACCAGCAGTGCCGGACGCCGGCGGCCCCACCCGGGCCGCCGGCGTCCGGCGTTGCGAGGCGCGGCGTGTTGGGAGGGCAGTCTCCTCGTGGGGGCGATGGTGCGGCAGTATGTGCGCCATGACGTCGAGCACGCGTGACGAGGCCGCCGGCCCCGAACCCACCCCGGCCGCTGCCGAGGGTCCGCTGCCCAACACCGTGGTGGTGCCCGCCGACGAGGATCCGGTGGCGGCGGCCGGCAGCGAGCTGTTCGGAGGGCCGCCCGGGCGCCGGGCCCTGCTCGGCACGTCCTGGTGGATCCCGGCCAGGTTCCTGGCCCTGGTGGTCATCGCGGTCTACCTGCTCGGCGTGGTCCAGAAGGCGCCCTGCTACGACGGCGGCTGGTTCCACGGCGCGACCGCCCAGTACACCCACGCCTGCTACAGCGACATCCCGCACCTCTACTCGGGCCGCGGCTTCGACCAGGGTCTGCACCCGTACCTGGACAGGCTGCCGTCCCCGTCACCGGACATGCAGTACCTGGAGTACCCGGTGCTGACCGGCCTGTTCATGCAGGTCGCGGCCTGGCTGACGACGCCGGACGGGACGCTGGAGCACCGCGAGCAGTGGTTCTGGACGGTCAACGCGGTGATGCTGCTGATCTGCGTGGTGATCGCGGTGGTCGCGGTCTCCCGCACCCACCGCCGCCGCCCCTGGGACGCGCTGCTGTTCGCGCTGGCCCCCTGCCTGGCGCTGGACGCCACCATCAACTGGGACCTGCTGGCGGTGGCCCTCACCGCGGTCGCGATGGCGTACTGGGCGAACTCCCGGGCCGGTTGGGCCGGGGTCTTCATCGGTCTGGCCACCGCGGCCAAGCTGTACCCGATCCTGCTGCTCGGGCCGCTGCTGGTGCTCTGCTGGCGGGCCGGCCGGTGGCGGGCGTTCGGCCAGGCGCTCGCGGGGGCGGTCGGCGCGTGGCTGGTGGTCAACCTGCCGATCATCATCGCCAACCGCTCCGGCTGGGCGACCTTCTACACCTTCAGCCAGACCCGCAAGGAGGACTTCGGCTCCTTCTGGCTGATCCTCATGCAGGACCGCAACCAGCAGCTGCCCACCCTGAACACCTGGATCGGTGCGCTGCTGGTGGCCTGCTGCCTGGGCATCGGCTGGCTGGCGCTGTCCGCGCCGCGCCGCCCGCGCTTCGCCCAGCTGGCCTTCCTGGTGGTCGCCGCCTTCGTGCTGACCAACAAGGTCTACTCGCCGCAGTACGTGCTCTGGCTGATCCCGCTGGCGGCGCTGGCCCGGCCGCGCTGGCGCGACTTCCTGATCTGGCAGGCCTGCGAGGCGCTGTACTTCCTCGGGGTGTGGTCCTACCTGGCCTTCATCGGGGACTCCAAGCAGCACGGCATCGGCCAGGACTGGTACCACCTGGCCATCGTGCTGCACCTGGTCGGCACGCTCTACCTGTGCTTCATGGTGGTCCGCGACATCCTCCACCCGGAGCGCGACCCGGTCCGCTGGGACGGCAGTGACGACCCGTCGGGCGGGGTCCTGGACTTCACCCCGGACGTCTTCGTGCTCGGCAGCGCGCGGCGGCTGCGCGAGGAGGCGACCTACGCCGAGTACGCCCCGGGCGGCGAGGGCGACTGGCTGGTCCCGGTCGCCGCGCCGGCGGACGGCGGGCCCGTGGACGGCCGGGGTCGCGAGGAGCTCCGGGGCGGGCCGGACCGGCTCGGCTAGCGGTCCGTCACCTGGTCGAAGTGGGTGGTGGTGTGCCGGACGTTCAGCGTCAGCTCGTCACCGACCGCCGGGGGCTTGGTGTCGCCGGGCAGGAAGAGGATCGAGACCTGCATGTGGGGCGGCTCGGCGAACCACAGCTGGCGGCCGTCCCAGGCGTAGGGCGAGAGCGTCCGGTTCACCGTGGCCAGGCCCGCCCGGGCCAGGCCCTTGGCCCGGGGCACCACCCCGTGCACGTACTTCGGGGCCTCCAGGCCCACCCCGTGCGCGGTGCCGCCGGTGACCACCAGCAGCTGTCCGTCGGACGGCGCCTTGTGCTGGCGGTAGCCGTACCGCTCGCCCTTGGCGATCGGGGTGACGTCCAGGACGGTCGCCCGGGCCTGCAGCGCGCCGACGTCGCCCAGCCACAGCCGGGTGCCGATCCGGGAGTGGAACACCGTGTCCGGGAACTGCCGCCGCAGCCGGCCGAGATCGGCCGAGGCCAGGTGGCTGAGGAAGACGGTGGTGGCCGGCAGCCCGGCGGCGGTGATCGCCCGCACCCACTCGGCGACCTCGGCCACCGGGTCCGAGTCGTCCGGGCGGTCCAGCGGCAGGTGCAGCGCGAAGCCCTCCAGCACCAGCCCGTCGAGGGCCAGCCGGCCGAGGTCGTCCGGCGCGATGCCGTGCCGGCGCATGGTGGTCATGCACTCCACCACCACCCGTGAGCGGGTCGGCAGCGCGTGCAGCACCCCCGCGTGCGACACCGTGCGGATGGTCCGCCCGGCCGGGCCGGCCTCGGGCTCGCCGGCCCGGTACGGGGTGAGCACCAGCAGGTCCCCGGGGAAGGCCTCGGCCACCTCGGCGGCCTCCCGGCCGGTGCCCACCGCGAGCAGCCGGGTGCCGAGGCGGACCGCCTCGGTGGCGAGCCGGACGTTCCCGAAGCCGTAGCCGTTGCCCTTGGCGACCGGCACGAGCCCGGGGAACTCGACCAGGACGGACTGCTGGTGGGCCCGCCAGCGGGCGGTCTCCACGGACAACGAGAGGGTCATTCGTGCTCTCCCCGGATGGGTCGGTGGTCGGTGGCGCCGCTGCGGTCAGCGACGCGACATGTAGAGGTCGAGCGCCTTGTGCAGCAGCTTGTTCAACGGGAAGTCCCACTCGCCGAGGTACTCCGCGGCCTGGCCGCCGGTGCCCACCTTGAACTGGATCAGTCCGAACAGGTGGTCGTCCTCGTCCAGGGTGTCGCTGATCCCGCGCAGGTCGTAGACGCTGCCGCCGAGCGCGTAGGAGTCGCGGATCATCCGCCACTGGATCGCGTTGGACGGCTTGACCTCACGCTTGTGGTTGGCGGAGGCGCCGTAGGAGTACCAGACGTGCTCACCGACGGTGAGCATCGTGGTCGCGGCCAGCGGCTCGCCCTCGTGGTACGCGATGTACAGCCGCATCCGGTTCGGGTCCTCGGCCACCAGCGACTTCCACATCCGCTGGAAGTAGCTCAGCGGGCGCGGGGTGAAGTGGTCCCGCTCCGCGGTGACCAGGTACAGCTGGTGGAAGACCGCCAGGTCCTCGTAGCCGCCCTGGACCACCTCGACGCCGCTCTTCTCGGCCTTCTTGATGTTGCGGCGCCACAGCTGGTTGAAGCCGCGCTGGACGTCGTCCAGCGAGCGGTTGGCCAGCGGCACCTGGAACACGTACCGGGGCTGGACGTCGCCGAAGCCGGCGCCGCCGTCCTCGCCCTGCAGCCAGCCGGACTTGCGCAGCCGGTCGGCCAGCTCGAAGGCGCGCGGCTCGTACCAGTCCGGGTCGACGTCGCGCAGCCGCTTGGCCTCCTTGCCGGCGATCGCCTCCTTGATGGTGGTGGCCTCCCAGCGGCGGATCACCACCGGCGGGCCCATCTTCACCGAGAAGGCGCCCTGCGACTTGAGGTGCGCCAGCATCGGCTCCAGCCACTGGCCCAGCTCCCGGTCGAACCAGTCGATCACCGGGCCCTCGGGCAGGTACGCCAGGTAGCGCTTGAGCTTGGGCAGCTGCCGGTAGAGCACCAGAGCGGCGCCGACGAGGGCGTCGCCCTCGTCGAACCAGCCGAGGCTCTCCGAGCGCCACTCCGCCTTCACGTCGGCCCAGGACGGCACCTGCATGTGGCTGGCGGAGGGCCGGCTCCGGATGAAGTCCAGGTGCTCCTCGCGGGTGATGGTCCTCAGGCGCAGGCTCATTCTCGGGTGCTCCTCCTCGGTGGGCCGATCCAGGGTTTGACCCTATCGCCCGAATGGTCCGTTTCGGTGGGGTCGGGCCGACATGGCGTCGCCCTCCTTGCGGACCGCTGCACAGGTACTACGCAAGGAGGGCGACGAAGGTTACGGCGCTCTTTTCTCCTCAGTCGGCGGATCGGAGCTCGGCCGACGGCGCGCGCCTCACCACAGGCCGCCGTGGGCGATGCCCAGGTAGAAACCGACGGCCGACATTCCGAGCGAGATGACCAGGACGAACCGCTCGGCGGTGGTCACCGAGATGAACTGGCCCCAGAGCGCGACGGCGATGCCGAACAGGCCGGCCCAGGAGCTGAGCAGGTGCAGGCTGTAGAACCAGCAGCTGATGAACGCCACCAGGCCGAGCACGGCGGCGATGCCGACCAGGGTGTTCTCCCGCGGGTGCGGCTGGCCGTCGGTGTTGAGGGTGAGCGGGGGCATGCGGCGGACGGTCTGTGCCATGAGGACCCACCTCCGTTGGAGGAGGCATGTCCACTGGAGGGGACATGCCGTTCTGTCCAGATTGCTGCCGTATCGCGCGGATCACAACCCCTGCGGACACGGTCCGTGAGGCCTCCCGGCCGCCGCACCGGGCCGGCCCGGGTGGGCGGCGGTTTGGTTGGGCCGTCCGGGGCCAGGTAGGCTGTGCGGTCTGCACTGGTGTAGTTGTGCCCCCTCATGCCCGTTCGCGGGCGGGGGCCGATTGTCGGACCCCCTCGCTACGGTGAGCGGGTCGGTCACTGCTCCGGTGCCGACGCTGCACAACCCTCCTGCCACGGAGAGACCGTGGCCGTTGAGTCCAAAGGAGGTGGGTTCCACATGCGTCACTACGAGGTGATGGTCATCCTCGACCCCTCGGTCGAGGAGCGCGCTGTCTCCCCCCTGATCGAGAACTTCCTCAACGTCGTCCGCACCGGCGGCGGCAAGGTTGAGAAGATCGACACTTGGGGCCGTCGCCGTCTGGCTTACGAGATCAACAAGCAGTCCGAGGGCATCTACTCCGTCATCGACCTGAAGGCCACGCCTGAGGTCGTCAAGGAGCTCGACCGTCAGCTGAGCCTGAGCGAGTCGGTTCTGCGGACCAAGGTCCTGCGCCCGGACACCCACTGAGCCACTTCTGACGCCCTCCGGGCGTCAGGTGGTTCACGTCCGATGTTTCACGTGAAACATCGGGCGAGCACCGCAGAACTCCGTTCCGAGAGGTCATCACCACCATGGCAGGCGAGACCGTCATCACCCTCGTCGGCAATCTCGTCGACGACCCCGAGCTGCGCTTCACCCCGTCGGGTGCGGCGGTCGCGAAGTTCCGTATCGCGTCCACCCCGCGCACCTTCGACCGTCAGACGAACGAGTGGAAGGACGGCGAGAGCCTCTTCCTCACGTGCAACGTCTGGCGTCAGCCGGCGGAGAACGTGGCCGAGTCGCTGCAGCGCGGCATGCGCGTGATCGTGCAGGGCCGACTGCGCCAGCGGTCTTACGAGACCAAGGAAGGCGAGAAGCGGACGGTCTTCGAGGTCGAGGTCGACGAGGTCGGCCCGAGCCTCCGCTCGGCGACCGCCAAGGTCACCCGCGCCAACCGCTCCGGCGGTCCCGGCGGCCAGGGTGCCCCCGGTGGCGGCTTCGGCGGCCAGCAGGGCGGCGGCGGGTACGGCGGCGGCAACCAGGGCGGCGGCGGTGGCTGGGGTGGAAACTCCGGCGGCGGCGGCCAGTCCGGTCCGTCCGACGACCCGTGGGCGTCCAGCGCTCCCTCTGGTGGAAACCAGGGTGGCGGCGGCTGGGGAGCCCCGTCCGGTGGCGGCTTCTCGGAAGAGCCCCCGTTCTAAGCGGTACTGAAGCGGTGCGCGCCGGGCCCCTCGGGGCCCAGGCATGCGATGAGATTTCGTGCGGTCCACGGTGTTTTTGCAGGCACCCGGACCGTCAACCCAAATGGAGCACATGATGGCGAAGCCGCCTGCTCGCAAGCCGAAGAAGAAGGTTTGCGTCTTCTGCAAGGACAAGGTCACGTACGTCGACTACAAGGACACCAACCTGCTTCGGAAGTTCATCTCCGACCGCGGGAAGATCCGTGCCCGTCGAGTGACCGGCAACTGCACCCAGCACCAGCGTGACGTCGCCACGGCCGTGAAGAACAGCCGTGAGATGGCGCTGCTGCCCTACACCTCCACCACGCGCTAAGAGAGGGTGACCCCAGAATGAAGATCATCCTCACTCACGAGGTCCCCGGCCTCGGCAGCGCCGGCGAGGTCGTCGAGGTCAAGGACGGCTACGCCCGCAACTTCCTGGTCCCGCGTGGCGTTGCCATCCGCTGGACCAAGGGCGGCCAGAAGGACGTCGACGCGATCCGTCGCGCTCGCAAGATCCACTCGATCCAGACCCTCGAGGCGGCCAACGAGGTCAAGTCCAAGCTGGAGGGCCTGCAGATCAAGCTGGCCGTCCGCTCGGGCGAGGCTGGCCGCCTGTTCGGCTCGGTGACCCAGGCCGACGTCGTCGACGCCATCAAGGCTGCCGACGGCCCGGCCGTGGACAAGCGCGCCGTCGCGATCGGCTCGCCGATCAAGACCGTGGGCACCCACAAGGTCTCGGTCAAGCTGCACGCCGATGTCCAGGCCAACCTCGACGTCAACGTCGTCGCTGCCTGAACACCCAGCAGTAGCTCGCAGTAGCCCGAGGGCCGGGCTCCTCCTCGGAGGAGCCCGGCCCTCGGTGCGTGCGGGCCCGACGCCGGCAGCTGCTCCGGGCGCCGGCCCCGGGGACGGGCCCTCAGGCCCGGACCGCGCCGGTCACCAGCCACCTGCCGCCGCGCACCCGCAGCACCAGGAACCCCGCGCGCAGCAGCATGAACAGGTTCATCGCCCACCAGAGCGCCACCAGCCCGCCACCGAGGGCCGGCACCGCCAGCGCCACCGGGGTGAACACCAGGAGCGTGGCGAGCATCGCCCCGGCCAGGTAGCCGCCGTCACCGGCGCCCATCAGCACCCCGTCCAGCACGAACACCACCCCGCCCACCGGCTGGGTGAGCGCCGCCAGCAGCAGCACGGCGGTCAGCGGGGCCCGCACCGCCGGGTCCGCGCTGAACAGCGGGACGTACAGCGGCGCCGCCAGCACCATCAGCAGGCCGAGCAGCACCCCGGAGCCGATGCCCCACTCGACCATCCGCCGGGTGGCCGCGGTGGTGCCGGGCACGTCCCCGGCGCCGAGGTGGCGTCCGATGATGGCCTGGCCGGCGATCGCGATCGCGTCCAGCGCGAAGGCCACGAAGGTCCACACCGTCATCGCGATCTGATGGGCGGCCACCTCGGCGTCGCCCAGGTGGGCGGCGACCGCGGTGGCGATCAGCAGCACCCCGCGCAGGCTGACGGTCCGGACCACCAGCGGGCCGCCGGCCCGGGCGCAGGCGCGGATCCCGGCCAGGTCGGGCCGCAGCCCGGCGCCCTCCCGGCGGGCGCCGCGGACCACCACCAGCAGGTACGCGGCCGCCATCGCGTTCTGCGCCAGCACCGTGCCCCAGGCCGAGCCGGCCACGCCCAGCCCGGCGCCGTAGACCAGCCCCAGGTTGAGCAGGATGTTGGTGGTGAAGCCGCCCACCGCCACCACCAGCGGGGTCCGGGTGTCCTGCAGGCCGCGCAGCACGCCGGTGGCCGCCAGCACCATCAGCATGGCGGGGATGCCCAGGGCGCTGATCCGCAGATAGCCGACCGCGTACGGGGCGGCGGTCGGCGAGGCGCCGAGGGCCGCGGCGGCCTGCGGGGCCAGCGCGAGGGTCAGCAGCACCAGGCCCGCGGAGAGCAGCAGCGCGAGCCAGATGCCGTCGATGCCCTGCTGGACGGCGGCCCGCCGGTCGCCGGCCCCGATCCGCCGGGCGACGGCGGCGGTGGTGGCGTAGGCGAGGAAGACGAAGACCCCGGTCGCCGTGGTCAGCGCGGCGGAGGCGACCCCGAGGCCGGCCAGCTGGGCGGTGCCGAGGTGGCCGACGATCGCCGAGTCGGCGAGCAGGAAGAGCGGCTCGGCGACCAGGGCGCCGAAGGCCGGTACCGCCAGGGCGAGGATCTCGCGGTCGTGCCTGCGGCGGTGGGGGGCGGCGGTGGTCATGGCTGTCAGCCTACTCATCCACAGGTAAGTGACAACTGTGGGATTCACCACTTACTAGAAATCCAGGTCGACCCGCTTCGGAGGCGGGGGGAAGTCGGCCCGGCGGGGTGTGTGAAGAATTTCTCATGCACAGCCACCCGTGAGGGTTGCCGCAGGTCAGCGAGTTGACACCAGGGCGATCGTGTGGTTATCCACAGAGGTGTCCACAGGGTTGTTCACAGGTTTGGGCAGGTTCTCCACAGGAGTGGCCCTGTTATCCACATGGCCTGTGGATAACCATGTTGGCCGATCGGCCCCGGGCCCCGTAGCGTGGACGCGGCCCCGACTCCACCGCCCGGCGACACCGCCCGGCCCGGCGCGGAATTGTCGGCCCGCTGGCGTAATAAGGAGAGGACGCGCCACGGCACGGCAGTACCAACTCGCTCCACACTCGCTGATCGGGGAAGACGCGTGACCGGCCCCCAGTACGACGACCACGACGTCCCGCCCCCGCCGGAGGACGACTGGCAGCCGTCCGACGACGCCTTCCCCAGCTCCCCCTTCCCGGACGGCCCCGGTGACCGCCTGCCGGTCTCCCGCCAGCGCCGCGAGGGCGGCGGCGGTGGGTCCGGCAGCGGTTCCGGTGGCGGCGCCGGCTCCGGGTCCAAGGGCGGCTTCCAGGGCGGCAAGGGCGGTGAGGTCGCCCGGCGCGGCCGGGGCGACGCGGAGCGCTCGGAGGAGCGCCAGGGCGGCGGCGAGGGCTTCGAGCGGGTCCCGCCGCAGGACCTGGCGGCCGAGCAGTCCGTGCTCGGCGGCATGCTGCTCTCCAAGGACGCCATCGCCGACGTGGTCGAGGTGCTCAAACCGGCCGACTACTACCGGCCCGCCCACGAGCTCATCCACGGCGCGATCCTCGACCTCTACGCCCGCGGCGAGCCGGCCGACCCGATCACCGTCGCCGGCGAGCTCACCAAGCGCGGCGAGCTGGCCCGGGTCGGCGGTCCCGGCTACCTGCACACCCTGGTCAACTCCGTCCCCACCGCGGCCAACGCCGAGTACTACGCCGAGATCGTCCACGAGCGCGCCGTCCTGCGCCGGCTGGTCGAGGCCGGTACCCGGATCGCCGGCATGGGGTACGCCGCCGAGGGCGACGTGGACGAGATCGTGAACGCCGCCCAGGCCGAGATCTACGCCGTCACCGAGCAGCGCACCAGCGAGGACTACGCCCCGCTCGCGGACATCATGGAGGGCGCGCTCGACGAGATCGAGGCGATCGGCTCCCGGGCCGGCCAGATGTCCGGCGTGCCCACCGGCTTCGCCGACCTCGACTCGCTGACCAACGGGCTGCACCCGGGCCAGATGATCGTGATCGCGGCGAGACCCGCGATGGGTAAGTGCGTTACCGCCGGTACGGTCCTTATCGAGGCGTTGAGCGGTGAGCGCATCACCATCGCCGAGCTGGTCCGGCGAGGCCAGGCCGGCGAGCACCTGGAGGTGCACACCCTCGGGGAGGACTGGAAGCTGCGCAGCGTGCGGCCGTCCGACTTCATCGACAACGGCCGCCGCTCGGTGCTCGAACTGACCACCCGGCTCGGGCGGTCCATCACCGCGACGCCCAACCACCCGTTCCGTACCCTGCGCGGCTGGGTGCCGCTGGAGGAGCTCAGGCCCGGCGACCGGATCGCGGTCGCCCGCAGCCTGCCCGCCCTGCCGTCCGCCGAACTGCCGAGCGCGCTGGTCGCCCTGACCGGCTATCTGATCGGGGATGGGTGCCTGCTCGGCGGTACGCCGCAGCTGACCGCGTGCTCGGAGCCGGTCCGCCAGGACGCCGACCGCTGGGCCCGGCAGCTGCTGCTGCGGACCCACCACGGCAGCGTCCGCGCCTGCGCCGACCGGGACTGCGCGCAGCCGGTGGACGGGCACGAGCACCCGTCGCGGCTGACCTTCGACGGCGCCGTCCCCGGCCCGAACCAGCTGACCGCCCGGCTGCAGGAGTGGGGGCTGACGGGGCACGGGAGCCACTCCACGTTCGTCCCCGAGGTGTTCTTCCGGCTTCCCGAGTCGCAGATCGCACTCTTCCTGTCCCGGCTGTACGCCACCGACGGCTGGGCCTCGGTCTCCAAGCCCGGCGACCAACCGCAGATCGGCTACTGCTCGGTCAGCGAGCGGCTCGCCCGCGACGTCGCGCACCTGCTGCTGCGGCTGGGCATCGTCGCCAAGGTGGTCCGGCGGACGGTGCCCTACCAGGGCGAGCGGCGGCCCGCGTTCCAGGTCCTGATCCACGACACCGAGCAGATCCGCACCTTCGCCGCGCGGGTCGGCATCTTCTCCAAGGAGCGCGAGGTCGCCGAGGTGCTGGAGAGCATCGGCGAGCGGACCGGGCAGCCCCACCCGGACCTGGTGCCGGGCGAGGTCTGGGAGCTGGTCAAGTCCGAGAAGGGGGCGCTGAGCTGGGGGGAGCTGAGCGCGCGCTGCGGTCGGCCGCGCAGCCACAACTGGCACGTCGGCCAGCAGGTCAGCCGGCACCGGTTGATGGAGCTGGCGAAGGCGCTGGACTCGCGGGTGCTGCTGGACCTCGCGGATTCGGACGTCCAGTGGGACCGGGTGGAGTCGATCGTCCCGGCCGGCGAGGAGCAGGTCTACGACCTGACGGTGGACGGCACCCACAACTTCGTCGCCAACGACATCGTGGTCCACAACTCCACCCTGGCCCTGGACTTCGCGCGGGCGTGCTCGATCCACAACAACCTGCCGAGCGTGATCTTCTCGCTCGAAATGGGGCGCAACGAGATCGCGATGCGGCTGCTCTCGGCGGAGGCCCGGGTCGCGCTGCACCACATGCGCTCCGGCAACATGACCGACGAGGACTGGACCAGGGTGGCCCGGCGGATGCCGGACGTGACCAACGCGCCGCTGTACATCGACGACTCGCCCAACCTGTCGATGATGGAGATCCGCGCCAAGTGCCGCCGGCTGAAGCAGCGCCAGGACCTCAAGCTGGTGGTCATCGACTATCTGCAGCTGATGCAGGCCGGTGGTTCGCGGCGGGCGGAGAGCCGTCAGCAGGAGGTCTCCGACATGTCGCGAAACCTGAAGCTGCTGGCCAAGGAGCTCGAACTCCCGGTCATCGCGCTCTCCCAGCTGAACCGTGGCCCCGAGCAGCGCACCGACAAGAAGCCGATGGTCTCCGACCTGCGTGAGTCGGGCTCGATCGAGCAGGACGCCGACATGGTGATCCTGCTGCACCGCGAGGACGCCTACGAGAAGGAGTCCCCCCGCGCGGGCGAGGCGGACCTGATCGTGGCCAAGCACCGTAACGGCCCCACCGCGACCATCACGGTGGCCTTCCAGGGCCACTACTCGCGCTTCGTCGACATGACCCGCGACGTGACGTGAGGTGATGTGAAGCGCCCGCGCGCGCCTGCGTCGAATGCGGTCGAAATCTGACGTTCCGACAGGTCGGCGGGGGGTTGGGCGGGCCGGGTGGTGGTTTGTGGGTGGCGGTTCGGGGACGGAATGCGGAATTCCTGGGGGAGGGGGGAACTGTGTTGTTCGTTCCCGGCGAAATCTGTACCCTGAGCGGGCTTTCTATCTGATCATCACTCACGATGACTGGGGGGTCGGTGTCTCGTCACCGTCTCGTCGCGAGCGCGGCCGCATTTGCCGCAAGCCTCGCTTTTGTACCGGGTGTGGCCCACGCGGCCGACGCACCCGGCTCCGGCTCCGGCGCCCACCGGGTGAACACCGCTCCGGTGACCGAGACCGAGAGCTCGGCCTTCAGGACCTTCAACAGCCCGGGGAGCACCTCGATCCGGGCCCGGAACTCGACCGCCAGGCCGATGGCGGGCGGGGAGGCCGGCTCGGGCCGGACGATCTTCGCCTCCTCGACCGGCTTCTGCAACTACCCGTCGGGCACGGGTACGGGCAGCCAGGACACCCCGTTCTGCAAGGTGCAGGACGCGGTCGACGCGGCACAGTCCGGTGACACCGTCGACGTGGTCGGGTCGATGGGGTACTTCACCCAGGATCCGGTGACGGTGAAGACCTCCGGCATCTCGATCGTGGGCATCGGCAGCCAGGCGTGGATCTCGCCGGGCGGGAAGCCGGCGATCACGCTGGACGGCGTGAGCGACGTGACGATCAGCAACCTGATGCTGTCCTCGTTCGGGGCGCCGGCCGTGGTGGTGAAGGGGTCCAGCCGGGTCACGCTGGACTCCTCCTACGTGGACCTGAACCCCAATGTCCGCGGGGTCGACGCGATCACCGTCGACGGGGCGTCCGCCGATGTCACGGTGAGCCGGACGTACGTGGACGCGGGCTTCTGGTCCGCGGGCGCGAGCGGGATCTCGATCGCGGCCGGGGCCAGCCGGATCAGGCTGGCGAGCGATGTGTTCGCGGTCGCGGGCATCACCGCGACCGGGGTGAACGGGCTCGACGTGGTCGGCAACACCGCCCAGCGCGGTTGCAGCGCGGCGGTCGAGGTCAAGGGCGCCTCGTCCGGGGTGCACATCGAGAACAACCTGTTCGAGGACGCCAACCCGAACACGGACTACATGATGGGCGGCTTCAAGTCCAACTGCACGTCCGCCGGGCAGGCCTGGGCCCCGGACGTGGTGGTCTCGGCGGACTCGGCGGCCGGCACGGTGGCGGACTACAACGCCTTCTACGTCTACGACTCGGACGCCACCGCGCTGTACGGCTGGGCGGGCACGGCCTATCCGACGCTCGCCGGCTTCCGGGCCGGGAGCGGCCAGGGCGCCCATGACGCGATCGACACGGTGCAGGCGGGCGGGGTCTACTTCCGGCCCAACAAGTCGGCCAACGTGGACGCCCAGCCGAGGGCCGGGTCGGCGGTGATCGGTTCGGCCGATCCGAACGCGCCCGGCCGGCTGGCCTCGGACTTCTACGGCACCAGCCCGTACACCGGCCGGGGCGCGATCCAGCTCGCCAACCCGAACCCGGGCCTCGGGGTCTCCCTGAGCGGCAAGAACACCAGCGCGTACGGGATCTCGCTGACGGCGGGCGTGACCAGCGCGAGTGTCCCGCTGACCGTCAGCATCGCCTGGGGCGACGGCAGCACCGAGACGGCGAGCGGCAACGGCAACACCTCGGTGACCCGCTCGCACTCCTACGCCAAGCTGGGCAACTACACGGTCGCGGTCACGGTGAAGGACGACTCGGGCATCACGGTGTCCAACAGCGTCGCGGTGACCACGGCGGGTTCGGCCTACACGGCGTACGGACCGACCCGGCTGCTCGACACCCGGGACGGGACCGGCGCGGCCAAGCCGCAGCCGGTGCAGCCGTACTCCTCGGCCCGGGTGCGGATCGTCGGCAACGGCGGGATCCCGTCCGGGGTGACGGCGGTGGTGCTCAACGTGACCGTCACCGGCACCAGCAGCGGTGGGCACATCACGGCGTACGGGGAGGGCGACCCGCGGCCGAGCACGTCGAACGTGAACTTCACGGCCGGCCAGACGGTGCCGAACCTGGTGGTCGTGCCGGTCGGTGCCAACGGCTACGTCGACCTCTACAACGGTGGTTGGGGCGCGGTCGACCTGATCGCCGACATCACCGGGTACTTCACCCGGTCGGCGTCCAGCGGCTACACCCCGGTCCCGCCGGCCCGGCTCGTCGACACCCGCAACGGCACCGGCGCGGCCGCGGCCCAGGTGGCCGCGTACGACTCCGTCCCGGTGCAG
Source organism: Kitasatospora sp. NPDC049258 (assembly GCF_040678895.1). Lineage (NCBI taxonomy): Bacteria > Bacillati > Actinomycetota > Actinomycetes > Kitasatosporales > Streptomycetaceae > Kitasatospora > Kitasatospora sp. NPDC049258. The sequence goes on from NZ_JBFAQT010000005.1 coordinate 227,624, forward strand.
ATCTCCGGGCTGGGCGGTCTGCCCGGCTCCGGGGTCACCGCGGTGGCGCTGAACGTCACGGTGACCAACCCGCGCAGCGCCGGCCACCTCACCGTCTACCCGGACGGGCAGGCGACGCCGGTGGCGTCGAACGTGAACTACGGCGAGGGCCAGACCATCGCCAACTCGGTGATCGTGCCGGTCGGCCCGGACGGGAAGATCCGGGTCCACAACGGTGGTTGGGCGCCGACCGACGTGATCGTGGACGTGGTCGGCTACTACAGCCCGGCCGGGCGCAGCGCGTACCTGCCGATCGACCCGGAGCGGCTGCTGGACACCCGCGACGCGGCGAGCTGGGGCGACGGGCCGGTGGGCGGCCGTGGCTACGTCTACATGCCGCTGGCCGCGGGCCACCCGGACATCACCGGGTTCGTGTTCAACAGCACGGTGACCAACACGGCGGACTCGGGTCACCTCACCGTGTCGCCGGACCCGAACTCGCTGGCCGCCTACCAGGGCGGGTACGCGAGCTGGCCGGCGACGCCGTCGGTGTCCACGCTGAACTGGCGGGCGGGTGGGACGGTGCCGAACCTGGTGCAGGCGAACGCCGGCAGCAACGGCATCGTGGACTTCTGGAACGTCAGTGACGGCAACCTCGACCTGATCGTCGACATGTTCGGCTACTACCAGAACGACTGATCCACCGGCGGTCCTGATGGCCCGGGCCCCGGAGCGGCGATCCACGCCGCTCCGGGGCCCGGGCCGTTGTCGTGCGGTGGCCGGCCCGGATGGGCCGGGTGGTGGTCAGGGTGTCAGGACGACGGCGCCCCGGACGCCCGGGCGGGCGGCGTGCGCGTGGGCGGCGGCGACCTGGTCGAGCGGGAAGGCGGCGGCGATCCGGGTGGTGAGGCGGCCGTCCTCGGCGAGCTTGGTGAGCTCGCCGAGCTGGTGGCCGTCGGGGCGGACGTTCACCACGAGGACGCGGATGCCGCGCTCGGGCTCGGGGGCGGCCGGCGGGCGGACCGCGAGGAAGACGCCGTCGGCGCGGACGGCGGGCAGCAGGGCGGCGCCGGTCAGTGCGGTGTCGAGGACGGCGTCGACGCCGCCGGGGGCGAGCCGGTGGACGGTGGCGACGGCCTGGTCCCCGGCCTCGACGAACTCGGCGCCGAGGGAGGTGAGTTCCTCGCGGTCGGTGGCCCGGGCCACCGCGATGACCCGCAGGCCGCGGTAGCGGGCGAGCTGGGTGGCGAAGTGGCCGAGGCCGCCGGCGGCGCCGGTGATCAGGAGGGTGCGGCCGTCGCCCAGGTCGGCGAGGTCCAGTGCCTGCAGGGCGGTGAGGCCGTTCAGCGGGAGGGTGGCGGCCTCGGCGGCGGTCAGGCCGGCGGGGGCGGGGGCGACGGTGGCGGCGGGCAGCACGGCGAAGTCGCCGTGGGTGCCGTTGCGGGTGGCGAACCAGTGGGTCAGGCCGATCACCGGGTCGCCGACGCGGAGGTCCTCGACGCCTTCGCCGAGGGCGTCGACGACGCCGGCGGTGTCCCAGCCGAGGCGGTAGGAGGGCTGCTCGGGGAGGAGGGCGGCGAGGAAGCCGGCCCGGACGGCGAGGTCGGCCGGGTGGACGGCGAGGGCCTGGTTGCGGATCCGGACCTGGCCGGGGCCGGGCTCCGGCAGGTCGATCTCCGCGATCTCTGCGGTCTCCGGTCCGCCGAACGTCTTGACGAGGACTGCGCGCATGGCTGCGCTCCTTCTCCCTGGGTGGTTCGTGGTGACAGGTTCGAGGCTGTCACCGCCGCGCAGGGGTGAGGAGAGGAGCGTTCTGCCTGGGATCGGCGGTCCCGGGTTGGCGGCCGAGGGGGCCGGGACGTCAGAGCGTGACGGTGGCGCGGAAGACCTCGGCGCCGGGGCCGGCCAGGGCGGTGTCGGTGCCGGTGGCGGGCAGGAAGGCGGACTCGCCGCGGTCGAGGGCGAGGGTGCTGCCGTCGGCGGCGGTGAGGCGGGCGGTGCCGCGGGTGCAGAGCAGGATCTGCGGGGCGCGGCCCGGCAGCCGGCGGGTCTCGGCGTCCAGGGTGTAGCGGGACAGCCGGAACTCGTCGATCGGTACCGGGTAGTGGCGGGCGCCGTCGGGGCCGGGCTCGGGGTGCAGGACCTGGGGCCGGCCGGCCTGGAAGTCGACCACCCGCAGCAGCTCCGGGACGTCCACGTGCTTGGGGGTGAGGCCGCAGCGCAGGACGTTGTCGGAGTTGGCCATCAGTTCGACGCCGGTGCCGCGGAGGTAGGCGTGCGGGACGCCGGCGCCGAGGTAGAGGGCGTCGCCGGGCTGCAGGATCACGTGGTTGAGCAGCAGGGCGGCGATCAGGCCGGGGTCGCCGGGGTGGGTGCGGCCGGCGAAGGCGTAGCCGGCCATGGCGCCGGTGGGGTCGCCGGGAGCGGCGGCGGCCACGGCCGCGGCGACCTCGGTGACCAGGCGGCGGGCGCCTTCGCCGGTCATCGACAGCACGGTGGCCAGCACGCTGCTGAGGGCCTCGGACTCGGGCTTGCCGCGCAGGGTGTCGATCAGCGGGCCGAGTGCGGGGAGGTCGAGGGAGGCCATCAGGTCGGCCGCGTCGGCGGGGCTGCGGAAGCCGCAGAGGCCTTCGAACTCGCTGAGTGCGCAGATGAGTTCGGGCTTGTGGTTGGCGTCCTTGTAGTTCCGCTCCGGGGCGTCGAGCGGGATCCGCCGGGTCTCCTCGTCGGCGTAGCCGGCCCGGGCCTGGGCCAGGGTGGGGTGGGCCTGCATGGAGAGCGGGAGGCCGGCGGCCAGCACCTTGAGCAGGAACGGCAGGGTGGGGCCGAACTTGGCGGTGGCCTCGGCGCCGAGTTCGCGGACCGGGTCGGCGGAGATCACCTCGGCCAGCGAGCGCGGTCCGCGGCCCCGGTCGACCAGGGAGGGGGAGCCGGGGTGGGCGCCCATCCAGAGCTCGGCCTGCGGCTCGCCGGTGGGCTGCCGGCCGAGCAGTTCGGGGATGGCCGTGACGGACCCCCACGCGTAGGGGCGGACGGTGTTCCGGAGCCTGTCCATCGCGCTGTCCCTGATCCGTTCTCTACCGGGTGTCCGGTCCCTGGCTGGTCTGCCGGTGAGCGTCAGACTCTAGCCGAGGACGGCTACGGGCAGGCTGTCGGGCGGGTAACGGCGGCGGGTCGCCCGAGCACTCGCCCGGGCGCGCCTACCCGGCATTCCCGGGGGCTTCCTTCCAAGCTGGTAGCGCACGGGGCCGAGCCGGCCCGCCGCGCCGACCAGGGAGCAGAAGTGACGCCGTCGTCGCCCGAGGGGACCGCCGGAGCGGGCGGAGCGGACCGGGGACAGCCGCCGGTCCGGCCGCTGGAGGTCGAGGTGTTCACCGGTCCCGAGACGGCGTTCTTCGCCACCTCCAGCCTGATCATGGGCGAGCGGGCGGCGATCCTGGTGGACGCGCAGCTCACCCGCAGTGCGGGCCGCGAGCTGGCCGAGTGGGTCGCGGGCAAGAACCGGCAGCTGCTGGCGATCGTGGTCACCCACCAGCATCCGGACCACTACTTCGGGGCGGAGGAGGTGCTGCGGCTGTTCCCGGCCGCGCAGCTGCTGGCCGCCCCGTCGGTGGTGGCGGGGATCGCCCACACGGCCGCGGCGAAGGTCGCCCAGTGGAAGCCGGTCTTCGGCGCCGACATCCCGGACCAGCCGCTGCTGCCGGCCGCGCTGCTGCCGCAGCCGCTGATGATCGACCGGCAGCTGATCCGGGTGCTGCAGCTGGGGCAGGGGGACTGCGCGGACTCCACCGTGGTGCACATCCCCAGCATCGGGACGGTGCTCGCGGGAGACTTCGTCTACAACGGCACCCATGTCTGGACGGCCGACACCGACCTGCAGCAGCGGATCGAGTGGGGGCGCAACCTGGGGCGGATCGCCGATCTCGGGGTGTACCGGGTGATCGCCGGGCACCGGGCGCCGGGGGCGGACGACGACGCGGCGCGGGTGCTCCGGTTCACCGGGGACTACCTGCGGGACTTCGACCTGGCGCTGGCGGCGCACCCGCACGATCCGGAGGCGCTGGCCGCGGCGGTGAACGAGCGCTACGGCGGGCTGACCCTGCCGGCCATCCTGGAGCTGGGCGCGGCGGCGGCGACCGCGCCCCGGACGGCCGAACTGCGGCGGGTGGAACCGCACGAGCACGAGGCCGAGCACGGCGCGATCATCGACGCGGAGATCGTGGAGGACCCGGAGGACTGAGCCCCGGGGCCCGGCGGCCGGGCGGGGATACTGGCGGCATGGCGGCGTACGACGCGGTGGTGCTGGCCGGGGGCGCGGCGGCCCGGCTCGGCGGGGTGGACAAGCCGGGGCTGGTGGTCGGCGGGCGGACCTTGCTGGAGCGGGTGGTGGCGGTCTGCGCGGGCGCCGGCCGCACGGTGGTGGTGGGCCCGGCCCGGGAGCTCGGGGGCGTGCTCTGGGCGCGGGAGGACCCGCCGGGCGGCGGGCCGGTCGCGGCGCTGGCCGCGGGCCTGGGCCTGGTGGCCGCCGAGCGGGTCCTGGTGCTCGCCGCCGACCTGCCCTTCCTCGAGCGCCGCACGCTGGAGCGGCTGCTCGCCGCGCTGGACGACCCGGAGCTGGACGCGGCACTGCTGGTGGACGCCGACGGCCGGGACCAGCCGCTGACCGCGGCCTACCGGACCGCCGCCCTGCGGGCCGCCCTGGCGGGCCTGGGCGCTCCGGCGGGGCAGTCGCTGCGCCGTCTGCTCGCTCTGCTGCGCACCGCCCGGTTGGCGGACCGGGACGCGGTGGCGTTCGACTGCGACACCTGGCGGGAGCTGGCGCTGGCCAGACGGCGGGCGTCCGCACAGCCGGCGGCGGGGGCCGGTGAGCAGACCGAACCCTGATGGTCACCCTCCGAGGTGCCGCACCGGCGCCGGGATCGGGCAGCATGGGGAGCATGGAGCGCACGCTGGATGACTGGATCGCCGCGGTCGGCACCGAGCTGGGCATCGACCTGGAGGTCGATGTGCCGGGACTGCTCGACCTGGCCAGGGTGGTCGCGCACGGGGTCGCCCGCCCGGCCGCCCCGCTGACCGCCTTCCTGGTCGGCTACGCCGCCGCGCAGCAGGGCGGCGGTGCGCAGGCGGTGGCGGCGGCCGGGGCGCGGGCGGCCGCGCTGGCCGAGCGCTGGGTGGCGGAGCAGCAGCCGTGACGGCCCTGACGGACCAGGGCCGGGAGGCGGTGGCGGGTGCGCCGGTCCTGCGGGACTGCGCGTGGCCCCGGGCCCGCCGGGCGGCGCTGCTGGCGGGCGGGCGGCCGCTGGCCGTCCGGGTGGTCGAGCTGGCGGCGGCGCTCGGGCACACGCTGGCCGAGCCGCTGGCGGCGCTCACCGACCTGCCGGCCTTCGACACCTCGGCGATGGACGGCTGGGCGGTGGCCGGGCCGGGTCCGTGGCGGGAGGCGGGCCGGGTGCTGGCCGGGCAGCCGGCCGAGCCGCTGGCGGACGGCGCGGCCGTGGTGATCGCCACCGGTGCGCAGCTGCCGCCGGGGGCGACCGGGGTGCTGCGGCGCGAGCACGGGCGGGTCGAGCGGGGGCTGCTGCGCGGCCCGGCGCTGGTGCCGGGCCAGGACGTCCGGCCGCGGGGGCAGGAGTGCCGGCGGGGCGAGGAGCTGCTGCCGGCCGGCCGGGTGGTCACGCCGGCGGTGCTGGGGCTGGCCGCGGCCGCGGGCCACGACCGGCTGCCGGTGCACCGCAGGCCGACGGTGGAGCTGCTGGTGCTCGGGGACGAGCTGTTGGACGCCGGGCTGCCGCGGCCCGGTCTGGTCCGGGACGCGCTGGGGCCGCTGCTGCCGCCGTGGCTGGCGGCGGCGGGGGCGGAGCTGATCGCCCGGCGGCATGTGCGGGACGACTTCGGGCTGCTGCGGGACGCGGTGCTGCGCTCGCCCGCCGATCTGGTGGTGACCACCGGGGGTACGGCCGCCGGGCCGGTGGACTTCCTGCATCCGGCGCTGGCCGCGGCCGGGGCACGGCTGCTGGTGGACGGGGTGGCGGTGCGGCCCGGGCACCCGATGCTGCTGGCCGAGCTGCCGGGCGGGCGGCACCTGGTGGGTCTGCCGGGCAATCCGCTGGCGGCGGTGGCGGGTGCGGTGACCTTGGCCCTGCCGCTGCTGGCGGCGTTGAGCGGCCGGCCGGCGCCGGCGCACCGGATCGAGCCGGTGGCGGCGGCGCTGCCGGGTCACCCGTCGGACACCCGGCTGCTGCCGGTGGTGCGGACCGAGCGCGGGGTGGCGCCGCTGGCCTTCGACGGGCCGGCGATGCTGCGTGGACTGGCGCTGGCCGAGGCGTTGGCGGTGGTGCCGCCGGGCGGTCTGCCGGCGGGTGACCGGGTGGAGCTGCTGGAGGTGCCGTGAGCCGCCGGGGGCGGGTGGGCCCGGCGGCGGGCCCGGTCAGCCCCGGGCGGGTCGGATCACCACCACCCGGTCGGTGAGCTGCAGGGTGGCGGCCTCGGGGTCGGTGTAGTTCAGTACCCGGCGGCCGCGGATCACGGCGACCACCAGGTCGGTGCACTCGCGCGGGCCGTGGCCGGCTTCGGCGCGGGTGACCGGGCGCTCCAGGACGTCCAGCCCGGTGCCGTAGGTCAGCAGGTCCTCCATCACCGAGCCGGTGTGCGGGCTGAGCGTCGACATGCCGAGCAGCCGGCCGGCCGAGCTGGAGCTGGTGACCACGACGTCGGCGCCGCTCTGCCGCAGCAGCGGGGCGTTCTCGTCCTCCCGGACGGCGGCGACCACGGTGGCGCCCTTGTTGAGCTGCCGGGCGGTCAGGGTGATCAGGGCCGCGGTGTCGTCGCGTTCCGGCGCGACCACGATCCGGGAGGCGCGGGGGAGTTCGGCGCGCAGCAGGGTCTCGGTGCGGGTGGCGTCGCCGACCACGCCGGCGAGGCCGTCCAGGGAGGCCTGTTCGACGACCTTGCGCTGGGGGTCGACCACCACGATCGCGTCCTTCGGCACGCCTTGGCCGAGCAGGGCGCCGACGGCGCTGCGGCCCTTGGTGCCGTACCCGATCACGACGGTGTGCTCGCGCACGGTGGACCTCCAGCGTTCGATCCGCCACTGGTGGCGGGTCCGTTCGGTGAGCACTTCCAGGGTGGTGCCGACCAGGATGATCAGGAAGACCACCCGCAGTGGTGTGATCACCAGGATGTTGATCAGGCGGGCGGTGTCGCTGACCGGGGTGATGTCGCCGTAGCCGGTGGTGGAGAGGGTGACGGTGGCGTAGTAGGCGGCGTCGAGCAGGTCGAGCGAGCCGTCCGAGTTGTCGTTGTACCCGGCGCGGTCGAGCCAGACCACGAGGGTGGTGACGGCGAGGACGGCGAGGGCCATCAGCAGCCGCCGGGCGACCTGGCGCATGGGTGGGGTCGGGGTGCGGGCGGGCAGCAGGATGCGGTGGGCCGGGTCGCTGTCCGGGCTCTGGCCGCGCTGCGCGGGTGGCCCGGGCGGTGCGGTCCGGCGGCGCGGCTCGGTCCCGGGGTCGGTGTTCGGCACAGGGCAAGCATGGGGTGCGGCGGGCCGCGGGCCGTCGCGGTGTGCGGAGTGTCGCGGCCGACGGCCGGTCATCGGCGGGCGGGCCGACCGGACGTGAGGGGGCGTGCGCGCGTAGCGTGGCGCCATGCGAGCCATCACGATTGCCCATGCCGGTGGACCCGAGGTGCTGACCTGGGAGCAGGTGCCGGATCCGGTGCCGGCCGCCGGGGAGGTCCTGGTCGAGGTCGCGGCGAGTGCCGTCAACCGTGCCGACCTGTTGCAGCGTCAGGGGTTCTACGAGCCGCCGGCGGGGAGTTCGCCGTATCCGGGGCTGGAGTGCTCGGGGCGGATCGTCGCGCTCGGCCCGGGGGTGTCCGGCTGGGGCGTCGGTGACGAGGTGTGCGCGCTGCTGTCCGGCGGCGGGTACGCCGAGCTGGTGGCGGTGCCGGTCGGGCAGTTGCTGCCGGTGCCGCAGGGGGTGGGCCTGGTGGAGGCGGCGGCGCTGCCCGAGGTGGCGGCGACGGTCTGGTCGAACGTCTTCATGGTCGCCCACCTGCGGCCGGCCGAGACGGTGCTGATCCACGGCGGGGCCAGCGGGATCGGCACGATGGCGATCCAGCTGGCGAAGGCGGTCGGCGCCCGGGTGGCGGTGACGGCGGGCAGCGCGCACAAGCTGGAGCGCTGCGCGGAGCTGGGCGCGGACATCGGGATCGACTACCGCGAGCAGGACTTCGTCGAGGCGCTGCGGGAGGCCACCGGCGGGGCCGGGGCGGATGTGGTGCTGGACATCATGGGGGCGAAGTACCTGCAGCGGAACGTGGACGCGCTGGCGGTCAACGGCCGGCTGGTGATCATCGGTCTGCAGGGCGGGGTGAAGGGGGAGCTCGACCTCGGCAGCCTGCTGCGCAAGCGGGGGGCGGTGGCGGCGACCAATCTGCGGGGCCGGCCTCTGGAGGAGAAGGCGGCGATCGTGGCGGCGGTGCGGGAGCACGTGTGGCCGCTGCTCGCGGCGAAGGTGGTGCGGCCGGTGGTGGACCGGGTGCTGCCGATCGAGCAGGCCGGCGCGGCGCACCGGGTGCTGGAGGCGGGTGAGCAGGTGGGCAAGGTGGTGCTGCGGGTGGGCTGAGCGCCCGAAATGCCCTGATTGTCCGAATGTGTGAGGCTGGTCCGGAGCTGTCCGCCGCCGATCGCGCCGAGCGCGGTCGGCCGTCGGAAGGACCTGCTTCCCATGGCTGCACTTCCGTATGCGCTCTCACCGTTCTGTTCCGCCCTTCCCGGCGCGCTGCGCCGTGCTGCCGTGCTGGCCGGCACCGGGCTGGCTCTGCCGGTGCTGCTGGCGGGCCCGGCGCTGGCCGCCGCCGCCGTACCGGTCGCCGCGCCGGCCGTGGCGTCGGAGGCGGGTCGCAGCGGCGAGCAGCTCTCCGGGCAGCTCCAGGAGCAGCTGACGGCGGCGTTGCAGCCGGCCGGACCGCCGGTCGTCGTCGCGGACCAGGCCGACCCGGTGGCCGCGGACGATCCGGGGGCCGCGGACGCACCGGCGCCGGAGCAGGAGCCGTGCCCGCCCTCGACCGGGCCGGTCCGCTCCACGCCGCTGCCCTCGTCCGGCCCGGGGAGCCCGGCCGCGAGTCCGAGTGCGGCGCCGCCCGGCCCCGCACCGACCCCGCCGCCCGTGCAGGCCCCGTCGGCCGCGCCGGTGGTGGTGAGCAAGCCGTCGGTACCGCCCGGGTGGCCCTCCCCGTCCGCCGCCGCGGCCACGCCCGAGCAGGCCGCGCCGCCCCCCGCGGACCCGCCGTCCTGGCACCACCACCACGCTCCGGCGCCGGCGTACGGCCCGGTGGACCCGTGGCTGGACCTGCCGTCGGACCCGCCGTCGGTCGACCCGGCCCCCGAGCCTTCCCCCGGCACGGCCGGCGGATCCCTCCGGGCACCCGGGACGGCGCCGGGCGGCAGCGGCAGCGGCACGGGTACGGGGGCCGGCCCGGCCCCGACGGCGCCCGCCGCCGGGGAGGAGGCGCCGCCGACCCCCGACGGCCCGACCGTGCAGGCGGCCGGCCCGGTGGCGACCCCGGCGCTGCAGTACCAGGCCCAGCCGGCGGCCCCCGGGCGGTCCGCCGACCCCGCAGGCCTGCAGTTCCCGCTCGGTGCGGGGCTGGCGCTGATCGGCTGCGGGCTGGCGCTGATCGGCCTGCGGGTGCGCCGGGGCTGACCGGCGGCGCGGGCCGCCGCAGCGGGCCGCGTCAACAGGGGCGCCGAGCCGCCGGATTGGCGGCGCCCGGGACCGGACGGACGGCCTGGTGTGGGACGATCGGGTCGCTGTCGGTCGGTGTCCGAAGCAGTGCGCGGGCCCGGGCGGGGGAGCCCGACGGCGGGGCGGTCGCGAACAGGCGGCGGCCCCGGTTCGTTGACCAGCTCGATGAACGAAGCATATGAAGGAGCTATGACCAATCCGATGAACGAACGGCCGCAGGAGCCCTACCAGGCGTCGGAGCCGTACCAGGCGTCGGGCGGGCAGCCGGAGGACGGCCCCAAGGTGCTGATCGTCGGGCCGGACGGGATGCCGATCGGCGCCGTGCCGGGCTCCGGCTTCGGCCGTGGCGCCGGGAACGACTCGGGGGAGCCGCGCGAACTGCCGGTGACCGAGATGGTCGAGCAGCCCGCCAAGGTCATGCGGATCGGCAGCATGATCAAGCAGCTGCTGGAGGAGGTCCGGGTCGCGCCGCTGGACGAGGCCAGCCGGGTCCGGCTGAAGGAGATCCACGCCAGCTCGATCAAGGAGCTGGAGCTGGGCCTGGCGCCCGAGCTGGTCGAGGAGCTGGAGCGGCTGTCGCTCCCGTTCACCGACGACGCGATCCCCACCGAGGCCGAGCTGCGGATCGCCCAGGCCCAGCTGGTGGGCTGGCTGGAAGGCCTGTTCCACGGGATCCAGACGGCGCTGTTCGCCCAGCAGATGGCGGCCCGGGCGCAGCTGGAGCAGATGCGGCGCGCCCTGCCGCCCGGCCTGAACGGCGGCGAGTCCGAGCCGGAGGAGCCGGCCCCCGGCCGCGGGATCCGTTCGGGGCCGTACCTCTAGGCGGCGGCCGGCGCGGCCGGGGCCCTTTCTCTGCAGGGCTGTCCCGGCTCTGTAGCAGCTCGGACACGTTCCCGCCCCTGCACCCGATCACGTCGGCGTGAGCCGATACCCTGGCCCCTGCCGTCGGACCTGACCGATGGCGGGGGTCGGGCGGCCACGGTCGGCCGGCCGGTGCATCCGGACCAGACCATAAGGCTGCGGCCCCGCCGCGCCGAGGGGGAAGCAGGGACCATGAGCGAGGACGCCAACCCGGTCGGGGGCCACTCCCTGGGCAACGGCCGCTATGTGATCCAGCGCCTGCTCGGCCAGGGCGGCATGGCCTCCGTCCATCTCGCGCACGACACGGTGCTGGACCGGCTGGTCGCCGTGAAGACCCTGAACATCGAACTCGGCGGCCAGGCCGCGTTCAAGGAGCGCTTCCGCCGTGAGGCGCAGGCCGTGGCGCGGCTCCAGCACACCAACATCGTCTCGGTCTTCGACAGCGGTGAGGACGTCTCCCCGGAGGGGTTGGCCACGCCGTACATCGTGATGGAGTACGTCGAGGGGCTGGCCCTGCGCGACGTGCTCAACGAGTCGATCGCCCAGCACGGCGCGATGCCGACCGCGCAGGCGCTGAAGATCACCGCCTCGGTGCTGTCGGCGCTGGAGGCCTCGCACGACCAGGGCCTGGTGCACCGCGACATCAAGCCCGGCAACGTGATGGTCAGTTCCAAGGGCGTCGTCAAGGTGATGGACTTCGGCATCGCCCGGGCGTTGCAGTCCGGCGTGACCTCGATGACCCAGACCGGCATGGTGGTCGGCACCCCGCAGTACCTCTCGCCCGAGCAGGCGCTCGGCAAGAGCGTGGACGCCCGGGCGGACCTCTACTCGGTGGGCTGCATGCTCTTCGAGCTGCTCACCGGGCAGCTCCCGTTCGACGGCGACACCGCCTTCACCATCGCGTACAAGCACGTGCAGGAGCCGCCGCCGGCGCCGTCCAGCGTCAACAGCTCGGTGACCGCGGCGGTGGACGCGCTGGTGGCGCGGGCGCTGCGCAAGGACCCGGCGCACCGGTTCCCGACCGCGGAGGCGATGCGCGAGGAGGTCGAGCGGGTCGCCGGCGCGGACAAGGCCGGTGGCGTGCCGCTGCAGGCGAGCACCCCGCTGGTGATCAGCGAGGGCCCGCGCTCGGTGCACGCGGCGCCGTCGATGACCAACTTCCCGCAGGTCGGCGGCGACATCCGGACCCCGACGCCGCAGGTCCAGCAGCACTACCAGCCGGCCCCGCCGACCCCGTCGCCGTACCAGGCCCCGCAGACCCCGCCGCCGTTCCCGCAGGCCCCGCAGACGCCGCAGCCCTTCCAGCAGCAGGCGCAGACCCCGCCGCCGTTCCCGCAGCCGCAGTACCAGCAGCCGTACCAGACCCCGCACCCCTTCCCGCAGCAGGCGCACACGCCGGTGCCGGGGCCGATCGGCCCCGGTCCGTACGGGCCGGGGCAGGTCAAGCCGAACAACGGCTGCTCGACCGCGCTGATCGTGGTGGGGGTGATCGTCGGCGTGATCGTGCTCGCGGTGGTGATCGTGGCGATCGCCGCGGCCCAGGCCGAGAAGGACAAGAACAACGGCAACTCCTACGGGGCCCCGCGCCCGGCGGTGGTGCTGGATCTCGGCGCCGTGCGCGGCGACCGAATCTGACCGGGGGCCGAGGCCGCCGGACACCGGGCGCCCGCGTGAAGCGGTAGCGTGCACAGGGACGGAACCGACAGGGCGACTGCGCACCGAGCGACGGCCCGGGGCGAGGAGCGATGGCAGAGACAGAGCAGCCGGGCGAGGGCGGGCCGGAGCAGCACGCCGGAGCCCGGAAGACCCCGCAGAGCCCGGAGTCGACCGCCGAGACCGCCATGATGTCGGTGCCCGGGGGAACGCCGTCGCGGGGCACCGCGGCTCCGCTGGGCACGGTCGGCGACGGCCGGTACCGGCTGACCGGCAAACTCGGCCGGGGCGGGATGGCCGAGGTCTTCGCGGCGCAGGACGTGCGGCTCGGCCGCACGGTCGCGGTCAAGCTGCTGCGCGGCGAGCTGGCCCAGGACGAGGTGGCCCGGCTGCGGTTCACCCGCGAGGCTCACGCCGTCGCCGCGCTCAACCACCACTCGATCGTCGCGGTCTACGACACCGGCGAGGAGCAGCACGGGCTCGGCCCGGAGGCGGGCGAGGAGACCACGCCCTACATCGTGATGGAGCTGGTCGAGGGCCGGACCGTCCGCGAGCTGCTGGTCGACGAGGAGGCGCCGCCGGTCGACCAGGCGCTGATCATCATCGCCGGGGTGCTGGAGGCACTCGCCTACAGCCACCGCCACGGCATCGTGCACCGGGACATCAAGCCCGCCAACGTGATCATCACGACCGGTGGCGCGGTCAAGGTGATGGACTTCGGCATCGCCCGCGCGCTGACCGGTGCGGCGAGCACCATGACCCAGACCGGCATGGTGATGGGCACCCCGCAGTACCTCTCGCCGGAGCAGGCGCTGGGCAAGGCGGTGGACCACCGCTCCGACCTGTACGCGGCCGGCTGCATGCTCTACGAACTGCTCGCGCTGCGGCCCCCGTTCGTCGGGGAGACCCCGCTCGCGGTGGTCTACCAGCACGTCCAGGACATCCCGGTGCCGCCCTCGCAGGTCAACCGGCGGGTGCCGCCCGAGCTGGACGACCTGGTGCTGCGCTCACTGGCCAAGAACCCGGACGACCGCTTCCAGAGCGCGGACGAGTTCCGCGCCCATGTGCAGCACGCGCTGCGGCAGTTGCACGGTGCGGCGGGCGCCGGCTACCCGGGCGCGGCCGCGGGTGCCGCCGCGGCCGCCGGGCTGGCCGCGGCCGCGTCCGGGAACTCCGGCCACTACCAGGGCTTCGACGGACCGCCCAGCGGCGGCACCGCGATGACCGCGCCGCTGGGCCAGGTCGGCCCCGGTTCGGGTACCGGCCCGACCGAGGCGCTGCCCTACCAGGTGACCTCGCCGTACCAGACGCCCTCGCAGCCCTACCCGGCGGCGGGCGGCCCCGGTGGCGGCGGTCCCGGCTACGACGGCGGCGGGGACGACGAGGGGTCGCAGCGCCGGCGCAACCCGTGGGGCTGGGTGCTGGGCGTGGTGGCGGTGCTGCTCGCGGCGGCCATCGGTACCGCGCTGGCGCTCAGCGGTGGCCAGAAGCACGACGACAACCCGGTGGTGACGCCGCAGCCTTCGGTCAACACCGGGCAGATCACGCCGGAACCGAGCAGCGGGCTGCCGTCGCCGTCGGCGGTCAGGAGCCAGACCAACACCAACACCAACACCCGCCAGCCGGAGTCGCCGATCAGCACGCCGTCGACCTCGCCGAGCCCGAGCCGCTCCACCTCGCACTCGCCCTCGCCGTCGGCGAGCGCGTCGAAGTCGGGGAGCGCCTCGGCCTCGGCCTCGACGTCGCCCTCGGGGTCGTCCAAGCCGTCCACTTCGGCCAGCTCAGGGACACCCACCGCGAGCGGCGAGTAACCGATCCGCGCCGACGGCCCCCGCCCTGCCCGGGCGGGGGCCGTCGGCGTACCCGGCTCAGTTGGTGAAGGCGTCCAGCACCTGTTCGTACTCCTCGCACCACCAGGCGAGTTGGCCGGCCGAGGCGGCGAACAGCGGGTCGGCGCGGTGGTCGCCGCGCTGGTAGTGCCACTGCAGCATCCAGAGGTCGTTGAGCCGCTCCCACCAGACCCGGTGCACGGCGGCGGCCAGCTGGCGGGCCCCGGCGGCGCCGGAGTCCCGGTAGCCGCGGGCGTAGTACCGGACCCGGGAGAGGTCCAGCACGCCGGTGGTCCGGTCGTTGAAGATCAGGGTGGCCGCGCGGACGGCCTCCTCGGCGGTCGGGTGCAGGCCGAGCTTGTCCCAGTCGAGCACCGCGACCACCCGGCCGCGGCGGTGGAGCAGGTTGAGGCCGTGGAAGTCGCCGTGGGTCCAGCCGGTCGGCGGGGCGGCGGTCGGTGCGGGCCGCAGGTGCTGGTGGGCGGCGAGCAACTCGGCCCGTTCCAGCAGCCGTTGCTCGGCCAGGTCGTCGAAGGGCGCACGCGGCTCCTGGCGGCGGGCGCGGCGGAGCAGTTCGGCGATCAGGAGGCCGGTCTCGATCGGGTCGGCCGTGAGCCGGCCGGGAGGCTGCCGGACGGGGGCGCACACCTTCGCGAGCGCGCCGTGCAGCCGGCCGAGCAGCGCGCCCAGGTCGGCGCACTGCTGCTGGTCCAGCTCGGTGCCGTGCCGGTGCACCCCGGAGACCCACGGGAAGAGGGCGAAGAACCGGCCGCCGTGCGCGGTCACCGTGCGGCCGTCCTGGGCCGCCAGCGGCGGGGCCACCGGCAGGCCGAGGCGGTGCAGGGCGAGGGTCGCGTGGTGCTGGGCGGTGATCGCGGGCCGGCTCGCGGTGGCCTGGTCCACGTAGCACTTGAGGAAGTAGGTGCCGGCCTCGGTGGTCACCCGGTAGCCGCGGTTGAGCAGCCCCTCGGCGACCGGCTTCACCCGCAGCGCGGGCGCCGTGCGGTACTCCCGCAGCACTCCGCTCACCGCGGTGTGCGCGACCGGGGGGCTGAGGGTGCCGACGGGCGGGGCGGTGGGATCGGGGCGGGCCGGTGCACCCGCTATCGGCCGGCCGGACGCCCGGGTGTCGCCGGGGAGCGAGGGGCGGGGCAGGAAGAGCGGCGCGAGCAGCGCCGATGCCGGGTCCGACGGGGCCGAGGGGTGCGGTTGTGCGGTCACGGGCCGAGCGTAATGCCTGGCGCAATCGGTACTTGACAGACAGTCAGGGATGTGATTAGAGGCGGTCAGTTCTGCTGATCGGCCTGGTGGCGGGCCACAAAGGCCGCCGCCTGCGTGCGGCGCTCCATCCCCATCTTGGCGAGCAGGCTGGAGACGTAGTTCTTCACCGTCTTCTCCGCCAGGTGAAGTTCACCGCCGATCTGCCGGTTGGTCATCCCCTCGCCGATCAGGTCGAGAATTCGCCTTTCCTGCTTGGTCAGTTGGGCGAGTCGCTCGTCCTCCTCCCGGCCGCCGCCGGAGCGCAGCCGCTCCAGCACCCGGCTGGTGGCCACCGGGTCGAGCAGCGACTTGCCGGCCGCCACGTCGCGGACGGCGGACAGCAGATCGGTGCCGCGGATCGCCTTCAGGACGTAGCCCGAGGCGCCCGCCATGATCGAGTCGAACAGCGCCTCGTCGTCGGAGAAGGAGGTGAGCATCAGACACCTGATCGCGGGATCGTGCGAGCGCACCTCCCGGCAGACCTCCACGCCGTTGCCGTCCGGCAGGCGGACGTCGAGCACCGCGACGTCGGGCCGGACGGCCGGGATCCGGGCCAGCGCCTCGGCCGCGGTGCCGGCCTCCCCGACCACCTCGATGTCGTCCTCCATGGACAGCAGGTCATGGACGCCCCGGCGGACGATCTCATGATCATCAAGGAGGAATACTCTGATTCGTCCGTTTTCGCTCACGCCCAAAGCCTCCCATATCACCCTGGCAAAGTCCTCTGAGCGGGTCGGCCGGCCGGACGGGGTGCCCGGGGGCGGAGACCGAATCGATTCCCGTTACCCCCTTACGCCGAGCGCCCTGCCCGGATAGCGTGCGCTGGTGTCCTGACGGCACCGCCGAAGAGAGCTGCGCCACACCCGTTGCTCTCGGGGAGTGAAGAACTAGGACGTCCTAGCGCAAGCGCGCCAAGGGGCGGCGCTGGGTAACGTTCTCGCAGAAGGGACGCCGTCGGAAAAGGATCACCACCTGCCGAGCACCCGGCGCGCACACCCAAGCGCGCCCCGCGAGGCGGTGACCGGACCGGTCACCGGCGACCCCGGGCGGCCGGACAGACCGAGGAGTGAACGTGACCGTCAAAAGCACGGCGAGGGCGCGCAAGAAGGCCGCCCCCGGCGTCCCTGACAACCTCCGCACGGGTACGGACGCCCCGGCGGAGCTCGTACAGCTGCTGACGCCGGAGGGCGACCGGGTCGAGCACCCGGAGTTTCCGCTGGTGACGACCCCGGAGGAGATCCGGGCGCTCTACCGTGACCTGGTGCTGGTCCGGCGCTTCGACGCCGAGGCCACCTCGCTCCAGCGCCAGGGCGAGCTGGGTCTGTGGGCCTCGCTGCTCGGCCAGGAGGCCGCCCAGGTCGGCTCGGGCCGGGCGATGCGCCCGGGCGACTACGCCTTCCCGACCTACCGGGAGCACGGCGTGGCCTGGTGCCGGGACGTGGACCCGCTGAACCTGCTGGGCATGTTCCGCGGCGTGAACCACGGCGGGTGGGACCCGAACGAGAAGAACTTCCACCTCTACACCATCGTGATCGGCTCGCAGACCCTGCACGCCACCGGGTACGCGATGGGCATCACCAAGGACGGCGCGGACGACGCGGTGATCGCGTACTTCGGCGACGGCGCCTCCAGCCAGGGCGACGTCAACGAGGCCTTCACCTTCGCCTCGGTCTACAACGCGCCGGTGGTCTTCTTCTGCCAGAACAACCAGTGGGCGATCTCCGAGCCCACCACCAACCAGACCAAGATCCCGCTGTACCGCCGG
Source organism: Kitasatospora sp. NPDC049258 (assembly GCF_040678895.1). Taxonomy (NCBI): domain Bacteria; kingdom Bacillati; phylum Actinomycetota; class Actinomycetes; order Kitasatosporales; family Streptomycetaceae; genus Kitasatospora; species Kitasatospora sp. NPDC049258. The sequence goes on from NZ_JBFAQT010000005.1 coordinate 244,720, forward strand.
GCCTCCGGCTTCGGCTTCCCGGGTGTCCGGGTGGACGGCAACGACGTGCTGGCCTGCCTCGCGGTGACCCGCTGGGCGCTGGACCACGCGCGCAGCGGCAACGGTCCGGTGCTGGTCGAGGCGTTCACCTACCGGATGGGCGCGCACACCACCTCCGACGATCCGACCCGCTACCGGCTCACCGAGGAGACCGAGTCCTGGAAGGCCAAGGACCCGATCCTGCGCCTGCGGGCCCACCTGGACAAGGAGGGCCTGGCCGACGAGGCGTTCTTCGCCGAGGTCGAGGCCCAGAGCGAGCAGCTGGGCCTGCGGGTGCGCGAGGGCGTGCGCAGCATGCCGGACCCGGACCCGACCCTGATCTTCGACCACGTGTATGCCGAGCCGCACACACTGGTGGACGAGGAACGGGCCGAGTACGAGGCGTACGCGGCCTCCTTCGAGGGCGGGGAGAACCTCTGATGGCAGGTCAGCTCAACATCGCCAAGGCGCTCAACGAGGCGCTGCGCAAGTCGCTGGAGAACGACCCGAAGACCCTGCTCATGGGCGAGGACATCGGCAAGCTCGGCGGCGTCTTCCGGATCACCGACGGCCTGCAGAAGGACTTCGGCGAGGACCGGGTGATCGACACCCCGCTCGCCGAGTCCGGCATCGTGGGCACCGCGATCGGCCTCGCGCTGCGCGGCTACCGCCCGGTGGTGGAGATCCAGTTCGACGGCTTCGTCTACCCGGCCTTCGACCAGATCGTCACCCAGCTGGCGAAGATGCACGCCCGCGCGCTCGGCCACGTCAAGATGCCGGTCACCATCCGGATCCCCTACGGCGGCGGCATCGGCGCGGTCGAGCACCACAGCGAGTCGCACGAGGCCTACTTCGCGCACACCGCCGGCCTGCGGGTGGTCAGCCCGTCGAACCCGAACGACGCGCACTGGATGCTCCGGCAGGCCATCGAGTCGGACGACCCGGTGATCTTCCTGGAGCCGAAGCGGCGCTACTGGGACAAGGGCGAGGTCCAGGACGAGGCCGAACTGCCGCTGCACTCGGCGCGGATCGTCCGGCCGGGCACCGACGCGACGCTGATCGCGTACGGGCCGATGGTCAAGGTCTGCCAGGAGGCCGCCGCGGCGGCCGAGGAGGACGGCCGCAAGCTGGAGGTGGTCGACCTGCGCTCGCTCTCGCCGATCGACTTCGCCACCGTCGAGGCCTCGGTCAAGCGGACCGGCCGCGGCATCGTGGTGCACGAGGCGCCGGTCTTCCTGGGCCTGGGCGCCGAGCTGGCCGCCCGGCTCACCGAGAGCTGCTTCTACCACCTGGAGGCCCCGATCCTGCGGGTCGGCGGCTACCACGCCCCGTACCCGCCGTCGCGGGTCGAGGAGACCTACCTGCCGGACCTGGACCGGGTGCTGGACGCCGTCGACCGCGCCCTGGCGTTCTGAGAGGAGCGAGAGCCGTGACCACCGAAGTTCGCTCGCTCCGCGAGTTCAAGATGCCGGACGTCGGCGAGGGCCTGACCGAGGCCGAGATCCTCACCTGGTTCGTCAAGCCCGGTGACACCGTGACGGACGGCCAGGTCGTCTGCGAGGTGGAGACCGCGAAGGCGGCGGTCGAGCTGCCGATCCCGTTCACCGGGACGGTCGAGCAGCTGTTCTTCCCGGAGGGGTCGACGGTCGACGTCGGCACCGCGATCATCTCGGTGGCGGTCGCGGGTGCGGCCGGCGCCGAGCCGGCCGCCGCCCCGGTGGCGGCCGCCGCGGTCGAGGCCGAGGCCGTGCCGGAGCGCCGCGAGGTGCTGGTCGGGTACGGTCCGCGCACCGGCGGGACCCAGCGCCGGGCCAAGCGGACCACCGCCGCCGCCCCGGCGGCCCCGGTCGTACCGGTCGCCCCCGCCGCTCCCCTCGCCCCGGCGCCGGTCGCGGTGCCGGTGCTGCCGGCCCAGGCCCAGCCGGTCGAGGGTGACCGCCCGCTGGCCAAGCCGCCGGTCCGCAAGCTGGCCAAGGACCTCGGCATCGACCTGCGCAGCATCGTGGCGACCGGCCCGGGCGGGGTGATCACCCGTGAGGACGTGCACGCCGCCGTCCTGCCGGTGGCCGAGCCGGCCGAGGCCCCGGCCGCCGCGGCGCAGCCGCAGCCCCAGCCGCAGCCGGTGGCCGTCCCGACCGGCACCGGTGATGTCCGGATCCCGGTCAAGGGGGTCCGCAAGGCCACCGCGGCCGCGATGGTCTCCTCGGCCTTCACCGCTCCGCACGTGACCGAGTTCGTCCAGGTCGACGTGACCCGGACGATGAAGCTGGTGCGCAAGCTCAAGGAGAGCGGCGACCTGGGCCAGGGCGTGCGGGTGAGCCCGCTGCTGCTGGTCGCCAAGGCGCTGCTGACGGCGGTGCGCCGCTACCCGGAGGTCAACGCCAGCTGGGACGAGGCGGCCCAGGAGATCGTGCTCAAGGGCCAGGTCAACCTGGGGATCGCCGCCGCCACCCCGCGCGGGCTGATCGTGCCGAACATCAAGGACGCCGGCTCCCAGACGCTCCCGCAACTGGCGGTCTCGCTCGGCGAGTTGATCGACACCGCGCGGCAGGGGAAGACCTCCCCGGCGGACATGCAGGGCGGCTCGATCACCATCACCAACGTCGGCGTCTTCGGCGTCGACACCGGCACCCCGATCCTCAACCCCGGCGAGGCGGCCATCCTCGCCTTCGGCGCGGTCCGGGATCTGCCGTGGGTGCACAAGGGCAAGGTGGTGCCGCGCAAGGTCACCACGCTGGCGCTCTCCTTCGACCACCGGCTGGTCGACGGCGAGCTCGGCTCACGGGTGCTCGCGGACGTCGCCGCGATCCTGGAGCAGCCGAAGCGCCTGATCACCTGGGGCTGACCGCACGGTCGCACCGACGGGCCCCGCTCCTCCCCCCGGAGGAGCGGGGCCCGTCCGCGTCGGGCGCCGGGTCAGCGCTTGGCCTGGCGGCGCGCCAGGTACAGCACCCCGAGCCCGACCGCCAGGCAGCCGGCGGCGGAGGCGAACAGGAAGCCGGTCGGCGCGGACGGGCCGGTGGCGGCCAGCTCGGTGGCGGAGGTGGCCGCCGACGGCGTACCGGCCGGCGTGGACGGGCCGGAGGTCAGGGCGATCGGGGCGGCCTTGGTCGGCGCCGCCGTCGGGCTCTGGGCGGGGGTGGTCGGGGCGGCGGTGGTCGGGGTGGCGGTCGGCTTCGGCGCCGGCGGGGTGGGGTGCTTCACGTCCAGGTCGAGCCGGTTGAGCTTGCCCTCCGCGGTACGGCCGGAGTAGATCTGGATCCCGGTCTGGTCGAGGGGTGCGCCGGCGGACAGGCCGACCCGGAACAGGAACCGGTGCGCGTGGCCGTCGGCCAGCGGCTCGGCGAGGGCCGTGGTGTCGGACCAGATGACCGGGTCGCAGCCGGTGTGCAGCTTCAGCGGCGTCCACCGGCCCTTCGCCATCACCTCCACCGAGAGCTCGTCGATCGTGAGCATGGTGCCGATCCCGTGGCCGCCGGCCTGCTCGTCGTAGAGCGCGAAGGAGGGGGCGGCCCGGTCGATCGCCGCGCCGCTGAAGTTCGCCTCCTCGACGCCGATCTCGACCTTCGGCCCGCCGGCGGTGATGGCGGTGGGGGTCGGGGCGATGAAGCCGCTGACCGTCTCGCCCGAGACCGGGCCGGGGCTCTGGGGGGCGGTGGCGGACGCGGCGTCGGCGGGCTCGTCGCCGCAGGCGTACGCGGCGTTGGCCCCGACGGTCAGCGGCAGGCCGACGCCGATGGTGAGGGCGGCGACGGCGGTGGCGGAGGTGCGGACAATTCGGGAGATAACGGGCGTACGCATGACAGAGGTCCCCCATGGGCGGTGAACTGACGGTGAGTCGGACGGGGCGGGTCGGTCGTCGGCGCCCGGCCCTTGTCGCTGGTCCCGCTCTCCGTGCCCTTCACTGTGATGGACGTGCATCCCCGCCGGGGGTTGCAGGTGGTTCCGAAGTTTTTCGAAGGAGTTCCGAGCGGCGTCCCGGGATACTGCTCGGGTGGCCGACCATCCGATAGTCCAGCGCCCCTCCGTCCGCCCTCCCGAACTCCCCGCGGAGGAACTCCTCGCACGGGCCGCACACCGGCCCTCGCTGCGCCGGGACCTCTCCCTCCCCGCGCTGCTCGCCGGCCTGGTGTGCATCGCGGTCTCCTTCTCCGGCCCGCTGGTCGTGGTGCTCGCCGCTGCCGCCGCGGGCCACCTGGACCAGGCGCACACGGCGTCCTGGATCTGGGCGGTCTCCATCGGCAGCGGGCTGACCTGCCTGGTCCTCTCATGGTGGACCAGAACCCCGGTGATCACCGCCTGGTCCACACCCGGCGCGGCGCTGCTGGTGGCCAGCCTGGGCGCGTACCCGTACCGGGAGGCCGTCGGTGCCTTCCTGGTGAGCAGCGCGGCGGTCGCGCTGTTCGGGATCACCGGGCTGTTCGGGCGGCTGATCCGGGCCATCCCGTCCGGCATCGTCAACGCGATGCTGGCCGGCATCCTGTTCACCTTCGGCGCCGGCATCTTCACCGAGCTGCGCGGCGCCCCCGTCCTGGTGCTGGGCTGCTTCGCCGCCTTCCTGCTGGCCAAGCGGCTGCTGCCGCGCTACGCGGTGCCGGTGGCGCTGCTGGTCGGCGCGGTGCTGGCGGCGGTCACCGTCGGCCTGCCGCTCAACCTGGGGTCCGGCGGGCCCACCCGGCCGGTGCTGACGCCGCCGGACTTCTCCTGGGCGGCCACGGTCGGGCTGGCGCTGCCGCTCACCATCGTCGCGCTGGCCTCGCAGAACGCGCCGGGCCTCGGCATCATGCGGGCCTCCGGCTACCGGCCGGACGACCGGCTGCTGATCGGCGCGACCGGCGGGCTGTCGGTCCTGCTGGCCCCGTTCGGCTCCCCGGGCGTCAACCTGGCCGCGATCACCGCGGCGATCTGCACCAGCCCGGAGAGCCACCCCGATCCGCGTCGGCGGTACATCGCCGGGATGTCGGCGGGCGTCCTCTACCTGCTGGTGGGCAGCTTCGGCGGGGTGCTGGTCAGCCTCTTCACCGGCCTGCCGCACGCGCTGATCGCGGTGATCGCCGGGGTGGCCCTGCTGGCCTCCTTCCAGGGCAGCCTGGCGGCCGCCGTCGCCGACGAACACGGCCGGGACGGCGCCGTGGTGACCTTCCTGGCCACCGCCTCCGGGATGAGCCTGTTCGGCATCGGCGCCGCCTTCTGGGGCCTGCTGCTGGGTCTGGCCACGCACCTGGTGCTCGGCGCGTACCGCCGTACCTCGTGAACTCGCCGCCAGGGGTGGGGCGCTGATCCCCACCGGTGCCGGCCCCGGGCTCACCGGGAGCTTGACCGAACACGGTCGATTTCGCCCAACCGGCCGGTAGGCTCTGGCCGTTCGGTGAGCGGTAGGCGGGGGAGCGGCGGCGTTCGCGCGCGTCCGAGTGGGCTGGGGCCTGGCATTGAGCGAGCTGGTCGAGGAGCGGGTGGGGTCGGCTGCGTCCGGCACCGGTGGGTCGCGGATGCGGCGCCGGCGACGGGTCCTGCTGGCGGCCGTGCTCGCGGCCACGGTGGTCGCCGGCGGCGGACTGGCCGCGGCCTCACTGGTGAAGTCCCCCGCCGAGCGGGCCGCGGACACCGCCCCGCCGCCGGACACGCTGCTCACCGCCCCGGTCACCCGCCAGGTGCTGAACCGCTCCGCGGTGACCCGGGGCCAGGTCTACCCGCCGACCCAGTACAACGTCACGCCGGTGGCCGCCTCGACCGAGATCAGCCAGCTCTACGTGTCCCGGACGGCGGTGCGCACCGGCGACCAGGTGGCCAACGGGCAGTTGCTGGCCGAGGTGTCAGGCCAGCCGCTGTTCGTGCTGCAGGGCCCGGTGCCGGCCTACCGGGACCTCAAGCCCGGCAGCAGCGGTCCGGACGTGGCCGAACTGCAGGCGGCGCTCCAGCAGTTGGGCCACGGCCACGGCGACGACCCGGACGGCAGCTTCGGCCCCGGCACGGCCGAGGCCGTCACCGGCTACTACCGGCGGCTCGGCTACCCGGCGCCCACCACCGGCGCGGCCACCCAGCAGGCGGTGGACGCCGCGCGCCGGGCGGTGGAGGCCGACCAGCAGGCGATCGACGCGCTCAAGGCCCAGCAGGCGGCTGCCACCACCCCGGCCGCCACCCCGGCCGCGCCCGGCGGCGCCGACCTCGGCCGGCAACTCACCGCCGCACGGAAGAAGGTGACCGAGGACAACGAGGCGCTGGCCCGGGCCAGGGCGGTGAACGGCCCGATGGTGCCAGCCGGTGAGGTGGTCTTCCTGCCGGCGCTGCCGGCCTCGGTCACCGCCGTGAACGCCACCGTCGGCTCGCCCGTCCAGGGCCCGTTGATCTCGCTCACCAGCGGGCAGTTGGCCGTCACCGGCCGGCTCGACCCGGGGCAGGCGGCCGGAATCGTCCCGGGCATGGCGGTGGAGATCCTCTCCGAGACCACCGGGCAGAGCGTCCGGGGATCGGTCGCCGAACTCGACACCCCCACCACAACGCCCCTGGCGGGCAAGGTGATCGCGATCGGCGGCGGGCCGGCCCCGGCCGGCGCGGGGGCAGCCGCGGGTGGCACCGGCGGCCAGGGCGGCGGGCCGGGCCAGGGCGGCCAGCAGGCCGCCGCGTACGTGCCGTTGCAGATCACCCCGGCCCAACCGCTGCCGGCCGCCTTCAGCGGCCAGAACGTCCGGATCACCGTGCTGCGTGACACCTCGGCCCAGCCGGTGCTGAGCGTCCCGGTGGCCGCGGTGTTCACCGACGCGGCCGGCCGGACCGCCGTGACCCGGGCGGATCCGGCCGGACGGCGCACGACCGTGCCGGTGACCTGCGGGACCAGCGCCGACGGCTATGTGGGTGTCAGCGCGGACGACGGCACGCTGGCCGAGGGCGACCAGGTGGTGGTCGGCCGGTGAGCCGGGCCGCCGCCGACGCGGTCATCCGGCTCGACGGGGTCGGCCGCAGCTTCCCCGGCCCGCCGCCGGTCACCGCGCTGCACCCGTGCGACCTGACCGTCCGGGCGGGCGAGTACCTGGCGATCACCGGCCCGTCCGGCTCCGGCAAGTCCACCCTGCTGCACCTGCTGGGCCTGCTCGACACCCCCACCAGCGGCCGGTACGTCCTCGACGGCATCGACACCGGCGGGCTCGGCGACCGGGACCGCTCGACCCTGCGCGGGCGCCGGATCGGCTTCGTCTTCCAGTCCTTCCACCTGCTGCCGCACCGGACCGCGGAGGAGAACGTGCTGCTCGCCCAGGTCTACAACCGCACTCCCCGCCCGCACCGCCGCCGGGCCGCCCGCGCGGCGCTGCGCCAGGTCGGGCTCGGCCACCGGCTGGACGCGCTGCCGACCACGCTGTCCGGCGGCGAGCGCCAGCGGGTCGCGATCGCCCGGGCCCTGGTCAACGACCCCAGCCTGGTGCTCTGCGACGAGCCCACCGGGAACCTGGACTCGGCCAACGCCGCGGCCGTGCTGGACCGGTTCGACCGGTTGCACGACGAGGGGTACACCCTGGTGGTGATCACCCACGATCCGGCGGTGGCCGCCCGGGCCGGCCGGACGGTGCGGATCGGCGACGGCCGGCTGACGGGGCCCGCGGCGGCCGGGCCGGCGGTGCGCTGAGATGGCCCGCTCCGCCCTCCCCGGGCCGGCCGCCCGGCTCGGCCTGCGCGATCTGCTCGCCGAGGCGCTCGCCGGGGTGCTCCAGCGGCCGGGCCGTTCGGTGCTCACCATGCTCGGCACGGTGCTGGGCGTCGGCGCCTTCGTCGCCGTGCTCGGGCTGACCGCCACTGCGTCCGGGCAGATCGGGCGGCAGTTCGACCTCACCAAGGCGACCACCGTGACGGTCACCGACAACCCGTCCCAGGAGGGCCTGGCGCCGGGCGCGCGGCCCCCGACCAGCTTTCCGCCGGACGCCGACGCCCGGGCCGGCCGGATCGACGGGGTGAGCGCGGCCGGCGTCTGGTGGCGGGTGCCCACCGACGGCCTGCGGATCTCCGCCTCCCCGACCGCCGACGGCGCGGCCGGGCAGAACCTGGCGCTGTACGCGGCGACGCCGGGCGCGATCGCCGCGATGGCGCCCACCCTGGCCGCCGGGGTCACCCTGGACCGGTACGCCCACCAGGCCCGGCTGCCGGTGGTGCTGCTCAGCCGGGCGGCCGCGAGCCGGCTCGGGGTGACCCGGTTGGACGCCCAGCCGGCGGTCTTCATCGACGGCCTGCCGTACACGGTGATCGGCGTCTACCAGGACGTCCGGCGGCTGCCCGACACCCTGCTGGGGATGATCGTGCCGAGCACCACCGCGCTGGACCGGTTCGGCAACCCCGGCCTCGGCGAGGACCAGGCCGCCCACCTGCTGGCCGCCACCCGGGTCGGCGCCGCCCCGGTGGTCGCCCGGCAGCTGGCGGCGGCCCTGCGGCCGGACGCGGTCGAGCGGCTCACCGTCACCCCGCCGCCGGACCCGCACACCCTCCAGGACCACGTCACCTCCGACCTGACCGGCCTGTTCCTCGCGCTGGCCGCGATCTGCCTGGTGGTCGGCGCGGTCGGCATCGCCAACACCACCCTGGTGGCGGTCCTGGAGCGGACCGAGGAGATCGGCCTGCGGCGCTCGCTGGGCGCCCGCACCCACCACGTGGCGGCGCAGTTCCTCACCGAGTCCACCGCCCTGGGCTCGCTCGGCGGCCTGGTCGGCACCGGTCTCGGGGTGCTGGTGGTGCTCACGGTGGCCGCGGTACGGGAGTGGAGCGCCGTCCTGCAGCCGCTGGCCACCTTGCCGGCACCGCTGATCGGCAGCCTGGTGGGCCTGCTGGCGGGCCTCTACCCGGCCGTCCGGGCGGCCAGGACCGACCCGCTGCGGGCGCTGCGCGGGGGCCGCTGAGCCGTCGGCCGGACGGCGTCAGGCCTGGTCCGACGGCCGGTGGCGGCCCGGTCGATGCCCTGGTCGGGGCCCGGCCGGCGCCCCGGACCGGCCGATCCGGTGAGCGCTTGCTCCGCCGGGGGGAACTTCCGCCCCGCCGCGCAGCGCGGCCCTCTTCGAGGGGTACGTCTCTCCGACCCCCCACCCGAGCGCCCCGCCGGGTGACCGGAGCACCGAGGACGACCCGTATGCCGTCTGGCACTCATGGCCGTTTCGTCCGGAGTACCGCAGCGCTGGTGCTGCTCTCGGCCGCCGCGCTGCCCGCCGTGCTCGAACTGGCCGCGCCCTCCCCGTCCACCGTGATAGGTCCGCCGGCCGGGCCGCTGACCGACCACGCGGCCCCGCCGCGCACCCCCCAGCAGGCCGACCTGCGGGCCCCGGCGGCACCGACCGTCGACATAAGGCGCTCCGGGGACCCGGCCAACCGGATCACCCTGGTCCTGCTCGGCGACGGCTACACCGAGGAGCAGCAGGGCGTCTTCCGGGAGCAGGCCGACCGGGCCTGGCGCGCGCTGATGGAGATCGAGCCGTTCCGCACCTACCAGGGCTACTTCAACATAAGGCGGGTCGACGTGGTCTCCCCGTCCGCCGGCATCGCCGAGAGCGAGTCCACCGGACGCTCCACCCGGACCCCGCTCGGTATGCACTTCTGGTGCGAGGGCACGGCCCGGCTGCTGTGCGCGGACGAGTCCGCCACCGCCCGGTACGCGGGGGAGGGCGCCGGGCCGCAGTACCTGATCGCGCTCGCCAACTCCAGCGAGTACGGCGGCGCCGGCGGCACCGGGGTGACCACGCTGGCCGGCGGCAGCCCGGACGCCGGGCGGATCATCCAGCACGAGATAGGCCACACCGTCGGCGAGCTGGGCGACGAGTACGACAGCGCCCCGGACGACGCCGACTACCCCAACCTCTCCACCGTCGACGCCGACCAGATGCGCCGGACCAAGGTGAAGTGGTGGCGCTGGCTGGACGCGCCGTCCCCGGACGGCGGCGGCACGGTCGGTGCGTACCGCAGTGCCAACGGCCTCTACCGGCCGACCGAGGACTCGGTGATGCGCACCCTCGGAGGCTCCTACAACCTCCCCTCCCGGGAGGCGATCATCGAGCAGGTCTACCGCCGGGTCCGCCCGCTGGACGGTGCCAGCCCGGCTCCGGGCGAGGTCGGCACCCCGACCCGGCTGACGGTGCGCCCGCTGCAGCTGACCGGGGCCAGGCAGCTGCGGGTGGACTGGACGGTGGACGGGGTGGCGGTGGAGCCGCAGGCCCCGGACCGGACCTGGCTGGACACCGCTTCGCTGGGGCTGGCCCCCGGGCACCGGGCGACCGTGCAGGCCACCGTCACGGACAGCACGGACTGGGTCCGGGACGAGGGCTTCCGGCAGGAGTTCATGACCCGCTCGGTGAGCTGGACGGTGACCGGGTGACCGGGTGACCGGGTGACCGCGTGACAGGTGCCGGGTGGCCAGTGCCCCGGCGACAGGTGCCGGGTGGCCGTGGGCGGGCGGACCCTGCCAGATTGATCATTTGATGGGATGACTAGCCTGGGGCCACCATGACCGTGGACCCCGTGGGCGCCGCTCGCTCCGTACCCGTACCCGTACCTGTTCCCGTCTCCGCCGCCCTACCCGGTCCTCGGCCGGCGGTGCCCCCGCCGGTGACCGGGCCGCCGGGCGGGCGGGGGGCCTGGCTGGCCTGGTCGATCGGCTGCACCGTCTACGTGCTGGCCGTGGTGCACCGGACCAGCCTCGGGGTCGCCGGGCTGGATGCCACCGAGCGGTTCGGGATCGGCGCCTCCGCGCTCTCCACCTTCTCGATCCTCCAGGTGCTGGTCTACGCGGCGATGCAGATCCCGGTCGGGCTGCTGGTCGACCGCTTCGGGCCGCGCCGGGTGCTGCTGCTCGGGGTGCTGCTGATGAGCCTCGGCCAGCTGGCGTTCGCGCTCAGCACCTCCTTCGGGCCCGCGCTCGGCTCGCGGGCGGTGCTGGGCTGCGGGGACGCGATGACCTTCATCAGCGTGCTGCGGGTGGCCGCCCGCTGGTTCCCGGCCGCGCAGAACCCGCTGATCGCGCAGCTGACCGGGCTGGCCGGGATGGGCGGCAACCTGGTCACCACGGTGGTGCTGGCCGGGGCCCTGCACCGGGAGGGCTGGACCTTCTCGTTCGGGGTGATCGCGCTGGCCGGGATCGCGGTCTTCGCGCTGGTCGCGCTGCTGCTGCGGGAGGCGCCGGCGGCGCCCCCCGGGCGGGCCGGCGAGACGGTGCGGCGGCTCTCGGTCCGGCGGCAGATCCGGGACTCCTGGCAGGAGCCGGGCACCCGGCTCGGCATGTGGGTGCACTTCACCACGGCCTTCCCCGCCGCCGCCTTCGGCCTGCTCTGGGGCCTGCCGTACCTGGTCGAGGGCCAGGGCATGACCAGGGGCGCGGCGGGCGGGCTGCTCACCCTGCTGGTGTTCAGCAACATGCTCTTCGGGGTGCTGTTCGGCCGGCTGGTCTCGCGCACCCCGGCCTCCCGCATGCCGATCACCTGCGCCGTGGTGGCCGCCACCGGGCTGTGCTGGGCGGTCGTGCTGGCCTGGCCGGGCGGGCACCCGCCGCTGTGGCTGCTGGTGGTGCTGCTGCTGGTGATGGGCAGCAACGGGCCCGGTTCGCTGGTCGGCCTCGACTACGCCCGTGCGTACAACCCGGCGGAGCGGATGGGCACCGCCTCCGGGATCGCCAACATGGGCGGCTTCATCGGGGCGATGCTCACCCTGCTCGGCATCGGCGTTCTGCTGGACGCCCTGTCGGACGGGGCCGGCTACACCGCCGAGACGTACCGGTGGGCGTTCTGCTGGCAGTTCCTGCCGCTGGCGGTGGGGGCGGCGATGATCCTCCGGCTGCGCCGGGCCGTCCGGCGCACCCACCCGCAGGCCTGACGGCCGCCGACCACGCGCCCTACAGCTGGCCGGCCGCCCGGAGCAGGTCGGCGATGGCCGCCGGCCCGCCGTGCACCCGGGCCGCCCCGAGCTCGCACACCAGCGGCCCGGCGGCTGCCGCGGTCGGTGCGGGGGTCTGCGGTGCGCCGTGCGGGTCGCGGTGCGGTGCGTCGTGCGGCCCGGGTGCGTGCCGCAGGTGGCGGGCCAGGTCGACCAGCTTGAGCCGGGCGCAGCGCGCCAGGGCCCGGCCGCCGCGGATGCCGACCCGCTCGATGCTGCGGCACTCGTAGTACGGGCCGAACGGCGGGCCGCTGTCCTCCTCCCGGCTCGGCATCCGGAAGTCCATCTCGCCGTGCCGGCAGTGCACCGTGCCGTCGGAGCGGACGTGAATGCCGGTGGTGCCGTGGTGGTCGATCTCCGCGACCACCTCGACCCGCTGCCCGACGGCCCCGGCGAGGGACTCGGCCATCCGCTTCCGCTGCCGCGGGAGGTCGGTGTCGCCGCGCCGGATCGAGGGCAGCAGCTCGCCGACGACCCAGTCCTGGAAGGTGCGGGCGGCGGGCTTGTCGGAGCGCATGACGAGGGCGTAGAGCCCTGCCTCGCTGACCAGGTTGAGGGTCGGGTTCCCTCGCCCATAGGGTTTCTGACCTGCGACTTCGTCATTACCCTCAATCCGATTGATGGTAATCGAGTGGCTATTCACCGTCCGGCTCCGGCCCGGTCCGGCGAGCTTGCTGGCCTGGGTCGGATTGGTCAGCCCCAGCACCTTGCACACGTCCACCGTGGCGAACCACGGCTCTCCGTCGATCATCACGACCCGGATCGGCTGCCCGGTGCCCGGGAAGCTCGTCCGCACCAGCTCCATGTCGGCCTGGTCGTCCATGGCCGCCCCTCCTTCACGTTCGGTGACGGGCTGCCCGGAACAACGACACCGAACGGGTGACGTACCGGTACCGAGCCGACGTACGGGAGTGCGGGAGGGGCCTGCCGGCGCGCGGTGGTACGCGTACACCCGGTCGGATGTAACGCGCAGTGGTACCGACGATCAGGGGGTCAGTGCGAAGTTGGCCAGGACCCGGGCCGCCAGGTCGGTGTCACCGACCACCCGGACCGCGTGGGTGACGGTGTCCGGGCGGACCCGGCCGCAGGCGAGGCGGAGGTAGGTCTCCCAGTCGAGGGTGAGCCGGACGTCCGGGGCCAGGGTGACCGAGTCGTCCACCGAGCCGCGGCCGCTCTCGTCGACCCGGACGGTGCGCCGGAACTCCAGCGGGCCGGTCACGTCGAACATCACCGCTGCCCCGGCCGGGGCGGCGGCCAGCTTGGCGACCACCCGGGGCAGGCCCTCCACCAGGTAGTCGCGGCTGACGACGGCGGCGGGCGAGTCGAGGTTGCCGGGGGTGTGCAGGGCCCGCCGCAGGTCCTGCTCGTGCACCCAGACGTCGAAGGCGCGGGTGCGCAGCAACTGCTCGTAGGGCAGGTCGCGGGAGAGCGGACCGGCCGGCCAGCGGACCAGGTCCTGCGGGCCCTGCTTGGCGTTGCGCAGGGCGCGGCTGCGGCGGATGACGGTGTAGTCCAGCTCACCGGTCAGCTCGACCGGGGTGTGGCAGCGCCGCTTGTCGACCGGGAGCTCCATGTAGCGGGCGAACTCGCTGGTGACGTGGCGCAGGTCGCGCGGCAGGGAGTGGATCGGCCGTGGGTCGCCGAGCAGCTCGGACTCGATGCCGATGATGTGCGAGACCACGTCCCGGACCGACCAGCCGGGGCACTCGGTGGCCCGGTTCCAGGCGTCGGTGGGCAGCGGGGCGAGCAGCTCCGCTATCGCCTCGATGGAGTGGAGCCATGCGTCGGTGTACGCCTGCACGGTCTGGTTCTCCGTCACGGGAATCTCCGGTCCTCCGTCAGCTTCCGGGCCACGTGGCCCGGGAGAGAGGGGAGACTCCTGAGCTTCCGGGCGCACGCGCTACCCGCACGTTACGCTGCCGGGTGACAGCAGGGCAGCGCTTTCGGGTGATGATCGTAGGACTCTTGTCGTGGACGGTGGTACTGTGCGCGCTTCTTTGATCCAACTCGCGGTCTCCGACTCCGAGCCGCCGGCCGAACGGCGGGCCAGGGCGGCCGCCCTGGTGCGTGCGCAGGAGGGCGCCGACCTGGTGGTCCTCCCGGAACTCTGGCCGCTCGGCGGGTTCGCCTACGAGACCTGGGGCGCCGGAGCGGAGACGCTGGAGGGGCCCACCGCGGAGACGATGTCGGCGGCCGCCGAGGCCGCGGGGGTGTGGCTGCACGCGGGTTCGATCGTCGAGCGGGACCCGGACGGCCCGATCTACAACACCTCGCTGCTGTTCGCCCCGGACGGCGAGCTGGTGCACACCTACCGCAAGATCCACCGGTTCGGCTTCGACAGCGGCGAGGCGGTGGTGATGGGCGCCGGGCAGGAGATCGTTACGGCCGCCACCGATCTCGGCCGGATCGGCCTGGCGACCTGCTACGACCTGCGCTTCCCGGAGCTGTTCCGGGCCCTGCTGGACGCCGGGGCGGAGCTGCTGGTGGTGCCGGCCGCCTGGCCGGCCAAGCGGCTGGAGCACTGGACGCTGCTCGCCCGGGCCCGGGCGGTGGAGGAGCAGGCGTACGTGCTGGCCTGCAACACCGCGGGCACCCACGGCGGGGTCGAGCAGGCCGGGCACAGCCTGGTGGTCGACCCGTGGGGCCGGGTGCTGGCCGAGGCCGGCGGGGACGAGGAGGTGCTGACGGTCGACTTCGACCAGGCGGAGGTGGCCAAGGCCCGGGCGGAGTTCCCCGTGCACCGGGACCGGCTGCTCGGCATTCCGGCGCCCGTCCAGCGCTGACCACGGGAGCGGTCGCAGGGCCAGCCTGAGGGGCGCTCGGAGGGGCGGTCGCGGGGGTGGTGACCGGCTGCTGTGATTAGGTCCGCTTTTGCCAGTCCTTGACATGCTTGGCACCCGTGTGCGCAACTTTTGAGAAGGTGAGCCTGCGTCGCGTTCAGGCCGGTGGAGGAGGGGAGGTCAGGGGGTGCCCGATTCCCGCATGTCCGGTGCCGGCCCCGGCCGTCCGCCGTCCGGCTTCGGCCTGCCCGGGTTCGGCCTGCCCGGCTCCTTCGCCGCCGGCGCCGACGGCCGCCCCCCGATCAGGCGCAACAGCCTGCGGGAGCAGATCGCCGACGCGCTGCGCGAGGAGATGATGGCCGGCCGCCTGCCGGCGGGCCGCAACTTCACCGTCAAGGAGATCGCCGAGCTGTACGGGGTCTCGGCCACCCCGGCCCGGGAGGCCCTGGTCGACCTGGCCGCCCAGGGCCTGCTCCGGGCCGAGCACCACCGCGGCTTCACCGTCCCGGAGTTCGGCTGGGCCGACTTCCTGGAGATCTTCGAGGCCCGGGCGCTGCTCACCGACAGCGCGATCCGCCAGCTGCTGGTCCGGGCGCCCGGCTACGACTGGAGCCGGCTGCCCTCGCTGCGCCGCCGGGCCACCGCCGCCACCCAGGCCTCCCGGGCCGGGCAGCTGGACGTGCTGGTGGGCTGCGACCTGAGGTTCTGGCAGGAGGCGGCGGTCCTGCTGGGCAACGCCCGGATCGCCGACTACCTGGGGTGGCTGCGGGTGCAGTCCTGGATGTTCACGGCGCCCTACCTGCGCGCGGCGGGCGACCTGGCCGGGGTCTGCTGGGACGGGCACGGCGCGCTGGTCGACCGGATCGAGGAGCGCGACGTCACCGGTGCCCAGCGGGTGGTCAACGAGTACAACGTGTTCACGGTCGAGCTGCTGGCCCGGCTCACCGGGCAGCCGCTGGACTCGGTCTCGGTACTGCCGCTGCTGCGCGGCCCGTTGGCGCACCCGCCGGTCGTGACGGTGGTGTCCGAACCCGTCGAGGACGAACCGGCCCTGCGGCCGGCGGCCGGTCGGCCGGGCCTGGGCCTGGGCCGGGTGCCGCTGCCCAGGTTCGTGCCGCCGGGGCGGTTCGGCCGCCCGCTGCGGCTGTCGCAACCGGAGAGCGGGGAGCCCGCCCCGGGCCGGTAGGGTGGGCCGTCATTGCCCGCCCGCCGCGGTGCCCCGCACCCGGCGCCCGCCCACCGGAGAGGGTGAGCCGGCCCATGGCCTGCGACCTCTGGCTCGTCCCGCTCGTGGACGTCCTGACCCACAGCCCCGAGAATCCGTTCCGGGACGACCTGGTCCGCTACAACGCGGTGCTCGCCGCCCACGGTCTGCCCGAGGTGCCGGTCTACCAGTACGTGCCCGGGATCAGCGGGGAGGTCGAGCCGATAGCCGCGTTCGACTACGATTCGCTGCACTTCCTGCGCCGCGCCTACATGCTGGGTCTCACCGGGTTCGAGATCACCCCGGTGGACGCGCTGGGCGGCGACTACGAGCAGCTGCTGGAGATGTTCGAGTCCACCGCCGAACAGTCCCACCTGGTCTGGCACTTCGACCACGCCGGGGCGTACGTGCCGGTGGACTTCCAGTTCCCGCTGGTGGACGACGGCCTGCTGGCGGCCGGTGGCCCGCTCGGCTCCTCCTTCGGCCTGCTGCGCGAACTCCACGCGGTCGCACCGGTGCTGGGCATCGACGTGCTCGACCCGCCGGCCCCGACCCGGCCGCTCGGCCCGACCGAGCTGCAGCAGCCGTTCGGCCCGCCGCTGGACGACCTGCACCCGTACGCCCGGGAGCGGCACGCCTGGGCCGGGCTCTACGCGGCGGCCACCCGGAGCGTCACCCAGGGCTCGATGGTGGTCTTCGCCTGATCCGCCCGATCCGCCGGTCCCGCCGCGGGGGCGAGCGCGGGGTCGGGGCGCGGGGTCGGGTGCGCCGCTCAGCGCAGCGGTCCCTCCGGCGGACGCTGGCGCGGCATGGTCGGCCGGGTGCCCGGCGGCGGCAGCACCCGTACCTGGGCGCCCACGCCGCCCTCGCTGCGGCCGCCCCACAGGCCCGGGGACTGGGTGGGCAGCTGCGTCATCGCGGCCCGGAATTCCAGCATCCACTCCGAGGTCTCGCTGCGGACCATGTCCGAGACGTCCTCGCAGAACCGCCGCAGCACGCCCAGGCAGCGCTCGGCGGCCTCGCCGGCGGTGCCCTCGGTGGGGCCGAGCACCTCCCGCACGCACTCCGAGGCCCAGTCGAACTGGAAGGCCTCCAGCCGCCGCTGGAGCGCCTGGGAGGTGGAGACGTCGCGCATCCAGCCGGAGGTCAGCCCGAAGGCCCGGTCGGCCAGCAGGCAGGCCGCCGACAGCGCCAGCCCGACGTACCCCCACGGGGCCGCCCGGTCCAGCACGCCGGTGAGCGCCACCAGCGGGGCGCTCACCCCGCCGACCGCGAAGGTGGCCGCCCCGAACCGCAGCAGCCGGGCCCAGCGGCGCTTCCAGACCCGGTCCCGGCGGTACCAGTCGATCGCCTCGACCGCGCGCTCCTCGGACCAGCGGTAGAGCTCCTCCAGCCGCTCGGCCGGCTCGCCCCAGTCGCCCAGCGGGAACTGGCGGGCACTCAGGTCGGTATGGCGGCGGCGGGTGGGGGTGCGCCCGGCGGCGACGGGCAGGACGGGCTGGTCCTCCTCGCCGACGTCCTTGCCCCAGGCACTCTCCTCGGGCTGCATTTCCGGCTGGCTCACCTGTGGCGCTCCCTGTGGCGGGGTGACTGCGGAGGCCCGGCGGGTACCGGGACCGACAGTGTGTGGATCTGATGCTGCATCGGGCCGGGGCCGATCCGGCCGCCTGGCGTCCGGTTCGGTGACTCCGTGCGCGGGTGTGGGCCGCCCATGGTGTCGCGTCCCGGCCGACGGCCGGTCATTGGTCCAACAGCACTTCTTACCGCCAAATGGCTGACCGTGGGGGCGCTTCGGAGGTGATCGTTATCCGAATTCACCTCCGGAACGCGAGGTCGGAGGGTTGCGGCGGGTGGCGAGATTTCACCCTTCCGAGCGAGGCGCGAGTGACGCCGGTCACTGACCCGGGGGCGCGGGCGCCCCAGGGTTTGTAGCTTCCTCCATCCGGAAGGCCGGAATTTCCGACCGGACTGGGAGGATCCGACGGAGCCGGGGGCGGCCGTGAACAGGCCACCGACTACCCTTCCAGACGTGAAGGTCCTCGTCATCGGCGGCGGCGCCCGCGAACACGCCCTGTGCCGCTCCCTGTCCCAAGATCCCGCCGTCAGCGAGCTGCACTGCGCCCCGGGCAACGCCGGGATCGCGCAGGTGGCGACGGTCCACCCGGTCGACCAGCTGGACGGAGCGGCGGTCGCCGCGCTCGCCCAGCGGCTGGCCGCCGACCTGGTCGTGGTCGGCCCGGAGGCCCCGCTGGTCGCGGGCGTCTCCGACGCCGTGCGCGCGGCCGGCATCCCGGTCTTCGGCCCGTCCGGCGAAGCCGCCCAGCTGGAGGGCTCCAAGGCGTTCGCCAAGGACGTGATGGCCGCCGCCGGCGTGCCCACCGCCCGGGCCTACGTCTGCACCACCCCGGCCGAGGCCGCCGAGGCGCTGGACGCCTTCGGCGCCCCGTACGTGGTCAAGGACGACGGCCTGGCGGCCGGCAAGGGCGTGGTGGTCACCTCCGACCGCGCCGAGGCGCTGGCGCACGCCGCCGCCTGCGAGCGGGTGGTGATCGAGGAGTACCTGGACGGCCCCGAGGTCTCGCTGTTCGCGATCACCGACGGCGACACCGTGCTCCCGCTGGTCCCGGCGCAGGACTTCAAGCGCGCGCTGGACGGCGACCAGGGCCCCAACACCGGCGGCATGGGCGCCTACTCCCCGCTGCCCTGGGCCCCCCAGGACCTGGTGCGGGAAGTGCTGGAGACCGTGCTGCAGCCGACCGTGGACGAGCTGCGCCGCCGCGGCACGCCGTTCTCCGGGCTGCTCTACGCGGGGCTGGCGCTGACCTCGCGCGGCACCCGGGTGATCGAGTTCAACGCCCGCTTCGGCGACCCGGAGACCCAGGTGGTGCTGGCCCGGCTGGACACCCCGCTCGCGGGTGTCCTGCTGGCGGCCGCCAAGGGCACCCTGGACACCCTGGAACCGCTGCGCTGGCACGACGGCGCCGCCGTCACGGTGGTGCTGGCCTCCGAGGGCTACCCCGCCGACCCGCGCACCGGCGACGTGATCGAGGGCCTGGCCGAGGCGGACGCCGCCGACGGCACGGTGTTCGTGCTGCACGCCGGCACCCGGGCCGACGAGGCCGGGCAGGTGCTCACCGCGGGTGGCCGGGTGCTGTCCGTGACGGCGGTCGGCGCCGACCTCGCCGAGGCCCGCGAGCGGGCGTACCGGGGCGTGGCCCGGATCGGCTTCAAGGGTGCGCAGCACCGCGGCGACATCGCGCTCAAGGCCGCCGCGCAGTAGCGCGGCCCCGCGCCGTACCGGGCGCCGCCGCCGGACCACCCGTCCGGCAGCGGCGCCCGCCGGTTTTCCGGGTCCGGCCCGGTGAGCGCGGCCGGCCGAGGTTTTCCAGCCCATCGGGTGACTCCTTGGGTATCCGGCTGACGGGACGCCGCGGACCGCCGTAGGGTGCGCTGAATCGCCGTGGCCTGCTGGGTGCCGCCGTGGTCGCCGCCGGTGGCGGGGCCGCGCCGGGGGGATGCTGGGGCCGCCGGTGTGTGCGCGCCGTCATCAGGACGGGTGGAATCACGGGCGATCCGGAACACCCAGCTGCATGCGGGCGTCAAAACTGTCAGAAGTGCCACGCAGGATGCACAACCGGGGGTCGGCTCCGCCGTTTCCCGTTCGGATATTGATCGTTTCCGAGAGGTCTCGGGTGTCCTGATCGTTGGTCCCGGCGGATCACCGGTCACAGCGGCAGTCGAGTGCCGCGAAGGGGGTGTCGCGCCGTATGGCCGCTGCTTACGCTGCCCGTGCACGTGCCCAGGCCGTGCTGCGGGTCCGCGGGCTCGCCCTGGCCGCCGCCGTGCTGCCGGCCGCCCTCGGGGTGGTGCTGCTCGCCGGTCGGTTCACCGGCCGGATCGGTGCGCCCGGCTCCCCGGACGCGCCCGGTTGGGACGCGGTCCGCTGGGCGGTCTGCGGCGTCGCCGCCGTCACCCTCCTGCTGGCCGGCCTGGTGGCGCGCTCGCAGTCCCGGGCCGAGCCGCCGGTCACCCCCGCCGTCCCGCTGGCGGAGTCGGCCGCACCGGAGCTCCACCGGCTGATCCGCGAGCTGGCCGACCGGCTGGAGGTCCGTGCGCCGGCCGGCATCGCCCTCACCCCGGACTGCGACAGCTGGCTGGAGGACGGCCGCCCGCACCGCCGCGGGCGCCGGGCCGAGCCGCCCGCACCGGTGCTGGTGATCGGCTCGCCCTTCCTCTGGTGGATGCGGGCCGGCGAGCTGCGCGCGCTGCTGGCCCCCGTGGTGGCCGGCGCCGCGGCCTCGGTCGACCCCGACATCGCGGCCGCCCGCCGCTTCGTCCGGGCGCTGGACGCCGCGCTCGGCACCCGCCACCGCGGCCCCGCCGCGCTCGTCGACCGGATCAACCGGGCGCTGCTGGCGGCCTGCCGGGAGCACTCCGCCGAATTGGAGCGGGCCGTCGCGGCCTGGGCCTCCGAGCAGGCGAAGGCGGTCGACTACGGCCTGCGGATCGCCGCCCAGGAGCAGGTCGGCCTGGCCTACGCCGGCTGGGACCGGCTGCTCACCAGGGTCGCGCTGCCCGCCTGGCGGCTCGGCCGCCACCCCGAGCACCTGAACGCCGGCGTGGTCGCCGCGCTCACCGAGCTGTCCCGCCGGGACCGGCTGGCCGACGGCTACGGGAGCCGGCTCGGCGACCGGCCGGCCTGCGACCTGCTGGAGGAGCCCGGCCGGGTGGACGAGGCCGTCTCGCTGCTGGCCGCCGGCCTGCTGCACGAGCCGCCCGCGGTCGGCTGGCAGCCGCTGGACTGGGCCGACTACCCGGCCGAGGTGGTCGACCGCGGCTGGCGGGTCCAGGCGGTCGCCCTGCAGGCGGCGATGGACGGGTCGGGCCCGGTCGGGCCCTCCGCCGCGCCGACCCTCACCCGGCTGCTCGGCCGGCTGGCCGGCGGCGAGGGGGAGGCCCTGGCCGCCGCCCTGGCCGGCGAGGTGGCGCACGCGGCCCGGGTCGCGCCCCCGCTGCCCCCCGTGCGCAGCGGGCGCGAGCTGCTGGTCGAGCATGTGACGGCGATGGTCTGCTGCGCGGCGGTCGACACCGGGGTGGCCACGCCGGGGCTGGACTGGCTGGACGGCCCGGTGCTGCTGATGGCCGACGGCCGCCGGGGCGAGCCGGCGGCGGCGGTCGCCCGAGCGGTCGAGCAGGGCGAGGACAAGCCGCTGCGGGCCTGGTTGGAGGCGGCCGGGGTGCGGCTGGAGCGGCCGGTCCGGCTGCCGGGCTGACCGGGCGCGGCCGGGGGCGCTCCGCGACGCCGGAGTTTCCCCACCACCAGTTGCTACCGTTGGGTGACGCAGCGCCAGCATTGTGTGGTCTGCTGGACGGCACGCACATTCGGCTGGCACGTGCCGGCGGAGCATGTGCGACTCGCTGTGGGGAGGGCGTGTGGGGAGAGAACTCAACCGCCGCTGGGAGTCCGCCACGCTGGCCCACAGCGTGTCGGATCCCTTCGGACAGGGGCCGCTGCCCTGGCTGCGCAGCCCTGACGAGTACCTGGCGGGGGTCGAGGCCGCCGTCCCCTGGTACGTCAGCGTGGACGCGCCGGGGCAGGAGCCGGTGGCCGGGCCGCGGCCGCGGCCGCCGGTCGGCACCCCGAAGAACTCGGACGACGTCGACCAGCAGATCAAGGGCTTCGCCTCGGCCGGGGTGATCCGCCCCGGTGGCTCGGTGGACTTCCGGGTCACGGTGAACCCGCCGCGCGAGTTCACCGTGGACGTCTACCGGATCGGCCACTACGGCGGCGACGGGGCCCATGTGGTCACCTCCAGCCCGCTGATCGCCGGGCTGGCGCAGGCCGCACCGCTGGTGGTCGGCCGGACGGTCTCCTGCCACCACTGGTGGCAGTCCTGGCGGTTGCAGGTCCCGCAGCACTGGCGGCCGGGCGCGTACGTCGCGGTGCTGACCACCGCGGACAACCTGCACCGCAGCCACATCCCCTTCACCGTACGGGACTTCGTCGAACAGCCGGCGCCCGCCGCGGTGCCGGTGGGCCCGGCCCGGCCGACGGGGTCGACGGCGTCCGCCGTGACGGCCGAACGGCGTTGCCCGGCGGCCGAGTTGCTGCTGGTGCTGCCGGACGTGACCTGGCAGGCGTACAACCTCTTCCCGGAGGACGGGCGCACCGGCGCCAGCCTCTACCACGCCTGGGACGGCGGGGGCCGGCTGGTCGGCGAGTCGGAGGCGGCCGTGACGGTCTCCTTCGACCGTCCGCACGCCGGCGCGGGCCTGCCGCTGCACGTCGGCCACGCCTACGACTTCATCCGGTGGGCCGAGCGGTACGGCTACGACCTCTCCTACGCCACCGCCTCCGATCTGCACGCCGGGCTGGTCGACCCGTCCCGGCACAAGGCGCTGATCTTCCCCGGGCACGACGAGTACTGGTCGGAGCCGATGCGGCGGGCGGTGGAGGGCGCCCGGGACACCGGCACCTCACTGGTGTTCCTGTCCGCCAACACGATGTACTGGCGGGTCGATCTCTCCGCCGCGCCCTCCGGGGAGCCCAACCGGCTGCTCAACTGCCGCAAGCGCCAGCGCGTCCGGGCCGGGAACCCGGCGGCCGGGCCGGCCGGGGCCGCCAGCGCGCTCTGGCGGGACGCGGGCGAGCCCGAGCAGCACCTGCTGGGCGTCCAGTACGCGGGCAGCGTGCCGGCGCCGGTGCCGCTGGTGGCCCGAAACACCACGCACTGGCTGTGGGCGGGCACCGGCCTCGCCGAGGGCGGCGAGGTGCCCGACCTGGTCGCCGGCGAGGCGGACCGCTACTTCCCCAAGGTGGCACTGCCCGAGCACACCGAGCGGATCCTGCTGGCCCACTCGCCGTACCGGGACTCCGAGGGCCGTCCGGCGCACCAGGAGACCTCGCTCTACCGGGCGCCCAGCGGCGCGTACGTCTTCGCGGCCGGCACCTTCGCCTGGTCGCCGGCGCTGGACCGGCCGGGCCACACCGACGAGCGGATCCAACGGGCCACCGCCAACCTGCTCGACCACCTGTGCAAGGAGGGCTGAGCCGAGGCGGCGGGCCGGGGGAGGCCGGGGGAGGCCGGGGGAGGCCGGTCGGGCGCGGCACCGGCCATGACAGACTCGGGGGCAGTGACCTCCCCTTCGCGGCCCGCAGACACGCGAACCACCCCTGAGGACTGAGACGACCTTGAGCGGATTTGTCACCAAGCCCGAGCCGGTCCAGGTGCCCGGCCTGGTCCACCTGCACACCGGCAAGGTGCGCGACCTCTACCGGTCGGAGTCCGGCGACCTGGTGATGGTGGCCAGCGACCGGACCTCGGCCTTCGACTGGGTGCTGCCCAACGACATCCCGGACAAGGGCCGGGTGCTCACCCAGCTCTCGCTCTGGTGGTTCGACCGGATCGCCGACCTGGTGCCCAACCACGTCGTCTCCACCGAGGTCCCGGCCGGCGCCCCCGCCGACTGGAAGGGCCGCACGATGATCTGCCGCAGCCTGGACATGGTGCCGGTGGAGTGCGTCGCCCGCGGCTACCTGGCGGGCTCGGGCCTGCTGGAGTACGAGGCGGACCGCACCGTGTGCGGCATCGCCCTCCCGGAGGGCCTGGAGCAGGGCTCCGAGCTGCCCGCCCCGATCTACACGCCCGCCCTCAAGGCGGAGGTCGGCGAGCACGACGAGAACGTCTCCTACGAGGAGACCGCCCGCCGGATCGGGGCCGAGCTGGCCACCACCCTGCGGCAGACCACGCTGGCGGTGTACGGCCGGGCCCGGGACATCGCGCGCGAGCGCGGGATCATCCTGGCCGACACCAAGTTCGAGTTCGGTCTGCTGGACGGCGAGCTGGTGATCGGCGACGAGGTGCTCACCCCGGACTCCTCCCGGTTCTGGCCGGCCGACCAGTGGCAGCCGGGGCGCGCGCAGCCGTCCTTCGACAAGCAGATCATCCGGGACTGGCTGGCCTCGCCCGCCTCCGGCTGGGACCGCCACGGCGAGCTGCCGCCGCCGGCCCTGCCCGCGGAGATCGTCGAGCTCACCCGGGCCAAGTACATCGAGGCCTACGAGCGGCTCACCGGCACCACCTGGGCCTGACCGCCCGGAGCCGGACGAAGGGCGTCGGGGTGACCCGGCGCCCTTCGCGCTCGCCGCCCCGGTCAGATCCAGCCGTGCTCGCGGGCGATCCGGACGGCCGCATGGCGGTTCTCCGCCCCGAGCTTGGTGGCCGCGGCGGAGAGGTAGTTGCGGACGGTGCCCGGGGACAGCGCCGCGCGCTCGGCGATCCCCGTGATCGAGGCGCCGTCCGCGGCCAGTTCCAGCACGTCCGTCTCGCGCGGGGTGAGCGGGCTGTCGCCGGCGCTGATCGCGTCGGCGGCCAGCTCGGGGTCGACGTAGCGCCCGCCCGCGTGGACGGTGCGGATGATCCCGGCGAGGTCGGCCGCGGAGACGGTCTTCGACAGGAAGCCGCGGACGCCGACCTCCAGGGCCCGCTTCAGGTAGCCGGGCCGGCCGTGACCGGTGACGATCATGACCCGGCAGTCCGGCAGCACCCGGCGGAGCTCGGCGGCCACCTCGATCCCGTCCAGCCCGGGCATCTGCAGGTCCAGCACCGCCACGTCCGGCCGGTGCGCCCTGGCCATGGCGAGCGCCTCGGGGCCGGACGCCGCCTCGGCCACCACGCCGAGGTCCTCCTCCAGCCCGAGCAGGGTGGCCAGCGCCCCGCGGATCAGGTGCTCGTCGTCGGCGAGCAGGACACGGACGGGTTCGGTCATCGGGCGGCCACCTCCAGGGCCGGTGCGGGGGTGCTGAGCGGGAGCGCGGCGGTGAGCCGGAAGCGGCCCGCGCCGACCGGCGGGAGGGTCAGCACGCCCCCGTGGGCGGCCAGCCGCTCGCCGAGCCCGGTCAGGCCGGTGCCGGGCCGGCCGAGGTCCTTGCGGTCGGCGGGCACCCCGTCGTTCTCCACCTCCAGCACGGCGCGGCCCGGCTCGGCGCGCAGCCGGACCGAGCAGTTCGCCGCCTCGCTGTGGCGCAGCACGTTGGTGGTGGCCTCGCGGACCACCCAGCCGAGCACCGACTGGGCCACCGGCGGGAGCGTGACGGTGTCCGGCCCGAGGTCGATCTCGCAGGCGACCCCGGCGGCGCGCAGCACCGAGCGGGCGCCGGCCACCTCGGCCCGCAGGTCGGCGGTGCGGTAGCCGCGGACCACCTCGCGCACCTCGCGCTGGGACTCCTGGGCGATCCGCTGCACCTCGGTCATCTGGTCGGCGGCCTCGGGGCGGCCCCGGCGGGCCAGCTGGACGGCCAGTTCGCTCTTGAGCGCGATGGTGGTGAGGTTGCGGCCGAGCACGTCGTGCAGGTCGCGGGAGAAGCGCAGCCGCTCCTCGGCGACCGCCAGCTGGGCCT
This sequence comes from Kitasatospora sp. NPDC049258, assembly GCF_040678895.1. Lineage (NCBI taxonomy): Bacteria > Bacillati > Actinomycetota > Actinomycetes > Kitasatosporales > Streptomycetaceae > Kitasatospora > Kitasatospora sp. NPDC049258. The sequence goes on from NZ_JBFAQT010000005.1 coordinate 270,011, forward strand.
GCCGCTCGCGGGCCTCGTCGAGCTCCCAGACCACGCCCGCCAGCCAGGCCGAGCACCGGCAGGTGGCGCCGACCACGGCGAGCGAGAGCGCGGTGCCGGTCAGCAGGCCGAGCGCGGTCGCCGGGGAGAGCCCGGAGAGCAGCATGGCGGGCAGGGTGAGCAGGACCGCTCCCAGCGCGACCAGGGCGGCGGTGGCCCGGTCGGTGAGGGCGACCGACACCGGGGCGAACCAGAAGACGAGCAGCGAGCCGACCGCGGCGGCGTTCGGTACCTGCTCGCCGCCCGGCGCGGCCGGATCGGCCAGCAGCAGGGCCGAGACCCCGGCGACCATCAGCAGCGCGGCGGCCAGCACCCAGCCGGTCGGCCGGGGGCGGCGGCCCAGGTAGTGCGGCAGCGCGCGGCGGAACAGCAGCAGCGAGAGCGCGGCCGAGGCCAGCGAGGTGGCGAGCAGGAGGGCCGCGGGCGCCGCGGCCGGCGCCGGGCCGGCCGTGCTGCCGAGGGTCAGCAGCGCCAGCAGCGGCTGGATCAGCACCATCGCGTACAGCGACCAGCGGACGTAGATCTCGGTGCGCTGCGGCTTGCCGCAGGCCCGCCACCGTTGCAGCGGCCGCAGCTCCATCCGGTCCCCTCCCACGACGTGCTCGTGCCCCCATCCTGACGGGCCGACGGCCGGTCCGGTACCACCGGCCCCGGATCGCGGGCCCTGACCCCGGCCCTGACGGGGCCTGTCGGCCGGCCCCCGGTGGCCGGCCTCAGCGGCGGGGCTCCCAGCGGAACCAGCGGCGGGCGGCCCACCAGGCGAGGACGGCCCACAGCACGGCCAGGCCCAGCTGGGGTGCGGCCGCGCCCCAGCTGCCGAGGAAGCCGGTGGCCGGCGCCGAGCCGGTGGTGCCGAACCAGCCGAGCCGCAGCAGCTGGAAGGCCGCGGTGGTGGGCAGCGCCCGGCAGAGGTCGGCGAGCCGCTCCGGCATGGCGTCCAGCGGGACCAGCAGGCCGGAGCCGAACTGGGCGAGCAGCAGGACCGGCAGGGTGGTGACGCCGGCGCTCTCCACGGTCCTGGTGAACGCGCTGGAGAGGGCGGCCAGGGCGATCAGCAGGGCCAGCGCCAGCGCCAGCGCCAGGACCATCAGCGGCGGGTTGACCGGCGCCGGCAGGTCCAGCAGCAGGGCCGCGCCGACCCCGAGCACCGCGCACAGCAGCAGGGCCAGCAGGACCGAGGGCACCGCGGTGCCGACCAGGATCTCGGGATCCCGGGCCTCGCCGGTGCGCAGCCGCTTGAGCACCAGCTCACCGCGCCGGGCGACGTAGCTGGCGGTCAGGTTGTAGTAGACGACGAACATCAGCACGATCCCGCTCACGCCGGGCACCAGGGCGGCGTCCACGTCCAGGCCGGGGTGGTCCGCGGCCTGCTGCTCGAGCAGCCCGCGGACGGCCCCGGTCAGGAGCAGCGGCAGCGCCAGCGCGGTGAGCAGGGCGGTGCGGTTGCGCAGCAGCAGGGTGGTCTCGGCCCGGGCCAGGGCGCGCAGCCGGCCGGCGGTCGTGGTGGTGGGGGCGGCGGAGGCGGTGGTGCGCGCGGTGGTCATCGGGCGGGTCCGATCGGCGAGGGGGCGGGCCGGGAGGTGTCGATCGGCTCGGCGGCGACGGCCAGGAAGGCCTCCTCCAGCGAGGCGCTGCGGGCGTCCAGGCCGCCCAGGGCGATCCGGTGCCGGGCGGCCCAGCCGAGCAGGGTGGTCAGGTCGGCCTGCAGCGCGGGGGTGCGGACGGTGATCCGGCGGCCGACGGCGGTGACCTCGGCGCCGGGCAGGGCGGGCAGCGCGAGCGACTCGTACCGGCCGGAGCGCTCCGGCAGCTCGAAGCCGATCCGGCCGGGGTGCCCGGCGATCACCTCGGCGACGGTGCCGCTGGTGACGATCCGGCCGTGGTGCATGATCGCCAGCCGGTCGGCCAGCTCCTCGGCCTCCTCCAGGTAGTGCGTGGTGAGCAGCACCGTGGTGCCCTGCTCGCGCAGCTCCCGGACCAGCCGCCAGGTGGCGGCCCGGGCCTCGGGGTCGAGGCCGGTGCTCGGCTCGTCCAGGAAGACCACTTCGGGGCGGCCGAGCAGTGCCATCGCCAGGTCCAGCCGGCGCCGTTCGCCGCCGGACAGCTGCTTGACCCGGACGTGCCGGCGGTGGTGCAGCCCGACCAGCTCCAGCGCCTCCGGCACCGGCCGGGCGCCGGTGGTCAGACCGGCCCAGGCGCGGCCGGTCTCGGTGACGGTGAGCTCGCCGGGGAAGCCGCCCTCCTGGAGCATGATGCCGATCCGCGGCCGCAGCGCGGCCCGCTCCCGGTACGGGTCCAGGCCGAGGACCCGGATCCGGCCGGCGGTCGGCGCGGCGAGGCCTTCGAGCAGTTCCATGGTGGAGGTCTTGCCGGCGCCGTTGGTGCCGAGCAGGGCGAGGAGCTCACCGCGGCGGACGGTGAGGTCCAGGCCGCGCACCGCGTCGAAGCCCCGGTCGCCGGCGGGCCCGTAGCGGCGCCGGAGTCCGAGTGCCTCGACGGCGGGCGCCGGGCGGCTGGTGTTCGTCATGCGTCCAGCCTTCCGCCGGGCGCCGGCCGCGGGCAGTGCGGGCCGTCACCGCTCGCCGGTGCGGATCCACGGATCGGCGGTGACACATGTCATCGGTGCGGGGGAACGACGAAGGGCCCCCTCGGGAGAGGGGGCCCTTCGTTTCCGGAGCGGACGACGAGATTCGAACTCGCGACCCTCACCTTGGCAAGGTGATGCTCTACCAACTGAGCCACGTCCGCATGCTGTGAAGTTGTCCTGCGTTGTGCTGCTGTGTCTTTCGACACTGCGAGCGGACGACGAGATTCGAACTCGCGACCCTCACCTTGGCAAGGTGATGCTCTACCAACTGAGCCACGTCCGCACGGTGCCTGGGCACCGGCCGCCTCTTCGGTGTTCCCCGTTGGGGCGACGAGAAATACTCTACAACATCGATCGGAGTGCTCGCCCCACCCTTCCTCCGGGGGAGGAGGGGTGGGACGGCCGAACAGCTCGGGCGACGGCTCAGTTGGCGTCCGCGAAGGCCTCGTAGACGTGCTTGGGGATGCGGCCGCGGGCCGGCAGCTCCATGCCGTTGGACTGGGCCCAGGCGCGCACGGCGGCCGGGTCCGGGGTGAGCGCGGTGCGCCGGAAGGACTTTCCGGTGCGGCTCTGGCGGCGCCCGGCCGCGACGAACGGGGCGAGGGCCTCCCGCAGCTTTTCCGCGTTGTCCGCAGACAGGTCGATCTCGTACGACTTCCCGTCGACGCCGAAGTGGACGGTTTCCGCGGCGGCGCCGCCGTCCAGGTCGTCGGAGAGCGTGACGACTACACGCTGAGCCATGGGTGTCAATCCTCTCGGGCAATTCGGCCGCCGGGTGTCGGAAGTGCCCCGGGTGCCCCGGTGGCCGGTGGGCTCAGGCGTAAACGGGCAGGCTCGCGGCCATGCCGATACGCCGCGCCTGCGGCTGCCGGTCGCCCTATTCTGCACCCAAAGGGGGCCGAATACGAAGGGTTGGGGATTCCTTTTTCCGGAAATTCACGCGATGCTCGCGAGCTCGGATACCGGACGGATAGGGGTGGTCGATCTGTCCGGAGTGCCGGTATTCGGGTGTTCTCGCCGGACCCGGTCCCGGAGGATTAACCGGGCCGAAAACTGCCCGCTGCGCGGGTGGTGGAGAGCCCTGGAACCCTTGGCGCGTAAGGGGTGAAGGTCTACGCGCGTCGCCTCCTCCGGCCCGCAATCGGGCCCGAAAGCCCAGGTAGTCTGAAGGTCCCCCCGCCTTCACGCACGACACCCGGGAGTGCCAGTGGCACGCGTCGTAGTCGACGTCATGCTCAAGCCGGAGATCCTCGACCCGCAGGGACAGGCGGTGCAGCGTGCGCTGCCGCGTCTCGGCTTCGACGGGATCGCCGACGTCCGCCAGGGCAAGCGATTCGAGCTGGAGCTGGAAGGGCCGGTGGACGACGCCGCCCTTGCCCGCATCCGCGAAGCCGCCGAGACCTTTCTCGCCAACACCGTGATCGAGGACTTCACCGTCCGAGTCGAGGGAGAGGCGAAGTGACCACCCGCGTCGGCGTCGTCACTTTCCCCGGCTCTCTCGACGACCGCGACGCCCAGCGCGCGGTCCGTCTGGCCGGCGCCGAGCCGGTCGCACTCTGGCACCGTGACAAGGATCTCCATCAGGTCGACGCGGTCGTCCTGCCGGGCGGATTCAGCTACGGCGACTATCTGCGGTGCGGTGCCATCTCCCGCTTCTCGCCGGTGATGGAGACCGTCATCGAGCAGGCCCGCCTGGGAATGCCGGTCCTCGGTATCTGCAACGGCTTCCAGGTGCTCTGCGAATCGCACCTGCTGCCCGGTGCGCTCACCCGCAACGACTCGCTGCACTTCGTCTGCCGCGACCAGAAGCTGCGGATCGAGAACGCCGCCACCGCCTGGACCGCCGATTACTCGGCCGGCCAGGAAATCGTCGTCCCGCTCAAGAACGGCGAGGGCCGCTTCGTCGCGGACGGGCATGTCCTCGACGAGCTGGAGGCCGAGGGCCGCGTGGTGGCCCGCTACGTGGATCTGAACCCCAACGGTTCGTACCGCGACATCGCCGGTATCACCAACGCCGCCGGCAATGTCGTCGGTCTGATGCCGCACCCCGAGCACGCGGTGGAGCCGCTCACCGGCCCGACCACCGAGGGCCTGGGCTTCTTCACGTCCGTCCTGAAGCAGCTGGTGAACGCCTGATGTCACTCGACACCGTCAAGAACGCCGAGCAGACCCCGGAATCCGCCCAGCCCTGGGCCGAACTCGGCCTGAAGCAGGACGAGTACGCGCGGATCCGCGAGATCCTCGGCCGCCGGCCCACCGGCGCCGAGCTCGCGATGTACTCGGTGATGTGGTCGGAGCACTGCTCGTACAAGAGCTCCAAGGTGCACCTCAAGCAGTTCGGCGAGAAGGCCCCGGCGAACGACGCGATGCTGGTCGGCATCGGGGAGAACGCCGGTGTGGTCGACGTCGGCCAGGGCTACGCGGTCACCTTCAAGGTCGAGTCGCACAACCACCCGTCGTACATCGAGCCCTACCAGGGCGCGGCCACCGGCATCGGCGGCATCGTCCGCGACATCCTGGCGATGGGCGCCCGCCCGGTCGCCGTGATGGACCCGCTGCGCTTCGGCGCGGCCGACCACCCGGACACCCGCCGGGTGCTGCCCGGGATCGTCGCGGGCATCGGCGGCTACGGCAACTGCCTGGGCCTGCCGAACATCGGCGGCGAGGTCGTCTTCGACTCCTGCTACCAGGGAAACCCGCTGGTCAACGCGCTGTGCGTGGGCGTCATGAAGCACGAGGACATCCACCTCGCGCAGGCCTCCGGCGCCGGCAACAAGGTCATCCTGTACGGGGCCCGGACCGGCGGCGACGGCATCGGCGGCGTCTCCGTGCTGGCCTCGGAGACCTTCGACGCGACCGGCCCGGCCAAGCGCCCGGCCGTCCAGGTCGGCGACCCGTTCCAGGAGAAGCTCCTGATCGAGTGCACCCTGGAGATCTTCGCCGAGAAGCTGGTGCTCGGCATCCAGGACCTCGGCGGCGCCGGACTCTCCTGCGCCACCAGCGAGTTGGCCTCGGCCGGCTCCGGCGGCATGCGGATCGAGCTGGACACCGTGCCGCTGCGCGACCAGACGCTCTCGCCCGAGGAGATCCTCATGAGCGAGTCGCAGGAGCGCATGTGCGCCATCGTGGAGCCCGGCAAGGTCGACCGCTTCCTGGAGATCTGCGAGAAGTGGGACGTCATCGCCACCGTGATCGGTGAGGTGACCGACGGCGAGCGCCTGGAGATCTTCTGGCACGGCGAGCAGGTCGTCGACGTGCCGCCGCGCACCGTCGCCCACGACGGCCCGGTCTACCAGCGCCCGTACGCCCGCCCGAGCTGGCAGGACGCGCTGCAGGCCGACGCCCCGACCGCCGAGCGGCTCGCCCGCCCGGCCGACGGCGCCGGGCTCAAGCAGGCCCTGCTGGCCGTCGCGAGCTCGCCCAACCAGGCCTCCAAGGCGTGGATCACCGACCAGTACGACCGCTACGTGCTGGGCAACACGGTGCTCTCCACCCCCGAGGACTCGGGCATGATCCGGATCGACGAGGAGACCGACCTCGGCGTCTCGGTCGCCACCGACGGCAACGGCCGCTTCACCAAGCTGGACCCGTACACCGGCGCCCAGCTGGCGCTGGCCGAGGCCTACCGCAACGTCGCGGCCGGCGGCGCCAAGCCGCTCGCCGTCTCGGACTGCCTCAACTTCGGCTCCCCCGAGGACCCGGACGTGATGTGGCAGTTCGCCGAGGCCACCCGCGGCCTGGCCGACGCCTGCCAGATCCTCGGCACCCCGGTCACCGGCGGCAACGTCTCGCTCTACAACCAGACCGGCGAGACCGCCATCCACCCGACCCCCGTGGTCGCGGTGCTCGGCGTGATCGACGACGTCACCCGGCGCACCCCGATCGGCTTCGCCGAGGAGGGCCAGCTGCTCTACCTGCTCGGCGACACCGCCGACGAGCTGGGCGGCTCCGCCTGGACCGAGGTCGTCCACGGCCACCTGGGCGGCCTGCCGCCCAAGGTCGACCTGGAGCGCGAGCGGCTGCTCGCCGAGATCCTGATCGCGGGCTCCCGCGACGGCATGATCGACGCGGCGCACGACCTCTCCGACGGCGGTCTGGGCCAGGCGCTGGTCGAGAGCTGCCTCAAGGGCGGCAAGGGTGCCCGGATCGTGGTGCCCGAGGAGCTCGACCCGTTCGTCTTCCTGTTCTCCGAGTCGGCCGGCCGGGCCGTGGTGTCCGTGCCGCGCAGCGAGGAGCTCCGGTTCAACGACATGTGCGGTGCCCGCGGCCTGCCCCTCGCCCGGATCGGCGTGGTCGACGGTGATGTCCTGGACGTCCAGGGCCAGTTCACCGTCTCGCTGGCCGAGCTGAAGGACGCGCACACCGGCGTGATCGAGGCCCTGCTCGCCTGATCCCGCTCCGAAGGGCGGCCCGGTGGACGACCGGGCCGCCCTTCGCGCGTCCGCGCTAGCCTTCCCGTCATGGCGAACCGGACCCGTACGTACGACCCCGTGAAGGTGCGCGCCGCCCTGGCCGCGCAGACCGAGGCGCTGCGCGCCGCCGTCGGCGCGCTGTGCGCGGACCCGGCGGCCGACCGGCTGCTGGACGGGCCCACCCGGCTCGGCGACTGGACGGTGCGCGACCTGCTGGCCCATCTCGCGCTGCAGGTGGGCTGGGTGCCCCGGCACCTGGACGATCCGCAGCAGGGGCGGGCGGCGATCGGCCTGCCGCAGTGGGCCGCGGGGGTCGCCGCGCTGGCGCCGCTGCTGGACGGGGCGGCCCGTGCGCACGCCGCCGAGGCGTTCGCCGGCCCGCCCGCGCGGGTCGCCGCCGGGTTCGACCGGGAGGCGGCCCTGCTGCTCGACCTGCTGGCCGATCCGGCCGCGGCGGACCCGGCCCGCCGGTTCGAGATCCGCCTGGGCTCGATGACCCTCACCGACATGCTGGTGACCCGCCTGGTGGAGACCGTGGTGCACGCCGACGACCTGGCGGCCGCGCTCGGCCGCACCGACTTCCCGCACGACCGGCAGGCGGTGGCCGCCGTCTCCCGGCTGCTGGCCGACGCGTTCGCCGCACAGGTGCCCGGCGGGGCGGTCGAGTTGCGGGTGCCGCCGTACGCGGTGGTGCAGGCGGTCGAGGGCCCGCGGCACACCCGGGGCACCCCGCCGAACGTGGTCGAGGCCGGCCCGCTGACCTGGATCAGGCTGGCCACCGGCCGGCTCGACTGGTCGACCGCGCTCGAGGAGGCCGCCGTCTCGGCCAGCGGTGAGCGCAGCGACCTCGGCCCCCATCTGCCGGTGCTGCGCTGACCCCGCGCCGGCCCCCACCTGCCGGCGCCGGGCCGACTCCGCGGTGGCCGCCGGTGACCCCGCGGCGGCCGTCAGTAAGCTCATCCCCCTGACGGTCGGCCGGATGACGCCGGCTCAGCGCTGAAGGGGGACCGAGCCGTGGGTGCACAGGGGAGCCGAATACCGCCGCTGCGGGCGGGCCGCCGTCCGGCCGGACTGGCTCTGCTCGGCTGGCTCGGCGACGGCCGGGCGCCGCGGCTGTGCCAGGTCACCGGATCGCCCGGGGCGGGCAAGAGCCATCTGCTGTCCTGGCTGGCCGAGGGCGGCGCCGGGGTACGGGCCGTGCTGCCCGCCGCCGGGGCCACCGTGGAGAGCGCGGCCTGGCTGCTCGGGCGGCGCCTGGACCTGCTGGTCCGCACGCCCGAGGAGCTGTTCGCCGCCCTGGCCGAGGACGACCGCCCGACCGTGATCTGCGTCCCCGAGCTGGGCCGCGCCGTGGATCCGGCCGAGCTGGTGGCCGAGCTGCTCGACCCGCTGCTCCGGCTGGCGCGGATCAGGCTGGTCGTCGAGGGCGGCGCCGGAGCCTTCACCGCGGTCACCGAACCGGCCGTGCTCGACCTGGACCTGCCGCAGTGGACCGACCCGGCGCGGTTCGCCGCCTGGTGCGCCGCGACCGGCGCCGACCCCACCCGCTACCCGAGCCCGGGCGCCGCCCTGGGACACCCGGCCGAGCCGGCGCCCCGGAGCCTCGCCGAGCTGGCCGGGCAGCTGCCCGCCGGGCCGGACGGCGCACTCGACCCGGCCGCGGCCGGGCCGGCGCTGCTGACCGAGCTGTGGCGGGCCGCCGCCCGCGAGGACGGGGTGGACCGACTCCTCGGCGACGCCCGGCTGCTCACCCTGGCCGACCCGGTGGCGGTCTCGGCCGCGCTGGGCGGGCGGCCCGGCACCCTCCCGGAGCAGTGGCGGGCCGCCGCTCCCGCCCTGATCGAGGAGCCCGACCCCGGCGTCCGGGCGGCGGTGCTGCGGACCAGGCTGATCGGCCTGGACGGCCCGGCCGCCGACCGGCTGGCGGGGGTGCCCGCGCCGTGGCGGTGCGCCTGGGCGATGTGGCCCGACTCGGCGTTCGGCTGGCCCGGTCCGGTCGCCTCGCTGGCGCCGGGCGCCGGCTCGTACGCCGGACAGCTGCTGCTCGCCGACCCCGGCGGCACGGTGCGCACGGTGGACGCCGCCTCGGGCCGCCCGCTGGCCCGGGTGCCCACCCCCGGGCCGAGGCCGCTGCGCGGGCTGACCGTGACGCCCGGCGGCAGCGTGGTGCTGCTGGACTCCTGGGGCGAGAGCGCGGTGCTGCCGTCCTCGGCGGAGGCGGACAGCCGCCCGGGGGCGGCGCTGGCCGACCTCGTGGCCGCGGCCGGCACCCCGCCGAGTGCGGTGGCGGCCGTCCCGGGCCTCGCGGGTGCGCTGCCCGCGCTCGGCGACGAGGCCGGTGCGCTGCACTGGCGGGCCGCCGGTGGCGAGTTGTGCACCGACCGGCCGCACCGGGGCCCGGTGACCGCGCTGGCCGCCGCCCTGCAGGACGGGGGGCCGGTGCTGGTGAGCGGGGGCTTCGACGGGTCGGTACAGCTCTGGCGGCCCGGCACCGGGGCGCCGGCCGAGCTGCTGGAGCGGCGCGAGCGGGTGGTCAGCGCGGTCGCGGTGGCCTGCGCCGCCGACGGGCTGACCGTGGCCGCGGCCTGGGCGGACGGGCTGGTGCGGCTGCGGCGGCCCGGGGCCGAGCCGATCGAGCTGCGCCTGGGCTCACCGGTCTGGGCGCTGGCCCTCGCCGGCGGGCTGCTGGTGCTCGGCACCTCGGACGGCATCGCCGCCGTCCGGGCCGGCTGAGAGGTCGCTAGGGGACGCTGGGCCCGCCGAGGTAGGTCCCGTCGGCGGTGTACGGCCAGGCGTTGGGCACGCAGCCGTTCAGCCCGTAGATCTGCTGCATCATCGCCGGCGCGGGCTTGCCCGGGCCGGGGCAGCCTTCGTGCCCGTGGTTTATCCGGTGGCCGACCTCGTGGTTGACGATCAGTGCCCGGTACTCCTCCACGGGGCCCGAGAACTGCGGCGAACCACTCTGCCAGCGCTTGGAGTTGACCATCACCTGGCGGCCCACGTCGCAGTTGACCTCGCCCTTGGTGTCGAGCCCCGCGCTCGCGCAGATCCGGTCGACGGTCTCCGGCGAGGCGATCCGGACGGTGAAGTCGTAGGTGCCGTCGGCCACCAGCTGGAAGCCGTTGCGCCGGTCGGCCGTCCAGCCGCGCTTGTCGGCCAGGATGGCCTGCACCTCGGCCGCCGCGCCCTGCGGGTCGATGCCGATGCCGTCCTCGACCTCGACCTTGTAGCGCCGGACGGTGCCCCGGCCGACCGCCGGGCCGTTGGCCGCCGCGGTGCTGAACTTCCCGGTGCCCTTGGGGTCCTGGGCGACGGAGGGGGAACTGCTCGGGTTCGGGGAGGCGGCCGGCGGCACCGGCTCGGGGCTGTCCGGCGCCTGCTCCACGGCCTCGGCCGGCACGGCCCTGGCCTGCCTGCTCGGAGCGGCGCCGTCGGACCCGCCGTGCGGGAGGCCGAGGGCGATCACCGTGCCGCCCAGCACCGCCAGCGAGCCGACCAGGGCTATTCCCATCCCGAGTCGGCCGCGGCGTCGCGGCCTGGCGCGCCTGCGACCCCTCGCGGGAGCGCGCCGGGAGCTGCGGGGTGTAGGCACTACGGGCCTCTCTGTTCGGGGACACGGCCCGACGAACCGTCAACTGGCATGTCGCGGCGCATCGAACTCACCATCGCACGGGCCCGTGCCGAATGTCTACATACCCGGTATGTCCGGCCTTGGCTCCAGCCGCTCCCGAAGGTGCTGGACGCCTGCCGGGGCCGCCCGGTTCCGCCTGGTCGGATAGGGTTTCGGCGACCCGTGGAGCGCTGGGAGGACCGTGATGAGCCGCAGTTCGGGCCCGCTGCCGGGGCCGGCGAACCCGCTCCCGGTCGCCGGGCAGGCGCCCCCCGAGCGGGCCGACGCGGCCCGGAACCGGGTGAAGATCCTCCGGGCGGCCGCGGAGATCCTGGACGCCGCAGGGGCCGAGGGTCTGTCGGTCGCCGAGGTGGCGCGGGTGGCGGACATCGGGATCGGCACGGTCTACCGGCGCTTCGGCGACCGCACCGGGCTGCTCCTGGCGCTGCTCGACGAACGTGAGCGCGAGTTCCAGGCGGCCTTCATGACCGGCCCGCCGCCACTCGGCCCCGATGCGCCGGACGAGGTCCGGCTGCGGGCCTTCCTGTCGGCGCTGGTGGACCGGATCCAGGCGCAGCACGAGCTCCAGCTGCTCGCCGAGCGCAGCTCGCCGGCCGGCCGGTTCCGGGGCGGTCCGTACTCGGTCTACCACGCCCACCTGTCGATCCTGCTGGCGCGGGTGCGGCCGGGCGCCGACCCGCACTTCCTCGCGGACGCCCTGCTGGCCGCACTCTCGGCCGAGCAGTTGCAGTGGTTCCGGGAGGGGCGGGGGATGGGCGCGGGCGAGATCAAGGCCGCGGTGGCGGACCTGGTGGACGGGTTCTGCGGGCTCGCCGGAAAGGGCTAACCGGAACTCGTTCCGTTTGCCTCTTGAAACCGGAGTGCGCTCCGTTTTACTGTCGACCTGACGCAGTCGCGGCGCTCCGGCGGGAATCCCTGCCCCACCGCGCCGCGCGTGCCGCAAGGTTGACCAGCGCACGTCCGGCAGCAGCCCATCGCACAGGGGGATCAACTCTCATGGCCAGCAAGGTCGCAGTCATCTACTACTCCGCCACCGGCAGCGTCCACCAGCTCGCCGAGGCGGTGGCCGAGGGGGCCGTGAAGGCCGGCGCCGAGGTCCGGCTGCGCCGGGTCGCCGAGCTGGCGCCCGAGGACGCCATCGACGCCAACCCCGCCTGGCGCGCGCACCTGGACGCCACCGCGGACGTGCCGGTCGCCTCGCACGAGGACCTGCTGTGGGCCGACGCCTACGCCTTCGGCACCCCGACCCGGTTCGGCAACGTGGCCGCCCAGCTCAAGCAGTTCCTCGACACCACCGGCGGCCTCTGGTACCAGGGCAAGCTGCAGGACAAGCCGGCCACCGCCTTCGCCAGCGCCCAGAACGTGCACGGCGGCAACGAGTCCACCCTGCTGGCGCTCTACAACACCCTGTACCACTGGGGCACCATCATCATCCCGCCCGGCTACACCGACCCGTCCGTGTTCGCCGCCTACGGCAACCCGTACGGCGCCGCCCACCCCTCCGGCGCCGGCGCCCCGACCGAGGAGCTCCTCGCCGCCGCCCGCTACCAGGGCACCCGGCTGGCCACCTTCACCGACCGCCTGCAGGCGGGCCGGCAGGACTGAGCCCCGCCGCCGGGCCCCGGCCCCGCGGGCTCGGGCCCCGGCCCCGGACAGCCCTCCGCCGCCCGGGCAGGCCCGGGCGGCGGAGGCTTTCGGCCGGTCGGCCGCGAAGTACCGGCAGGTCAGCCGAGGGTGTCGGCGGCGGTCGGCGAGCTGTCGCGCAGGAACTGCGTGCAGCGCTCAAACTCGTCCTTCTCCTCGATCGCGCCGGCCGCCCGGGCCAGCGCGTGCAGCGCGCGCAGGAAGCCGCGGTTCGGCTCGTGCTCCCACGGCACCGGGCCGTGGCCCTTCCAGCCGGCCCGGCGCAGCGCGTCCAGACCGCGGTGGTAGCCGGTGCGGGCGTAGGCGTAGGACTCGATGGTCCGGCCCGCGACGAAGGCGTCGTCGGCCAGCTGCGCCCAGGCGAGCGAGGAGGTCGGGAACTTGGCCGCGACCTCGGCGGGTGTGGCACCCGAGGCCAGCAGCTCCAGCGGGCCGGTCTCGGCCGGCAGGTGGGTCGGCGGCGGTCCGCCGAGCAGGTTCTCGTGAATGCTCATGGGCCCCAGTCAACCACTGACCGGGGGTCGGGCGAAGACGCCGGTGCCCCCGGACGGCGCGAGCCGTCCGGGGGCACCGGTGGTGGGCCCTACTTGATGCGGTTGCCCGCCGAGCGCAGCTGCTGGGCGGCCTCCAGCACGCGGGCGGCCATGCCGGCCTCGGCCAGCTTGCCCCAGGTGCGGGGGTCGTAGGTGTTCTTCTTGCCGACCTCGCCGTCGACCTTCAGCACGCCGTCGTAGTTGCGGAACACGTGGTCCACGACCGGGCGGGTGAAGGCGTACTGGGTGTCGGTGTCGAGGTTCATCTTCACCACGCCGTTCTCCAGCGCGGTGGCGATCTCCTCGGCGGTGGAGCCCGAGCCGCCGTGGAAGACGAAGTCGAACGGGTCGGTCTTGCCGTACTGCTTGCCGATCGCGTCCTGCAGCTCGCGCAGCAGCTCCGGCTTCAGCACGACGTTGCCGGGCTTGTAGACGCCGTGCACGTTGCCGAACGAGGCGGCCAGCAGGTAGCGGCCCTGCTCGCCCAGGCCGAGGGCCTCGGCGGTGCGGACGGCGTCGTTGACGGTGGTGTACAGCTCGTCGTTGATCTCGTGCGAGACACCGTCCTCCTCGCCGCCGGTCGGGGTGATCTCGACCTCAAGGATGATCTTGGCGGCGACGGCCTGGGCCAGCAGCTCCCGGCCGATGGCCAGGTTGTCGGCCAGGGTCTCGGCGGAGCCGTCCCACATGTGCGACTGGAACAGCGGGTTCAGGCCCTTGGCGACGCGCTCGGCGGAGACCGCCAGCAGCGGGCGGACGTAGCCGTCCAGCTTGTCCTTGGGGCAGTGGTCGGTGTGCAGCGCCACGGTGACGTCGTACTTGGCGGCCACGATGTGCGCGAACTCGGCGAGCGCGACGGCGCCGGTCACCATGTCCTTGTTGTGCTGGCCACCCAGGAACTCCGCACCACCCGTGGAGATCTGGATGATGCCGTCGCTCTCGGCCTCGGCGAAGCCACGCAGGGCGGCGTGCAGCGTCTGGGACGAGGTGACGTTGATGGCCGGGTAGGCGAACTTGCCCGCCTTGGCCCGGTCGAGCATCTCGTTGTAGACCTCGGGAGTTGCGATGGGCATGCGAATCCGCTCCTGTCGGTGTGGGGCGATCGGACGACGCTGTCCGATGCTCGATACGCCAGTGGTACGACGTGTGGCACCGGGCCGACGCGACTCAGCGGTACGGCTTGGTGGTACCAGGATCGACGGGTCCGACGCGGCGCGGGAAGAGGGTGGTCCACGACCGCGGGCCGGACACCGGTGTCATCTTCCCAGACTCGGGGCCCGGGACACCCGGCGGCCCGCCACTTGGGACGGAGGTCGTGGGTGCGGCCACCGGCTCTCCGCAGCGTCCCGTCATCAGGGGGCGCTATCCTGCGCGCGTGGACACCTTCAACCAGCTCGCCGTCAATGTGCTCGACGCGAAGTCGCTGATCTCGTCACTGGGCGCGATCGGACTGCTCGCGATCATCTTCGCCGAGACCGGCCTGCTGATCGGTTTCTTCTTCCCGGGTGACTCGCTGCTGATCCTGGCCGGCGTCGCCGCCTCGGGCGCGGCCTCCTCGGTGCTGGGGGAGGGTGCCCGGCTGCCGATCGCGGTGCTGCTGATCGGCGCTCCGATCTGCGCCGTCGCGGGCGCGCAGCTCGGCCACTTCTTCGGGGCCAAGGTCGGCCCACGGCTCTTCGACAAGCCGGAGTCGAAGATCTTCCGGCGCGACTTCGTGGTCAAGGCGGAGGAGTACTTCGACAAGTTCGGCCCGGCCAAGGCGGTGGTGATCGCCCGCTTCATCCCGGTCGTGCGCACCTTCCTGAACCCGGTCGCCGGCACCCTGGAGATGCCCGCCAAGACCTTCTTCGTGTGGAACGTGGTCGGTGGTGTGCTGTGGACCGAGTCCATGCTGCTGATCGGCTACTTCACCGGTGACTCGCTGGCCCCCGTGATCGACAAGTACCTGATCCCGGCGATGGCGCTGATCATCCTGATCTCGATCTCCCCGATCATCTTCGAGGTGCTCCGCGAGCGGAAGAAGAAGAAGGCGGCCGCGGTCGCCGTGGAGGAGGAGCAGCACCAGGTGGCGGGCGGCCGCCACCGCAAGGGCTGAGCCTGTCCGACCGAGCCCCGCGGCCCCGTGTGACGGGGGCCCGGGGCTCCGTCATGTCCTGCTCCGGTCGGATCCTGTCCTGCTCCGGTCGGTTCCGCTGCGGTCGGTCCCGCTCCGGTCAGGGGGTGACGATCGGGAAGTTCGGGTCCGGGGTCTCCAGGAGGGACACCAGCGTGGCGAACGCCTGCGGGTCGCCGCTGCGGCCGATCCCGTCCAGGCCGCCGCCGGCCAGCAGGCCCAGCAGCTGCGGCTTGGTCAGGGTCAGGGTGAGGGCGGCCGGGCCCGGCCCGAGCGGCTGCCCGGCCGGTGCGCTGTGGTGGGTCAGCGCCCCGTTGGAGAGGGTCAGCCGCCAGCCGCGCCGCTGGTCGGTGACCAGCAGGTCGACGGTGAGCGCGGTGTCCCAGGCGCGCGGCCCGTCGATCCGCACCGCCATCGAGTCGATCAGCTGGTCGACGTCGAGGGCCATCGCCAGCTCCGGATTGCTGACGTCCAGGTCGACCGCGGCAAAGGTGCCGCGCAGCTCCATCGCGGCGGTCAGGTAGAAGTTGCGCCAGGTGCCGTTCTCCGCGCCGTGTCCCAGCCGCTCGTAGACCGCGGCGAGCGCGTCCCGGGCCGCCTGGTGCTCCGGCTCGGCGAAGACCGCGTGGTTCAGCAGGGTGGCGGCGAACCGCAGGTCGCCGATGTCGGCGTACCCCTGGGCCTTGGCGACGGTCGCCCCGATGCCGCCGAGCACGTCCACGTAGCGCTTGGCCTGCTCGGTGGGCGGGTGCGGCCAGAGGTTGGCCGGGTTGCCGTCGTACCAGCCCATGTAGCGCTGGTAGACCGCCTTCACGTTGTGGCTGAGCGAGCCGTAGTAGCCGCGCACCGCCCAGGTGCGCTCCAGCGCGGGGGGCAGCTGGACCGTCTCGGCGATCTCCGGGCCGGTGAGGCCCCGGTTGAGCAGCCGCAGGGTCTGGTCGTGCAGGTACGCGTACAGGTCGCGCTGCTCGGCCAGGTACCGGGCGATCCGCTCGCCGCCCCAGGTCGGCCAGTGGTGCGAGGCGAAGGAGACGTCGCTGTCGGCGCCGAACAGCCGCAGCGCCTCGTCCAGGTAGCGGGCCCAGATCCGGGCGTCGCGGACCACCGCGCCGCGCAGGGTGAGCACGTTGTGCATGGTGTGGGTGGCGTTCTCGGCCAGGCACAGCGCGCGGCGCTCGGGGAAGTGGAAGTTCATCTCGGCCGGCGCCTCGGTGCCCGGGGTGAGCTGGAAGACGATCCGGACCCCGTCGACCACCTCCTGCTGCCCGGTGCGGGTGATGTCCACCGTGGGCGGGATCAGGGTGATGGTGCCGGTGGAGGTGGTCATGCCGAGCCCGCAGCCGATCTGGCCGTCCGGCGCCTTGGGCAGCCGGGCGCCGTACATGTAGACCGCGCGCCGGCTCATCGCGGTGCCGGCGTACACGTTCTCGCTGGCGGCGTGCTCCAGGAAGCCGGCCGGAGCGATCACCGGCACCGGCTCGTGGCCGTGCGGCAGGACGCCGCGGGCGCCGCCGAAGTGGTCGCCGTGCGAGTGGGTGTAGATCAGCCCGGTGACCGGCCGGTCCCCGCGGTTGCGGCGGTACAGCGCGAGCGCGGCGGCGGCCGTCTCGGCGGAGATCAGCGGGTCGATGACGATCACGCCCCGGTCGCCCTCGACCAGCGTCATGTTGGACAGGTCCAGCCCGCGGACCTGGTAGATCCCCTCGGTGACCAGGAACAGCCCCTGCTTGGCGGCGAGCTGCCCCTGGCGCCACAGGCTGGGGTCGGCGGTGTCGGGGCACTCCCCGGCGAGGAAGGCGTAGGCGTCGTTGTCCCAGACCACCCGGCCGCCCTCGCCGGTGACGACCGCGGGGGAGAGGGTGTCCACCAGGCCGCGCTCGGCGTCGGAGAAGTCTTCGGTGTCCTCGAACGGAAGCGTCGTCATGCGCCGAGAATCGCACCGTTCGCCCGGTTTGTCGCCGCCGCCGGGCGCCGGGTCCGCCGCCCGGCCGCCCGGGACACGCCAACGGCCGGTGTGCCGCGTTGTTTCACGTGAAACAACGCGGCCACGCGGCCCGCCCCGCCCTCAGTGGTCGCTAGCCGGGGTGGGGT
>NZ_JBFAQT010000006.1:0-248030 GCF_040678895.1 Kitasatospora sp. NPDC049258
GCCGTCAACAAGGACCCCGAAGCCCCCATCTTCGAACTCGTCGACTACGGCATCGTCGGAGACCTCTTCACCGTCCTCCCCCAGCTCACCGGCGACACCAAGGCCCGCAAGGGCTGACGGCCGCCACCCTGCGAAGACCCCGTCCACCGGCGCTCGAGCCCGGACGGGGTCTTCGTGCCTCCCGGCCCCGCGGTGGGACCATGGAGGCATGGTGCCACCGCCGGGTACGGCCGCCGGGGGGTCAGCAGCGGTGCGGGGGCCGTCGGCGGCTGCCCCGACCGGCCTGCGGGTCGCCGTGGTCGGCTCGGGCCCGGCCGGCCTCTACACGGCGGAGGCCCTGGTGAAGCAGGCCGGGGCGGCGGGCCGGGGCGAGGTCGAGGTGGACGTCCTGGAGCGGCTGCCGACCCCCTACGGGCTGGTGCGCTACGGCGTGGCCCCCGACCATCCCTCGATCAGGTCGATCGCCGACTACCTGCGCCGGGTGCTCGAAGACCCGCGGGTGCGGTTCCTCGGCGGCCTGTGCTTCGGCCGGGACCTGACCCGCGAACACCTGCTGACCTGCTACGACGCCGTGGTCTACGCCACCGGCGCGCCCGGGGACCGACGGTTGCGGATCCCCGGCGAGGAGCTGCCGGGCAGCGCCGCGGCCGCCGAGTTCGTCCGCTGGTACTGCGGGCACCCCGACGCCGGCCCCGCCGGGTTCGACCTGGGCGTCGAGTCGGTCGCGGTGATCGGCACCGGCAACGTGGCGCTCGACGTGGCCCGGGTGCTCGCCAGGCCGGCCGTCGACTTCCGGGCCACCGACGTGCCCGAGCCGGTGCTCGCCGCGCTGGCCGCCAGCCGGGTCCGGCGGATCCACCTCGTCGGACGCCGCGGGCCCGCCCAGGCCAGGTTCACCACCAGGGAACTGCGCGCGCTCGGCGCGCTGCCGGCCGGCGAGGTCGTGGTGGACCGCGCCGACCTCGACCTCGACGCCTTCGACCCGACCGGGGAGAGCACCCGGCTGGCCCGGGAGGACCGCCGGGTCCGGGACAACCTCGCCGTGCTCGCGCAGTGGGCCGACCGCGTGCCCGAGGGCCGTCCGCGCCGGGTGACGGTCGGCTTCTGGCAACAGCCGGTGGAGATCCTGGGCACCGACCGGGTGCGCGCCCTGCGCCTGGAGCGGACCGGGCTGGACGCCTCGGGCCGGCTGGTCGGCACCGGCCGGTACCGCACCCTTCCGGTGCAGCTGGTGCTCCGCTCGGTCGGCTACCGCAGCGCCCCGCTGCCCGGCGTGCCCTTCGACGAGCGCCGGGCGGTGGTGCCCAACGACGAGGGGCGGGTGCTCGGCCCCGACGGCCGGGCGCGGCCGGGCGAGTACGTGGTCGGCTGGCTCAAGCGGGGGCCCACCGGTGTGATCGGCTCCAACAAGTCCGACGCGGCGCAGACGGTCCGCGCCCTGCTCGCCGATCCGGCGCCGGACGGTGCGGCGGCGCCGCGCGGGGCCGGGGCGAGGCCGCGGCTGACCGAGCTGCTCGCGGAGCGCGGCGTGCGGCCGGTGAGCTACGCGGACTGGCTGGCCATCGACCGGCGCGAGCAGGCGCTCGCGGCCGAACTCGGGCGCGGCGCCCGGGTGAAACTCTCCGGCTGGGCCGCGCTCGACGGCGCCCACGGCCACGGGCCCGCTGCCGGCGGCCGGTGAGGGACGGCGGCAGCGGGCCCGCGGCCCGGGGCGGAGGTCAGTAGGGCCGGACCAGGACGTGCGCCGCGCCGGGGATGCCGATCTTCAGCAGCTCGTCCTCCTCGGGCGTGGTCGGGGTGCCGGTCTCCTGCTTGAGCACGGCCCGGGAGAGGTTCTGCACCCACATCGCGCGCGGGCGCCGCCGGGCCTGCCAGGCGGCGAGCGCGGCAGGGAGGTCGGCCTCCTCCTCCAGCGACCGGGCCAGCACCAGGGCGTCCTCGACGGCCATCGCCGCGCCCTGGGCCAGGTGCGGGGTGGAGGCGTGCGCGGCGTCACCGGCCAGCACCACCCGGCCCACGTGCCAGGGCTCCTCGACGGTGACCTGGGAGATCCGCGAGTACACCACCGCGGCGGGGTCGGTGACCTCGGTGAGCGCCTCGGCGACCGGGCCGGCGAAGGCGGCGAGCCGCTCGGCCAGCTGCCGGTGCGCGCGCTCCGGGTCCGGCCGGAAGTCCTCGGCCTCGGCGAAGACCGCGCCCAGGTACATCAGTTCGTCCGTGATCGGGGTGAGCAGGGCCTTGGCGGTGCGGTCGCCGGTGCTCATCAGCACGCCCTGCACCTCGGGCTGCCGGGGCACGGTGACCCGCCAGTTGGCGAAGCCGGTGTACTCGGGGGCGTAGCGCTCGCCGTACAGCCGCCTGCGCAGCGGGGAACCGATCCCGTCGAAGCCGACCACCAGGTCCCAGCGGCCGGTGCTGCCGTCGGCGAGCGTGACGTCCACCCCCGCGCCGTCGTCGGCCAGTTCGGTGATGGTGGTGCCGAAGGTGAGCTCGGCGCCGGCCGCGGTGGCGGCCGCGCCGAGCACGGCGGCCAGGGCCGGGCGCGGGATGCCGAGGCTGGCGGGCGCCTCCGCCATCCGGGGCTGCGGGATCTTGGCGAGGGTGTTGCCCACCGGGTCGCAGATGGTCAGGGTGTCCCAGGCGAACCCGGCCGCCAGGCAGTCGTCGAGCACGCCGATCTCGCGCATCACGTGCAGCGCGTTGGAGGGCTGGATGATGCCGACGCCGAGGGCGTCCAGCTCGCCGCGCAGCTCGGCGACGCGGACCAGGTGGCCGCGCCGGGCGAGGGCGGTGGCCAGCGTGAGGCCGCCGATGCCGCCACCGTGGATCAGGACGCGCAGGGGGGTTGCCATGTCAGTGTCTCCGTGGAGGTCGAGGGCCGGGCGAGGACGGGAACAGCGGTCAGCCGACCGGGGCCGGGTCGGGCAGGGCCATCAGGTGGTCGACCAGCGCGAGCAGCGCGTCCCGGCCGAAGGTCCGCTCGCGGACGTCGCCGACCAGCAGCGGGATGTGCGGGTCCAGGTCCAGGGCGGCCCGGATCTCCTGCGCGCTGCGGGTGTTGCGGCCGTGGAAGCAGTTGATCGCGACCACGAACGGGATGCCCCGGCTCTCGAAGAAGTCGATCGAGGCGAAGCTGCTCTCCAGCCGCCGGGTGTCGGCGATCACCACCCCGCCGAGGGCGCCGTTGACCAGGTCGTTCCACATGAACCAGAACCGCTCCTGGCCCGGGGTGCCGAACAGGTAGACCACCAGCTCGGGGCTGACGGTGATCCGGCCGAAGTCCAGGGCCACCGTGGTGGTGTCCTTGCGGTCGATCCCCGCCAGGTCGTCGACGCCCTCGCTGGCCCGGGTCAGGTACTCCTCGGTGCGCAGCGGGGCGACCTCGCTGACCGCGCCGACCATGGTGGTCTTGCCCACCCCGAAGCCGCCCGCGATCAGGATCTTCACGGCGGCCTGGGCCGCCTGGCTGTCTGTCATCTCACTCACAGGGTGTCTCGGCCGGTCGCGCGGTGGGGCCGGCGGCCGGTCGGTGGGGCGGGCGGGGAGGTGGACGCGGGTCAGAGCCGTCTCAGGCCCTCGCGCACGGCGGTGAGCAGTCCGAGGTCGGCCCGGCCGCCGACGGCGACCGCGAGCGGGGCCCGGGCCAGCAGCAGCCCCTGGGCGACCAGGTCGGCCACCAGGATCTTGGCCAGCGAGACCGGCAGCCGCAGTTCGGCGGCGACCTCGGCCAGGGCGGCGGAGCGCCGGCAGCGCTCCAGCACCACCCGGTGCTCCGGCTGGAGCCCGCGCACGCCCGGCCGGGCCGCCGCCGGGTGTTCGCCGCTCTGGTCCCGGGCCGTGGTCAGCACCGTGATCAGGCTGAAGTCGTCCCGCTCCGGGGCTGTGCGGCCCCGGGTCACGGTGTACGGGCGGACCATCGAGTCCGCCGCGTCGTCCTCGGCCTGCGACTCCTCGTACCAGTGCGGCGGCGGGGTCACCCCAGCCCCCCGCCGCGGGCCCCGAAGGCGTCGAACTCGCCGCGGACCGGGGTGCTGAGCTTCTGGCCGACCTGCTGCACCAGCTTGTGCATGGCCAGCGACATCAGCTCGGCGTCGACCTCCTGGGAGGCGGTCACCGCGAGGTGGGTGCCCTGGCCGGCGGTGATGACGAACAGCCACAGCTCGGCCAGCTCGACGATGACCTGGTGCACCGGGCCGCCGTCGAAGAGCTGGCCGACCCCGCGCGCCAGGCTCTGCTGGCCGGTGGCGACGGCGGCCAGCCGCTCCGCGTCCGCGCGCTCGATGCTCCGCGAGTGGCTGACCACCAAGCCGTCGTCGGAGAGCAGGACGGCGTTTCTGGTCCCGGGCACCGAGTCCACGAGGCCGTCGAGCAGCCAGTCGAGATCCTGATGGGTGGCGGTGGTGCGCGTCATGACCGGTCTTCCGTCGTAGGGATGGGGGTTTCCTGCCCGGGGGCGGCGAGGTTCTCGAACGCTCCCGGGTTCTCCCGGGCCGCCCTGGACCGCCGCTGGAACGCCCCGATCGCCGCGCCGGCCCGGCGGGGAGCCGGTCGGAGCATCGGGTTCTCGTCCCAACGGGGCGGTCTCGGGCGGGTCCTGGGCTCGTCCGAGGCGATCCGCAGCTCGTCCACCAGGCTGGCCTGGCGGACCCGGCGGGGCAGCGGCGGCTCGCTCTGCGGCGCGGGGGCCGGCGGCTCGGGCTGCTGCCACCGGGGCGGCGTGCTCGGGGTGTAGGGGTCGCCCGGCGCGAAGGGGTCGCCCGGCGCGAAGGGGTCGGCCGGGGCGTACGGGTCGGCCGGGGCGTACGGGTCGGCCGGCGCGAAGGGCTCCGCGGGTGCGAACGGCTCGCCGTACGAGGGCGGTCCGCCGTGGGGCAGTTCCGGCACCGGGCGGAGGGACTCCTGCCCGCCGGCGTACGGGAGTTCGGCGACCGGGCGGCGATGCTCCTGCCCGAGCGGGCCCGGGGGCAGCTCGGGGGCGGTGGCCCGGGCCAGCGCCTCGCCGCGGGAGCGGGTCGGCAGCGCGTCGGTGGGCGCGACGTCCGGCACCGCGCGCAGCCCGGGCGGCGGGACCAGCAGGGCGTCCGGGAGCAGCAGGATCGCCCGGGTGCCGCCGAACGCCGAGGGACGGAACTCGACCCGCAGCCCGTGGTGGGCGGCCAGCCGGGAGATCACGTGGAAGCCCAGCCGGATGTCCTCGGTGTGCGCGAGCACGTCCAGTCGGGGCGGCCGGCTCATCAGCTCGTTGGCCGCGGCCAGTTGCTCCTCGTCCATGCCGAGGCCGCGGTCCTCGACCTCGATCGCCAGGCCGCGGCCGACGGCGCCGGCCCGGACCTCCACCGGGGTGGGCGGCGGGGAGAAGCTCAGCGCGTTCTCGATCAGCTCGGCCACGATGTGCGCGACCGGGCCGACCGCACGCTCCGACAGCCAGGGACTGCCGTCGAGGTCGAGCACCACCCGGGTGTAGTCCTGGACCTCGCCCTGGGCGGCGCGCAGCACGTCCAGCAGCGGGACCGGCTTGCGCCAACGCCGGTGCGGGGTGCCGCCGGCCAGGATCACCAGGTTCTCCTCGTAGCGGCGCAGGCGCGCGGTGAGGTGGTCGAGGTCGAAGAGGCCCTCCAGCACCTCCGGGTCCTCGTGCCGGCGCTCCAGCTCGTCCAGCTTGCGCAGCTGCTGGCCGATCAGCAGCTGGGTGCGGCGGGCGATCCGCTGGAGCAGCTTCTCGAAGCCGCGGTGCTGGTCGGCCTGGCGCACGGCGGCGGCGATCGCGCTGGAGCGGGCGAGGTCGAGCGCCGCGCCCAGCCGGGAGAGCTCGTCGCCGGTGCCGGCCTGCGGCTCGTCCTCGATGGCGGCCGCCTCGGCGGCGGCGTCGATCTGCTCGCCCTGGGCGAGGCGCTCCACCACCTCCGGCAGGGTGCGCTCCAACTGCTCGGCGCGCTCCTGGAGTTCGGTGATCCGGCGGCGCATCGAGCGGGTCAGCCGCCAGGTGGTGACGATCACCGCGACGACCGCGAACAGGCCGATCACGCTGGTGAGCACCACGGTCAGCAGCAGGTGGGTGATCGAGCCGAGGCCGACGTCGACCACGCTGCTGGTCCTGGACTCCATCAGGGCGACCAGCTTGGGGGTCAGCTGGTCCATGGCCTGGCGCCACTTCTGCTGGTTGGGCGCGAGCGCCACGGTGCCGGCCGGATCGGCCGCGGTGGGCTTCAGCAGGGCCTGCTCGACCTCGGTCTTGGCCTGCCAGGCCGGGCTCCTGACGATCTCCTGCCACATCGCGGTCTCGGCCGGCGACAGGTAGGGCGCCACCTCGGTGCCGTAGCGGAACGGCTGCTCGTTCACGGCTTGCTGGACCTGCTGGTAGTCCTGGACGGAGAGCTTGCCGGCCGGCCAGCCGCGGGCCAGCAGCGCGTCCGAGCGGGAGATCATCTCCTTGGTCCAGAACAGCCCGATCAGCGGCTGGGAGATGGTGGTGACCTTGCCGTCGTCGACATGGCTGAGGGCGGTGAACAGCCGCAGGTCGACCGCGATCAGGTCGGTGTAGTAGCGGTAGACCGTGGCCTGCCGGTCGGCCGAGCCGCCCTCGTCCACGGCGGCCCGCTGGGCGTCGAGGCGGCCCATCGCCTGCCGGGCCTGGAGGACCGCGTCGCGCACCTCGGCGGGCGCGTCGGAGGCGGTGACCCCGGACAGCTTCTCGAAGGTGGCGATCGCCTCGTCGGTCTTGCGGCGCTGATCGCGCAGCTGGTCGCCGACGCTGCCGGGCTTGGCGATCGCCTCGGCGCTGAGCCGGCGCTCCTCCTGGAGGTTGTAGTACACGATGTTGGACGGCTGGCCGGCCTGCTGGGCCAGCTGCCCCTGGGCGGCCATCCGCTGGAAGCTGATGAAGGTCTCGCCGGTGGTCGCCGCCCAGAGCGCGGCCAGGGCGAGACCCGGCACCACGGCCAGGATCAGCAGTGCGGACCGCAGGGACATCCGGGACCGGCGGCGGGTCCGGGTGGTCCGTCGGGAGGCCGTGGGAGCCGACGACTCGGCCACCGCCCCCTGCTTCGTTGGGGCGATCCGCCGAGACGCACGCGCGCGCAGGGCATTCTCCTTGGAGACGGCGGCCGCCGTTGCCGATGACCGTGTCTGGTAAGAACATTGACGGGTGGATATTAGTCATATCGCATATCAACCACGAAACCTCGGCTGATAGTTCACGCGACGTTACATTCCACCCGCATGCCCCGCCCGGCCCCGCCCCACTCCGCCGCTCCGGCCGCCCGGGCCCCGCGAAGGGGCCGCCGGCCGGAGCGTCCTCGCTGATCAACACGGCTGTCCGGACCCGGCCCGGGGCGCCCGCCCCGGCCGCCCGGGCCGCCCAGGGCGGGCCGCCGGCGGTCTACTCCCCCGCGCGGCCCGCCACCTGACGGTCACTCACCGTGCACGGACCTCCGGCCCCGCCCCGGCGCCCGCCCGCCCGGGGTAAGGCCGGCGGGGGTCAGGCGGGCGGGCGCTCGTCCAGCACCTGCTGGAGCTTGCCGGTCCGCGGGTTGGTGACCAGCTCGGAGCGCGGCACCCACTCGACGAGCAGGTGGTGGACGGCTCCGGAGGCCACCTCCGCCGGGTACAGCGGGCGGGCCCGGTAGACGGCCTCGATCAACCGGTCGCCCAGGTCCGCGGGCGGCTCCTCGGTGTGGCCCAGCCGCAGGATGAGGCCGTCCCGGCCGTCCCAGCGGCGCTGCACCATCTGCATCCCGGCGATGAACCGTCCGGGGTCGGCGGCGATGAGCACGGCCCGGATGTCCTCGGTCGGCATCGCGACCGTCCCCACCCGGGCCCCCTCGATCGACCGGCCGAGGATCCGGAAGCGCCGGCACTCGGGGTCGACCCACTCGGCGCGATCGCCGGCCGGGTAGCGGATGATCGGCATCAGGGTGCGGAACAGGTTGGTCACCAGCACCCGGCCGGGCACGCCCGGGGAGGTGATCGGCGCGCCGGTGACGTCGTCGACGAGCTCCACCAGCGTCCGGTTCGGGAAGGCCTCGTGCACCCGGACGTCGTCGCCCGGCACCGGACTGCCGACCAGTCCGGCGTCCACCGAGGCGTAGCCCACCGACGAGACGGCGGCCTTGGGGAAGGCCCGCGACAGGATCGGCCGCAGGTCGTCGAAGAGCAGGTCGCCGCCGAACAGCAGCAGTTCCACCGAGTCGGCCACCTCCCCGCGCTGGACCAGGCGTTCGGCCACCGCGCTGAGTTTCATCGGCTCGCCCGCCAGCACGTGCACGCCGAAGGTGCCGATCAGGTCGGCGATGTAGTCCTCGGAGGCGGTCCCGCCGACCGGCAGCCGGACGTTGTCCACCGGGGCGTGGTGCAGGGCGTTCTCGATGTAGAGGAAGCCGCCGTACAGCTCGCCGGCGCAGAACAGGTTGGCCACCCGGTGCCCCGGCCTGAGCCCGGCCCGGACCATGCCGGCGCCGAACGCCGTCACCGAGTCGGCGTGCTCCGTCCGGGACCAGGGCGAGAGCTTCGGTGCGCCGGTGGTGCCACCGGTCTTGTAGACGCCGGCGTCGGACAGTGGACCGGTCAGCAGGCGGTTGTCCGGCCAGGTGTTCGCGGCCCAGAAGGCGGCCTGGTCGATGATCGGGAGCTGGGTGAGGTGCGCGACCGTCCGCGGCACGTCGCGGTACGCCTCGGCGTAGAACGGCGAGTGCGTCCGGGCGTGGTCGACCAGCTCTTGAAGCGATTTCGCGGGCACTGCTTCTCCTACTCCTCGGAGGCTTTCGGCGCGTGGGAATCCTGCTCGGGGGCTGCTGGGAGGTCCGGGGCTTCCGGCCGCCCGATCCAGGTACGGGCGAGCCGCTGCACGGTCGAGCCGTCCCGGTCGGCGAGCTTGTGCGCCAGGTACGCGGCGGCCCAGTCGTTGGCGGGCACCCGGAAGGCCGGCCGCTCGGCGCGCAGGGTCCGCACCACCACCTCGGCGACCTCGTGCGCCAGCTGTCCGGCCGTCTCCCAGCCCTGGCCGCCGACCCAGTCGATGTAGTCGGCGAAGGTCGGCGCGTACGGACCGGAGGCGGCCTGGACGCTCGCGCGGTCGATGTCCGGGAAGACCCCGAAGGAGGTGTCGGCCACGAAACCCGGCACCACCAGGGACACCGCCACCCCGTGCGCGCCGGCGACCGGCGCGAGGCTCTCCATGAAGCCCTCCACGGCGAACTTGGCCGCGCAGTAGGCCTCGTTGAACGGCTGGCCGACCACCCCGTGCACGCTGCCGATGGTGATCAGACGGCCCCCGCCGGCCCGCAGCAGCGGCATGGCGGCCCGGCTGACCTCGATCACGCCGAAGAAGTTCACCTCCAGGTTGGCCCGCAGCGCCGCCGTCGTCGACATCTCCAGGGTGGGGTCGAAGTTGGAGATCCCGGCGTTGTTGACCACCGCGTCCAGCCGGCCGTAATCGCGCTCCACGCCGCCGACGCAGGCCGCGACGGAGTCCGGGTCGGTCACGTCCAGGCGGCGGACGTCCACCGTCACGCCGGCCCGCTGCGCCGCCTCACGCAGCGGCCGGGCCCGGCCCGGCTCCCGCATGGTCGCCACCGTGGTGAACCCGGCCCGCGCCGCGGCGACCGCGGTGGCCAGCCCGATGCCCGAGGAGCACCCGGTGATCAGCACGATCCCGTGTTCCGCCGTCATGACGCACGGTCCGCGAGCGCGGGCTCGGTGCCCTCGGCGGGCCCGGTGCCCTCCACCGGAGCGGCCTGCGGCGCCGTCTCGGCCTTCGCCGCGTCCAGCAGCGGCTGGATCCGCACCGCGGCCAGGAACGAGCAGGCGGCGAGCAGCGTGCCGCCGGCCATCACCGCCCGGGCCGCGCCCAGGATGCCCAGCGGTCCGGTCAGCACGGTGACGGCCAGCCCGCCGACCAGCGCGGCCAGCGGGATCACGCCCCAGGTCACCGTCCGGAACGCGGCGTGCATCACGCCCTGGTGCTGCGCCGACATCCGCGACTGCCGGGTGGGCGCGCTGCACACGTTGATGCAGGACATGAAGAAGCCGTAGCAGCCCATCGTCACCGCGATCACCGGCCCGGCCGGCAGCGCGGGCGCGGCGAGCACACCGAGACCGACCAGGCAGTGCAGCAGCAGCGACCAGGCCAACGTCCGTCCGGTGCCCAGCCGTTGGCTGATCCTCGGGGCGACCACGGCGCCGACCAGGGCGCCCACCGCCGCGACCGACATGGCCGTGCCGAAGGCGCCGACCGACAGCCCGAGCCCCCGGTAGGCGAGGACCGGCAGCACGGTGACGAAGACCGGACCGCCGGAGTTCAGCGTCACCGCCGCGATCACCACCCGGCGCAGCACCGGGTCGGCCCAGTTCAGCCGGAAGCCCGCCGTCAGCCGCTCCCGGACGGTGCCCGCCACCACCGTCCGCTCGCCCCAGGGGCGCATGAAGCGGAAGCACACCGCCGAGACCAGGTAGCTGGCCGCGTCCACCAGCAGGGCTGCCACCCCGAGCGCGCTGTAGAGGCCGGCCGCGATCGACGGCCCGGCCACCTCGGAGACCGAGCCACTGCCCTCCAGGCGGGCATAGGCGCGGACGAGGTGCTCCTCCTCCACCACCGCCGGGACGGCCACCAGGTAGCCGACGTTGAAGAAGATGGTCGCGCCGCTGATCACCGCCACGCAGCCGACCAGCAGCGGCGTCGAGAGCCACCCCTGCCAGTACGCCAGCGGGATGACCGCCACCGCCACCAGCCGGAGCAGGTCGCAGACGAGCATCGTCCGGCGCTTGTCCCACCGGTCGACCAGCACGCCGGCCACCGGGCCGAGCAGCGGGATGCCCAGGTACTGGGCCATCGCCACGATGCCCACCTGGAGCGCGCTCGCGTGCAGCACGAAGATCATCAGGGTCGGCACCACGAAGACGGTCACCCGGTCGCCGACCGTGCTCACCGTCTGGCCGGCCCAGAACAGGTTGAACCCGCGCCCCAGCGCGGCGGGCCGTCGCGGCTTCACGACTCCTCCCGGACGACGAACCCGGCGGTCTTGCCGGTCCGTTCGTTGCTGATCAGCGCGTCGACCCGGCGCACCCGGACGGACTCCGGATCGTGCTGGAAGGCGGTGCTCAGGGTGAAGGTCGCGGACAGCAGGTCCTTGCGCAGCCGCTCGGTGTCGACCGCGGCGCCCTGGTCGGTCAGCAGCAGGACGTCGACCCCGGTGGCCCGGCCCCGGTCCTCGGTGATCAGGATCTGGGCCCGGGAGACCCCCTGCTCCCGTTCCACCCGCGCGATGACCTGGTCCACGTGCAGCCCCAGGCCCCGTACCTGCACCACGCTGTCCCGGCGGCCCAGCACCTGCATCGCCCGGCCCGGCCGTCCGCACGGGCAGGCCACCAACCGGCCGGCGTCACCGGTCCGGTAGCGCAGCACGGGGTTCAGCATCCGCGGGTCGAGCGTGGTGAAGTCCAGCAGGTCGTCCTCGCCGACGTGCACCAGCTGCTCGGGCAGCGGGTGGAAGGTGTCGGCCGGGCAGTCGGGGGTGTTGGTCCCGACCACCCAGGTCTCGGTGCTGCCGAACATGCCCCAGCGGCGCGCCCGCGGGGCGACCACCGCCATGTCGTCGGCCAGTTGGGGCTGCCACGCCTCGCCCAGCCAGAGCACCTTGCGCAGGGCCGGCAGGCTCAGCCCGGCCGCCCGCGCCTCGGCGAACCACATCCGCAGCACGCTCGGCGTCCCGCCGATCGCGGTGACCTTGCGGTCGACGAAGAACGCCAGCCAGTCGGCGTACTCCTCCCTGGTGACCGAGCCGAGCGCGATGACCTGACACTCCGAGAGGTCGGCCAGTGCGGCGACCAGGAAGTGCGCGCCCCACATCCGGCCGGCGCCCCAGGCGTTGACGAAGACGTCCGCGCGGTCCAGCGGCTGCCAGTGCGCGTGCACACCGCTCATGTAGAAGCCGGTGGGCGCGTAGCCGACCTTGGGCGCGCCGGTGCTGCCGCCGCTCTGGAACAGCCAGGTGGCGCCCTGCTCGGCCTTGGGCTCCAGGTGCGCCAGGGCCACGTTGAGGTCGTCCTTCACCAGCGGCGCCAGCGCGGCGAGGTCGTCGAGGGTACGCGGCTCGGGCCGGCCCTCGTAGCGCGGTGCCAGCGCGGGCACGGTGCGCAGCAGCTCCAGCGAGTGCCGGGCGACCTGCAGCCGCGGCTCGGCCGCCTCCGGTGACAGCGAGAACCCGGTCATCTCGTCGCCTCCTTCGCGTCCTTCGCGTCCTTCGCGTCCTTCGGGCCGAGCGCTACCGCCGGGCCGTCGCCGCCGTTGGCCAGCCACTTGGCGTGGGCGTCCCGGTAGGCGACGAAGCGGGCCCGGGTGACGTCCCGCTGGAGCGTGCGCTGCGGATCGTCGTAGTCCGGGGCGATCACGCCGTCCGGTTCGAGCTCGGAGAACCAGAACCGCTCGCCGTCGAAGAGGAAGTCCACGCAGAAGAACGGGATCGGGAACTTCTCCGCGAAGTAGGCGGTCGCCGCGGCCAGTTCCGCCGGCACCGGGGGGAACTCCATCAGCCCGCCCCGGCTGGCGTTGGCCACCGGCGAACCCGGCAGCGGGGTGCGCTTCATCAGGGCGTACGGCTTCCCGTCGACCACGTAGACCCGGTAGTCGATCGTGCCGTCGCCGAGATAGGGCTGGATCACCAGGGAGGTGTCGCCGCCCTGGGCCAGGCTGGCCAGGCCGCGGATCTCCTCGGCGTTGCGCGCCAGGTTGACCCCGCCGCCACCGCACCAGCCGGCCGGCTTGACGATCGCCGGGTAGGTCAGGTGCTCCAGGGCCACCTCGTAGAGGTGCTTGCCGATGTCCCGGCCGGTGCCGATCCGAATGGTCGGGATCGCGGGCACCGGGGAGTCGTGCAGGTGGAGGATGGTGGCAAGCTTGTCGTTGCCGATGAGCGAGACCTGCGGCGGGAAGGGCAGGTAGAAGCCGCTCTGTTCGAGCACCGCGTACAGCGCGTACTGGTTGAAGATGTCCATCGACTGGTACGGCAGCGAGTAGAGCGCGGTCACGAAGAGGGTGTCCTGCGGGGTGACCAGCTGGTCGTCGACGTAGACCCGGGGCCGGCCGGGCACGGTGGCGTCGACCGTCACCGCGTCGGGCGAGTGCCTGGTCCAGGTCATCCCCAGGCTCTCGGCGACCTCCGCGTAGAGGTTCCAGAAGAAGTCCTGCCACATCGCGGTCGCCCGACTCGACTCCCGATCGGGGAAGATCCAGCACATCCGGCGCAGCGGGCCGCCGGGGATCGTCGGGTCGGTGGGTTCGCGCGTCGTGGGTATGCTCATCGTGATCCTCACAGGGAAGCGGTCGAAGGCCGGGCGGCGCGCGTGGCGCCCCGGCCGCAAGACTCCGCGGCAACCGCCCGGGTGGGGCGGCGCGGCGGTCACCCGCCTTACGGATGAACCGGGTCGGCGAACCGGAGCGTGGCGGACCGGTGGGCCGGGCCACGGGTGCACCCGGCCCCGGGGCGGGGCCGGCTCGTCGGTTCGCGGTCAGGGCTCATCCGGATTCGGCTCTCCACCATCGCTCGGGTGCGTGGCCGGACGGCCGACCGGCAGTGTCGCACCGGCACGCTCCGGACGGGGCCAACTCTCGCAACGGCACCGAGTCATGTCAATGCTCCGGCAATTCGCGTGACCATTCATCAGATGGCGCTCCACGGTGGCGAATCGGCCCCCCGGCCCCCCGGGCGGTCCGCCCGCACGACGGGGCGTTCCGCCGGCGCGGAGCGGCCTCGCCGGGAGGAAATCACCGATCGCCCCCACCCGTCGATCCGTGCACTGACGCAGCGTCGGATCGCTCGGCGAAATGGCGGAGCGGGCGATGGCCGTGCGTACCGGATCGATGTTCCGCCGGCCCGGAATCGCTGCTGCCGCCCGACCTTCCCGGCGGCCCGGCGGATCGGTCGGCAGCGCGGATCACGGCCCGGCCGCGCCGCTCGCCGGACGGCCGGAGCCACAGGTGGCGCCGCTGATCGCCACCGCGCCGGGCGGCGTGCGGCGGGCGCCTTGCCGCCGACCTGGAGAGGTGGCGTGTACCCGACGAAACAATCCCCGTTCCCGGGCAGCCGCCCACGAGGGAACGGGCAATCACCGGGCGCCCCCACCGCGGCACCGCGAACGGCCCGCTCCGCCGCCCGCGTTCAGCGCGCCCGAGGTCCGCCGCGCCCGCCGGAATTCCCCGGCCTCCCGGCGGAGGCCGATTCAGCGCCGGCCGCCGGATTCGCTCCCCCGGGGCGCCGCGGCGCATTGCCGAAATCGCCCCCGAACATTCGGCGTTGACGACCACGCGGCCGTACCGGTGTCACTCTGTCCCGTGCGGGGCGAAGCGGACGGGTGCCTCGAAGTTGGCCCGGCGGGCCGCCCGGCGGAAGACGGTGAGGACGGCGGGGCCCACGATCAGCACGCACAGGCCGGTGGTGACGGCGCGTCCGGTGTCCCAGCCGAGCGAGGTGGCCAGGTCGAAGAGCAGGTAGCGGTGCCACTGCTCGGTGAAGGGCAGGCCCGGCAGGTAGGCGATCGAGCTGTTCGGGTCGGTGGAGAACGGCCAGAAGGAGAGGTTGAGCAGGAAGCCGAAGAGGTAGCCGGAGACGGCCCCGTACCCGGCCAGCATCAGCACCTCGGCCCGTCCGCGCAGCCGTGGCAGCAGCCCGGCGATCAGGCCGACGAAGGCGCAGCCGAACATCTGGTAGGGCATCCAGGGCCCGACCCCGCCGGTGATGATCGCGGAGGCGAACAGCGAGGTGCAGCCGAGGGTGAAGCCGAACCCGGGGCCGAACACCCGCCCGGCCAGCACCAGGATGAAGAAGACCGTCTCCACACCGGCCGTCCCGGCGCCGAGCGGGCGCAGGCCGGCGTTGACCGCGGACAGCACCCCGAGCATGGCGAGGGCCTTGGCGTCGATGCCGCCGGCGGAGATCTCGGCGATCACCACGGCGAGGACCAGCACCAGCAGGGCTCCGAAGATCAGCGGCGGCGCGTAGGTGGACCCGAACGTCCCCGGCGCGACGACGAACGGCCAGGTGAAGGCGGTCAGGCCGACGAAGGCGGCGAGCGCCACCACGAGACGGGCCCGGCCGGGGATCCGCACGGCGACCCGGGCGGCGGTCACCGGGCGGCCCCCGACGCCACCAGCGCCTGCCCGACCTGGCCGACCGTCAGGTAGGGCAGCGGGGCGAGGATCTTGGCGGTCTGCGGGGCGAAGGTGGGCGAGGCCACGATCACCTCGGCGGTGGGGCCGTCGGCGACGATCTCGCCCTCGGCCATCACCACCACCCGGTCCGCGGCGGCGGCGACGAACTCGACGTCGTGGGTGCAGACCACGACGGTGCGGCCCTCGGCCGCCAGCCGGTCGACGATGCCGATCAGTGCCTCCTTCCCGGGGTGGTCCAGCCCTCGGGTGGGCTCGTCCAGCAGCACCACCTCCGGCGCGGCGGCCAGCTGGATCGCCAGCACCAGGGCCAGTTTCTGTCCCTCGGAGAGGTCCCGGGGGTGACTGTCGTCGGGGATGCCGGGGGCGAGGCGGTCGAGGATCTGCCGGGCCGTCCGATCGGCGTCCGGGCCGGCGTCCAGGTCGCTCCGGTCGAGCTCCTGGGCCACCGACTCCAGGTACAGCAGGTCGGTCGGGGTCTGCGGGACCAGGCCGACCAGCCGTCGGGCCTCGGCCGCGGAGACCTTCTTGGGATCGCTCGCCGCTCCGCCGCCCGCCCGGGTGACCCGGACGCTGCCGCCCTGCCGGGGGCCGGAGCCCTGCAGGGCCCAGAGCAGCGAGGACTTGCCGGAGCCGTTGCGCCCCATCAGCGCGGTGATCTGGCCCGCCCGCAGCTCCAGGCCGACCTCGCGGACGGCGACCACCTGACCGTGGCGCACCACGACCCGCTGCGCGGACAGCACCGTCGGGCCCTCGACCGGCTCCCGGCGCGGCGGCGGGACGGGGTGCCCGGTCAGCCGCTCGCGCAGCGGTGCGGCGGCCCGGCGGGCGTCGCGGACCGACAGCGGCAGCGGTCGCCAGCCGGCCAGGCGGCCGAGGTCGACCACCGGCGGGGCGATCGCCGTGTCGGCGAAGATCTCGGCGGGCGGCCCGTAGCGCACGGTACCGTCACCGGGCAGGTGGGCGACCCGGTCCGCGTACTGGACGACGCGCTCCAGCCGGTGCTCGGCGAGCAACACGGTGACGCCGAGGTCGTGCACCAGGCGGGTGACGGCCGCCAGCACCTCCTCGGCCGCGCTCGGGTCGAGGGCGGAGGTGGGCTCGTCCAGCACCAGGATCCGCGGATGCGCGGTGAGCACCGAGCCGATCGCGACCCGCTGCTGCTGCCCGCCGGAGAGCTCGTGCAGCGCGCGGTGGCGCAGGTCGGCGAGGCCGAGCAGATCGAGGGTCTCCTCGACCCGCTTACGCATCACCTCCGGCGCGACCGCCAGCTGCTCCATCGCGTAGGCGAGCTCCTCCTCGACGGTGTCGGTGACGAACCCGGCCAGCGGGTCCTGGCCCACCACGCCGACCACGTCCGCGAGTTCGCGCGGTGGGTGGTCGGCGGTGTCGCGGCCGTCCACCGTCACCCGGCCGTGCAGGGTGCCGCCGGTGAAGTGCGGCACCAGGCCGTTGACCGCACCCAGCAGGGTGGACTTGCCGGCCCCGGTGCGGCCGACCACCAGGCAGAGTTCGCCCTCGGGGATGTGCAGGTCGACGTCGCGCAGCACGGGGGCACGGTCGCCGTCGTACACCACGCTGACCTGGTCGAAGCGGATCACTTGGTCACCTCGGTGCGGGTGCGGTCGGTGCCGGTCGCGGGGCCGGCGGGCCGCCGGCCGGGCAGGGCGGCGGGCGCGGGTGTGCGGCCGGGCGGCGGGGAGAGCACCCCGGCGGCGCCGGCGAGCAGCACGGCCAGCACCGGCACCACCGGCAGGGTCGGCCAACTCAGCGGGTACAGGGACGGGTTGAGGTCGGTGGCGGAGTACCCCACGCTGACCGAGAGCAGCACGGCAGCGCTCACCCCGCAGCCCGCGACGCCCCACTCGGCGGCCCGCCACGGATCCGGCCGGTAGGTGGTGCGCCGCACCCGGCGCCCGCCGAGCGCCAGGCCCCCGGCGCACAGCGCCGAGCCCGCCGCCAGCGCGGGCAGGCCCAGCAGCGGCGGCGCGGTGCCGTCGAGCAGCCCGTACACGCCGGCGCACAGGCCGCCCATGCCGAGCAGCATCAGCGCCCCGGTGGCCCGCCGGGAGGCCCGGGTGGCGGTGCCCGAGCGGCCGTAGCCCCGGGAGTCCATCGCGGCGGCCAGGTGCAGCGAGCGCTCCAGCGCGTCCTCCAGGACCGGGACGACGATGCTGCGCAGAGCACGGATGCCCTTGCTCCGGCCGGCCCGCAGCCGCCGCGCCCGCACCACCCGCTGGACGCTCTGCACCAGTTGCGGGGCGACGCTGACGGACACCGTGACGGCGACCCCGAGCTCGTACAGCGCCCCGGGCAGCACCCGCAGGGCGCGCTTGGGGTTGGCCAGGGTGTTGGCCGCGCCGATGCAGCACAGCAGGCAGGCCAGCCGCAGGCCGTCGGTGGCGGCCGACAGGGTGGCCTCGAGCGAGACCGGACCGCCGATCCGGATGCCCGCGTACCAGGCGGGGGTCGGGATGTGCGGGAGGGAGAAGATCAGGTGGTCGTGCGGGGTGATGCCGGTCGCGAAGACGCAGCGGAAGGCCACCCGGATCGCCACCACGGTCAGCGCCAGCCACAGGTAGTACGTGAAGCCCCGGGCCCACGGCGCCTCGGTGCGGCGGGCGGTGACCACGTAGCCGAGCACGGCGAGCACCAGGAAGAGCAGCAGCGGGTTGGTGGTGCGGCTGGCGGCGGTGGCGAGCGCGAGCGCCCAGATCCACCAGGCGAACGGATGGAGGTCGCGCGGCACACGGCGGCCGGCGGTGTTCCGGTCGAGCTGGGGCACCGGATCACTCGGCCCGTCGTCGGCGGCGCAGCGCGGCGACCGCGGTGGCGGCGCCGAGTGCCACCACGATGGCGGCACCGGTCACCGCGGGGGCGATCGAGCCCGCCGAGTGCGGGGCGTCGGCGGCCGGGGCCGCGTCCACCACGGTGGTGCCCGTGCTCGGGGTCGCCGGGTCGGTCGGTGCGGCGGGGGCGGCGGAAGCAGCGCCGGTGGGCGCGTCCGAGGGGGCCGGGGCGCTCTCGGAGGTGGTGGGCCCGGCCGGGGCGGTGCCGCTCGGGGAGGTGCCCGGCTGCGGGGTGGTGGCGGCCGGGGGCGTCCTGGCGCCGCCGCCCCTGCTGCTCCCGTCCGAGCCGCCGCCCGACCCGCCGCCGGCGGGCGGGGTCGACGGGGGCCTGGGCGCGGTGCTCTGGCCGGCGCCGGCGCCGGGCGGCGGGTTGTGGGCGCGGACGGTGTCGGGCGAGAAGGTCGGCCGGCCTTCGGTGCCCTCGATGTTGGTCCCGCCGAAGATCCACAGATCGACGCTGCCGGGCTTGGGCTGGTAGCTCATCGCCCCGAGCTGGCTGTAGGACCAGGTGTTCTGACCCGGGTCGGCGTGCCAGTACGACCAGTACGCCGTGGCCGGCGGGGTCAGCACGCACTTCTCCTGATCGGGCGTCGGGTACTGCTTGCCGCCCTGGAACCCGCTGTAGCCGATCCGGCAGATGAACGCCGGGCCGTCGTGGCCGGTGCCGGCGGTCTTCCAACCGCCCTGGTTGAGCAGGGCGTAGCCGGTGGTGGGCGTGGTGCCGCAGGAGCGCAGCAGCGGGCCGCCCCAGTGGCCGAGGTCCACGGCCAGCACGACGCCGGAGGTGGTGGTGCACTGCTCGATCGGCAGCGGGGCGGCCGCTGCCGGGGCGGCGCCCGCCGCGGCCCCGCCGAGGGCGAGTGCCAGGGCGGCGGTGGCGCGGGCGAGGGCGCGCCGGGCGCGGCGGATCACCGGTGCCGCCCGGTGGCGGCCGCCGTACGCCGGCGGGTGGCGACCAGGACCCCGCCGCCCGCCGCGGTGAGCAGCAGGGCCGGGATCACCAGGCCGAGCACGTCGGTGCCGGTCCAGGCGAGGCTGGAGTCCTCGGCGTCGGCCGAGTCGCCGGTGCCGCTCAAGGTCCGGGTGTCGGAGGGCACGGGCGCCGTGGTCGTGGCCGGGCCCCGGCCGGTGGCACCGGAGCTGCTCGGCGCGGGCGAGGCGGAGCCGCTGCCGCTCGGGGACGCCGAGGCGGACGGCGACGGCGACCCGGAGGCGGACGCGGACGGCGAGGCCGAGGCGGACGGCGATCCGGTCGGGGTCGGCGTGGTGGTGCCGAGGTCCCGGTGCAGCGTGCCGAAGGAGATGCCGGTGACACCGCCGAGCGCCTGGGTGGAGGCCCGGACGTCGGAGCCCTGCTGCCCGGCGGAGGCGACGTTGAACCCGCCGTCGGCGTTCTGCCGGCCGGCCAGGAACTCGATCGCCTTGGCGATCTGCCCGGCGTACGTGCCCTGGCGCAGCGTCATGCCCTGGACGGCGAGGGCGGCCGAGTTGGTGGAGTCGCCGGCCGCGCCGGGGAAGCCGCCGTCGGCCTGCTGCTGGGTGGCCAGCCAGGCGAGGCCCCGGTCGACGGCCTTGGCCGCCTCGTCGCCGGGGACGAGCGCCAGGGCCATCACGGCCATCGCGGTGCTGTCCACGTCGGAGTCCCCGGTGGCCGGGATGAGGCTGGGCCAGGAGCCGTTGGCGGCCTGCAGGCTCTTCAGGTAGGCGATCGGCGCGGCGGCGTGCTCGGCGTCCCCGGCGCGCAGCTGGGCCAGCACGCCCAGGGACTGCGAGAACACCGAGGTGGCCCAGGTGTAGTTGCCCGCCTCCGCGCAGCCGGTGTCGGCGTCGACGTGGGCGCAGACCGCCTGGGCGAGCGCGGCGATCAGGTCGTGGCCGCCGAAGGCGCGCGGGTCGCGGCCGACCACCTCGGCGAGCAGTGCCTCCTTGCCGATCGAGCCGCCACCGGCGTACTCGGTGCCGACACCCGTCCAGTCGTTGACGGTCCGGTCGTTGGCGTCCTTGCCCTGCTGGTCGAGGAAGTCGACGATCTTGCGCAGGGCGGCGTCGTCGGTGCCGGTGGCGGCGAGCGCGTAGGCGCCGTCGATGGTGAGGCCGAAGTCGCCGAAGGTCGGGAAGGCCTCGTAGTAGTGACCGTCGATCAGGTGGGCCGGGTCGGTCAGGTAGGAGCTGCCCTTGACCAGGTCGGGCGTGCGGCTGGGCTGCGGGGTCGGGGTGGTGGTGCCGCCGAGGTCGTGCCGGACGCTCACCGGGTCGGTGCCGGTGAGGGCCAGGATCGCCTGCTCGGTGGCGGCCGGGTCCGAGTCGGTGGTCCACTCGTCCGGGCCGAAACCGCCGTCCTGGTGCTGCCGGGCGGCGAGCCAACTCTTCGCGGCGGCCTGCTCGGTGGCGTGGCCGGTGGCCCGCAGCCCCTGGGCCGCGCCGGCGGTGCTGGAGGTGTCGCCGCCGGAGGCGCCGACGTACGGGAGGTAGGAGCCGTCGGCCTGGTGGCCCGCGGCGAGCCGGTCGGCGGCCTGCCGCACCAGTCGGTCGTGGCCGCCCGCCCTGCCCAGCGCCAGCACGGCGAGCGCGGTGTTGGCGGGGTCGGACTCGCAGTTCCCGCCCTCGACGATCATCGCCCCGGCGATCCCGCCGTCGGCGCAGCGGAGCGCGTCGAAGCGGCTCAGGGTGGCGGCGGGCGGGGCGACCTCGCCGCGCAGCAGGGCGATGACGCCGAGCGCCTGGACCCAGGGGGACGCGGCGCCGAGGAAGTCGCCCGCAGCGGTGCACTTCCCGTCCTCGCCGGCCGCGGCGCAGACGTGGTCGGTCAGCGCGGCGAGCAGGTCGTGGCCGCCGAACGCGCGGGGGTTGCCGCCGGTGCTCTCGGCGACGAGGGCCAGCAGGGCGGCGGCGCGGGAGTCGGGCCTGCCGTGCGGGCCGTCGGGGAGCAGGAAGGCGTCGGCGTGCGCCTGGAGGAACGCGACCACCTTGCGCAGGGCCGGGTCCTGGCTGCCGGCGGCGGCGAGGGCGATGGCGGTGAGGGAGGTCCTGGGGAGGTCGGGGCCCTCGAAGGCCCAGTTCTCCATGTGGTCGCCGTCGACGAGTTGGCCGGCGAGCCAGGCCGCCGCGGCGGCGGCGGGGTCACCGGTGGCGGGCGGCGGACCGGTCGGGCTCGGGGAGGCCGACGCGGATGCC
This sequence comes from Kitasatospora sp. NPDC049258, assembly GCF_040678895.1. Taxonomy (NCBI): domain Bacteria; kingdom Bacillati; phylum Actinomycetota; class Actinomycetes; order Kitasatosporales; family Streptomycetaceae; genus Kitasatospora; species Kitasatospora sp. NPDC049258. The sequence continues at coordinate 21,181 of NZ_JBFAQT010000006.1, forward strand.
GATGCGGACGCGGACGCGGACGCGGAAGGGCTGGCGGTGTTCTTCGCCCGGACCGAACCCGGGGTGAACGAGGGCGCCCCGCCGGTGCCGCCGATGTCGGTCCCGCCGTACACCCAGGCCTCCACCTCGCCCGGCTTCGGCTTCTGGGTGCCGGCGCCGAACTGGCTGTAGGACCAGGTGTCCCGGCCGGGCTCGGCGATCCAGTACGACCAGTAGGCGGCGGCCTGCGGGGTGTTGACGCAGGGCTCCTCGGCCGGGGTCGGGTACTGGGTGCCGCTGCCGAAGGTGCCGCTGCCGAGCCGGCAGATGAAGGCGGGGCCGTCGTGCTCGGTGCCGGCGGTGGTGAACCCGGCGTTGTGCAGCAGGTTCATACCGGTGGTGGGGTGGGCGTCGCAGCCCCGCACGACGCTGCCGCCCCAGTGGCCGAAGTCGACGGCGACCACGGCCCCGGTGGTGGCCGTGCACTCCTCGATCGGGTCCGCGGCCGCCCTGCTGGGGTGGCCGAGCAGCACGGTGGTGCCCGCGGAGACCGCGATGGCGCTGGCGAGCAGCAGGGAGGCGAGACCGCGGCCCCGGCTGCCCTGACTCGTACGAATGCTGCTGACCCTCACCGGCGACTCCCAGGTCGGTCGAGGCGGGGTACGACGGCGCAGCCGACCGGGCCCAGGTGAAGGGGTCCGGTCCGGACCGCGTCGTAGTCCGCGACGACGCACGTGTTGCTGACTTGCCCCTCGGCGCAGGCATTCCGGCTCACCCGCCGCGAAGGGCGGGTCTACGGTTGCGGGTCAGCGCCGGACTTCGACCGGCTTCCCCTGACTGCCGAGGATGAAAACCGGTTCATCAGACCATGGCGCCGAGCGGGGAGTCAACGAGGCGTCATGTCGCCTTCGACACCTCGTGAGCGGGCCTGACGTGCGATAGCGTCCCGGGTGGCCGAGTGGGGGAACCTGGTGCGAATCCAGGGCTGACGCGCAGCGGTGTGGGGCGGTTCGACGCTCCGAGCCCGAATGCCCGCCCGGCGCGCACCACGAGCGAAAGCCGGCCCACGCGATCCGGGCGGCGGCCGCCCCGCCGGCACGCGGTCCTCCGCGGGCCGCCGCCCGGGTCCGGTCGGCGCCCGCCACCCAAGGAGCCCGACCGTGCCCTTCCGTCTCTCCTCCGCCACCGTCGTCGCGCTGGCGAGCGGCGCCCTGCTGCTGTCCGCCGTGCCGGCCCGGGCCACCGCGTCCCCCGCCCAGATGTCCACCTCCAAGAGCACCGGCGTGACCTATCTGAAGTCGCTGCAGGCCGCCGACGGCAGCTACGTCACCGGGGGCGGCCTGTCCAACGAGTGGGCGTTCGGCGCGCTGGCGGCCGCCGGCACCGCCGCGGTCGACGTCACCCCCGGCGGCGACACCAGCAAGAACGCCCGCACCGTCTACCGCGACCAGCTGGCCGCCACCGGCTGGCCGAGCGCCTCGCCCGTGGTCACCGACTACGAGCGCGCCACCCTCAACGCGTACGCCGCCGGCATCGACCCGGCCCGGGTCCAGGTCGCAGGTCCGGCGGCAGCCGGGCCTCGGCCGCGCGTGGTCGGGCACCGGTCCCCGGACCCGGCGCGCGCGGTCCGCCTCCGCGCCCGCACGCACGGCGGCGTGGACGGCGCGGGCGACCCGGGCGCCCCACCGCGAGCGCGGTCCGCCGAACGGCTCCACGCCCGACCCCGGCCGCGGCTGGCGCACCGCCACGCAGACCGCCTCCGACGGCGTCCCGGAGCGGTCGTACCCGGCGTCCAGCAGCGCCTGCACCTTTGCCTCGGTGGCGGTGGCGGTGGCGAGCAGGTTCACCAGACCTGCGTCGGACACCGCAGCGGGTACGACGACCAGGATGTTGACGGTGCCCGGCACGAAGACGGCGCGCTCCGGCACCTCATGTCCGTCACCGCCGCCCCGACCGGCCGCCCTCGCCACGGCCCTGCTCGCCGACCGCCACCTCCACCGCCGCCTCCACCGCCGCCGAGCGGCCGCCGCCGGCTGACCCCGCCCGCCGGAAGGGTCCCGGTCGCCGACTCATGGCGCCGGGTCGGCGCCCTCGACGACCTGCCAGCCGCCGGCCAGGCTGCCCGGCAGCAGGTGGTGAACACCCGCCCCGCGAAGGGTCACCAGCGCCGTGAGACCGGTGTCGAGCGCCTCGACCGACCGCCCGTAGACGATGGCGCGGGTCAACTCCAGGTCGATCGTTCCCGGCACCTCGCCCCGGATACGCCCGAAGCGGGCACCCAGGCGGACCGGCCCGTCGAGGCAGCGGACGACGACCTCGGCCTCGGCCCGGTCGACGGTCTCGAGCCGGTCGATCTGCAGCGCCGCGCCGACGCGACGGGGGCTCCCCTTCATACGTGGCTCCTCGATGGGTCCATGGGACGGCGGACGGCTGGGGAACGGCGGGGCAGCGATCATCGGCGGGGCCACCGCACTCCCCTTGCCGCGATCATTGCCGCTGTGAGTGTCCGCGCCAAGTCGCGGGACCGCGTGAGCAACCCGCTCCCGCGGACGGCCGCACCCGGGGGCTACCCCTACCCGGAGCTGGGGGCCAGCAGGATCGCCCTCGTCGCTCGGCGCCGGAGATGCTGGGCCCGGCGGACACCGGTGGTGTCCCAACGACCCGGTAGGAGTTGGCTCGTGCGTGAGCAGGCATGGCAGAGGTTCCGTTCCTCCCGGCAGCGGCGGGGTGGTCGGCGCGGGGCGCTGCCGGCCGCGGCCGCGCTGGCCGCGGCCGTCGTGACGGCGGGTGTGCTGGCGGCGCCCGCGGCATCCGCCGCCACCCGGCCGGACACCGTCCAGCAGGGCCTGGACGCGCTGGTGCGCACCGACGGCCTGCCCGCCGCGCTGGCGAGCGTCAAGGACCGGTCCGGCCGCACCCGTACGTACACCGCGGGGGTCGGCGACCTGGCCACCGGTACGACCGTGCCGGTCGACGGCCAGGTGCGGATCGGCAGCAACACCAAGACGTTCACCGCGGTGGTCGTGCTGCAACTGGTCGGTGCGGGGAGGATCTGCCTCGACGCCCCCGTCGACACCTACCTGCCCGGCCTGGTCCGCGGGGACGGGATCGACGGGCGCCGCATCACCGTCCGTCAACTCCTCCAGCAGACCAGCGGACTCCCCAACTACACCGACCACCTCTCCGACGAGATCCGGTACTACGAGCCCCACGAACTGCTCGGCCTCGCGCTCCAGCACCCGGCGGACTTCGCCCCGGGGGCGAAGTGGGCGTACAGCAACACCAACTACGTGCTGGCCGGCCTGATCGTCGAGAAGGTCACCGGCCGGCCGCTGGGCGAGGAGGTCGACCGGCGCATCGTCAAGCGCATCGGGCTGCGCCACACCTACTTCCCCGCCCCCGGCGAGGTGGCCATCCGGGAACCCCACCCCAAGGGCTACTACCAGGAATCACCCGGCGCGCCGCTGCGCGACGGCACCGAACTGGACCCCTCCTGGGCCTGGGCGGCGGGGCAGGTGGTCTCCACCAACTCCGACCTCAACCGGTTCTTCACCGCGCTCCTGGCCGGCGACCTCCTCCCGCCGGCCCAGCTCGCCGAGATGCGCACCACCGTGCCCGCCGGCCTCCCCTTCCCTCCCGGTACCCGCTACGGGCTGGGGCTGGTCAGCCGGCCGCTGTCCTGCGGCGGGGTCTACTGGGGTCACGGCGGCAGCATCACCGGGTACGAGACCCGGGGCGGCGTCACCGAGGGCGGCCGCGCCGCCGACATCGCGGTGACCACCCAGCCGTCCGACGCGGCGGCCGTCCAGCACATCGAGCGTCTCGTGGACACGGCCCTGTGCCGCTGAGCCGCGGCTGCCGGCAACCGCCGGTGCCCCGGCCCGCGTTCGCGCGGGGCCGGGGCAGCGGTGTCCGCACGGGGTGTCAGGGCGCCGTGATGCCCGGCTGGGTGCCGGCGCCGAAGGCCCAGCCCTCGACGTCGCCGGGGGCGGGGTTGTAGCTGCCCGCGCCGAGGCCGCTGTACGACCAGGCGCCGCCGTGCTGGGCGTGCCAGTAGGACCAGTAGGCGCTGCCGGTGGGGTTGGTGCAGGTGGTCGGCAGCGAGTTGATCTTGCACACGAAGCCGGGGAAGCGCGGGTGGAAGGCCCACGAGAAGCCGGCGCCGGTGAGCGCGGCGAGGCCGGTGGCCGGGTCGCCGGGGGCGCAGCCGGTCTGGATGCCACCGCCGACGGCGGTGAAGTCGACCACCACGGTGACGCCGGTGGTGCCGGTGCAGGCCGCGGCCTGCGCCTGCGGGGCCTGGGCGGCGCAGACGCCGAGCAGGCCGGCGGTCAGCGCCGCGGCGGCGGCGATCGAACCGAGCGTGCGGCGGGCCGGGCGGGCCGGGGTGCGGGTGTCGTTCATGCGGAAGCTCCTTGCAGGGTCAGGACGTTCAGCGGGTGGTCGCCGGGCAGGCGAGCACGGGCGCGGCGGGGCGGGCGCCGTGCGCGGTGAGGGTGGCCAGCGGGGTGCCGGCCAGGCCGAGGACGGCCTGTGCGGTGGCCCGGGCGCCGTTGCCGGCGTTGAAGCCGTTGGCGTCGTAGGCGACCGCGCCGCGGACGGCCGGGTCGGCGGCGCAGCCCTGCTGGAGCTTGACCAGGCTGCTCCAGCCCTTGAGGCCGGCGCCGAGGCGGCCGGTGGACAGCAGCGCCTCGGTGGCCAGGCCGGTGGTGTTGGCGTTGGAGGTGGTGGCGCCCGCGGCCGCGAAGCCGCCGTCGGCGTTCTGGTGGGCGGTCAGCCGGCCGAGGCCGGCGGCGGCCTCGGCCGGGCGGCCGGCGGCGGCGAGGGCCTGGACCGCGAGCGCGGTGGCGTCCGGGTCGCCGGTGCAGGTGGCCTGGCCGAAGGAGATCGGGAAGCCGCCGTCCGCGCACTGGGCGGAGGCCAGGAAGTCGACCGCGGCGGCCGGGGCGCCGGCGTGGGTGCGCTGCAGCGCGATCAGGGCCAGGGACTGGCCGAAGACGTTGCTGTAGTCGCCCCACTGGGAGCGGTCCGAGAACCGGCCGTTCGGGGTCTGCAGCGAGCGGAGCCGGGCGGGGAGGTCGACACCGCCGAAGGCGGCCGGGTTCTCGCCGCGGACCTCGACCGCGAGCAGCAGCTTGGCGGTGGCGCCGGCGTACGCCTCGGTGGTGCCGTCGCCGAGGTAGCCGGTGATGATCTCCGGCTTCGCCAGCCAGGTGGTGGCCTTCGCGGCGGCCCGGTCGGAGCTGTGGGAGGCGGCGAAGGCCAGCACGGCGTCGACGGTCAGACCCTGGTCGGGGTAGTGGGCGCCGTCGAGGACGGCCTCGAAGTGGTCACCGTCGACCAGTTGGCGGGCCAGCCAGCCGGCCGCGGCGGCGTCGGGGCGGACGGTGGCGGCCGAGGTGGGGGCGGCCTGGGCGGCCGTGGCGGCCGGGAGCACGGTCGCGAGGGCGAGCGCGGGTGTCGCGAGCAGGCCGAGGGAGCGGCGGAGCGCGGGCATGGAAGGCCTTTCCGGGCCTGGACGCAGGGGCCCGGAGGACGGCGGTGCGCGACCGGACAGCCCTCGGAGCTCCGGCCCGCAGACCACGACGGGAGGAGTGGACACACCTCCGCCGCCGGGTGTTCGGGCTCGCCGCCGACAGCCGTCGGCGGCCTACCGTTGCGGGTCAGCGCCGGATTCGAACCGGACTTCCCCCGACCGCGGAGTCACAACATGACGGCCCATCATGGCGACGGGCGAAAGACCCGGTCAATGGCGCGTACGTCACATCGCAGCGGGCCTGATCGGTCGTCGGCGACCGACCCGGGCGCCACGGCGGCCGGTCACCGCGGCTGCCGCGGGACGGGGCAGGGCACGGTGGACGCAGTCCCGCCGTTCGCAGATCCGGTCCGGCCGCCGGCCTCGTACGCCGGCCGGGCCCAGCGGCCGGTGCCGGCACCCTCGGAGCGGATCGGACCCTTCGAGGGTCAGGTGACGGGGCCCGGGGGAAGCTGGACCGTCATGATCAGGTGGCAGGCCTCGGTGCCCGCGCCGCGGTAGGTGTGGACGGTGTCGCCGTCGAAGGTGGCCGTCCGGCCGGCCTCCACGGTGTACTCGGTGCCGTCGACGACCAGGGTCATCCGGCCAGCGGTGACACTGACGGTCTCCACGACCCCGGGCCGGTGGGGATGGCTGGGGTACTCCTCGCCCGGCTCCAGCCGCCAGCGCCACAGCTCGACCGGCGCCGGGCCCGCGGTGGTCAGCATCAGCCGGGCCGCACCGCCCCGCGGCCCCCGCCACAACGGCTCCACCTCCTCGGCGGCCACGACCCGGACCCGACCCTCGGGCGGCCCCTGCATCAGGGCGGACACCGAGATGCCGAGGGTGTCGGCCAGCCGGACCAGGGTGGCCAGGTTGGGGTTGCCCTGGGCCTTCTCCAGCCCCACCAGCGCACCCTTGCTGACCTGGGCCCGCCGGCCGAGCTCCTCCAGGGTCAGGCCCGCCCGGGTACGGGCCGCCCGGACGTTGTGCGCGACCGTCCGCAGGGCTGCCGCCGTCTCGGTCACCTGATCACCATCCTCACTGCTGGACCACTTCAATGTACCGCGCGGTCGTTCGGTTGGGCCTTTCGGTCGATCTGATGTACCGTGTGGTCGTTCCATTGAATCGTAAGGGGTCCGCCGTGATCGCTCTGCTGCTGGCCCTGGGCAGCTCGCTCGCCTACGGGTGCGCCGACTTCCTCGGCGGCCTCGGCTCCCGCAAGGCCCATGTGCTGCGCACCGTCCTGATCGCGGCCCCGGCCAGCCTCGCGGTCGAGCTGCTGCTCTGGCCGTTCCTCGGCGCCACGTTCGAGGCCGGCGCGATCGGCTGGGGCGCTGCCTCGGGCGTGGCCTCGGCCGTCGCGTTCGCCCTGCTCTACCGCACCCTGGCGATCGGCCCGATGAACGTGCTGTCGCCGGTGACCGCCCTGGTGTCCGCGGCGCTGCCCGTCGCGGTGGGGCTGCTGCAGGGCGAGCACCTGGGTACCGCCGGCCTGGTCGGCCTGCCGCTCGCCCTGCTGGCGGTGGTGCTGATCAGCGCCGGACCGGGCACCGGCTCGGCCCGGCCCTCGCGCACCGCGCTGCTGCTGGCCTTCGGCGCCGGCGCCGCCATCGCGCTCCAGTTGGTCTTCCTGCACCAGGCACCGCGAGGCAGCGGCGTGGCCCCGCTGATCGTCGGCCGGGCGGTCTCCTCGGCCGTCGTACTGGCCGCGGCAGGGCTGCTGCGCCGCAGGCTGGGCACCGAGCGGCCCGCGTACGCGATGTCGGCCGGCGCGGGCGCCCTGGACTCGGTGGCGAACCTGCTGTTCCTGCTCGCCGCCCGCAGCGGCGACCTCACCGTCGTCGCCGTGATCACCGCCCTCTACCCCGCCGGCACCGTCCTGCTCGCCCGCACCGTCCTCGGCGAACGCCTCCACCCGAGCCAACTCCTCGGCCTGGGCACCGCCGCCGTCGCCGTCAGCCTCCTCGCGCTCGGCTGAGCCGGGCTTCGCAGCGGCCGGGGCCGCGCGGCATCGGTAGCGTCGTGGCGCTCATGCGAGCCCGCTGTCCGCGGGTCGTTCACGGCGGGTGGGACGGCCCCAGAGCCTGCGGACACCGGCGAGCAGGACGACGACGGCCAGCAGCTCGATCACCGAGAATGCGAGCGCCCCGCTCGTGGCCTGGTTGAGCTCCGCACCGGGGCCCGAGTGGATGACCAGGGCAAAGTCCCACAGGCCGTGGACGACCATGCCGGCCACGAGGGTGCCGGTCGTGCGACGGCACAGGTAGAAGATCGTGCCGATGCCCATGGTCCCGAAGACCTGCCGGATCGTGGTGGCGGCATCCTGGCCGTTGACGGCGTTGACCCCGTGCATCAGGCCGAGGAGGACGGTGCTGGCGAGCCACGCCCACACCTCTCGGAACCGGGACCGGAAACGGTCAGGAGAACTCCGCGGGTCATCAACTCCTCGCTGTAGCCCACGAAGGCGAAGGCGACGATCAGACAGGTGAGCCGGCCGCCCCCGAAGTCTCCGGGGTGGCCGGTCAGCACGGTGATGATCAGAGCGACGACCGCGACGACCGGTAGGACCACGGTCCACCGGCCAGGGTCTTCGGTTCGGACATGACGGGCCGCCACCAGCCGAGCGCGGTCACCGCCACGGTGAGCAGGACCGAGACGATACCGATCGGCAGCAGTACGGCCTTGAGGACGTTGTCCGCGCTGGCGGTCACCTCGGTGCACTTCACACCGGGCGCGATCAGCCTCGCCAGCCCGACCACCAGGAGCAGGTAGCCGACAAAGATCCCCAGGGCCGGGGCGGGGCCCACGCGCACGCGGGAAGGCGCGGACACCAGAAGAGCTGACACTCGGACTCCTCCAGGGAACGACGGAGCGAGGAGTCGGGCCTCCACTGCGTCGGCGGACGCCCAGTATGGCCCCGAACCTCACCCACCGCAGAAGCTGTGCCGCGGCTACCCCGCGTACCAGACCTGGTCGGACTCGGTGCCGACCGGGGGGATGAACGAGATGACGGATCCGGCAGAGTTGGACTCCGGCGCGATCACGTAGGACGGGGAGACCACGGGGTGGAGCCGAGCCCCCGCGTCGACGAGGAACCGAAGATTGATGTCGTTCTCGCCGGAGCAGACCCAGACACCCACTCCCTTGTCGTGGGAGCCGCGGGAGTCCAGACAGTACCGGGAGTCGGCACGGTTGTGCAGTTGGCCACCCTGGTCCAGCATCCACTGCTGGGTCGGCGCCGCAGTACTGCACGGCATCGTGATCACATCGGTGTCGTTGCGCATCCGACCGCCGTAGACGTCCAGGCACAGACCGGTCTCACCGTTCACCAGCCTGGCCCACACACCGACCTGGATCGGACCTGGCGGCGCCGGGGTCGGGGGCGGCGTCGGTGGTCCCTGTGACGGAGTCCTGGACGGCGTCGTCGTCGGGGTCGAGGACGGAACCGGGGCGGGCTTGGGGGAATCGCTCGACGGGGTGGGGGAGGCGAACGAGGACGGGAACGTCACGGGGCCCGCGGTGGCCGAAATCGTGCCGCGGTCACCGAACGGTGGCAGGGGCTCGACCGTGGCGGTGTCCGGGACGGCGCCGCCGCCGCGCAGGAAGAAGGAGAAGCCGACCCCGACCGCCGCGCCGACCAGCACCACGACGACGAAGCCCGCCCGGACCGCGCCCGGGGACGGCGCCGGCCCGGCGAGCCCCGCGGGTCCGACTCCGGCCCCCTCGGCCATCTCGGCCGTCTGCGCCGCCCCGGGCTCGGCCGGCGCTTCGACGTAGGTGTCGCCGCCCCAGGCGAGAAGGTGCCCGGCCAGCGCCCGGCGGGGATGCTCGTCGAACTCGACCAGGGTTCGCAGCACGGCGGTGCACGCGGCGCACCCGCTCATATGAGCCTTGAGGCCGCTGTTCTCCCGCACCTCCGCGCGGCCGACAGCGACCTCGAGAATCCGGCCGAACGGACGACACCCTGCGTTCCGCTTCAGATGACGGCTCAGCAGCGCCCCACGGAGGGCGTCCTGGGCCCGGGCCGTGAGGCGTGCCACGTCGGCGGGGCGCCGGTCCGCGTGCAGCGCCACCACCTCGGCGGGGTCCTGCTCGACCACCGCGTGCCAGAGCAGGCACTGCTCGGCCGCCCGAAGCGCCTCGAACGCCTCGACGGCTCGTCGGCGGTCGGCGTCCGGAGCTGCCCCCCGAGCGCGGTCGAGGAAGGCCGTGCAACGCTCGGCGAGCAGGTCGCGGCGGCTCCCGGCGGCCCAGCCACCGGCGGCCCGGTCCACCTGGGTCAGCAGACCGTATCGCCAGGAGCGGTTCGGCGGGTCGGCCCGGAGCGTCTCCTTCAGCTCCTCCACGAAGGCCTGACCGGCAAGCTGCGCCGCCGCCTCCTCGCCCCGGGCGTACCGGCGGGCGTGGTCCAGCGTCCGAGGTAGGTGCCGGCGCCGAAGCTCCTCGCTCGCCTCCCGGGCCACGGGCGCTCCGGCCCGGATCTGCTCGGCGAGTTCGGCGTCGGGCAGCTCGGCGCAGACAGGCTGCTGGCGCGCTTGGGTCACAGATGATCACCTGAACGGTCGTCGGTGCGGGGAGGCCGGTGGCGGCCCACCCTCGTGGGGTCGGTGACAGGGCGGATGCGGGCGGTGCGGAGCTGCCCGCGACGTTCTCGCGCAGCAGCTCAGCCGCAGGTGACGCCGGCGGTCTTCCAGGTGGTGGCGTCGACCATGGCGGTGGGGGCGAAGGCCTCGGCGGGGAAGTCCTTGGACTTCTTGAGCTTGTCGTACATGGTCTGGACGGCCAGCGCCCCGACGTCCCTGCCGTTGATGAACAGGGCGGCCTTCATACCGGTGGGCTTGTCGCCACTCCAGTCCTTGCACGCGAGGTAGGCGCCGAGGCCGACGCCGATCACGTCGTCGGCCTTGAAGCCGGCGTTCTGCAGTGCGGTGACGCCACCCTGCACGTTCTCGTCGTTGCAGCCGAGGACGACCCAGTGCTTGACGGCGCGGTTGGCGGTGACGGCGGCGGCGACCTTGTCCTGCGCCCCGGTGGGGGTGTTGTCGGTGGCGACGTCGATCCGCTGGATGCTCGCGCCGGCGGTGTCGATGAACGCCTCCTTGGCGGCGTTCACCCGGTCCGCGCACACCGTCACGTCGTACTTCCAGGCGGAGATGACCCGGGTGTCCGCCTGGTTCCAGCCGGTCTTCTTGTACTCCTCGCCCGCGCGCTTGCCGACCTCGCCGCCCATCTGGGCGCCGGAGAAGCCGATCCGCGGCACCAGGTCGCTCTTGGGGCAGGCGGACGGCTCGGGGCCGGTGACGCAGATCTGGTCGTCGGAGGTGAGCAGGGCGACCTTGGCGTCCCTGGCGGTCTGCACCACCTGCGGGCCGACCGCCGGGTCCGGGACCACGATGATCAGGCCGTTGCTCTTCTGCGCGATCGCCGACTGCACCTCGCTGACCGTCTTGTTGGCGTCGTTGCCGAGGTTCACCACCTTGAGGTCGATCCCGAGCTCCGCGGCCTTGGCCCTCGCGCCCTCGGCCTCGCCGATGAAGTACTCCTGGTCGCCCTGCTTCTGCAGGTAGGTGATCGAGATCTTCCCGCTCACCGGGGCGACCGAGGCATCGGCGGTGGAGGCTTCCCGGCCGGTGGAGCAGCCGGTGGCCAGGCCGAGGACGAGCAGCACGCCCACGGCGGCGGTCTGGTGACGGTAGGTACGGAACACGATGGCGCTCCTTGGTGCGCTCGCCGCGGCTCGGCGGTGGCACGGTGTCGGGGTGGGGTGTCCGTTCGGTGTCGCACCTGCGACAGCACTTCGAGAGATCGCGCAGGACCAAACATGGTCGAACATGATTCAACGCATGACACTCTCGTCACACGGTCGGCGTCAAGCGGATCGGCGACCCGATATCCCCTTGTGATGTTCGCCCCTCGGGCAGCCGGGCCGGCGGACGCCCGGGCTCCATCCTCGGGGTTCCCGCCTCGTCCGCGCGCCCGCACGAATACCTGTCCAGGTACCTGCATCGCAGCTCCGCCCGACGCGTTCGGCCTGCACCCGGACCTGCTCCGGTACGTCCGGGCAGCGCCATTCGAATAACGGTCTGGCAACGCTGCGAGACGGGGGGCGCAGTGGGTTCTCCACCTGGGGCGTAGTTCGAAACCAGCTCAGCCCGACAGAGGACTCGCATGCCCCGCCGTTCGTCCCCCCACGTCACCGGTTCTGCGCCCCGGAGCGGCCGACCGGCCGGGCTGTCCGTATCCGCGGTCGCGAGCGCCGCCACCGACCCGACCGCCGGGCCCCCGGTCCCGCCGCCCGGTGCCGCCGCGAAAGGCCCGGCGGAAGGAAATCTCCCTGCGGAGACCTCAAGACTGATCGGCAGGCGGCGTGAGCTCGCCCAAGGACGTAAACTGCTCAGCCAGGCAAGACTGTTGACCGTCACCGGTCCGGGCGGGATCGGCAAGACCCGACTCGCACTGCGCCTCGCCCAGACCGTGCGGCGCTCCTATCCAGCCGGCGCCTGGCTGATCGACCTGACAGCGGCCACCACCGCGGGGGATGTCGCCCTGGCGGTGCTGACCGCCCTCGGCCTGCGTCCCGGCCCGGGCGTCTCACCGGTCGGAGGCCTGACCGAACATCTGCGCAGTCAGCGGGCGCTGATCGTGCTGGACACCTGCGAACACGTGCTCCAGCCGGCCGCTCTGCTCATCAGGACCCTCCTGGAGGCGGCCCCCTCCCTCCAGGTGGTCGCCACCAGCCGCCAGGCGTTGGGAGTGGATGGTGAGCACCTCCTCCTGGTACCCCCGCTCCCCGCGCCGCTGCCGGACTCCTCCACCAGCGGGGGTGGAGTGCGCAACGACGCGCTGGAGTTGTTCACCGATCGCGCCGTCTCCGTCCTCGGGGCGTTCCGGCCTTCCACCGACGCCGCCCTGGCCGCCGCCACCATCTGCCACCGCCTGGAGGGCATTCCGCTGGCGATCGAACTGGCGGCCTCCCGCCTACGGGTGCTGACCTGCGAACAGATTCTGGACCGCCTCGACGAGCACCGCCTCGCGTTCCTGACGGGCGGGGGTCGCACCTCGCCGCCCCACCGCCGGAGCCTGCAGGCCGGCATCGACTGGAGCTACGAGCTCTGCAGCGATCGGGAGCAGGAGCTGTGGGCGCGACTGTCGGTCTTCCGGACCGCCTTCGGCCTGGCCGCCGTCGAGGCGGTGTGCACCGATGAGACCCTGCCACGGGCCGCGGCGCTCGACCTGGTCGCGACGCTGGTAGACAAGTCCGTGCTGAGCCGCGAGGATCACGACGGCCAGGTGACCTACCGGATGCTGGGCACGGTGCGCCGGTACGGCGAGCGGCACCTGCAGGAGCGGGGCAGCCGCCCGGACTTCCGCCGCCGCCACCTGGACCACCACCGTGCCCGCCTCCGGCAGGCGGAGGCGGAGTGGTTCACGGCGCGCCAGACCGGGTGGGTCGCCCGGCTGCAACGTGAGGCCCCCGAGATCGGGGCCGTGCTGAGATTCTGCTCCGAGGAGCCCGGCGCGGCCGACCTCGGGATGGAGGTCGTCGGCTCCGCGTGGAGGTACCTGCTGGGCACCGGCGGCCCTCTCGACGAGCGGGACCGGCTCGCCCTGGTGCTCGACGCCGGGACGGATCCGACTCCGGCGAGAGCAAGGGCACTCCGGGTGGACGGCCTGCTGGCGCTCTTCGCCGGCGACATCGCCGGCGGCGAGCTTCGGGCGGCCGAGTGCCAGGAGCTCGCACTGGCGATGGACCGCTCTGCGGGCCGGGCCGAGGCCGCTCAACTGGCCGGCCTGGCCGCGGTCCTGCGGCGGGAGCCGGCCAAGGCGCTCGCCCCGCTGGAGGGAGCTCTCGCGCGCTACCGTGCCCTCGGCGACAGCGGCGAGACCTGGGCCACCCTGCACCTTCTCAGCCTGGCGGCCTCCCTCTGCGGGGACGATCGGGCCGAGGAGATGTGCCGGGAAGCCCTGGCACTGTGTGACGCCCACGGCGTGGAGTTGCTGCGTCCGCACGCTCTCTGGGCCGTCGCCCTGCAGCGCTGGCTGGAGCCGGACATCCGCCGCGCCGTCGAGGTGCTGCGCGAGTGCGTCCGGGCCGGCCGGTCCAGCGGCAATCGGTTGCTGGCCGAGCAGGCCCTGGACCTGCTGGCCCGAGCAGACCTGCTCACCGGCAGCCCCACCGAGGAGGCAGCACGGCTCGGGGCCGTGCGGGAGCTCTGGCTGCAGGCCGCAGTACCGCTTGCCGCCGTCGACCCGAGCACCGTTCCGGTCGGCGGTGACTCGGATCTCCGGCGGGCCTCCTCCGAGCACCACCTCCTCGGCTCCCCCGCCGGAGCCGCCACCGAGCCGGCGGACCACTCTCCTCGCCGGATCCTGACCGGTCGTGAGTACGAGGTCGCCCTGTTGCTGCGGCAGGGGCTGTCCGATCGGCAGATCGCGGCCCGGTTGGTGATATCGCTGCGGACCGCGCAGGGCCATGTGCACCGTATCCTGCGCAAATCGGGGTTCACGTCCCGCACCCAGGTGGCGACCTGGGTTCAGGCCCGGGGGGCCGGCTGAGGACGTGGGGGACGGACCATCAGGACTCCCAGCCGGTACGCCACCCATCGGCTGGACAGGCGGCTTTCGGGCGAAACGCAGCCGCCGCCGGTGCGGTGACCCTGCTGGGCCTCATGAGGATTCTGCCTGCCCATGGATCCGACGCCTGGTGCCCGTACAACGCGGTCGTCACGTAGATGTGGCGGTCGCCGAAGGCGATGCCGGTCGGATGCGACGCGGGCAGGTCAACTCTCGTGCGCAGCCGTCCCGCTGGGGTGTAGCAGTGGATACGGCCACTTCCCTGGAGCCCCACCCAGACGCAGTCCTGATCGTCCACCGCCAGTCCGCTCGGTGAGCCGTCGCGGTGCGTCAGGCGGATGAACTCGCCGGCACCGGTGATCTCCCCGCTCGCCGGATCGACCTCATAGGCGGACACCGCTCGCCTCGAACTGTCCGCGAGGTAGAGGGTCGATCCCCCGAGACTGAAAGCGGGGCCGCCGTCAACACTCAGACCACGGAGGACCTTGTGGACACTACCGTCACGGTCGACGCGATAGAGCGAGCCGGCGCCGGGGCGGCCGCCGGCAGCCGTGCTGGTGACCCAGAAACGCCCTTCCCTGTCACAGGCCGCGCCATTCATCCAGACCCTGGGGCGCGTGTGCTGGTCGGGGCGGGCCAGCCACTGTTGCGCTCCGCCTGGGCCGATACGGGCAATGCCCCGATCGGCCGCCACGATCCACTCGCCGGGGCTGTCCACCACCGGAGCCACGGCACTGAGCAACACCGGGAGACTGAGATCGCACTGCGGGGCGGCGCCGGGCCGAAACGAGTTCAGGGATCCTTTCGGAGCATCGACGTAGTGGAGGCGATCCTGATGCCAGAGTGCAAATCCGTTCAGATGGAAACGGCCTGAAATGCACGACACCCAGGCATGATTCGGCACTTTACCTCCTCCGAGGTGAGCTGGTTCTCCGAGATCCATGAACGGGATCGGAAGGTCGTACGAGGTCGCCGGCGGGTCCTACTCATGGCCGGTCGGCGGGACGAATGCGGCGATCGCCGCCGCCCGGAGTCGACCGTTGACCTCTTTCATCTCCTCGAAGCAGGACTGGCACTCCGCGCAGTCCTGGAGGTGGCGGGCCAGCTTCCCGCCGCGTCGCTTGTCGGGACGGCGGACGAGCGCGCCGATCTGCGCGGCGTACGCCGCGCACTCCAGGGATCCGGCCCGCCGGACGTGTGCCGCGAGGTACGCCTCGCGCAAGCCTTCGCGGGCTCGGGACACCAGTGAGGAGACGCCACTCGCGGTGAGGCCGAGGATGGGCGCGACCGCCTCCGGCGTCTGCTGTTCGACGACGACGTGCCACAGGGCGGTGCGCCACCGCTCCGGCAGCACGAGGTAGGCGTCTGCGACGAGGTCCCGCTCGGCGGCGGCCATCAGGAGTTCGTCCGGCGAGAGGGCCTGGTCCTGTCGGTCGACCCAGGCTCCGAAGTCCGACGTGAGCTGGGTGCGCCGGTCGGCCAGCGCCCACGCCCTGGCCGTGTTGCGGATCACCGTCAGCAGGTACTGCCGCCAGCTCTGGCTGGGCCCGTCGCCGGTCCGGACCGCGGCCAGGGTGAGGGCGAAGGCCTCGCTGGCGAGGTCCTCGGCGCTCTCTCTCGTGCGCGTGAGCGTGCGCGCGTACGCGACCGCGGCAGGATGGTGGCGCTCGTAGAGCTGGGTGACCACGCTCTCGTCACCCGCCCGCACCCGCTCGGTCAGCCACTCGTCGCTCTCGGCGACCTGCTCACCGGGGTAACCGCCGCCCACGGGCGACGACAGGGCCGGGTCGCCCTCGACGGCCCGACCCCTCTCGGGGGGCAATGCGGGGTGGCGGGGCATGAGGAGTCCTTGGGGGGAGGTGACGAGCAGGGACAGGGGTGATTCACCGACGGAGGCGGCCACCTGCGGATCGGGGCTGGTGTCGCTTGACAGCCCGGCCTGCGACCGGCAACGCAACACGGAGGGCGGCACCGTGGCGTTGCGGGCGGCGGGCACGGTCCACCGGGCCCGGCGAATCGGCCGGCGCCGGTCACGACGCGCGGGCGGGCCGACGCGGCGCGGACATTCCGCCGGCCCGAGGGCGGGGGAGGCCCGCTGGTACCGATCAGCGGGTGCCGGCGGCCTCGCAGCGATCCGCCCGGTCGGGCAGCTCGACGAGTCGGCAGCCGTATGCCCTCAGGGTTGAGACCACCTCGGCCGCCTCGCGGTCGTCCAGGGCGAAGATGAACGGCCCTGGCACCAGGACGGTCCCGACCGTCCCGGCAGCCACCAGCCGCAGCAGAGCCTCCCGGCGGGGCAGGCCGTCGGCCGCACGCCGACCGTTGTCGAAATACACGAGCGGGTTCGGCAGATGCTCGGCTTCGGCAAGCGCCTGCAGGGCCAGGAAATGGCACGCCATCTCCGTCTGGTCGAACGGGTAGCAGCGCAGGTAGATCGCGGCCAGCGGGCCCGAGGGGAAGAGCGGGTACGTACCGGAATCATCAAGGTCGAGCATGGTTCTTCCTGATGTCGTCGGAAGTCGCCACGACCTGGCGCCGTGGGATGACCAGGGCAACTGGACGACCGCCAGGTGACCGATCCGGGCAACTACTCAGGTCCGAGGAAGGCGGCCACGACCGCCGCATCGGGCCGGGCAGCCCTCGTTAAGGGAATCCGCTCTGCGCGGTGACCGACCCGGCCCGGCCGGGGGCGCGGCAACGGCGGGTGCGGCGCGGGCGGCGGGCCGGACCGCATTGTCCCGGGGAAGAGGGCGAGGTGCTGGCTGCCGGTTTCCACATGACCTCCAGGGAATCGGCTGTACTGCGTGGAACCGTTGCGAGATCACTGACACCCGGTCCGGCATGGCGCAACCCATCCTCACGCCTCGCCACCCCTCCACACACCCGTAGAAATACGTGTCGAGGTACCTGCGTCCTGCCGTAGCGGTAGAGCTGCCGGACATCGGTGACACATAGTTCTCCGACCAATGCGGAGCTGCGCAGGACCACATTCGCCGGAACTGCCGTCCTTGCGGCTGATCCCACGCTAGGCAATGCCTTCGGGCCGCGGCGGGACCACGAGGGTTGAGAGTGTCGGGCCGCCGTTCCGTTTCGGGGCGTCGCCCGATCGCCATCGGGGGCGGGCAGCCGCCGGGTCACTCCTGGTCGTCGTGGCGCACCGACCAGGCGGCGAGCTGGGTGCGCGAGGTGAAGCCCAGTTTGGTGAGGATGCGCTGGACGTGGCCCTCCGCCGTGCGCAGTGAGATGACCAGTTCGGCGGCGATCTCCTTGTTGGTCAGGCCCTGGCCGACGGCGGCGGCCACCTGCCGTTCGCGCGGGGTCAGCGGGCTCTGCTCGGCCTCCGCCTCGTCCGTCGGCTCGGTGGCATCGGCGGCGCCCAGCGCGAAGTCCAGGGCCGCCTCGGTGCTCAGCTCGAACCCGCGGTCATAGCCCGCCCGGTAGGCGGCGTCTCCGAGGGCCTGGCGGCACTGCTCCTCGAACGTGTCGCCCTGGTAGATGACGGCGGTGGCCTCCACCCCGACCCGGAAGCGGTACCGGTGGTAGATCCCGATCAGCACCGCCCCGCGAGCGGGGTCGCCCACCCTGACGGTGGCCCTCGCCAGCAGGACCAAGGCCGAGCTGATCCCCGCCACTTCGTGGAAGGCGCGCTTCAGGGTGAGGATCTCGCGTACCCGGGCCGTCGGCACGCCACCCGTATGCAGGCGCAGCCGGGCGTCGGCGAGCAGGGCCCAGGAGCGGTAGGACTGCTCGCCCGACCGCTCGCACAGGTCCATCAGCTCCTTGCTGAAGCGCAGTCCGCCCTCGTTGTCGCCCTGGATGTCGCAGGTGAGGGCGAGGACGACCAGGGCGAGGCAGCGCTCGTTGCTTGCCGCGTACTCGGGGACGGCGAGGGCCTGCTCCGCGAGCCGAACGGCGGCCGGCATGTTCGCCGTGGCGTAGGCCGCCAGCGCCATCGCGGTGGTGGCCATCCCTTCGAGTACCCGGTCGCCGGCTTCCTCGGCGAGGTCGCGGCACTCGTCGAGCGCGGGCCCGACCACTGCGTGATCGGCCTGGACCGCGGCGAGCAGGCCCTGGGTGTAGAGCGTCCTGGCTCGGGTGAGCGGATGGTGGTCGGCGGATTCGAGTGCGAGGGTCCGGGATGCCCAGAGCCGGCCCTCCGTCATGTGGCCGGCGAGCCAGTGGTTCAGCAGTGCGGCCGTCATGGTCTGCGCCGCGTCGACGTCGTCGGCCGCGATGTGCGCGGCGAGCGCGGCCCTCAGGTCGGCGTGCTCGGCATGGGTGTGTTCGATCCAGGTGAGCTGGTCGGGGCCGAACCAGGCGTCGTCCATCCGCCGCGCGAGGGCCAGGAAGTGCTCCCGGTGGCGGCGGACCACGGTGTCGCGCTCACCTGCGGCGGCCAGCTTGTCACGGCCGAACTTCGCCAGGGTCTCCAGCAACCGGTAGCGCACCTGGCCACCGTGCTGGGTCGCGGTGAAGACGGACTTGTCCACCAGCGCGGCCGCCGCCGGCAGGATGTCCTCGGCCGCGAGGACCTCTCCGGCGCAGACCGCCTCCAGGTGCTCGAGGGTGAACGAGCCGGCGAACACCGAGGCCCTGGCCCACAGCAGCCGTTCCTGCGCCGAGCAGAGCTCGTAGCTCCAGTCGACGGCCGTAGTCAGCGACCGATGGCGGGGCGGCCCGGCCCGGCTTCCGCGCGAGAGCACACCGCCCCAGTCACCGAGGCGGTCGAGCATCTGGGCGGGGGTGAGGCTGCGCGCGCTGATCGCCGCCAGTTCGATGGCCAGCGGCAGGCCGTCCAGGCGGGCGCACAGGCGGGCGGCGTCACGCCAGTCATCGCCGGCGAGCGCCGCGCCGGTGGCCGCTCGGGCTCGCTCGGCGTACAGCGCCAGTGCCGGGTACTCGGCGACGACGGTCGACGGAAGCGGTGCGGTGTCCGGATCGGGGAACGGCAACGGGGTCACGACCAGGACGTGCTCACCGGCGACCCCGAGGGGCTGGCGGCTGGTCGCCAGGACCTTCACGTCGGGCAGCGAGCGGACCAGGGCAGCGGCCACCGCCGCGACGGCGTCGATCACGTGCTCGCAGTTGTCCAGCAGGATCATGGCGTGGCGCCCGCGCAGCACGTCGATGATGACGTCCATCTGCCCTCGGGTGGCGGGGGACGAGGAGATGCCGAGCGCGTCCGCCACGGTGTAGGGCAGCAAGGTGACGTCCTTCAGCGCGGCGAGGTCGACCAGCCACACGCCGCCGCCGAAGGCCCGGCGGACGTCGGCGGCGAGCCTCAGGGCCAGCCTGGTCTTGCCGACACCGCCCGGTCCGGTCAGCGTGAGCACCCTGGTGGCGGTCAGCAGTTTCCGCGCCTCGGCCAGCTCGCGCCGGCGGCCCACCAGGCTGGTGGTCTCGGCCGGGAGCGAGCCGCTCTCCAGGCGGTCACCTACCGTGGTCATGGCATCACCACCCGGCCTCGTCGTGCCGATCCGACTCCCCGGGGCGAGCGCCGACGGTGCCGGGCCACCCCGGGCTCCGGTTCCCCATGCTACTGGCGACGCGGCCGGGACGGCCGAGGTCAGGGCACGGAGCGTCCGCCCGCAGGGTTCAGGTATCCGAACAGGTAGTTGCCACCTCCCGTCGCCGCGTCCCCGCCAGCAGCCTTGAGAGGTACCGCAACACGCCGTACGACCGGAGGAGCCAGAACTTCGATGGACAGCATCGCCCCGCATCCGCCGTCGACCCGACCGCCCGCTGCCCATGGCGCTTGGCCGCTGCCCGCCGACGCCCTGGCGGCCCGGTGCAGCCGGCGCATCGTCCAGGAGCAGCTCGTCCGCTGGAATCTGCCCGATCAGCTGGACGCGGCGGAGCTCCTGGTCAGTGAGCTGGTCGGGAACGCCCTGCGGCACGCCGACGGGGCGCGGGTGCTGCGGTTGGTCCACCTGGGTGGGGCGCTCCGCTGCGAGGTCGAGGACTCCTCCCCCGTTCGTCCCCGCCCCCGCGAGAGCGCGAGCACGGACGAGGACGGGCGCGGTCTGGCCCTCCTCACCCGGCTCGCCACCCGGTGGGGCAGCTTCCGGTCGCCGGTCGGCAAGGCGGTCTGGTTCGAGATCGACACCGCCGCTTCCGGCTGCTGACCGGCCGGGATCACGGCCCCGGCTCGTACCTGCCCGGCCGGCGTCCGGGCCGTTCGAGCACCCGGCAGTGGGCGGACAGCTCCGCCCTCCGGCGCCGGGCCACCTCGTCGGACAGGCCGAACACCCACGGGCCGGGGATCAGGACGATCCCGTACCGGCCCGCGCGCACGGCACCGAGCAGCCGCTCGTAGGCCGGCAGCCGGCCGCGCCAGGTGAGGCCCTCGTCCAGGTAGAGGGAGGGCCGGGGCAGCCCCAGGCCATGGGCGTAGGCGCGAAGGGCGACACCGTGCCGTAAGGCGGCATCCGGGTCCGCCGGGTGGAAGCGCAGATAGCCCGCGGCGTCCGGGGCCACTCTGCGCCGGAGCTGGCACGGAATCAGCACGTCACTCCCTTCGCCGGGCAACGGCCCGTCGAGGGCCGGGTGCCCCGGACGCAGCAGGCTACGGCGGCGGCACGGAAGGTCACCGCATGACGCCGATCGGCTCGAATTTCTGCGCGGGGAAGATCCGCTGGACATCGGCGGCGGACAGGCCGAACTGGGACTGGGCGACCGAGCCGAACAGGTTGAACATGTTGTTGAACTCCGGCACGTCGCCGTTGTCCAGGGTGTCCAGGCCGCCCCAGGCACCGAGGATGGGGCCGGCCACCTTGCGGCCGGTGAGAATCGTGGCCACCCCGCCGTGGCCGTGGTCGGTTCCGCTGGTGTTCTGGGCAACCCGGCGGCCGAACTCCGAGACCACCATGACGGTCACGTCCTTGCGCAGCTCCCCCAGATCGTCGAAGAACGCGCGCAACGCCTTCGCCAGTTCGTTCAGCTTTCCGTACAGGTGCCCGTCGTTGGTGCCCTGCTCCTGGTGGGTGTCGTAGCCGCCCATCCCGATGGATGCCACGCGGACGTTGGCTCCCCCCTTGATCAGGTGAGCGATCTCCTTGAACGCATCGCCGACATCTCCTTCGTACTGCACGCCCGCGGCAGGGGTGTACCCGGTTCTCGCGAGGTCCGAGGCCGTCGCCAGCGCACCGAGTCCGGCCTTGACGATGTCCTCCAGCGGATGGTCGATGCCGGTGAACAGGGTGCGGACGGCCGTGACGGTCGGCTCCTTGAACTTCTGCTCGCCGTTGATGCCGAGCGAGGCGATGCTGTTCAGGACGATGGCGCCTTCCGTGCCGACCAGGGACCGGGCGAGGGTGCTGCCGATCCCGACCGCCCGGAACGGCGTCCCGGGACCCAGCAGTCCGACCAGTGAGTCGAGCCAGCCGCGGCCGGCCGACTGGTTGGGGAGGCCGCCGAGCTCGCAGGCGTCGGCGGCCTGGAAGTGGCTACGGGAGATGCGGGGGTCGGACACCCCGGCCACGAACGCCA
The DNA here is from genome assembly GCF_040678895.1 of Kitasatospora sp. NPDC049258. Classification (NCBI taxonomy): domain Bacteria; kingdom Bacillati; phylum Actinomycetota; class Actinomycetes; order Kitasatosporales; family Streptomycetaceae; genus Kitasatospora; species Kitasatospora sp. NPDC049258. The sequence continues at coordinate 42,740 of NZ_JBFAQT010000006.1, forward strand.
GCTCACCCAGATCGAGGTACTTCTTGAGCGGCTCGAAGGCCTTGTTCAGCGCGAAGCCCCGGCCGACCGGTATCGAGCCGTTCTCCGGAAGGAGGAGCGCCGGCCGGCTCTTCCGCAGGATCGGGTCGTTCGCCGGGGCGAGCAGGCTCAGGCCGTCCATCCCGCCGTAGAGGAAGACCTGGACGAGCGTCCCGTTGTCGGCGAGCGTGCCGAAGGACAGCCGGCCGGAGACCAGCGTGCTGGTGGCCAGCGCTGTGGCGGTGAGCGCGCTGCCCGCCAGGAAGCGGCGGCGCGTGGTCGCGCGTCGTTCCTGTTGCGCCTCCTCCAGACGTTCGAGCCGCTCGATCCGGGCCCGCTCCGCCTCGTCCTCCGCCCGGACCGCCGCGGCCTCGGCGCGCAGCACGGCCTCGGCGCGGTTGGGGCCGAGTGCGGCCGGTTCCGGGCATTCGGGGTGCCGCAGGGCACGCCCCGGTTCGTCCTGCGAACGGTGACCTCCCAGGGGGGCGGCGCCGCGCGGGGGGTGGTGGGGGTTCTTGCGGTGCTGTGCCACGTCTACCTCACTTGAGGGTGTGCTGGGGGGAGGCGAGGATGGTCCGCGCGACGGCGGTGATCGACCCGTTGAACGAGGCGTCCACGTGGTCGCCCTCCGCGACGCCCGCGATCCTCAGGACGGCGGCACGGTCCCCCGTACGAAGCCGGCCGAACACCAGCCTTTCGGCCAGCGCGTCCAGGTAGGCGCCGGCAGTCGCCGGAGGCTGCCCGGCCAGTAGCTCCTCGGGCTTGGTGCAGCGGAACTCCTTGCGCGCGCCGGCGAGGACCTCGCCGGCCTCGTTCCACTGCGAGACCATCGCCCCCGGGGACGTCCAGGCGACGAAGACCCGGGGGTATCCGTTGGGCGTCGGCTGGCCCATCGGCCACTGGCCGAACTCGCGCATCGTCTCGTAGAGTCCGGTCAGCCCCGGCTTGAGGTCGGCCTGGGAGCCGGGTTGCACATCGAGGATCCGGTACGTGGCGACGAGTTGCTCCATCGGGCGGCGTACCTTCTGCCCCACGGACGCCCAGAACTCCGACGAACTGAGCAGCGCCAGGAGCACCGGGATGACCTGGCCCTTGTTCTTCAGGTAGGTGTCGGCGAGGCGGTCGACCAGTGACTTCGGCGGCACGTCGGAGACGAATTGGAGGCACAGCTGCGTCGCGACGCGCAGCGCGGTGGAGGGGTGCATGGCCAGGTGGCGCAGATAGGCGTCGCCGGCCTCGAGCCCGCCCGCGGCGCTGGCGTTGGGGTGCTTGAAGCCCATGATCTCCACCGCGCCCACGTAGTGCACGCGTTCGTTGTAGAAGAATTCCTGGCCCCGGATCTGCCTCCCGGTCTGCAGCAGTGCCGCCTGCCGCACGTCCGCCTCGGTGTAGCCACCGTCCACGCCGACCGTGAAGAGCTCCAGGTTCTCGCGCGCCAGGTTCTCGTTGACGGCGTCCTTGCCCGACTGGTCCTGGCTCAGGTAGGCCAGCAACGCCGGGTGCCGGTTGGCGGCGAGGAACATGTCCGGGTAGTTGTCCAGGGCGTACTTACGGATGACGTCGGTGTCGAACGAGGCTCGGGTGGCCACGATTCCCGGGTGCGGGTCGGCGACGTGCAGGAGGTCGTTCCAGAAGTCGACCATCACCTCGAACATCTGACGGTCCGACCACAGCTGTTTGGCCGTGGTGGCGAGGATCGCCTCGAGGTCGGGAAGCTCTCCGGTCTTGCGGTCCTCCCTGGTGATCACCAGCTCACCGGGCGCCTTTCCGCGCGTCGGCATGCTCTCCGCCATGCGCTCACCCTGGGTGAGCGGGATGCTGTTCGGCGCCAGCTGACGGCTGATCCAGCGGTCGATCCCCGCTGCCCGGATCTCCGCGACGAGGGCCGGGGTCGGCCCCATGGTGAACCGTCGGGCGAGGTGCAGCACCGGGTCGTCGGCGAGGACCGTCGTGGTGCCCGCCTTGGAAGCTGTGGCCGCGGCTCCCGGGCCGGAGTAGGTCTTCCCGGGGACGGGACTGCTGGGGCGCAGCTGCTGGCCGGCCCGGGAGCCCATCAGACTCGCATCGCGGTCGGCGTACGTCCTCGCCAGGGCCGGCTGGTTACCGGCAGGGCGCGACGAACCGCCCATCGCCTGCCCGCCCCCGGCGGCCGGCGCCCCGGGGCCGGCCATCGCCGATTCCGCCGCGGGGCCGGTTCCGGGCTGATCGACCGACAGGACCGGCACGATGCGCGGGGGTTCACCGCGACCCAGCACCAGGGCACCGGGGTCGGGGGTGCCCCTGCGGAAGGCCAGTCCCACACCGGCGAAGCCCACCCCGGCCAGAGCCGCGAACAGTCCACGCCGGCTCCACCTGCTGCCCGGCCCGCGACGGTGGGTGGACTTTCGCTTGCCCGGCGGGGTTCCGCTCCGCCGGCGCCTGCCGTCCTCCTCGGGATGGTCGGGCGACCGGCCGCTGACAGGTGATCGGGTCATCCGGCATGCTCTCCTCTTCGTGAGCGGGAGCCCGCTGGGCGGGCCTGTGTGGCGTTTGAGCTCCGCAGTGGATAGAGACGTCCGGTCCGAACCACTCCCGCAGCTTTACCGGTTCGTTACCTGGAACTCCCCTCCGGGACGCCCGGTCGCCCCCTGCTCGTTACCGGTGACGGCTCCTTCTGCCCACCGGTCACGGCGTTCTCGGCCGAGGCTGCGGCGACACGCGGTCAACCTCAGGTGGTCGGCGCGGAGCACGGCGACAGCGGAGCCACCGGGGTCACCGCCCACCGGCACCGGATCGTGGAGCGGTTCGCCCGCGGCGGCGCCCCCACGCCACACGGTTGGCAAGTCATGGACAAGCCCCGGCAAAGGCTGCGGGCCCGGCCTTGCCGCGCCTGCCGGGCCGTCAGTAGCGTCATGGCCATACAGCCGAGCAACTGCCCTGCGGGGCAAGCGTTTTGGCGCGCTCAGTTACCTGTCAGGTTCCCGACAGGCGGCTGATCACCCCCACTCCCGTACAGCGCATCGGACCGGCTCCGGCCACCAGCCGCGGCCGGCCGGCACATGCCGAGATCCGTCAGCACGGGCCCGAGCCCGTACCGGCGCACACCCCTGCCGGCACCGGCCGCGCCCTCACCCCACGGAGGGTCGACTCTTGCGCTCCCACTCCCCCAGCGGCCTGCACCTGCCCAGGCTCCGCAGACTCCTCGTCGGGCTACCGGCCCTGGCCCTGGCGGCCACCGGCCTGCTCGCCGTGGCCGCCCCGAGCGCCACCGCCACCGACACCGGTGCGCAGTCCTCCGTCGGCACCAGGCGGGTCTGCGCGGCCCCCAGCCCCGGCGAGATGGCCTGCCTGGCGCTCGCCCGCACCGACCTCGTCCAGCAGCACACGCTGGCACCCGACGCCACGCCGTCCGGCTACGGTCCCACCGATCTCACCTCGGCCTACAACCTGCCCGCCGCGGCCGGCGCGGGCGCCACGGTGGCCATCGTCGACTCCAACGACGACCCCAAGGCCGAGAGCGACCTGGCGGCCTACCGCTCCCAGTACGGGCTGCCCGCCTGCACCACCGCCAACGGCTGCTTCAGGAAGGTCGACCAGCGCGGTGGGACCTCCTACCCGACCGCCGACAGCGGCTGGGCCGGCGAGATCTCGCTCGACGTCGACATGGTCAGCGCCGTCTGCCCCAACTGCCACATCCTGCTGGTGGAGGCGGACAGCGCGACCATGGAGAACCTGGGCGCGGCCGTGAACACCGCGGTCAGCCTGGGCGCCAAGTACGTCTCCAACAGCTACGGCGGCGGCGAGGACGCCTCCGACACCTCCTACGACACCTCGTACTTCAACCACCCCGGCGTCGCCATCACCGTCTCCTCCGGCGACTCCGGCTACGGCGCGGAGTACCCGGCCTCCTCCAAGTACGTCACCGCCGTCGGCGGCACCAGCCTCAGCCGCACCTCCAACGCCCGCGGCTGGAGCGAGAAGGTCTGGGGCACCAGCTCCGGCGGTGACGGCGCCGGCTCCGGCTGCTCCGGCTACGACGCCAAGCCGACCTGGCAGACCGACAGCGGCTGCGCCAAGCGGACCGTCGCCGACGTCTCGGCCGTCGCCGACCCGGCCACCGGCGTCGCCGTCTACCAGACCTACGGCGGCAGCGGCTGGAACGTCTACGGCGGCACCAGCGCCTCCGCCCCGATCATCGCGGCCGTCTACGCGCTGGCCGGCACCCCCGGCGCCGGCAGCAACCCCGCCTCCTACCCGTACGCGCACACCTCCTCGCTCTACGACGTGACCGGCGGCGCCAACGGCAGCTGCTCGCCGTCCTACCTCTGCACCGCCGCCGCCGGGTACGACGGCCCGACCGGACTCGGCACCCCCAACGGCACCGCCGCCTTCACCTCCGGCACCACCTCCGGCAACACGGTGACCGTCAGCAACCCGGGCAACCAGACCACCGCGCAGGGCGGTTCGGCCTCGCTCCAGATCCACGCGACGGACTCCGCCACCGGCCAGACCCTCTCGTACGCGGCGAGCGGTTTGCCCGCCGGCCTGTCCGTCAACTCCGCCACCGGGCTGATCAGCGGCACGGCCACCACCCCTGGCAGCTACACCGCCACCGTCACCGCCACCGACACCACCGGCGCCGCCGGATCCACCGGCTTCACCTGGACGGTCACCGGCACCGGCGGCGGCTGCACCCAGGCCCAGCTGCTCGGCAACGCGGGCTTCGAGACCGGTGGCGCCGCACCCTGGACCGCCAGCTCCGGCGTCGTCGACAACAGCGCCTCCCAGGCCGCCCACTCCGGCAGCTGGAAGTCCTGGCTGGACGGCTACGGCTCCACCCACACCGATTCGCTCGCCCAGTCGGTGACCGTGCCGCAGGGCTGCCACGCCACCCTCAGCTTCTACCTGCACATCGACACCGCCGAGACCACCGCCTCCACGGCCTACGACAAGCTGACCGTCCAGGCGGGCTCCACCACCCTGGCCACCTTCAGCAACCTCAACATGGCGAACGGCTACGTGCTGCGCAGCTACGACCTCTCCGCCTTCGCCGGGCAGAGCGTGACGATCAAGTTCACCGGCACCGAGGACAGCTCCCTGCAGACCAGCTTCGTGATCGACGACACCGCGCTCAACGTCTCCTGACACCACCCCGACGGGGGCCGCAGCCAGGCGCTGCGGCCCCCTGCGCGTGCGGCGTCAGCCGGCCAGTTCCGCGCGGACCTCGTGCGCCGCGGCCACCAGGTTCTCCAGCGAGGCGCGGGTCTCGCTCCAACCGCGGGTCTTCAGGCCGCAGTCGGGGTTGACCCACAACCGCTCGGCCGGGATGGCCGCCAGGCCGGCCCGCAGCAGCGCGGCGGCCTCCTCGGCGCTCGGCACCCGGGGCGAGTGGATGTCGTAGACCCCCGGACCGACCTCGCGCGGGTAGCCCGCCCCGGCCAGCTCGTGGGCCACCTCCATGTGCGAGCGGGCCGCCTCCAGCGAGATCACGTCGGCGTCGAGCTCCTCGATCGCGGTCATGACCGCGCCGAACTCGGCGTAGCACATGTGGGTGTGGATCTGGGTGTCCGCACGCACCCCCGAGGTGGTCAGCCGGAACGCCTCGGTGGCCCACTCCAGGTACGCCGGACGGTCGGCGGCCCGCAGCGGGAGCGTCTCGCGCAGCGCGGGCTCGTCCACCTGGATGACGGCGGCGCCGGCGGCCTCCAGGTCGTCCACCTCCGCGCGCAGGGCGAGGGCGACCTGCCGGGCGGTGTCGCCGAGCGGCTGGTCGTCGCGGACGAAGGACCAGGCCAGCATGGTGACCGGGCCGGTGAGCATGCCCTTGACCGGTCGGTCCGTCAGGTCCTGCGCGTAGCGGTACCAGTCGACCGTCATCGGGTGCGGGCGGGAGATGTCGCCGGCCAGCACCGGCGGACGAACGTAGCGGGTGCCGTAGGACTGCACCCACCCCTGCTGGGTGGCCAGGTAGCCCACCAGCTGCTCGGCGAAGTACTGGACCATGTCGTTGCGTTCGGGCTCGCCGTGCACCAGGACGTCGATCCCGGCCTTCTCCTGGTAGGCGATCACCTCCCGGACCTCGGCCCGGATCCGCTCCCGGTAGCCGGCGCCGTCGATCCGGCCGGCGCGCAGATCGGCGCGTGCCACCCGCAGCTCGGCGGTCTGCGGGAAGGAGCCGATCGTCGTGGTCGGCAGCAGCGGCAGGCCGAGGCGGGCGCGCTGGGCCTCGGAGCGCTCGGGGTAGGCCTGGGCGCGGCGGGCGTCCGCGTCGGTGGTGGCGGCGGCCTTGGCCCGGACGGCCGGGTCGTGGGTGAGCGCGGAGGCCGCCCGGGAGGCCAGGTCGGCCCGGTTGGCGGCGAGTTCGGCGGTGATCGTACGGGTGCCCTCGCGCAGGCCGCGGGCGAGGGTGGTGATCTCCGCGGTCTTCTGCCGGGCGAAGGCGAGCCAGCGGGCCACCTGCGGGTCGAGGTCACGCTCGGCGGTGGCGTCCAGCGGGACGTGCAGCAGCGAGCAGGAGGGGGCGACGTCCACCCGGTCGGCCAGGCCGAGCAGGGTGGCCAGGGTGGTGAGCGACTTCTCCAGGTCGTTGATCCAGATGTTGCGACCGTCCACCACACCGGCGACCAGCCGCTTGCCGGGCAGGCCGCCGACGGCGGCGAGGTCGGCCAGGTTGGCCGCGCCGGGGCCGGTGAAGTCCAGGCCGACCCCTTCGATCGGGGCCTTGGCCAGCACCTTCAGCGCCTCGCCGGCCCGGTCGAAGTAGGTCGTGACCAGCAGCTGCGGCCGGTCGGTGAGCGCGCCGAGGTCGCGGAAGGCCCGCGCGGCGGCGTTCAGCTCGGCCGGGGTGCGGTCCTGGACCAGGGCGGGCTCGTCCAGTTGGGCCCACTCGGCGCCGGCCGCGCGCAGGTCCGCGAGCAGCTCGGCGTAGACGGGCAGCAGCCGGTCCAGCAGGGTGAGCGGCTGGAAGTCGGCGGCCGTGCCGGGTGCGGGCTTGGCCAGCAGCAGGTACGTCAGCGGGCCGACCAGCACCGGGCAGGCCCGGTGACCGAGCAGGAGCGCCTCGCGCAGTTCGGTGACCGCCTTGGCGGAGTTGGCGGCGAAGACCGTGTCCGGCCCCAACTCCGGCACCAGGTAGTGGTAGTTGGTGTCGAACCACTTGGTCATCTCCAGCGGCGCGACGTCCTGGGTGCCGCGGGCCATGGCGAAGTAGCCGTCCAGCGGGTCGGCCTCGACCGCGGCGCGGTGGCGCGGCGGGATCGCCCCGACGGCGACCGTGGTGTCCAGCACGTGGTCGTACAGCGAGAAGTCGCCGGTGGGCACCTCGGCGACGCCGGCCTCGGCCAGCTGCCGCCAGGTGCCGCGGCGCAGCTCGGCGGCGACCGCCCGCAGCGACCCGGCGTCGACGCGGCCGGCCCAGTATCCCTCGATCGCCTTCTTCAGCTCCCGGTCCTGGCCCTGCCTCGGGTAGCCGTACACGGTGGCCTGCGGGGTGGTGGAACTCGATGACACGGAACTCTCCTTCGCGAGTCGCGTTGCGATCACGGCGGCACGCGCGAAGGGGACGGCAGTGCGGGCGCGGCACATCGAGGGTGCCCGCCGGCTCCGCCGACCTTCCCCCAGCCTTCGGCCGGGCGGTACCCCCACCGCGAGGTCGCCGAGATCACCGCTGCGGTCGCACACGGGCAGCGGCAGGTCTTCGGACTCGCGGGCGCGCCGGGCCTGTCGGTCTCTCCGGCACCTACTGGCCGTCGCTTCCCAGGCCCCCGTTGGGGCCCAGTGCACGTGACGGCGGTCGTTCCCACTCACCGCTGCGGGGCAGTCCCGGATTCACACCGGGTTCCCTCTTACGACGCACCTGCCTGGCGGGCAGGGCGAACCGACTGCGAGGCACAGCCTAGGCCCATCGAGGCGATCCCGGCCGGATTTGCCCGGATGGCGGATGGTGGCGCGGACACGTTACGGCGCCGGCCGGTCCGCCGGGTCCGGGTGGACCGGGTACGGGGCGAAGGTGCTGGTGTGCTCGTCGACCGCCAGCGGGCGGCCGATGGCGGGGGCGGCGCGCTGGGGGCAGGCGGGGCGTTCGCAGACCTTGCAGCCCAGGCCGATCGGGGTGGCCGCCGCCTGGTCCGCCAGGTCGAGCCCGGCCGAGTACACCAGCCGTGCGGCGTGCCGCAGTTCGCAGCCGAGGCCGATGGCGAAGGTCTTGCCCGGCTTGCCCCAGCCGCCGGGCGAGCGGGTCACCGCGCGGGCGGTCCACAGGTAGCGGCGCCCGTCGGGCATGGCGGCGATCTGGACGTGCACCCGGCCGGGGGCCGCGAAGGCCTCGTAGACGTTCCAGAGCGGGCAGGTGCCGCCGGTACGGGAGAAGTGGAAGTCGGTGGCGGACTGGCGTTTGGAGACGTTGCCGGCCCGGTCGACCCGGACGAAGGAGAACGGCACCCCGCGCAGCCGGGGCCGCTGGAGGGTGCTGAGCCGGTGGCAGACCGTCTCGTAGCCGACCCCGAAGTGGTCGGCGAGGTGCTCGATGTCGTAGCGCGCGGCCTCCGCCTCGGCGTGGAAGGCGGGGTACGGCAGCACGAGGGCGGCGGCGAAGTAGTTCGCCAGGCCGATCCGGGTGAGCGACCAGGCGGCGGAGCCCTCGGGGCTGTCCTGCGCGGCGAGTTCGCCGAGCAGGGCGTCGTGCTCCAGGTAGGCCAGCTGGGTGGCCATCCGGAAGGCCTGCTGGCCCGGGCGCAGCCGGCCGGACAGCCGCAGCACCCGGGAGCGCGGGTCGTACTCGTGCAGCCGCTCTCCGCCGGTGGCCAGCCGGACGCCGTGGCCGGACGCCAGCCGCTCGGCCAGCACCGTCCGCACCTCGCCCCGCCGCAGCCCGATCGAGACCGCCAACTCCTCTGCTGCCAGATCGAGTTGATGCATGTAGTTCCGGCGGCGGTAGAAGAACTCGCGGACCTGCTCGTGCGGGGTGCGGGCGGTGTCGATCGCCGGCCCGCGGTCGCCGGCGAGCACGGCGAGCTGCTCGGCGACGGCCCGGCGGCTGCGGCCCAGGTCCATCAGCACCCGGGCCACGGCGGGCAGCCGGGTGGCGAGCTCGTCCAGGTCGCCGGGGGTGACCCGGCCGGCGGCGAGCTCCTCGCCGAGCGAGTCGCGCAGGTCGGCGGTGAGCCGGGCGGTGTCCGGTGGGGCGAAGTAGCCGGCGTCGACGCCGAAGGCCTCGGTCAGCCGCAGCAGGACGGGCACGGTCAGCGGGCGGGCGTCGTGCTCCAGCTGGTTGAGGTAGCTGGGCGAGAGTTCGAGCAGCCGGGCCAGCGCCGCCTGGCTGAGCCCGCGGTCCTCGCGCAGCCGGCGCAGCCGTGCGCCGGCGAAGGTCCGTCCCATCGAGCCGTCTCCGTTCCTCGCCGACCGTTCGGGTGCGCCGCAGCATAGCCGGGCGCAGCGCCCGGAGCCTTCGCAGGCTTCGCAGATTCGCAGGATCCGCTTCGCAGAAGTTGGCAGCCGTCCACCGGTGACGGCCCGCCCCGGGACTGCCAGAGTCGGTGCTGCGGCCGGCAGGCGCACCACGAACGGCCCCCGCTGCCAGGCGTTTTCCGCCCCGGCGGCAGGGGCTGCGGGCGACAACGTCCCGGCAGCGCCGCTGCCTGCCCGGCGCCCCCGGCCGCACTTTCACCGAGCGAAGTGATCGGCCTCACGTCCTTCGCAACGAGCATCCTCGGGAGCAGACCATGACGCAGTCGGTCCGGCAGCAGCAGGAGCAGCAGGCGGCGCAGCTGGCCGCCCGGTGGGCGTCCGACCCCCGGTGGGCGGGCATCGAGCGCAGCTACACCGCCGCCGACGTGGTGCGGCTGTCCGGCACGGTGCGCGAGGAGCACACCCTGGCCCGGCGCGGCGCCGAGCGGCTCTGGCGGCAGCTGCACGAGCAGGACCACATCCACGCGTTGGGCGCGCTGACCGGCGGCCAGGCGGTGCAGATGGTGAAGGCCGGCCTCCAGGCGATCTACCTCTCGGGCTGGCAGGTGGCCGCCGACGCCAACCAGGCCGGGCAGACCTACCCGGACCAGAGCCTCTACCCGGCCAACTCGGTGCCCCAGGTGGTCCGCCGGATCAACAACGCGCTGCTGCGCGCCGATGAGATCGACGCGGCCGAGGGCAACGACGGGCCCGACTGGCTGGTGCCGATCGTCGCCGACGCGGAGGCCGGCTTCGGCGGCCCGCTGAACGCCTTCGAGCTCACCAAGGGCATGATCGCGGCCGGCGCGGCGGGCATCCACTACGAGGACCAGCTCGCCTCCGAGAAGAAGTGCGGCCACCTCGGCGGCAAGGTGCTGGTGCCCACCGCCCAGCACGTGCGCACGCTGAACGCGGCCCGGCTGGCGGCCGACATCGCGGACGTGCCGACGCTGATCGTGGCCCGCACCGACGCGCTGGCCGCCAACCTGCTGACCACCGACGTGGACGAGCGCGACGCCCGGTTCTGCACCGGCGAGCGCACCGCCGAGGGCTTCTACCGGGTCGAGCCGGGCATGGCGCCGGTGATCTCCCGCGGGCTGGCCTTCGCCCCGTACGCCGATCTGCTCTGGGTCGAGACCGGCACGCCGGACCTGGCGCAGGCCCGGGAGTTCGCCGAGGCCGTCAAGGCCGAGTACCCGGACAGGATGCTCGCCTACAACTGCTCGCCCTCGTTCAACTGGAAGGCGGCCCTGGACGACGACCAGATCGCCAAGTTCCAGCGGGAGTTGGGCGCGATGGGCTACCGCTTCCAGTTCATCACGCTGGCCGGCTTCCACGCGCTGAACCACTCGATGTTCCAGCTGGCGCGCGGCTACGCCGAGAGCGGCATGACGGCCTACGTCGACCTCCAGGAGGCCGAGTTCGCGGCCGTGCCGGAGGGCTACACCGCCGTCAAGCACCAGCGCGAGGTCGGCACCGGCTACTTCGACCGGATCTCCACCGCGCTCAACCCGAACGCCGAGACGCTCGCCCTGACCGGCTCCACCGAGGCCGAGCAGTTCCACTGAGCGGGCCGGGCCGGCCGGCTCCCCCACGGCCGGCCGGCCCCTGCTGACCTTCGCCCGGGGGTCCCGTTGAGGGACGGGACCCGCAGGCCGCCACCGCCCGGGGTCGCGTCGGCAGACGCGGCCCCGGGCCCACCTTCCTGGAGAGCCGGATGACCCTGACCAGCCGTATCGAGATCCTCGGCGAGCCCGAGGAGCGGTTCGAGGAGATCCTCACCCCCGAGGCGCTGCGGTTCCTGCTCCGCCTGCACGACGCCTTCGCGGCGCGCCGCGCCGAGCTCCTCGCCGAGCGCGCCCGCCGCGCCGCCGCCCTGGTCCTGACCGGGACCCTCGACTTCCTCCCGCAGACCCGCGCCGTCCGGGAGGACCTGAGCTGGCGGGTCGCGCCGACCGCGCCGGGCCTGGCCGACCGCCGGGTGGAGATCACCGGGCCGCCCGAGCGGCGGATGGCCGTGAACGCGCTCAACTCCGGCGCGCAGGTCTGGCTCGCCGACTTCGAGGACGCCACCGCCCCCACCTGGCACAACCTGGTCTCCGGCCAGCTCAACCTGCTGGACGCGATCGAGCGCCGGATCGACGACACCACCCCGGAGGGCAAGCGCTACCGGATCGGCGACACCCCCGCCACCATCGTGGTCCGCCCGCGCGGCTGGCACCTGGACGAGGCCCACCTGCTGATCGACGGCCGCCCGGCCGTCGGCGCCCTGGTCGACTTCGGCCTGTACCTCTTCCACTGCGGGCAGCGCCAGATCGACCGCGGCAGCGGCCCGTACTTCTACCTCCCCAAGCTGGAGAACCACCTCGAAGCCCGCCTGTGGAACGAGATCTTCACCTTCGCCCAGGCGCAGCTCGGCATCCCGCACGGCACCGTCCGGGCCACCGTGCTGATCGAGACCATCACCGCCGCGTTCGAGATGGACGAGATCCTCTACGAGCTGCGCGAGCACGCGGCGGGTCTGAACGCCGGGCGCTGGGACTACCTGTTCAGCCTGATCAAGAACTTCGCCGGCCAGGGCCCCCGCTTCGTGCTGCCCGACCGCGCCACCGTCACCATGACCCAGCCGTTCCTGCGCGCCTACACCGACCTGCTGGTGCGCACCTGCCACCGCCGCGGCGCGCACGCCATCGGCGGGATGGCCGCCGCCGTCCCGAGCAAGGACCCGGCGGCCGACGAGGCCGCCCTCGCCAAGGTCCGCCTCGACAAGGAGCGCGAGGCCGGCGACGGCTTCGACGGCTCCTGGGTCGCCCACCCCGGCCTGGTCGCCACCTGCCGGCAGGTCTTCGACGGCGTGCTGGGCGAGCGGCCGCACCAGCTCGACCAGGGCCGCGAGGACGTCGAGGTCACCGCCGCCGACCTGCTCGCCGTGCAGCGGATGTCGGTCGGCCTGCCGACGGGTGAGGGCGTGCGCTCCAACGTGGCGGTGGCCCTGCGCTACCTGACCGCCTGGCTCGGCGGCGCCGGGGCGGTCGCGGTCTTCGGCCTGATGGAGGACGTCGCCACCGCGGAGATCGCCCGCTGCCAGCTCTGGCAGTGGCAGCACCACTGCTCGCGGCTGACCGGCGGCTCCCTCGTCACCCCGGGCCTGGTGCGGCGGCTGATCGACACCGAACGGGCCGCCCTGCTCGCCGAAGGCGCCGACCCGGGCCTGGTCGACGACGCGGTGCGAATCCTCGCGGAGACCGCGCTCGGTGCGGACCTGCCCGCCTTCCTCACCACCGAGGCCTACGCCCGCCACCTGGTCCGCATCCGCACCGCGGCCTGAACCGCACCGGCAAGGGAGACAGCGCCATGAACGAGATCCGCAGGGTGGCCGTGGTCGGCGCCGGACAGATGGGCTCCGGCATCGCCGAGGTCTTCGCCCGCGCCGGCCTGGACACCGTCGTCTGCGAGCACGGGCCCCACGCCCTGCGCGCCGCCCGGGCCCGGATCGACCGCTCGCTGCACCACGCGGTCGAGCGCGGCCGGTTGAGCCCGGCCGGACGCGAGGACGCCTGGGCGCACCTGCTGTTCGCCGACGACCTGGAGGCGCTGGCCGACCGTCAGCTGGTGGTCGAGGCCGTGGTGGAGGACGAGCGGGTGAAGAGCGAGGTGCTCGCCGCCCTGGACGAGGTGCTGGCCGACGAGCGGGCCGTGCTCGCCACCAACACCTCCGCCATCCCGGTCACCCGGCTCGGCATCGCCACCTCGCGCGCCTCGCACGTGCTCGGCCTGCACTTCTTCAACCCGGCGCCGGTGATGCCGCTGGTGGAGGTGGTGTCCTCGCTGCACACCGACCCGACCGTGCTCAACCGGGTCGACAGCTTCGTCCGGGACACCCTCGGCAAGCACGTCGTCCGCTCCCGCGACCGGGCCGGCTTCGTGGTCAACGCCCTGCTGGTGCCCTACCTGCTGGCCGCGATCAGGATGGCCGAGGCCGGGCACGCCACCGCCGCCGACATCGACGACGGCATGGTGCACGGCTGCGCCCACCCGATGGGCCCGCTCCAACTGGCCGACCTGATCGGCCTGGACACCGTGCAGGCGATCGCGGAGGCCCTGTACGAGGAGTACAAGGAGCCGCTCTACGCGCCCCCGCCGCTGCTGTCCCGGATGGTCGAGGCCGGTCTGCTCGGCCGTAAGACCGGGCGCGGCTTCCACTCCCACCGGGCCGGCTGACCAGGTCCGTCCCCGTACCCGCCGGCGCCCCGGCCCACGAAGGTGATCGTTCGGATGGTCACCAGCGTTCCTCCGATGCGGTGATGGCGGCGGGACCGAGCTCGTCGGCGCCGAGCGGTGCGAAGGAGCGGTGCGCGTCCTGGTCGGTCACGCCCTGCAGGGTCGGCGGCGACCAGCCCGGGGCGCGGTCCTTGTCGATCACCTGCGCCCGTACGCCCTCGACGTGAACCGCCTCGACCCGATGCGGCGGCGGTTTCGCCGAAGGGCGGGTCCGCCGGCAAGTCCGGACCGCCACCGCAGTGCTGTCGGTCCACCGGATCCGGCCACACCCACCTCCGTTGCGGCGCGCGGGATCCGTGGTAACTTGCTTTGCATGGTAGATGGCTATGCAAGCATCCCTGGCGACGCCGACGGCCGTGTGGCGAGCCAGCTCCGCAAGGGGGTGCTGGAGTACTGCGTTCTGGCGCTGCTGCGGGACGGCCCCCGCTACGGCGTCGAGCTCCTGGCGGAGCTCGCCAAGGTCGAGGTGATGGCGACCAGCCAGGGCACGATCTACCCCTTGCTGTCGCGGCTCCGGCGGACCGGGCTCGCCGACACCTTCCTGCGCGACTCCGAGAGCGGACCACCGCGCAGGTACTACACGCTGACCGACACCGGCCGCAGCGCACTGGAGGAGTTCACCGCGAACTGGCCCTCCTTCCGCGCCGCCGTCGACCACTTCCTGACCCCTGGAGAGAGCACGTGAACGACACCCTCACCCACCCCCTCGTGCGGGCCTACCTGTCCGCCGTCGAGGAGCGCGGCGCGGCCCTGCCCGAGGACCGCCGCCGGGAGCTGCTGGCGGATCTGAGCGAGCACATCGAGGTGGCGCTGGCGGACGCAGGCGCTGCCGGCACCGTCGGCGAGGAGGCCGTGCGCGAGGTGCTCGGCCGGCTGGGGGCGCCCGGGGACATCGCCGCGGCCGCACTGGCCGAGGAGCCCGGCGGCGAGCTGCCGGCACCGGCGGCCGGCGGCCGCACCGCGGTCACCCTCGGCCTGGTCGTCGCGCCGCTGCCGCTCGCGGTGGTCCCGGCGATCGGAGGGGTGCTCTCGCTCGCCGCCACGATCGCCGCGCTGGTCCTGCTGTGGAAGTCCCCGCAGTGGGTGCGGCGGGAGAAGCGCCAGGCGACGCTGCTGGTGCTCTCACCGGTCGTCACCCTGCCGGTGCTCGCGCTGGTGTGCTCCGCGGCGCTCGGCGGCCTGAGCCCGGCGGCCCTGCTGAGCGCCCTCCCGGTGGCCCTGTGCCTCCCGGTGGCCGCGGCCGTCCGGCTCGGCCGCTCCGCCGCGCGGCTGCGCCGGGCGAGCGCGCTCTGACACTCCCGGCGCGGCAGCCCCGACCGACCGGCGGCCGGGTCAGCCGCGGCTCAGCGCCGCGTCAGGCCGCCCCGGCAGCATGGATCCAGGCCGGGGAGCAGTCGGACTCCCCGGCTCGGGAGAGGTGCCCGGAGCGGCTCATCGGGTGCCAGGCCGGCAACGGCCAGCAGGGTCCACGCGGCCCGCGCAGGTTCGAATCCTGCCCTCTCCGCCCTGTGGCCCTCCTGGGGCGTGTTTCGAAAGGGATCGTGCAGCCGATGCGACGTCTGCGCGGGTAGCTGCGGTTCGCGCGGGAGCCGTACGCCGGGTCGGCGCGGACCCTGTCCGGCCGGGTGCGCGGCCATCCCGGGCCGGGCCCGGGCACACGGATGCGACCCAGGACCACCGGAACTGTGGAGACTCGCCCCGCCAGCGGCGGAACGGCCCCTACACCGTCTCCCAGGGCCCGTGGCGCTCCGGGAGATCCCGCCACCGTATGCCCATCCGGACCCCGAACCGTATCCCGTTGATCAGCTGCCGCTCGGTGTGCACCGGCGGCCGACCGGCCTTGCTGCCCTGCGGCGACAAGGGTTCCAGCAGCGCCCACCGTGGGTCTGTCAGATCTCCCCGAGCCATGGAATGTGATCATCGCACGACCTTGATCCACTTCTGAAGCGGACCTGGCCGCGATCGCCTGCGGCACCCAGCGGGACGCCATCCTCGCCCGCGCCCTGGAGCTGGTGGACGGGACCTGCGTTCTCCGGCCAGGTCGGCTGGTGCTGCCGCAGGACTCCGCCGAACCGACCCATGGGACCGGCCCGTTACTCGCGAGCTGACGCCTGCTGGCTGTCGTAGTGCTCCTGGGCGGCGAGGAGCTCGCCTCCGTGCCGGCCGAACCACTGGATCAGTTCGGTCAGCGGCCCGGCCAGGCTGACACCGAGTTCCGTCAGGCTGTAGGTGACCTGGGGCGGGTTGGTGGGCGCGACATGGCGGCCGACGAGCCCGGCCCGGGCCAGTGCCTTGAGGTTCTGCGACAGCATCTTCTGGCTGATGCCGCCGACTCGTTGGTGCAGCTGCGCGAAGCGGTGCGGCCCGGCGATGAGGGCCGAGATGATCAGTGTCGCCCAGCGACTCGTCGTCTGGTCCATGATCGGCCTGAGCGCGCACTTGTTGTCGAAGGTGTCGTGGGCCAGGAGCCGGGTGGCGGTCGCGACCTGCTGAGTTTCCATCACAGCAGGAGCTTACAAAATAGTAGGTACTTCCCAGCAGTAACGGGCTTTCCTACGGTGACCTCGTAAGCACCGACGTTCGAGGAGCCACTGTGAGCAGCAGCAACGCACGTACGGCGATCGTCACGGGCGCATCGAAAGGCCTGGGCGCGGGGATCGCCAAGGCGCTGGCCGGGACCGGCGCGGCCGTCGTGGTGAACTACCGGGAGGATGCGAAGGGTGCCGAGCGGGTCGTCGCGGGCATCACCGCCAAGGGCGGCCGGGCGATCGCGGTCCGGGCCGACGTGGCCCGCGGCGACGAGGTGCGCCATCTGTTCGATCGGGCGCGCGAGGAGTACGGACCGGTCGACGTACTCGTGAACAACGCGGCCGTCGCCGCCTTCGCGCCGCTGTCGGGCATCACCGAGGCGGAGTTCCAGCGCGAGATGACCACCAACCTCCTGGGTACGATCCTCACCACGCAGGCCCTGGCCGCGCAGGACGACATCGGCGCCGCTTCGATCATCAACGTCTCGACGGCCGGCACACTGACCCACCCGCCGTACGCCTCGCTCTATGTCGCGTCCAAGAGCGCTGTCAACGCGTTCACCATCGTTGCGGCCAAGGAGCTGGGCCCGCGCGGCATCCGGGTCAACGCGATCATGCCCGGACCGTCGGACACGGAGGGCACCAGGGCCATGGGATTCCCCGGCTCGGCCCAGGAAGCGCAGGCGATCGCCGGCACCCCGCTGGGCCGAACGGGCACCCCGGACGACTACGGCCCGCTGGTGGCCTTCTTGGCTTCCGACGACGCGCGCTGGATCACCGGGGATGTCATCCTCGCTTCCGGCGGCATGCGCTGACGCCCCGTCCGTTCGGCTACCGGCTCCGCCGCCTGCCTGCGGTCGGCAGGCCCCTGCAGCCAGATCGGTGATCGTCCGCAGGAGGTGCGTGTGGTGGCCGCGGCATGGCTCGCACATCTGACGGGTGGCCCCGTTGCCCTCGCGGTACCCGCTCCAGGACGGGCGTGATCGAGCTGACCTTCCGGTCCGACGGCAACCTCGTCTTCCACACCACCAGCGGCAAGGCCACCTGTTCGCCCGCTGCATTCGGCCCCGGCATCGGGCCCGCAGCGGCATCGGGCGGGGCGGAACGCCGAAGCCCCGCCACCGGGCCGGACCGCTGTGGGGCGGGATCCGGGTCCGGTGGCGGGGCCAGCGTCGGCGGGTCAGCCGCAGTGGCTCCAGGGGCTCTCGTACGCGCTCTGGTCGAAGTCGCTGAAGAAGCCGCCCCACTTGACGCACTTGCCCGCGGCGTGGGCGTAGACCGGGCCGGCGTAGGACCCGTAGTAGCCGGTGTCGGACTTCTGGGAGCCGCCCTGGACGGTGAGGTCGGCCGACATGTGCACCGGGTCGCCCCCGTTCCCGCGGATGGTGACCACGCAGTTGTAGCCATTGGAGCTGTTGTAGGTCAGGTAGACCCACACGGTGCGGTTGATGAGCTGTTCGGAGTCGACGACCTTGTAGCCGGGGCCGCAGACCTCCGTCGGCGAGGCGGTGAGAGCCGAGGCCTCGGGCGCGGTCATCACGGTGGCGGCTCCGGCCATCGCGAGGGCACCAAGGACGGAGACGAGCTTCTTGCGCATGGAAAACCTCTCTTGCACCGAACATCCAGTGGTTCGACACGGTCGGAAATGCGGATCTGTCGGGCTCCGGTCGGTCCGCCGGGGGACGGGCCCGCCGGAGCCGGGAACGGGACCTCGGGGGCGTTCCCGCGGCCCGTCGAGGGGGCGGGACGCGGTGCTCAGCAGCCCCGGGTTCCGCTCGACACGGAGTACTCGTGGCCGGCCCAGTTGACGTAGCCGTAGGCGTAGACGCAGTAGTTCGCCGTGCCGGTCACGCCGACCGGTCCGGCGTTGTACGCGTACGATCCCTTGTCGATGCGCGACGAGGCGGCGACGGTGCAGCCGCCGCCCGTACCGGACGTCTGCAGGCACCGGTAGATCTCGACGCTGGTCGTCGCCGAGACGCCGTAGGACGCCCCTCGGTGGTAGAAGCAGGCGCTGTTGGTGCCGCCGTTGCTGCTGTTGTAGTAGATGACCAACTCGCCGATGGCACTGCCGTCGTGCGAGACGCTCTGGTCGTACGTGACGGTGCCGGAGCAGGAGGTGGCGGCCTGCGCGGTGGAGGACGCGAAGAGGCTGACGCCGGCGAGCAGCGCCACACTCGCGAACACTGCGAGGACTCGGCGGAGGACGTGCATACGGAACCCTGTCTGAGGCGGATCATCGGTGATCGATCGAACGTCGACCATGCTGGCGCAGCCGCGTAACGCCGCCGTATCGCACGAGGGCCCCGCACCATCGGCCGGCGCGGGGGCCTCACCGCCGTCCCCGGGAAGCGTCTGCTGCGGGCCGGCCCGACGGGGGCGGCCGCGCAGGGCTCGGACGGAGCCCGAGGCACCCGCCCGCGCGGTGAACAGGACGTGATCGCCGTGGCACCGGATACGGCCCGCTGGATGCTGGCGTTCCCGGATCCCCAGAACCCACGGGAAGCAGGACACCGTCGCCGCCCGCTCCGCCGGCTGCTCCGCCGACCCGCGGCGCACCGGCTCAGTCGATCAACACCCCCGGATTGAGCACCCCTTGGGGGTCGAGGGCGCGCTTGGCCGCCCGCAGCGCGAGGGCGAACGGTTCGGGGCGCTGGCGGTCGTAGCCGGGGCGGTGGTCCCGGCCGACGGCGTGGTGGTGGGTGACGGTGGCGCGGTGGCGGTGCAGCACCTCGGTGGCCACCGCCTTGAGCTCGTCCCAGATCGCGACCTCCGATCCCGGTCGGCCTGCGGCGAGCACCGTGAAATAGGGCGCCGCGCCGTCCGGGTAGACATGGGTGAGGCGGCAGTTGACGAACGCCGGGTGCCCGGTGGCCCGGTGCGCGGCGGCGCCCAGCTCGGTCCGTACGGCCTCGATCAGGGCGGGCAGCCGATCCCAGGTGGCGGCCGTCTCGAAGGTCTCCACCACCGCCCCCATCCGGGCCAACCCGTCGCGCAGGTAGGGCATCCGCAGGAAGGCCGCCCGCCAGGCGTCGACGGCCGCACCCGCCGGGGCGCCGCGCTCGGCGGCCGGCTCCCCGCCGCGCCCGCCGTGCTCGCGGACCAGCCCGACGGCCTGGGTCAGGCGGTCCTCGACCGGGGCGAAGGCCGATTCGAAGCCGAGCACCAGCACCGCCGAGCCGTCCTGGGCGGCGCCGGACATCGCGGCCTCCCCGGCGTCCAGCAGCCGGCAGTTGGCCGGAGCCAGGTCCGACTGGGCGACCGCCCGCACCGCGCCCAGCGCGGCGCCGAAGTCGGTGAACGCCAGCGCGGCCGAGGCCCGGTGGCGGGGCCGCTCCTGCAGTCGCATCCAGGCCTCGGTGATCACCCCGAGGCTCCCCTCCGAGCCGAGGAACAGCCGGTCGGGCGAGGGTCCGGCGCCGGAGGCAGGCAGCCGCCAGGACTCGCCCGTACCGGCCGGGGTGACCACCCGCAACGACTGGGCGAAGTCGTCGATGTGGGTGCGGACGGTGGCGTAGTGCCCGCCGGCCCGGGTGGCGAGCCAGCCGCCGAGGGTGGAGAACTCGAAGCTCTGCGGGAAGTGGCGCAGCGTCAGCCCGTGCGGCCGCAGCCGATCCTCCAGAGCCGGGCCGAGAACACCGGCCTGGATGCGCGCGGCCCGGCTCT
Source organism: Kitasatospora sp. NPDC049258 (assembly GCF_040678895.1). Taxonomy (NCBI): domain Bacteria; kingdom Bacillati; phylum Actinomycetota; class Actinomycetes; order Kitasatosporales; family Streptomycetaceae; genus Kitasatospora; species Kitasatospora sp. NPDC049258. Next base: position 62,656 of record NZ_JBFAQT010000006.1, read on the forward strand.
CCCGGTCGATCTCCAGGACCTGGTCCAGGGCGCCCAGGTCGAGCGAGAGCACCGCGCGGTGCTCGTCGCCGCGGTACTCCACACCGCCCGTCACCGAGGACCCGCCGCCGTACGGCACCACGGCGACGCCGTGCTGCCCGGCCCAGTCGAGGAGGTCGGCCACGTCCTGGTCCCGGGCCGGGCGGGCCACCAGGTCGGGGAGCCGGCCGGCCTGCCCGCGCAGCGCCCGCATCACATCACGGTAGGCCTTGCCCATGGCGTGGCCGGCGCGCTGCCGCGGATCATCGGTGACCAGCTGTGCCAGCGCGCGCGGCACCCGGACGGCCGGGGCACCGATGCCGAGGTCGGCGACGCGCGGCTCGGGCAGCGGTCGGGTCAGGGTGCCGGGGAGCAGGCCGCCGAGCGCGACGCACTCGGCGTCGTCGAGCTGCGCGTCGGCCCAGCCCCAGCCCCACCAGGAGCGTGCGCGTGACGTCGGGTTCGCGGGATCGGGCATGGCGTTGCGGCTCCTCGGTCGGTCGGGAAGCTGGAACTTACCTAGCAGTAAATTACCTTAGGGTAAGATGCCGCCCGTGACCACCAGTCAGGGCAGAGCCGGCACCAAGGGCGTACCGCGGGCCCACCGCGAGCAGCAGATCCTGGCCGCCGCCACCGTCGAGTTCGGCCGCCGCGGCTACGAAGGCGCCTCCATGGCCGCCATCGCCGAGCAGGTCGGCGTGACCAAGACGCTGCTGCACCAGTACTTCGGCGCCAAGCAGGACCTCTACCTCGCCTGCCTCACCCCGGTCGGCGAGCGGCTGGTGGGCGCGCTGGGCGCGGCGATGGCGGGCAGCGGGTCGGCGCTTGACGCCCCGCTGCCGGTGCTGCGGGCGGTCTTCACCGCACTGGAAGGCGGCCGCGAGGCCTGGTTCGTGCTGTACGACACCGGCCTGCCGCCCGAGAGCGAAGCCGCCCGCGCCGCCCGGAGCTACCGCGCCGCGATCGACCGGCTCGCGGCGAGCGGCTCCGCCGAGGTCCTGCGCGCGAGCGGCCCGGCCGATCCGCTCGACGCCCTCGACCCGCTCGATGCGGACGCGCTCAAGTACGCCTGGCGCGGCCTGGTCACCGGCCTGGTGCACTGGTGGATCCGCCACCCGGAGCAGAGCCCGGACGCCATGGCGCAGCGCTGCGCCCGCCTGTTCGCCGCGGCGGGCGCCGTGTTCGGCCGGTGACGGTCGAACGTGCCTCAGGTGGCAGGGCCGTCGTACGGCGCCGCGGCCGGCCCGCCGCCCGACCCGAGGACCTCCAGCCAGCTGTGGCCCGGATGCACCCGGGCGAGGAGCGTGGCCAGAGTCCGGCGCGCGGCGTCGTCCATCAGGGGAAGCGCGCCGGCGAAGTCGTGCTGGTCCTTGGGGCGGGCCGCCTTCGCCTTGAACAGCAGCACCAACTCGGGTGCGAGGTAGGGAATCCCGTCCGGGGTGCGGCGGACGACGGCGGTGTACGGCAGGCGGATCGACGGGTCGCGCCGGCAGATCCAGGTCTCCCCGTCGTGCGGCTCGCGGAACACGTCCACCAGGTAGTCCCCGGTAGACGGGTCGCGCACCCAGGCCTGGTGGCTCAGCTCCGAGACCTCCGGCGTGAACTCCCAGATCCGGCCGGATGCCACCGCATCGAAGCCGAACCCGGTGAACCGGGCCCGGATCTCGGGGAACCGGGCGGCCGGGACGGCGATTTCGAGGTCGCCGTGCTCCCGGGTCTGCTCACCCCTGAACAGGTCGACGGCCCAGCCCCCGGCCACGCACCAGGGCGCCGAGACGCCCGCCAACCGGGCCGCCACCTCGGCGGGGGTCCAGGCGTTAGCCCACCTGGCCTCGGCCTCGGCCTCGGTGATCGCGACGCCGCCCGGGGGCAATCCTTGGCTCATCCGGCCAGACTACCGGGCAGCGCCCCGCGCCGAGGCCCCTCGGAGCGGCCGGAGTCGGGCGTGCAGCAGGCAGAACTCATTGCCTTCCGGGTCGGCCAGGACGTGCCAGCTCTCGGCGCCGGTCTGACCGATGTCGACGGGCCTGGCGCCGAGCGCGAGCAGCCGCTCCAGCTCGGCGTCCTGGTCGCGGTCGGTGGCGTTGACGTCGATGTGCAGGCGGAGCTTCCCGGGTCGCGGGCCATTGCTGGGGCTCAGCACGAGGGTGGGCTGCGGGCCGCCGAAGCCTGCGTCGGGCGGCCCGATCTCGATGCTGCTGTCGTCCTCCCGGCCGAGCTCGACATAGCCGAGGACCTCGCTCCAGAACGCGGCGAGCCGTTCGGGGTCGGCGGCGTCGATGACCAGCTCACTGATGCGGCATGCCATACCCACCAGCGTACCGAGACCCTGCCGGCCCTGCCCTCGACCCCGTCGGACGGGAGGCAGTTGCTCGGCGTATCCTGATCCGCCCGCCCCGAGCACGACGGGGATCCCCGCCTGCTCCACCAGTCGACCCTGCCGAACGGCGAGCCCCGCCCGCGAGGGCCGCTGCGCTGCGACGGAGGGCCGCGCGGCCTGCTCGACCTGGAGGGCATGCGGGCGATCAGCGTGGCGAACGCGGCCGCGACCTGGGCGGTATGGGCCCGATTCTCCGCCGAACACCCTCCGGCCGAACCCCTGTCGACGCGGGCCCGGCCGCGGAGCCGTCCGGCTAGTGCACGCAGAACTCGTTGCCCTCCGGGTCCGCCATCACCACCCACTCACCGCCCGGCTCGCTGACCTCGCGGAGCACCGAGGCGCCGAGCGCGCGGATCCGCTCCACCTCCTCCGCCCGCCCGCCCGCGGGGCCGTGCAGGTCGATGTGCAGCCGGTTCTTGGTGGTCTTCGCCTCCGCCGCCGGCACCCGGTTGAAGAGGATCCGGCGCCCCAACCCCGTACCGCTCGCCGGGTCGTACGGCTCGTCGGGGTGGCGCACCGCCGCCGCGTCCCGCCAGGCGCGCCGGTCGTGGTGGTCGATCAGGATCCCGGGCGGGATGGCGCCGAGGTCGAGCAGCCTGCCGATCAGGGCGCTGTGGTCCTCGACCTGGTACCCGAGCGCGGCGGCCCAGAAGTCGGCCTGGGCGTGCGGGTCATGGGCATCGACAACGAGCTTCCAGTGCAACGGGGCTGAGGTCATGGTCACCACTTATAGCCCCCGCCACCGACAACGACCGGCTGCGACCCGCGCGGTTCGGTCGCCGGGCGGGCGGCGGGGCGGGCTACCCTGCGTGGGGTGGCGGAGCCGCACCTGACGGAGGGATGACCATGAGCACCTTGGAGAACCGTCCGAACAGCGCCCTGCTCGTCGTGGACGTGCAGAACGGCGCGGTCGACCGGGCCGTCCGGCGCGATGCGGTCGTCGCGAACATCGGCGCCCTGGTCGAGCGGGCGCGGGTGGAAGGGGTGCCGGTCGTCTGGGTCCAGAACCACGACGAGCACCTCGTCAGGGGCAGCGACGCCTGGCGGCTGGTCCCCGAGCTGGCCCCGGCCGAGGAGGAGTCGCTCGTCGAGAAGGCCTACGGGGACTCGTTCGAGGAGACCGACCTGGAGTCCGTCCTGGCGGGGCTCGGCGTCGGTCGGTTGGTCGTCGTCGGCGCGCAGAGCGACATGTGCGTCCGCTCCACCCTGCACGGCGCGCTCGTCCGGGGCTACGACACCGTCCTGGTCGGCGACGCCCACACGACGGAGGACCTGAGCGCCTGGGGCGCGCCCCCGCCGGACCAGGTCATCGCGCACACCAACCTGTACTGGAGCCAGCAACGCGCCCCCGGACGGACCGCCGGCACCGCCACCACCGCCGACGTCCGGCTGGGCCGGACGGGCTGAGGCCGAGGCCCGTCGCGGCCGGGCCCGCTACGGCGGACGGCCGCCGATCCGGCGCCACGACCTACGATCGCCGCATGGTCGCCTACGTTCTCGCCGCCGTCTTCCTGGTCCTGCTCGCCCTCGGGGTCCGCCGCGACGTGCGCCGCTTCAGCAACGCCGTGCTGCTCGGGCTCGCGGTGACCTTCACGGTGGCCGGGCTGCTCGGCGAGCTGGCACGGCTGCCGGACGGCGTCCTGCGCGCGGCCGTCGACGTGCTGCCCGCCGCGGCCGCGCTGGGGGTCGCGGTGGTCGCCGTGCTCCTGGTCGGGAACGGCGTGGTGATGGTGCGCCAGGAGGGCGGCCGGCCAGCCAACCTGCTGTCGCTGGCGACCGGCATCGGCGGCTTCGGGCTGATCGCCCTGCTGTGGGCGGCCGCGCACGTCGACTCCGGGGCGCTGCACGCGGTGGCCACGGCCGCGCTGCTGGTCGCGGGCTACCTCTCCTTCCTGCTGTTGTGCTTCGTGGGCTACGCCGCCCTCTACGGCCGGCTCCCGCCCAGGGACGACGTGGATTTCGTCGTGGTGCTCGGGGCCGGCCTGGTGAACGGCGACCAGGTGCCGCCGCTGCTCGCCGGACGGCTCGACCTCGGGATCGCCCTGGCCGGGGCGCGGACCGTGGACGGACGGTCGCCGGTGCTGGTGGTCTCCGGCGGCAAGGGCTCCGACGAACAGGTCCCGGAGGCCACCGCGATGGCCGGCTACGCCGTCGACCACGGGGTGCCCGCCGCGCGGGTGCGGTGCGAGGACCGCTCCCGCAGCACCGCCGAGAACCTGCTGTTCAGCGCCGAGCTCATGCAGGCCGAGCGGCCCGGCTACCGCTGCACCGTCGTCACCAGCAGCTTCCACGTGCTGCGGGCCGCGCTCGCGACGCGCCGCGCCGGGGTGCGCGGGCAGGTCGTCGGCGCGCGGACCGCGGGGTACTACTGGCCGAGCGCGATGCTCAGGGAATTCGCCGCCGTACTGCTGTCGTACCCGCGGGTCAACGCGGGCGCCGTGCTGCTGCTGGTCGTGGTCGGCGCCGCGGCGGGCTGGCGGTCCTGACGGCAGGGCTGCCCGCGCGGACGGCCTACCCGGGCGTGCCCGAGGAGCGATCGTCGGTCTCGAAGACGATCAGGAACCCGACCTCGGTGTCCTCCGCGTCCAGGCACGCGTAGCACTCGCCGCCGGCGCCGAAGGCCAGGACCACCAGGGCGCCGGGGCCCTCGGCGCCCTCGCCGTGCAGCTGCCGGCCCGCGGCGAGCGCCCCGGGCTCCGGGCGCGCGGCGGCGCTGCCGAGCCGGGCCGGAGAATCTGCCGCCGCGTCACCGATCACCGTGCCGCCGGAGCCGGTGGGCAGCCACGTGCCGAAGCACGGCCGCAGGTCGACCGGTCGGCCCGGCCCGTGCCGGAGCAGGACACCGAGCGCCCGCGGACCGGCACCGGGCGCCGCATCGGTAACGACGTACACCGGGTGGCGGCCCGGCGGGACCTCCCCCGCTGGTCGGCGGCCCGCACCGCCCCCGAGGGCGCCGCCGGCCGCCCGGCCTCGACGATCCACCGCGGCCCGTCGCCGTCCTGCCGGCCTTCGGCCACGAATCCAGCAGCGCGGCGCCGAACTCCACCGGCGGCCCTTCTGCGGCGGGCGACACCGCCGGGCACGCCCCGCAGCCGCTCGCGGCACCCGTGCAGCCGGCCCCGGGCGGGCAGTCCACCCACCCGGCGAACACCGCCGCCGCCGGTGCGAGCACCGGGCCTTGCCCGAGCGCGGCGAGGAGCACCACACCGGCACAGGCGATCCCGGCCGCCAGGAGGGCCGGCTGCACGGCGAACCAGAGCAGCACGCCGAAGCAGCTCAGCAGCGGCCCGAGCAGAGTTGGTCCGGCGAGCAACGCCGCCTCGACCTCGTCGGCGGGCCGCGGGTCCACGACGGCCGCCGTCGCGGTGTCCACGTCCACCACCACCCGGCCCTCGCGGTCCATCCGGAGCAGCGCGGTGTCCACCACCCGCTCCGGTCCGCCCGCCACGAAGGCCAACTCGTAGAGCGACAGCCCAACCCCCACCGGGCACTCCTCCCCCACCGGCATCCGAGACCCCGCCGGCCTACGAGGCTCGGCGGGGCCCCCGGCTCACGGCTGCTGCCGGGTGAAGACGTCCTGGCCGACCATGGTGGCCTCCCACGCGTCCGCCGTGCTCGCCGGTCGGGTGAGCAGCCACATGGCCGCGATGCGCTGCTCCCGCTCGAAGTACTGGCCGCTCCAGCTGGTCACCGAGCCCTCGTCGGTCTCCTGGTTGTGCCAGGCGACCGTCCAGCCGACGGCGGACCCCAGCTCCGGGCGGCCTGCCGGACGGCAGCGCCCGGCGATCTCGAAGCTGCCGACCACATGGCCGGTGCCGGAGGTGTAGACGCCGCTCACGCTGCCGGACGGCTCCACGGCGAGCTGCATATGGGATCCGAACTGGTTGTACCAGTCACCGGCGATGCTCATCGGTCAGCCTCTCTGCCGCCGGCCCCGGGCGGAGCCGCCGTCCCATCGTGACCCGGCCCGCGGGGGTCCGCACACCGGAGGGCCGGGAGTTCAGCCGAGCCGGCCGTCCGGCCCCACCGTCCCGATCCGACGGCCGGTGATCCCCTGCGGGCGGACGCGGACCCACAGCGGGCGGCGCCCGCCGGCCCAGGGCGAGGTGCCCGGACGCTCCTCGATCACCCGGACGGCCTGCGGATCGTCGACCCGCTCGGCGGTGCCGGTGATCAGGACGCTCCAGCCGGTGCCGGTCCGGTCGTCGATCCGGTCCACCTGGAAGGAGACCGGGGTGTCCGGGGCGAGGGCGGCGACGCCGTCCGGGGCCGTCCGGTACACGATCGTCCCGGCGTCGACCGTGTAGTTGACCGGGACCACCACCGGGCTGGGCTCGGCCGCCAGCGCGATCCGCCCCACACCGCGCGGGCCGACCTTCTGCCAGCACTCGCTCTCGGTGAGGCGGACCAGGACGGGGTGCTCCGGTGGACTCCCCGAGCCGCCCGGTGGCGGGTCGGCCGGCCCTTCGAGCAGCTCCCGGTAGGTCACCCCGAGGGCGGCGGCGATCCGCCGCAGCCCGTCGGCGTCGAACTGCGGGCCGGCCTGCGTCACCCGTCGCAGGTAGCTCGGGTCCATCCCGGCGCTCTTCGCCAACTCCGGCTCACCGAAACCGAGTTGTTCGCTGCGCTCGGTGATGCGCCGGCGGACGGCGGGCAGGTCCACCGGCTGCTCGGCGGAGCCGGGGTCGGGGTCGGGAGCGGCCGGCATCGCGGGCCTCCTCTGCTGCGCACCCGGACGTCACGGGTGGTCGGGAGTCACGGGTGGTCGGGGGTCGGAACGGGAGCCGGAGGCAGGCCGGCAGGTGGGGCGGTCAGGAGGTCGGGACGACCGCGACCGGGCAGTGCGCGTGCAGGACGACGGCCTGACTGACCGATCCCATCCGGCCGAACGGGCCCTCCGGCTTGCCGTGGCGGCCCACCACCACCAGCTGGTGCGTCCTCGACAGGGCCACCAGCTGCTTGGCGGGCCCGGACCGCACCGCGTCCTCCTCCACCGGCACCTCCGGGTACTTCTGCTGCCAGCCGGCCATCACCTCGGCGAGCAGTCGCTGCTCCTCGGCGGCCACATGACCCGTCTCGTACACGGGTGGCATCGCATGGCCGGGGCCGAGGACGAGCGGATAGCTCCAGGCGTGCACGGCGCGCAGCGGCAGACCGCGCCGACCGGCGGTGTCGAAGGCGAAGTGGAGCACTCCCTCGGCGGGTTCCCGCGCATGGACGCCGACGGCGACACCGTCCCTGGCCGCGGGGTCGGGTGCCCGGACCACCACGACCGGGCAGGCGGCGTGCGCGGCGACGTGCAGGGTGGTCGAGCCGACGAGCAGTTCGTGGAAGCCGCCCGTTCCGCGCGAGCCGACCACGAGCAGGCCGGCCGCGGCGCTGAGGGTGACGAGGGTGTCACGCGGGCTCGCGTCGAGCAGCTCGCTGCTGACGTCCAGGCCCCGGTGGCGGGCCGCGGCCCGCTCGGTGAGCTCGTGCAGCGTGTCCGCCCCCGCCCGCCGGGAGGCCTCGGCGTCCGCCGGGTCCGGTGCCTGGTGCGGCTCCCACACCCACGCGTGGACGACGTGCAGGCGTAGCCCCCGGGACTGCGCCTCGTCCGCGGCCCAGTCGACGGCGTTTCCCGCACTCGCGGGATCATCGACCCCGACGATCACCGGATGTGCCATGACATCCTCCTTCGCTCCGGGAGAGCCGGGCCTCCGGGCGCGCCCCGGGGTGGCTCCGGGCCAGGGCGGACCGCGGCCGGCCCTTCCCTCGATCGTCGGACGGCGGCCCGGCGGCGGCAACCGGCGGGGCCCGCGCCCGGCGGCGGGCGGGTCGCGGGCCCCGGGCCGTCCGGGCCTTTCGGAGCCGAAAGGGATCCGTTCGACCCTCCTCGGCCGGGCCCCGGAGCGACGAAAATGGGAGGAGTGGTGGGTCCCGCCCCTCGCGGCGGGGCAGGAGCATCGGGAAGGAGCCCGGGATGTCTGCGCCCGACGACGGACCGATCCGCACGGTGGCGTGGGTCGTGGAGCATCCCGGCCCGATGGCCTCGGGCCCGCTGCGGCGGGTGGGGCGCACCGTCCCCGAACCGGGGCCGCAGGAGCTGCTGATCGAGATCGCCGCCTGCGGCGTGTGCCGGACCGACCTCCACCTCGCCGAGGGCGACCTCCTGCCGCGGGTTGCGCGACGCACCCCCGGCCACCAGATCGTCGGCCGGGTGCTGCGTCGCGGCGCCGAGGTGCGGGAGTACGCCCCCGGGGACCGGGTGGGGGTGGCCTGGCTGGCAGGCACCTGCGGCAGGTGCCGGTACTGCCGGGCCGGGCGGGAGAACCTCTGCCCGGACTCCCGCTACACCGGCTGGGACCTGCACGGCGGCTACGCCCGCTACACGGTGGCCGACGCCCGCTTCGCCTACCGGCTGCCGGAGGGGCCGCCCGACGAGGAGCTCGCCCCGCTGCTGTGCGCGGGGATCATCGGCTACCGGGCCCTGGAGCGGGCCGAGCTGCCGGCGGGCGGGCGGCTGGGGATCTACGGGTACGGCGCGTCGGCGCACCTGACCGCCCAGCTCGCCCTCGCGCGCGGGGCCACCGTGCACGTCCTGACCCGGGCCGAGGAGGCCCGGCAGCTGGCGCTGGAGCTGGGCGCGGCCTCCGCCCGGGACGCGTACGGGGCCCCGCCCGAGCCGCTGGACGCGGCGATCCTGTTCGCCCCGGTCGGCGACCTGGTGCCGGTGGCCCTCTCCGCCCTGGACCGGGGCGGCACGCTGGCGGTGGCCGGCATCCACCTCAGCGACATCCCCGGGCTCGACTACCAGCGGCACCTCTTCCAGGAGCGGACGCTGCGCAGCGTCACCGCCAACACCCGTGCGGACGGCCGTGCCTACCTGGCGGAGGCGGCCCGGCACCGCCCGGTGGTCCACGTCCAGCGCTACACCATGGACCGGGCCGACCGGGCGCTGGCGGACCTGGCGGCCGACCGGGTGACCGGCGTGGCCGTGCTGGTCTCGGACTGACCCGCCGGTACCCGAGGACCGGCCCGCTCAGGGCCGGTCGGAGCCGGATCCGAGCCGGTCAGGGCCGGTCGGAGCCGGATCCGAGCCGGTCAGGGCCGGTCAGGGCCGGTCGAAGGCGGCCAGCACGGAGTCCAGGGCGGCGGCCAGCCGGCTCAGGTGGGCGGGGTCGGCGAACATGGTGAAGTGGTTGCCGGGCACGGGGAGGACCGCCATGTCGCCGTCCAGGTGGGCCTGCCAGCGGGTCTTCGGCTCGGCGCGGATCCGGAGCGCCTCCAGCAGGTCCCGGTTCTCCTGCTCCCCGGCCTCGAACAGGACCAGGTCGGTGCGCAGGAGCCGGTCGGGGTAGTGGCCCTTGAGCACGTCGTGGTTGTGCTTCCAGGTACCGAAGAACCCTTGGTACTCCTCGGTGGTGGCTCCGGGCGCGAAGGCCTGGCGGAGCATCAGGGGGAAGGCGGCGGCGAACTCCTGGTCGGTGATCCGCGGGCCCACGTACGCCTCCGGAGGGTGGCTGTCGAACATCACCAGCAGTTCGACCTCCTCGCCCTCCGCCTGCAGTTGCAGGGCGAGTTCGAAGGCGACGTTGCCGCCGAAGGAGTAGCCGCCGAGCCGGTACGGGCCGTGCGGCTGGGCCGCCCGGATCGCGGCCAGGTACGCGCTCGCCAGTGCCCGCAGGGTGGCCGGGCGCTCGCCCGGGAAGCCGAGCGCCGCGAGCGGCGTGCGGGCCCGGCCGGCGTGCGAAGCCAGCTGGAAGTAGCAGAAGTTGGTGCCGCCCGCCGGCGGGAGCAGGAAGAGCGTGCGCCCGTCGCCGGCCCGCACCGGGACGACGCCGGCCACGATCGGGGCACCCGCAGCCGCACCGCCGATCCGCTCGGCGATCCGCTCCGCGATCCGGCGCGGGGTGCGCAGGGCCGCGAAGGTGTCCAGGTCGAGCTCGGCGCCGAAGGTGTCCCGGAGCGCCGTGACGATGCCGACGGCGGTCAGCGAGTCGCCGCCGAGCTCGTAGTAGTCGTCGTCGGGGCCGACCGGCGCCGTCCGCAGGTGGCGCTCGACGAGCTCGACGACCAGCTCCACCGGCGGCCGGGCGGTGTCCGCCGCGATCCGCACCGGACCGGCTGCCTCGGCGGGCACCACCGGCCCGGCGGCCCCGGCGGGCTCCGCCGGCTCGATCCAGTGCCGGACCGGCCGCAGCGGGTAGGGCGGCAGCGAGATCTTGCCCACCGTGTCCAGGCCCCAGTCCGCGGGCCGCGGGTCCTCCCCGTCGAGCCAGGCCCGCACCACCGGCTCGCCGAGGTCCGGCTCCGCGCCGTCGAGCAGGGCCCGCAGCCCGGCCCGTACCTCGGCGGTGTCGGAGGCGGTGAAGGCGTACCGCACCGGCAGCGGGTCGCGGCCGGTCAGCAGGGTCCTGGCGAGCTCGGCGACCGGCACCGACCGGGTCCGCAGGAAGTCGAGCAGGCCCTGCGCGCCGGCCCGCAGCGCCTCGGGGTCGCGGGCCGAGAGCACCACCGGGTACCGGCCGACGGGGCTCGGCCGGCGGGCCGGCGGGGCGGTCAGCACCACGTGCGCGTTGGTGCCGCCGAGGCCGAAGGAGGAGACCGCGGCGGCGGCCAGCGGCGGGTCGCACCGGGTGGCCTCGGTGACCACCCGGTAGGGCAGCTTGTCCAGCCGCAGATGGGGGTTGGGGCGGTCGTAGTTGATCTGCGGCGGGATGGTCTGGTGGCGCAGCACCAGGGCGGCCTTGACCAGGCCGACCACGCCGGCGGCGGCGTCCAGGTGGCCGAGGTTGGCCTTGACGCTGCCGATGGCGCAGCCGGGCGCCGGACCGCCGGCCGCCGCGTGCGCGGCGGCGAGGGCCCGCAGTTCGATCGGGTCGCCGAGCGCGGTGCCGGTGCCGTGGGTCTCCACGTAGCCGATCCGGTCGGCCGGGACGCCGGATTCGGCCAGCGCGGCCAGGATCGCCGCCCGCTGGCCGGCGGGGCCGGGCGCGGTGAAGCCGATCTTGTCGGAGCCGTCGTTGGTGACCGCGGTGCCGCGGATCACCGCGTAGACCTGGTCGCCGTCGGCCAGCGCGTCCGCGAGGCGCTTGAGCGCGACCACGGCGCAGCCGTTGCCCTTGACGGTGCCGGAGGAGTCGGCGTCGAACACCCGGCAGTGTCCGTCCCGGGACAGGATGCCGCCTTCCTGGTAGCCGTGGCCGCCGGTCTGCGGCAGGGTGACGCTGACCCCGCCGGCCAGCGCGAGGTCGCTCTCGCCGCGGCGCAGCGAGGCGCAGGCGAGGTGCACGGCGGTCAGCGAGCCGGAGCAGGCGCTCTGCACGGCCATGCTCGGGCCGGTCAGGCCCAGGCGGTAGGAGACCCGGGTGGTGAGGAAGTCCTTGTCGTTGCCGATCAGGACGGGGTAGCTCAGCGCGGAGTCGGCGTACTCGGTGCTGCGCAGGACGTTGGCGAGCAGGTAGGTGCTCAGGGTGGTGCTGCCGAAGACGCCGGTCCGTCCGGTGAGGCGGGACGGCGGGTTGCCGGAGTCCTGCAGGGCCTCCCAGGCGCAGGTGAGGAACAGCCGTTGCTGGGGGTCGGTCAGCATGGCGTCCCGGGGCGTCATGCCGAAGAACTCGGCGTCGAACAGGTCGGCGTCGGGGAGGTCCGCGCCGTACGGGACGTGGGTGGCGGCCGCCGCCTGCTCCGCCGGGACGCCCGCCGCGCGCAGCTCGTCGGGGTCGAACTTCCTTACCTGCTCGGCGCCTTGGAGCAGTCCGGCCCAGAAGCCGCGGACGTCGGCCGCGCCGGGGAACCGGCCCGCCATCCCCACCACGGCGATCGCCGTGCTCTCCTCGATCGGCTCAGGCACCGGAGTTCGCCTCCCCGAAGGCCGGCGCGGCGGCGGCCGGCACGGGCAGGCCGAGCGCGTCCAGGTGGGCGGCGAGCCGGCGCACCGTGGTGTGCGCGAACAGGTCGGTGATCTCCAACTCCTTGGCGTGCTCGTGCTCCTGGAGGCGCTGGTAGACCTCGATCACGTGCGCGGAGGAGCCTCCGAGGTCGAAGAGGTTGTCGTCGGGGCCGACGGCGGCGCCCGGCAGCGCCTCCTGCCAGGCCGCGCGCACCAGTTCGTGGTTGCCGCGGCAGAGCGGGGCGGTGGGCCGGGGCGAGTCCGCGGCCGGCCAGGGCAGGGCCTGGTCGTCCACCTTGCCGTTGACGGTGAGCGGCAGCGCGTCCAGCCGGACCAGCCGGCCGGGGACCATGTATCCGGGGACCAGGTCGCGCAGTGCGGCCCGGACCTGCGCGTCGGGGCCGATCGCGCGGCCGGCCAGGAAGCCGACCAGCTCCGGCTCGCCCTGCGCGGACCGGGACAGTCGCACGGCGCACTCGCGGACCCCGTCCACGGCCATCAGCGCGGACTCGATCTCGCCGAGCTCGATCCGGAAGCCACGCAGCTGCACCTGCCGGTCGATCCGGCCGAGGTGGACCAGGGTGCCGTCCGGCCGGACCACCCCGAGGTCGCCCGAGCGGTACAGCCGCTCCCCGGGCCGTGGCCCCGGCAGGAAGCGCTGCTCGGTGAGTTCGGGCCGGTCGAGGTAGCCGAGCGCGACGCCGGCCCCGCCGACCAGCAGCTCGCCCGGTACGCCGATCGGGCAGGGGTGCAGGTCCTGGTCGACCACGGTGACCGTGAGGTCGGCGAGCGGCCTGCCGATCACCGACTCCCGGGTCTGCCAGGCGTCCTGCGGCCGGATCGGGTGGTAGGTGGTGTGCACGGTGGTCTCGGTGATGCCGTACATGTTGACCAGCTGGGCCCGCTCGCCCATCAGCTCGTACCAGGGGCGCAGCGCCGCGAACGACAGCGCCTCGCCGGCGAGGACGATCCGGCGCACGGCGAGCGCCTCGGCCCGCTGCGGGGTGAGCACCTTGAGCAGCTGCCGGAAGGCGGACGGGGTCTGGTTGAGCACCGTGACGCCGGTGTCGGCCAGCAGGGCCAGCAAGCGGTCCGGGGACTTGGCGGTCAGCTCGGGCACCACGACCAGCCGGCCGCCGTGCAGCAGCGCGCCGAACAGCTCCCACACCGACACGTCGAAGGCGTAGGAGTGGAACAGGCACCAGGTGTCGTCCGGCCCGAAGCCGTAGTGCCGGTCGGCGGCGCGGAACAGGCGCATCACATTGGCGTGGGTCACCCGGACGCCCTTGGGGCGGCCGGTGGAGCCGGAGGTGAAGATGATGTACGCGGGCTCGGCTCGGCGGTCGCCGCCCACCGGGTCGTGCTCGGCGCCCTCGGCGAGCAGCGCCTCGGCGTCCAGCAGCCGCATCCCGCCGTCCGGCCACCGGTCCTGGTCGGCGATCAGCGGCAGTCCGTCCGCGAAGTCGGCGACGATGTGGGCGATCCGGGTGGCGGGCGAGGCGGGGTCGAGCGGCACGTAGGTCTTGCCGGCCTTGAGCACCCCCAGCAGGACGGCGACCAGGTCGAGGCCTCGGCGCATGGCGACCGCGACGCTGTCGCCGGGGACGAGGGCGGCGATCCGGTGGGCCACCCGGTTGGCCCGGGCGTTGAGTTCGGCGTAGGTCAGCCGGTCGGCGCCGTCCTGGACCGCGGTGCGGCCGGGGTGCTCGGCGGCGGTCCGCGCGAACCAGGCCGCGAGCGAGGGCGGCAGCTCGAACTCCTCCGGCTCGCCGACGAGTTGCCGGATCCGCTGCTCCTGCTCGGGGGCCATCGCCGGCAGCGATCGCAGGTCGGCCCCCGGGTCCTGGGCGACCAGCGTGAGCAGGTGCCGCAGCATGCCCTCCGGGTCGGCCTCACTCAGGCTGTGCACGTACTCCAGGTTGACCGCGAACCGGCCGCCGAAGTCCTCCACGGTCATCCCGAACGGGTACCTGACCTGCCGCCGCGGCACCAGCAGCGGCTCCATCGCGCAGCCGGGGAGCCGGAGTTCGAGCGGCTGGCGGTAGTAGGTGAAGGCGTTGTCGAGGGTCAGCAGGGTGCTCTGCATCCCCTCGGCCACGGTGCGCAGGTTGGCGGCCAGGTCGAAGTCCTGGTGCCGCAGCATGCCGACCGAGGCGTCCTGCACGGTGCGCACCAGGTCGGTGAAGCTCCGGTGGGCGGTGAGGTCGACCGCCAGCGGGAGGGTGTTGACGAAGTAGCCGAACGCCTGGCGCCGACGCAGTCCGCGCCGGTTGCCGAGCGGGACGCCCGCGACCAGCTCGCGGTTGCCGGTCAGCCTGGAGAGCACCACCAGGTGCGCGGCCAGGAAGAAGGCGAACGGGCTGCTGCCCTGCTCGGTGATCCGGGCGCGGATCCGCTCGGACAGCTCGTCGTCGAGTTCGAGCCGCCGCTGGGTCCCGGCCAGCACCCCGCCGGAGCGCGGGTGTCCGAGCCCGTCGTTGGTCAGCGAGGAGAGCGGGCCGAGCTTGCGGCCGAAGAACTCCAGCGCGACCGACCCGGCCGGCTCCTCCTCGACCAGGTCGGCCGGGTGCAGGGCGGCCAGGCCCGGCAGGTCGGCGGTCGGGTCCCGGTAGAGCCGCTCCACCGCGTCGACGAAGTTGTAGAAGGTGTAGGCGTCGGCGACCAGGTGCGAGAAGAGCAGCGAGACGTAGACCCCGTCGGCGGCCCGGTGGACGGCGAAGTCCACCTGCGGCCGGGCCTCCGGGGCGATCGGGGTGTCGGCCAGCGCGGTGAGCCGCTCCAGCACCGCGGTCCGGCCGGACCCGGGCAGGTCGATCACGGGCACCGTGAGCTCCGCCGCCCGGGCGGTGTCCTCGACGCTGACCGTCGTACCGGCCCGGTCCTGGAAGCTCACCCCGAAGGCCGCGATCCCGCGGCCCAGGCGTTCCAGTACCGAGCGCAGCCGCTCGACGTCGACCTCGCCCTCCACCCGGAGGCAGACCGGCAGGTTGAACGAGGCGTCGCCCGGGAACAGGCGGTGGTGGGTGATCAGCCGCAGCTGGGCGGGCGTGGCCGGGCGGATGGTCTCCGCTGTCATGAGTCCCCCATGGATGATGACGAGATCGGGTCGCGGCGGGCCGGGCACGCCCGGCCGCCGACCGCAGTTGAACCAGGAGCGCTGGGGGATGACTGGAGTGCGCGTTCGGCCCCGGTCGACATCCGGTCGCGGACGCACGGCCGGGGTCACAGCAGGGGCGCCCGGCCGAGCCGGTACGGCGGGATCCCCGGCGGAGGTGGGTCCGCCGGGGATGCCGGGCCGGTCGGGCCCCGGGGGTCAGCCGGTCGCCGGGAACGAGCCCTGGAGCCGGGTCACGTAGTCGGCGAGGGCGGGGCCCCAGCAGCCGTAGTTGTGGCCGCCGTCGCAACTGGGGGCCAGCGACGAGCCGTTGCCGTAGTCGACCAGGCGGCTGGGGAGTCCGAGCGGGTCCAGCCGGGCCTTGACGGTGTCGGCGGCGATCTCGGTGAAGTGGTCGATCAGGCCCTGGCTGCCGGTGTAGAGCGCGATCTCGGCACCGTCGAGCCTGGCCAGGTTGGTGGCGGCGGCCGGGTTGACGGCGTTCCAGACCCGGTCCGCACCGAAGACGGGGTAGGGCGAGCCGTAGACCGCGTCGCTGTCGACGGTGGGTCCGTAGCCGGTGCAGGTGCCGGTGCCGGACGGGGTGGAGGTGCTGACGGCGCACCAGGCGCCGGTGAGGTTGAGCTCCGTGGCCAGGACCGCGCCACGGATCTCCGCCATGCCGAAGTCGAGGCCGCCGGAGAGGGAGGCGACGTGGCCGAAGAGGTCGGGCCGGGCCTGTGCGTAGTGCAGGGCGCCGGAGCCGCCCATCGACAGGCCCGCGACGGCGCGGTGCGCGCGGTCGGCGGCGGTGCGCAGGTTGGCGTCGATGAAGGGGACGACCTGGCCGAGGTGGAAGGTCTCCCAGTTCGCCGCGCCCACCGGGGTGTTCTGCATGACCCAGTCGGCGTACCAGCCCTTCAGGCCGCCGTCCGGCACCACCGTGATCATCGAGTCCGAGTGCAGCGCCGGGGCGGCCGCGGCGTCGTCCACGGTGCCGCCGCCGCCGTGCAGGAAGTACAGCACCGGCCAGCGCCTGCCGGGGTCGGCGGCGTAGCCGCTGGGCAGGAAGATCCGGATCTTGTGCGGGCCGGACACCTGACGGGTGGTCACCGTGATCGTGAAGTCGGTGGCGGAGTGCACCTCGGTGGCGCCGGCGACCTGGGTCAGGCCGTACCCGTCGGAGAGCACCGGCGGGGCCGCGCCCTCGGCGTGGGCGGCGGGCACCGTTGCGAGCAGCGCGGTCACGGCGATGGCGGCGGCGGCGACGGCTGCCCTCGCGGGCCGGAGCCAGCTGGTCGAACGTGGAGTCATCGGTCGTCCTCTCGGGGAATGTGCGGTTGTCGGGGATGCGGCCGGGGCGGCGCATTTCCGGTGGCGGAACTCGGCGGGCAGCTTCCGGAAGCTGCTTTCAGCGGTGGCACGCGGCGGCGACGACCAGCAGCAGGATGATTCCGGCCGCCGGGAGGCATCCGCCGCCACCGTCCGGTCTCTTCCGATTGGTCTCCACCTGCCCGCCGGGGGGAATTCCCGGGTGCTGTTTGGCGTAGTGCTCGATCTGCTGCTGCTCACCCTGGGATTCGCCGAGCCACGCCGTCCTGAATCCGCACTCCCCGCACCAGTAGCGGTAAGCCATCTCGACCCCCAAATGTCGTCCGCTCGTCCGCCGTCGGCGGGTGGGCTGCACCGATCCTGCTGTTCCCACAGGTCGGGGGCCAGGTCAGGGCACCGGCCATCCATGACCGGTCGTCACGATAGGCTCTGCGGCGACCGCGCACGGTGGTCGAGGGGGTGCGAAGTGACGGATCAGGTCGGGGCGTTGTTACGACGGCTGCGGACCCGTTCGGGGTTGACGCAGGAACAGGTGGCGGAGCGCTCCGGGGTGAGCGTGCGAACCATCCGCAGGCTGGAGACCGGCAGATCCAACGATCACCGGCTGGGGACGCTGAACCTGCTGGCGGACGCGCTGGAGGCCGGCCCCGAGGACCGCCAGCGACTGGTGGCCACATTGGCGAAAACGCGTACCCTGCCGGATCCCGAGCCGGCCCCGGCCATTCCCGCGCCGAATCCCGCAGCGATTCCCGCGCCGGCCCGCGCGCTCTCCCCGATCCGCGCCGCGCTCGCCACCGCCGCCGACGAGCTGGCGGCCGAGGTCCGCCGCCGCTGGCAGCGCGAGGAGGAGCAGCGCCGGGTGCACGACCCGTTCCCGCTGCCGGTGCGCTGGCAGCAGGCGCCGGTGTCCCTGACCGACCATTCGGAGAACATTCAGCGCCTGCCCCCGGGCGTGACCTCCCCCGGGGTGGACCTCAGCGGGGACCTGCGGAGCGTGACCGAGGTCTACCGGCGGATCTCCTCCGGGCGGCTGGTGGTGCTCGGCCGGGCCGGCTCGGGCAAGTCGATCCTGACGATCCGGTTCGTGCTGGACCACCTGGCGGACCCGGCCCCGCTCGACCGGGTGCCGGTGATCTTCAGCCTGGGCTCCTGGGACCCGACCACCAGCACGCTGCGGGACTGGCTGGTCGACCGGCTGCTGCGGGACCATCCGCACCTGGCCCGCCGGGCCCCCGGCGGCACCACGCTGGCCGCCGCCCTGGTCGACGCCGACCTCGTCCTGCCGGTCCTGGACGGCTTCGACGAGATCGCCGAAGGCCTGCGCCTGGCAGCCCTGGACGCGCTCAACGCCACCTCGCTGCCGCTGGTCGTGACCAGCCGGCGCGGCGAGTTCGCCGAGGCCGTCCGGGCGGCCCGCTCGCCCCTGGTCTGGGCCGCCGGCATCGAACTCACCGACCTCACCCTGGACGACCTCGCCGCCTACCTGCCCCGGACCGCCCGCCCGGTCACCCGCACCGAAGGCGAGGACGCCACGGGCACGCTCTGGGATCCCGTCCTGGCGGCACTGCGGGCCGGGCGCGGCGACGGCAGCCGGCACCTCGCCCGGGTGCTCGGCACCCCGCTGATGGTCATCCTGGCCCGGACGAGCTACAGCGAGTCGCCCGAACGGGATCCGGCGGAGCTGCTGGACACCGGGCGGTTCCCCGCGGAGCACGCCCTGGAGGAGCACCTGCTGGCGGGCTTCGTGCCGACGCTCTACCGGCGCCGGACCCCGGAGCGCGCCGACCGCGGCGGGCCGGAGCGGAACTGGGACCCGGAGCGCGCCGAGCACTGGCTCGGCTTCCTGGCCCACCACCTGGTCCGGCTGGAGCGCGACCAGCAGGACCTCGCCTGGTGGCAGCTGGGCGACTCGCTGCGGCGCTCCACCCGGGTGCTGGCGGTGGTGGTGACGACCGCGCTGTGCGTGGCCGTCACCGAGTGGCTGCTCGCCGTCCCGATCGCCCCGCTCGGGCCCGGTGAGATGCTCCTCCAGGGCGCCCTGATGGGGCCGGCCGCCGGCCTCGCCTTCGGCTCCGTGTACGGGGCGATGACCGCGTCCGGCACCGGGTCCTTCGAGCCGGTCCAGGTGCGGCTGCGGCTGCCCGGCACGCACACCGGCATCGGCCGCCGGCCGATCCGTACCTTCGGCGCCCGGTTCGGATCCGTGCTGCTGGGCGGATTCGTGCTGGGGGCCGGGTGCGCGAGCGCGCTCACCCTGGAGCGCGCGCTGTACGGCCGGGTCCCGCTGCTGAACGCCGAGGTGCTCGAGGGCACCCTCATCAACATGCTGGTCTTCGGCCTGATCTTCGGATCGGGCGCCGGGCTGGTCTTCGGGCTCCTGGCCGCCCTCGAAGCGCCCCTGGACGTCGCCTCGGCGGCCACCCCGGTCGCGCTGCTCAGCGCCGACCGGGCGACGGCGCGCCGCCAGCTGCTGGTCCTCGCGCCGCTGCTCACCCTGGCGATCGCGCTCGGCGGGCACCTGGTCGTCCTGCTGCTCCGGGGGCTGGTCGGGCCGCTGAACTGGGACCTGCGGGACGGCGTCTTCGTCGGGGCCATCGGCGGCATCGGC
Organism: Kitasatospora sp. NPDC049258; assembly: GCF_040678895.1. Classification (NCBI taxonomy): domain Bacteria; kingdom Bacillati; phylum Actinomycetota; class Actinomycetes; order Kitasatosporales; family Streptomycetaceae; genus Kitasatospora; species Kitasatospora sp. NPDC049258. The sequence goes on from NZ_JBFAQT010000006.1 coordinate 81,962, forward strand.
GGTGCGCTCTCGTACACGCTCTCGTTCACCGCCTGGGGACAGTGGGTGGTGCTGTGCCGCGTCTGGCTGCCGCTGACCGGCAAACTGCCGTGGGATCCGGTCGCCTTCCTGGACGACGCCTACCGCCGGGGGGTGCTGCGCCAGACCGGCGCCGTGTACCAGTTCCGGCATGTCCGCCTCCAGCACCACCTCGGGCGCTCCTACCGCGCGCGGCAGGCCCGCTACGCGCCGGCCCGGTTCGCGCGCCGGGTGTAGGCCCGGCCTGCCGGTGCGGCCGGCAGGCCTCGTGGTCGCTCCCGCCGCGGTGCTAGAAAGGACCCATGGTCGAACACCCCGACCGACCCCGGACCGTGTCGAACCGGTCGCCGATCGCGAAGAGCTCTCGCGGCAAGAGTCCTCGGAGCGTTGCCGGCCAGGTCTTCGTGCTGCAGGTCTCGGTGGTGGTGCTGCTCGTCCTCGGGGCGATCCTGGCGCTGGTCCTCGAGTCGCGCCGGGCCAGCACGGACGAGGCCCTGAACCGCTCGGTGGCCGTCGCGCAGACCTTCGCGAACTCCCCCGGCCTCCGGCTGGCGCTCAAGGCGCCCGACCCGTCCGCGATCCTCCAGCCGATCACGGAGGAGACCCGCCAGAAGGCCGGGGTGGACTTCATCGTGGTCATGGACACCAACGGGATCCGCTACACCCACCCCCTGCCGGACCGGATCGGGAAGAAGTTCGTCGGCACGATCGGCCCGTCCCTGGCCGGCCAGGTCTACACCGAGAGCGTGCACGGACCGCTCGGGCACGAGGTCCAGGCGGTCGTCCCGGTCACCGCTCCCGACGGATCGGTGGTCGCCCTGGTCTCGGCCGGACTCAAGGTCAAGAACGTCACCACGGCCGGCGACCGGCAGCTGCCCGTCATCCTGGGCACCGGCGCCGCGGCGCTCGCGCTGGCGACGGCCGGCACGGCCCTGGTCGCCCGGCGGCTGAAGCGGCAGACCCGGGGCCTGGGCCCGACCGAGATGACCAGGATGTACGAGCACCACAACGCCGTCCTGCACGCGGTGCGCGAGGGTGTGGTCATCGTTTCCCAGGACGGCCGCCTGCTGCTGGCCAACGACGAGGCGAAGGAGCTGCTCGGGCTGCCCGGCGACGCGGAGGGCCGACACCTGGACGAGCTGGGCGACCTGGACCCGGACACCGCCGAGCTGCTGCTGTCGGGCCGGCTGGCCACCGACGAGATGCACCAGTCCCGCGGGCGGCTGCTCGCGGTGAACCAGCGGCCGACCGACCGGCACGGCGGCGCGATGGGCACGGTGGCGACGATCCGCGACTCCACCGAGCTGCTCGCGCTGTCCGGCAAGGCGGAGGTGGCGGGCAAGCGGCTCGCGCTGCTCTACGAGGCGGGGGTCGGCATCGGCGCCAAGCTCGACGTGGCCCGCACCGCCGAGGACCTGGCGCAGGTCGCCGTACCGGGCTTCGCCGACTTCGTGACCGTCGACCTCGCCGACCCGGTGCTGCAGGGCGAGGAGCCCAGCGGCACCGGGATGGACCTGCGCCGGGTGGCCGTCCACGGCATCCGCGCGGACCACCCCTTCTACCCGCGCGGCAGGCTGATCGCCTTCGTCCCCTCGACCCCGCAGGCCCGGGGTTTCGACAGCGGCCGCTCCCAGGTGGTGCGCGACCTGTCCGTGGACCGCGGCTGGCAGGCCCAGGACCCGCAGTGGGCGCAGCGGATCGTCGAGTACGGCGTGCACTCGCTGATCGCCACCCCGCTGACGGCGCGCGGCATCGTCCTCGGCGTCGCCAACTTCTGGCGGTCGCAGAAGCCGGAGCCGTTCGACGAGGAGGACCGGACGCTGGCCGAGGAGCTGGTGGCGCGGGCCGCGGTCAGCATCGACAACGCCCGCCGCTACACCCGCGAGCACGCGATGGCCGTGACCCTGCAGCGCAGCCTGCTGCCGCACGCCCTGCCGCAGCAGAGCGCCCTGGAGGTCGCGCACCGCTACCTGCCCGCGCAGTCCGGGGTCAGCGGCGACTGGTTCGACGTGATCCCGCTGCCCGGCTGCCGGGTCGCGCTGGTGGTGGGCGACGTGGTCGGCCACGGGCTGCACGCGGCGGCCACCATGGGGCGGCTGCGCACCGCCGTGCACAACTTCTCCGCCCTGGACCTGCCGCCGGACGAGCTGCTCGGCCACCTCGACGAGCTGGTGAACCGCATCGACCAGGAGGAGACCGACAGCCGGACCGGGATCGGCGTCACCGGCGCCACCTGCCTGTACGCGGTCTACGACCCGACCTCCCGGCTGTGCACGATCGCCCGGGCCGGCCATCCGGCGCCCGCGCTGGTCCGGCCCGACGGCAGCGTGGACTTCCCGGAGCTGCCGATCGGGCCGCCGCTGGGCGCCGCCGGGGGCATGCCGTTCGAGACGGCGCAGGTGCGGCTGGCCGAGGGCACCCAGATCGTGCTGTACACCGACGGTCTGGTCGAGGAGCGCACCCGGGACTTCGACGTCGGTATGGAGCTGCTGCGCGCGGCGCTGGCGAGCCGGCAGCGGGAGCCCGAGGAGCACTGCCGGGTGGTGCTGGAGGCCATGCTGCCGGCCCGCCCGCAGGACGACGTGGCGCTGCTGATCGCCAGGACCAGGGTGCTCGGCGCGGACCACGTCGCCGAGCTGGAGGTCCCGTCCGATCCGGCAGCCGTCGCCGAGATCCGCGCGTGGAGCAGCGCCAAGCTGGCGGAGTGGGGCCTGGAGGAGCTGGCCTTCGGCACCGAGCTGGTCCTCAGCGAACTGGTCACCAATGCGATCCGCTACGGCTCGCCGCCCGTCCGGGTGCGCCTGCTGCGCGACCGCAGCCTGATCTGCGAGGTGGCCGACGGCAGCAACACCTCGCCGCACCTGAAGTACGCCGCGGCGACCGACGAGGGCGGCCGCGGCCTGTTCCTGGTGGCCCAGCTCACCGAGCACTGGGGCACCAGGTACACCCCGCAGGGCAAGATCATCTGGGCGGAGCAGCCGCTCCCGGCCGCGACCGGGAGCCAGGACGAGCAGCAGCGGGCGCCGTCGGCCGCCGTGCGCTGACGGCCCCTACGGGCCCGGCCGCGCGCCGGGGGCGGCTGCGGGGGCATCATGGCCAGCAGGGAGACCGAGGAGGTTCGGGCGATGGGCATCTCGTTGACCACCGATCGACTCATCGTCCGGGACTGGTCCGTCGACGATGCCGAGGACGCCTTGGCGATCTACGGTTCGCCGGACGTCGCCCACTGGCTCACCCCGGTGATGGAGCGGGTCGGCGACGTGCCGGCGATGCGCGCGGTGCTGCTCGCGTGGCAGGAGGCCCAGCCGAACCTGTCCCCGCCCCGCGGGCGGTGGGCCGTGCAGCGCCGGGACGACGGCGCGGTGGTCGGCGGTCTCGGCATCAGGCTGCTCCCGCCCTACGAGGACGACCTGGAGATGAGCTGGCAGCTGGCCCCCGGTGCCTGGGGGCAGGGCTACGCCACCGAGGCCGGCCGGGCGTTGATCTCCTGGGCCTTCACCCATGACGCCGAGGAGCTCTTCGCGGTCGCGCGGCCGAACAACGCGCGCGCCATCGCCATGTCGAAGCGGCTGGGCATGCGGTGGGTCGGCGAGACCACCAAGTACTACGGTCTCAGCCTCCAGGTCTACCGGATCCGGCCCGGCGACCTCGCCGACCGACCGCCACCCGCCGGCTCCCGCTGATCAGCCGACCAGCCCGCGGCCGCGCTCGAAGAAGGCCAGTACCCCGTCCACCCCGCCGAGCTCGCGGACCGTGGCCAGCGCGCCGAACGACGCGTTCCAGAACGGCCCCTGCTGCGCGGTGTGCGGCCCGACGTAGGCGTACGGCTCCGCCTGGAGGTCGTCGCCCGGGGAGACCCCGTAGTTGACCTCGGCCGCGGTCACGGCGAGGTCGAAGTGCTCGGGCCAGATCACCGGGTCGGCCCCGGGCACGAGCCGCCGCAGCGCGGCGTCGCCGATAGCGAAGGCCTGCGCGATCCGGTGCGCGGCCGGCGGATCGGCTTCGATCACCTCCTCGGGGCGGACCCGGGATCCGTCCGGGTAGAGCCCTTCGGGCGCACCGGCCGTGACCCCGAGCGCGGCCGCCAGCTCGGCACAGCTGGTGCGCTCCAGGAAGATCCGCTGTCCGGGTGCCACCAGGTCCGCGCCGACCACCTGGAGGTCCGGGGCCGCCCGGGTGGCGAAGCCGCCGAGTGAGGCGCGCAGCCTGATCGTGCCACTGGTCCGGTACTGCGGACCGGCCAGCACCAGCTCCGCCACGGCGTGCAGGGCGCGGCGGGTGCGTACGTGCGATGCGATGTCCATGGCGGCATGTTCCCGCACCGGGGCGCCCGGCCGCCGCACCCGACTCACCCGACTCACCCGACGCGCCTGTCGCACCTGTCGCGCCGCCCGTCCGCCCGTCCGCCCGTCCGCCCACCGCGCGGGGTCGGTAACGTGTCCGGTGTGTCTCTCTCCGACCTCGTCCGACTGCGCCAGGCCCGCGACCGGATCGACCGCGACTACGCCGAGCCGCTGGACGTCCCGGCGCTGGCGCGGGTCGCCCTGATGTCTTCGGGGCACTTCTCGCGCAGCTTCCGCGCCGCCTTCGGCGAGACGCCGTACAGCTACCTCATGACCCGCCGGATCGAGCGGGCCAAGGCGCTGCTGCGGCGCGGCGACCTGTCGGTGACCGAGGTCTGCATGGCGGTCGGCTGTACCTCGCTCGGCTCGTTCAGCTCGCGGTTCACCGAGTTGGTCGGTGAGAGCCCGAGCGCGTACCGGGCCCGCGACCACGAGGTCGGGGCCCCGATCCCGGCCTGTGTCGCCAAGATCCACACCCGGCCGGTCAGGAACGGAGAAGCGAAACCCGCCACCGGTCCGTAGCGTGATCGGCATGGATCTCAAGCTCGCACAGTGTTTCATCGCCGTCGACGACCACGACAAGGCGCTCGCCTTCTACCGCGACGTGCTCGGCCTCGAAGTGCGCAACGACGTCGGTTTCGAGGGAATGCGCTGGGTCACCGTCGGCTCCCCCTCGCAGCCCGACGTGGAAATCGTCCTCGAGCCGCCGCTCGCGGACCCGAACGCCCCGGCCGCCGACCGCCAGGCGGCGGCCGAGCTGATGGCCAAGGGCATGCTGCGCGGCGTCATCTTCCGGACGGACGACTGCGACGCCGTCTTCGAGCGGATCAGCACCGCGGGCGCCGAGGTGCTGCAGGAGCCGATGGACCAGCCGTACGGGGTGCGCGACTGCGCCTTCCGCGACCCGGCCGGCAACATGCTGCGGTTCACCCAGCCGCGCAAGTGACCGGCCCCCTGCCCGGCAGCCCCTCCCGCCCCGGCGCGGGAGGGGCGCTCCCGTCCCGGACACCGTCACCGGGGTGAGCGGCCGGGGGCCGGGCGGCGCCAGCCGCGGGCTCGGCCAGCACGAACAGCCGGACCAGGTCGTGCAGGTGGTGGCGGTCGAGGCCGTCGCGCGGCGGCTCCAGCAGCCCCGCGTCGACGAGCCGCCCCAGGACTCCGGTCGTCTCCTCGGCCCCCGGTCCTCGGGGGACCGCGCCCGGCCCTTGGCGGCCTGGCGCGGCACCCGCCCGCTCGGCGCCGGCGAGCCGCCGCAGCGCCTCGGCCGGCTCCTCGGTCAGCTGCCGCAAGCCCGCGCGGAGGTGGGCGTCGACCGCGAGGTCGCCGACCCGGAGCTCGCCGAGCCGGCGGCCCTCCTCCCGCAGCCGGCCGGCGAAGGCGGTGACGCTCCAGGCCGGTCTGGCCGCGATCTTGGTCGCCGCGATGCGCAGGGCGAGCGGGAGGCCGCCGCAGGCCGCCGCGATCTCGTCGGCGGCGGCCGGCTCGGCGGCGATCCGGTCCGGCCCCGCGACGGCCGACAGGAGCTCGACCGCCTCGGCCCGGGCGAGCGGGCCGAGCCGCACCGCGGTGGCGGGAGCGAGCCCGCCCAGCCGGGCCCGGCTGGTGACCAGCACGGCGCAGCCGGGGCCGCCCGGCAGCAGGGGACGCACCTGCGTCTCGCCCTCGGCGCCGTCGAGCACCAGCAGGACCCGCCGTCCGGCCAGCAGGGAGCGGTACAGCTGCGCCCGTTCCACCGGGGCCGCGGGGACCTCCTGCGCCGGCACGCCGAGGGCCCGTAGGAAGCCGCCCAGCAGGTCGGCGGGATCGGCCGGTTCGCCCCGGGCCCCGTGCAGCTCGGCGTAGAGCTGGCCGTCGGGGAAGGCGGCCCGGACGGTCCGTGCGGCCCGCACCGCCACGGTGGTCTTGCCGATGCCCACGCCGCCCGTGACCAGCACGACCGCCGCCGGGCGAGGGCCGGCGAGGGCCTGCGCGATCGCCTCGACCTCGCTGCTCCGCCCGGTGAAGTCGCCGACATCGGACGGGAGTTGGGCGGGCCGGGTGAGCGCCCGGGCCGCCGGGCCAAGGTCGGCGCCGGGCGGTGCGAGGCCAGGATCCGCGCCGAGGATCCGCTGCTGCAACCGTCGCAGCCCGGGGCCCGGCGCCACCCCCAGTTCCGCGGCCAGCACCCGGCGGGCCGCGGCGTACACCTCCAGTGCCTCGGCCTGCCGGCCGCTGCGGTACAGGGCGGTCATCAGCAGCCCGCGCAGGCCCTCCCGCAGCGGGTGCTCGGCGCACAGCGCGGTCAGCTCCGCCACCAGCCGGGCGTGCCCGCCGAGGCCGAGTTCGACTTCCAGGCAGCTCTCCAGGGCGCCGAGGCGCCGCTCGGTGAGCCGCGCGCGCTGCCGCTCGGCGTAGGGGCCCGGCACGCCGCCGAGCGCGGTGCCCGCGCCCAGCGCCAGCGCCTCGCGGTACAGCCCGGCGGCGCGCTCCGGCTCACCGCCGGCCTGCCGGGCCGCCGCCGCGTCCGCCAGGCGGTCGAACTCCTCGGTGTCCAGGCTCCGGCCGGCCGGCTCCAGGGCGTAGCCCCCCGCCCGGGACACCAGGGGCCGTACGGTGCCCGCCCTGGCGGCGCCGAACGCGGCCCGCAGGCGGGAGACGTGGTTGCGCACCACCGCGGCGGCCGACGGCGGCGCGGCCTCGCCCCAGACCAGGTCGGCCAGCTCCTCGACCGTCACCACCCGGCCCGCGCGCAGGGCGAGGACCGCCAGCACGGCCTGCCGCTGCCCGGACCCGGCGGCGACCTCCCGCCCGGCGCAGCGGATCCGTACCGGGCCCAGCAACGAGATCCTCAGAACCTCCACGACCAACCCCCGACCAGCCCCCGACCGCCGCCGGCCCAGCACCACCGTGCCTGCCCGCGCCCCCGGGGACGGCCCCGGCGGAGTCGGCATTGTGGCACGTGGGCCGGCCGCGCGGGCCGCGGCGCGCCGCGGGCGACCCGGTGTACCGGAGCCCGGGTTGGCGGGGCGCCGGTGTGCCTTCGCACCGCTCCGGCGGCTAGGTTGTCGCTCTCGCAGGTTCGGACGGGAGTCAGGGTGACCGACATACGCATCGCGCTACTGGGGCCCGTCCGGGCCTGGAAGGGTGGCGCGGAGATCGACCTCGGACCGGCCCAGCGGCGCGCGCTGCTGGCCCGGCTCGCGGTGTCCGCGGGGCAGGCGGTGAGCACCGAGGAGCTGGTGGACGGGCTGTGGGGCGATGCCCCGCCGGCCCGGGCGGTCGCCGCGCTGCACAACCACGTCTCCCAGCTGCGCGCGGTGCTCGAGGAGGACCGCACCGCACCGCAGGTGCTCGTCTCGGCGGGCGGCGGCTACCTGCTCCGGCTGCCCGCCGAGGCGACCGACCTCGCCGTCCTCCGGCGCCTGGTGCGGGAGGCGGCCCGGCTGAGGGCCGCGGGCGAGCTCGCGGAAGCGGCCGACCGGCTGGCCCGGGCCCTGGAGCTGCACGAGGGGGTGCCGCTGACGGGCCTCCCCGGCCGCCACGCCGAGCAGCAGCGGGACCGGCTCGCCCAGCGGCGCCTGACCGTCGTGCACGAGTGGCTCGACCTCTGCCTCGAACTGGGTCAGCACGGCCGGGTGCTCGATCAACTCATGCCCCTGGTCGGCGAGTTCCCGCTGCACGAAGGGTTCAGGGCGCTGCTGATGACCGCGCTGTACCGCAGCGGCCGGCCGGCCGAGGCGCTGGAGGTGTACGCCGACGCGTGCCGGGTGCTGGATGCCGAGCTGGGGGTCGGGCCCACCCCTCCGCTGCGCGAGCTGCACCGGCGGATGCGGCGGCGCGACCCGGGGCTGTCCGCGCCCGCCGCCGACCGCGCCGGGGCGCCCGGGTGCCACCCCCGTCCGTCCCAACTCCCCGCTGCGGAAGCAGACTTCACCGGGCGTGCCGAGCTGGTCGAGGCGCTGACCCGGGTGCTGGCCGAGCCCCGGGCGACGGCTCCCGCCGTCGTCGCCCTCGCCGGCATGGGCGGCGTCGGCAAGACCGCGCTGGCCGTGCAGGTCGCCCAGCGGGTACGGCACGGCTTCACCGACGGGCAGCTCTACCTCAATCTGCGCGGCGCCCGCGCGGACCCGCTGGAGCCGGGTGCGGCCCTGGTCCACCTGCTCCGCTCGCTGGGCGTGGCCGGGAGCGCCGTCCCCGAGGAGCTCGACGAGCGCGCCGCGCTGTACCGCTCGCTGCTCGCCGAGCGCCGCGTCCTGGTGGTCCTGGACGACGCCCGCGACTTGGCGCAGCTGCGCCCGCTGCTGCCGGGCTCCGAGCACAGCGCCGTCCTGGTGACCAGCCGTGCCCGGGTGCTCGGCCTGGCGCCCACCCGGCAGGTGGACCTGGACGTCCTGGCACCCGGCGAGGCGCTCGAGCTGTTCACCCGGATCGTCGGCGACCGGCGGGTCGGCGCGGAGCCCGCCGCCGCCCGCGAGGTGCTGGCCGCCTGCTGCCACCTCCCGCTCGCCGTCCGGATCGTCGCCGCCCGCAGCGCCGCGCGCCCCGACTGGCCGCTCGCCGAGGTCTGCCGCCGCCTGGCCGACCGGCGCCGGCGGCTGTCGGAGCTGAGCCTGCACGACCTCGCCGTCGAGGCGTGCTTCCGGCTGAGCTACGACCAGCTGCCCGCGCCCGCCGCCCGCGCCTTCCGGCTCCTCGCCGTCCCGCGGACCGGCGACCTCTCCCTGCCGGCCGCCGCCGCGGCCCTGGAGCTGACCGAGCCGTCCGCGCTGGACGTGCTGGAGGGGCTGGTCCACGCCGGCCTGCTGGAGTCCCCCGCCCCGGACCGGTACCGCTACCACGACCTGCTGCGCCTGTTCGCCGCCGGCCGGGCGGAGCAGCTCGACCCGCCGCAGGAACGGGCCGCGCTCGTCCTGAGGATGGTCGACCAGGCCGTGGCGACCGCGGCCAACGCCTACCGCGTGGTCCGGCCCGGCCACGGCGTGCCCGGCGTCCTCGCGCCGGTGGCGGTGCCCGGACTGCCGATGCCCGAGCGGGCGGACGGGCAGCGCTGGCTGGCGGAGGAGGGCGACAACCTGCTGGACCTGGCCGGTCAGGCGCTCGACCTGGCCGGCGCCCAGGGCCGCGTCGCCGACCTGCTGCTGGCGCTCGACCCGCACCTGGACGGCGGCTTCCTGTGGCGCCGGCTCATCGACGTCTGCGGCCGCACCCTGGAGCTGGCCGCCGCGCACGACGACGCCCGGGCCGAGGGGCGGGCGGGCTACATGCTCGGCGGCGGCCTGATGCAGCTGGCGCGGCTGGACGAGGCCGAGCCGGTCGCCGCCCGGGCGGCCGAGCGGGCCGAGGCCTGCCGGGACCTGCCCGTGCTGGCCGAGATCAGCAACGTCCGGGCCATGATCGCCCATCAACGGCGGCGCACCGACGAGTCGTTCGCCCTGATCGACGAGGCGATCCGGCTCGCCGACGCCTGCGGCAGCGCCTGGACCAAGGCGAACGTGCTGGCCAACAGCGTCATCTCGCACCTCGCCCGCGGGCAGGCCGAACCGGCCGAGCGCGCGGCCGAGCAGAGCCTGGCGATGTTCCGGGCCGTCGGGGATCCGTTCGGCGAGGCCTACGCGCTGCACTGCGCGGGCCGCGCGGCCCGCGCGCTGGGCGGGCCCGACCGCGCGATCGCCCTGTACGAGCAGGTGCTCGCGCTGGCCCGCACGCACGGCTTCCCGGTCTTCGAGCCGTCCTCGCTGCTGTCCGGCGCCGACTGCCATCTCGATGCCGGCCGCCCGGCCGAGGCGGCGCGGTGGGCCGAGCGCTCGGTGGCCGCCGCCCGGGCGCTGCAGATGCAGCGGATGGAGGCGGCGGCGCTCGACGCGCTCGCCCGCAGCCGCACCGCGCGGCAGGGAGCCGCCGGGCCCTGAGCGCCGGCCCCGGCCGGCCGGGGGGCTGGCCCCACCGGCCCGAGGTCAGGCGCCGCCGGCCGGGGCGAGCGCCTCGACCAGCCCGGGGCGGCCGTCGATGCCGAGCTTGCCGTAACCGTTCGTCAGGTGCACCTCCACCGTGCGCAGCCCGACGAACAGGTGCTGGGCGATCTCGCGGTTGGACATGCCCTTGGCGGCGAGGACCGCCACCCGGCGCTCGCTCGGGGTGAGCGCGGCCACCCCCTGGAAGGTGCGGGTGCGCGGGCGGTCCCCGGCGGCGCGCAGCTCCTCCAGGGCGCGGTCGGCCACCTGTGCGGCGCCGAGCCGGTGGGCGGCGGTGACCGCCTCCTTCAGGTGGGCGCGGGCCTCCGCCACCCGCCCGGACCGGCGCAGCTGGGCCCCGAGGTCGCCGAGCGCCTGCGCGTGCCGGTACCGGGCCGGCGTGCCGTCCAGCGTCCGTACGGCCTCGCGGAGCAGGTCGAGGCCCTCCGGACCGCCGGTGGCGAGTGCCAGCGCGCGCCCGGCCGCACCGATGGCCTCCGGGACACCCCAGCGCCGGGCGAGGGCCAGCTCCTCCTCCGCCAGCGTCCGGGCCGCCTCCCGCTCCCCGAGGGCCAGCCGGACCAGCGCGGCCTCGGAGCGCCAGGGGTAGATCCACGGGCAGCGCAGGCCGCGGGCCTCGGTCCGCTCGCCGCAGGCCCGGAAGTCCGCGATCGCCTCGGCCGGCCGGCCCTGGGCGGCGCGCAGCTGGCCACGGACCAGGTGGACGTAGTCGGTGATCCAGTGGCCGTTCAACTCGGCGCTCAGGCCGCTGCGTTCGAGCAGCGCTTCGGCCTCCTCGACCCGCCCCTGCTTGAGCAGCGCGTCGGTCAGGGCGGCGGCGGCCAGCACGCTGTGGGCGTGGCCCGGGTCGACGCCGATCTCCCGCAGGGTGCGCAGCGCGGCCTCCGCGTCCGCCTGGCAGTCCAGCACCCGGCCGAGCTGCCCGTACACGCAGGCCCGGATGATGCTGCTGTGGGCGAGTGTGAAGGCCGAGCCCCGCTCACGGGCCTGTGCCACCGCCGCGTCGGCGTGGTCGAGTGCCAGCTCCGTCTCGCCGGCCGAGCCGAGGAAGAGCACGGCGCCCGAGTAGACGAAGGACTCGTCGTCCGGCGGGTTCATGCCGTGGCTCAGGGCCACCCGGGCCAGGGCGACGGCCTCGGCGGGCGACTCGCCCCGCATGATCGCGCGAAGGGCGAGCAGGGCCGCCAGCGGCCGTTCGACCGGGGTGCCCGCGGCGTCGGAGATCCGCAGGTCCATCAGGCGGGGCAGCACCGCCGGGGCGGATGCGGCCTCGTGGAGTCCGGCGTAGATCAGGTCGATCTCCAGCCGCAGCGCCCGGGCCGGGTCGCTCTCGCGCAGCGACTCGGCGGTGTGCCCGAGCAGGTCGAGCCCGTCCGGGTAGCGGTCCAGGGCGAACAGGGCGCCGGCCAGGCGGCGGGCCGCCGCGGTCCGCTCCGCCGGATCGTGGGACAGGTCGAGGCCCTGCCGCAGGTGGTCGACGGCGGTCGGGACGCTGGAGGCCAGCCCCGCCTCGCCCAGGCCGATCAGCACGGTGGCCCGCGCGCCGTCGTCGAGCGGCTCGCGCAGCGCGCGCCGGAACAGCGTGCCGGCCTCCTCGGGAGCACCTCGCCGGACGGCCTCGGCCGCCGCCCGGCACAGCAGCTCGGGCGCCCAGGCGAGGCCGAGCGGCGCGTGCAGGGCGTGCGCCGCCACCTGCTCCGCCGGCGCGCCCTGGGCGAGCAGCAGTTCGGCGGCGCGGGCGTGCACCTGCTGCCGGGTGCTGGGCAGCACCTCGTTGGCGACGGCGACCGCGATCATCGGGCAGGCGAAGGCGGCGGCCTCCTCGGCCCCGGCCATCAGCCCGGCCCGCTCCAGTGCGTGCACGGCGTCCTGGACGGCCGGCTCGGGCAGCCCGGTGACCGAGGCCACCAGGTCGGGGGCGGGCGCGCCGCCGAGCACGGCGGCCGTCTGGGCCACCACCTGTGCCTGGCCGCCGACGGCCTTGACCAGCGCCCGGACGGCCCGCCCCACCTCGGCCGGGACGAAGCCGGTGAGCCGGGCCGCGGTCGCCGCGTCGGGCGCCGCCCCCGCGGCCGCGATGGATCGCAGCAGGCTGTGCAGCAGGAACGGGTTGCCGCCGGTCGCCGCCCGGACGGCCGCGCGGAACGGCTCGTCCCCGGCCGCGCCGAGCACCTGCTCGACCACCTCGGCGACGGCCGCGCCGTCGAGCGGGGCCAGCGCCAGGCGGTGCCGGAAGAGCGCGACCACCCGGCTGAGCACGTCCGTGTCGGGCGGCGCCGCCATCGGGCCGAGGGTGGCGATGACCACCACCGGCAGGTCGTCGGCGCGGCGCAGCAGGCACTGGAGCCAGAGCAGGGAGGCGCGGTCGGCCCACTGCAGGTCGTCGACCGCGAGGACGAGGCGGCCGCGGGCCGCGAGTTTCGCGGCCAGCCAGTACAGCCCGTGCAGGGTCGCCATCGCGGGGCCGGCCGCCGGCGCGCCCGTACCGGCCGGCGCGCTCGCACCCGCCGCCGTACCGCTCGCACCGGCGGCCAGCGCCGCCGCGGCGGGTGCCGCCGGACCCGCGAGCAGGGCGTCCGCCCCGCCCGCTCCGTCCACCGCGGTGGCGGCGAGCACGGCGTGCTCGAACAGCTGGCGGACGACGCCGAACTCCACCCCGCTCTCCAGCGGGTCCGTACCGGCCGAGAGGACCGTCGCCCCTTGCCCTCGGGCCCGGCCGAGCACCTCGCGCAGCAGCGCGCTCTTGCCGCTGCCGGGTTCACCGTGGACGAGGACGAACGCACCGCGTCCGGGGTCCTGCTCCAGGACGGCGAGCACGGCGGCGAGCTCGGTGTCCCGGCCGGTCAGCACGGGATCGCCGGGGCGGGGGCCGCGGTCGGCGCCGTCGGGGTGCGGCGGGTCGGGGATGGACGGGTGCGCGGGGAGTTCGGGCATGGGTGCTCAAGGTGCCGGTCGGGGATCCGGGCCGGCGGGCGCCGGCCGGTGCGCCGGCTCGCCGGGCTGGTCGGTGCCCTGGCGATCCGGTCCGACCCGATCCTGCCGGGTGCGCGTAACTGCCCGCTAAGTTCGCCGTACCTGCCTGGGCCGCGCCGGGCCGCCCGCGCTGCGACCCGTGCCGTGCGGCGCGGCGGGGGCCCTGCGGGCAGGTGTCCGCAGGGCCCCGTCGGCCGGGTCGCTCAGCCGCGTCCGGCCGGGCGCGCGATCAGCTGATGGTCCAGCGCTGGAGGGTGGAGCCGGTGTCCGCCTGCTGGGTGACCAGGGCGCCGTCGGAGGTGGAGGCGGTGGTCAGCAGGAGTCCGGTGGCCAGCGAGGCGATCTTGTATCCGCCGCCGGCGACGGCGGTGACCACCCAGCGCTGGTTGGCGCCACCCGTGCAGGCCCACTGGATGATCGACGCACCGGGCGACGCGGAGCCGCCGTTGACGTCCATGCAGAGGTTGGAGAGGCCGTTGACGATCTGGTAGCTGCCGTCCGGCTGCTGGGTGAAGATCCACTGCTGGTTGCTGCCCGCGTTGGGGCTCCAGGTGATGAGCTGGGTGCCCTGGCTCGTCGAGTGGTTCGGGTCGTCGAGGGCCTTGCCCTGGGCCAGCAGGGTGTGGGTGCCGCTGAGCGCCGGGTTGACGGCCCAGGTGAAGGTGGTCGTGCCGGTGGCGGTGCCGGAGGAGGCGGTGACCGTGACGGTGCTGGAGCCGGCGGTGGTCGGGGTGCCGGTGATCAGGCCCGTGGAGCTGATCGACAGGCCGGCGGGCAGGCCGGTGGCCGAGAAGGTGAGCGCCTTGCCGGCGGAGTCCGTCGCGGCGAGCTGGAGCGAGACGGCCGTGTTGACCTTGCCGGACCGGTTGCCGGGGCCGGTGACCGTGACGATCTCCGGGGACGATCCGGTCGGGGTGAGCGTCAGGGTCTGCTCACCCGCGCCGCGGGCGCCGCCGACCGGGCTTCCGGTGGTGTCGGTCCAGCTGCGGGTGGGCGTGGTCTCGGCGAGCCGGCCGGTGTGGGAGGACAGGCCGATCACCAGGCCGCTGTAGCGGTTGACCAGGCGGTAGGTGCCGTCGGGCGTGTTCGTGGTGGAGGTGCCGGGGATGACGAACCACTGCTGCCCGACGCTCGGCCCCCCCGAGCCGGCGGCGGTGACGGTGGGCCGGGCGCCCCAGGCGCGGCCCGCGGTGGTGGTGGAGTCGACGCCGAGCAGCTGGCCGGTCGAGGAGTTGACGACGCGGTAGGACCCGTCGCCGTTGCCCGCGAAGACCCACGACTCCAGGGCGGAGCCGGTGGCCGCGGCCAGCGAGGTGGTGGTCGAGCCGCCGGAGACCTGGGCCAGCACCCGGCCGCCCGCGCTGCTGATCCGGTACGCCTTGGTCTCGTCCACGGGTGCGGGGGCGGTGGCGGAGGCGCCCAGCGTGATGTCGACGTACTCGCCGGAGGCGCCGCCCGAGCACCCGAAGGAGCAGTAGGAGCGGAAGGTCTTGCCGACGATGGTGCCGTTCGTCCGGTTCGCGCTGTCCAGGAACCAGCGGTACCACGAGGCGGTGTGGTAGCTGCCGGTGTTGCCGATCGGGTACCACTTCTGGGTGGAGAGGTCGTCGGTCGCGTAGAAGTACTGCGGCGACGTGCCGTCCTGGGTGACGGCCTGGGGCTGGCCGATGTAGAGCTTCAGGTAGGCGTTGTAGGTGATGTCCATGACGAACAGCGGGGAGGTCGGGGGCATCTTGCCGGCCGCGATCTGCTGGGCCGCGGTGCCGGTGTTCGCCGGGTTGTACTCGCCCGACACGGGGGTGTAGCCCGTGGTGCTGCCGGAGTCGACCGGGACCATGTTGCTCTCCTGGCCGCCGAGGCCGGGCTGGGTCCAGGCGCCGTTGTACCACTTCTGCCAGGAGCTGGGCGCCATCTTGGCGGAGATCGGGGCCCGCGCCACGTGCTCGTGGAAGGCCTTCCAGCCGCCGCCCTTCTCGAGGATCCGCGAGCCGTAGTAGACGTAGAAGTAGCCGGAGGCGGTGTCCACGTACAGCCGCTGGTCGCCGTCGCCGTAGTCGAACGTCTGGTTGGGGAACGCGGCGCTGTCGCCCCGGGTGGTGCTGTACGGGGACGTGATCACGTGGTTCTTGATGACCCAGGTCTTGCCCTGGTCCTTGGACACCGCGTAGTCGATCGCGTCGAAGTGCAGGCCGTCCCCGAACGGCTGGGGGGTGAACTCGTTGTGCACCAGGCCGTACCAGTCACCGGTGTCCGGGTCGACCCACACCCCGGCGAGGTCGCAGTAGTTCTTCTGGGCGTAGCCGGAGCCGCTCGGCGCGTAGCTGGCCTCCAGGCCGGTCGGACTGTTGTTGCACCGCCAGGTGGTGTCGTTGTTCTTGTCGTTCGGGTTCGCGGGGTCGACCGCGTTGCTGATCGCGCTGGACCGGGTGGCGGTGTCGAAGTCGGTGCCCGTGAAGAAGTCCCAGTACCGGACGTCGTTGGCGCCGTACAGGGCGGCGGACTGCTGGAAGTAGAACGTGCCGTCCTTGTCGACGTACGAGGACGCCTGGGTGTCGGTCGGGTGGGTGTACGGGACGGGCGATCCGACGCCGATGGTGTAGGTGGCGGTGGGCGGGGTCGCCGACGCGGGCGGCGCGAAGGTGCCGGAGAGCGTCAGGACGGCGGCGGCGAACACGGCGGCCGGTGCTCGACGGGCAGGGGAGGACACGGGAGCTCCTTCGGTGGCAAGGCATGGCATGGGGGAATCGCCGAGCGGGTCCGCGAGCCGCGTGCTGGGCCGTCCACCGGGCAGCAGGGGGTACGGATCGGCCGGGCCGGCTCGCGAGGGGTGGAGGCGCCGACCGGCGCTCGACGGGACGGCCAGGCGTGCGGGCCTGGTCCGGCGGTCGTGCGCACCGGTCGTACGAGCACCCGCAGACGGCGATGCTTTGCAACAAGCTGCTCGTTATCGGGGCGCTTCGAGCAACTTGGAGAAGACCGTGACAGCACTCGGGGCCGGAAGTCAAGAGACCGGCGACCGCCGCCCCGGTGCCGCGACGAAAGTCCAAGTCCGGGCCACAGGTGTCCGTTGACGACGGCACCCGCGCTGGTCAGGCTGGCGGACAAGCGCAGGAGCACGGCGGCGGCCGGCACCTGCGAGGCCCGGGGTGCGTGCCCGGGCCCGCGCGCCCTCCCGCCGGCCGCCGCCCCACTCCGGTCCACCCGAACACACCGGGCACACCGGGCACACCGAGCACACCGAGCACACCGAGCAGGAAAGGCACCCCCATGCCCCGTCCTCCCCCCTGCTGCACCCCGGCCACAGGGACATTCCGGCCGGATCGGAGGAGCATCTTGTGCTGTGGGGTGCGGACGGCGCGCCGCGCCGCCGGTGGCCGGCGGGCCGCGCGGTCGGCAGCACGCGAGGAGGAAGGCCATGATCGTCGACTGCGCGCACTACCGGGACGGGCGCCGCCAGCAGGAGGGCTCGATACCGCTGGAGGAGGCGGCCGCCCGGTGCGAGCGGGGTGGGTTCGTCTGGCTGGGCATGTTCGAACCCGGCGCCGAGGAACTGGCCCGGGTGCGGGAGATCTTCGGCCTGCACGAACTCGCGGTCGAGGACGCCCAGGCCTTCCACCTGCGGCCGAAGGCCGAGCAGTACGAGGACGGCACCGAGCTGATCATCCTGCGCACCGCGCGCTACGACGACGAGCGCGAGGAGGTCGACACCGGTGAGATCAGCGTCTTCCTCGCCGAACACTTCGTGATCACGGTCCGCCAGGGCATCGCCAGCGAGCTGGCCGGCGCCCGCAGCAGGCTCGAACGCCGCCCGGAACTGCTGCGCACCGGCAGCGCCTCGACGCTGTGGGCCATCCTCGACCAGGTCGTCGACAGCTACGCGCCCGTGGTGGCGGAGCTCGACCGCGACATCGGACAGATCGAGGCCACGGTGTTCTCCGGGACGATCGCCCCGACCGAGCGCATCTACTTCCTGCGCCGCGAGGCCACCGACTTCTACCGCGCCGTGCACCCGCTGCTCGCCGTGGTCGGCCGCCGGCTCCAGCCCGGCCGGACACCGGGCGAGCTGCTCCCCTACCTCCGCGACGTGCACGACCACCTGCTGCTGGTCAACGAGGAGGTCGCCGCCCAGCGGGACCTCCTGACCACCGTGCTGGAGGCGAACATCGCGGTGATCTCGGTCGAGCAGAACAAGATCAACCTACGGCAGAGCGCCACCATGGAGCGGCTGACCATCGTCGCGACCGTGTTCCTCCCGCTCTCCTTCGTGGTCGGCTTCTTCGGGCAGAACTTCGGCTGGCTGGTCGGCCACATCAGCGGCTTCGGTGCCTTCCTCGCGCTCAGCGTGGTCGGCCTGCTCCTGCCGTGCCTGGCGCTCTACCTCTGGCTGGGCCACCAGCGCCGCCGCCCACCGCCGCAGATGCAGGACGGCAACGGCGCCGCCCCACCCCCGGGCCCCGGCCGGCCGCGCCCGCACTGAGCCGTCCGGGTGAGCCGTCTTGGCGGCTCGCACCCGGACGACCCCGCGCGCAGCCCGCCTCACCGGGACCACGCGGCCCTACGGCCCGGGCGCTGCCCGGCGGGCCGGCGGCCGGCCGGGCTCAACACGGCCGCACCACCTCCGGGCGGGTGGGCACCAGGGGCGAGGACATGATGCGGCGGTTCGCCCGGCGGAACTCCTCGGCCACCCGTACGCAGCCGGGGCACTCCTCCAGGTGCCGGGCCAGCTCGCGTCCGCGACGCCGGCCCGGCCGGCGGACGGCACCGGCCAGCAGCGAGGTGAAGTAGCGGCACTCCTGGCCGGTCCCCTCGTCCACGTGCGCGCGCAGGTACGCCTCGCGCAGCCCCTCGCGGGCACGGGCCGCCAGCGAGCGCACCCCGCTCGGCGTCATGCTCATCCGCCGCGCGACGGAGGTGGCCGGCTCGCCCTCCACCACCAGGAACCAGAGCAGGACCTGCCACCGCTCGGGGAGCGCGCGGTAGGCCTTGGCCACCAACGCCGCCTCCTCGGCCGCGAGCAGCTCGCCGTCGGGCTCGGCGCTGTCGGCCAGGCGCTCGGCCCACGCGTTGAAGTCCTCCGCCAGCACCACCCGGTCCCTGGTCTGGGTGCTCCACTCCATGGCGGTCCGGCGGACGCAGGCCATCAGGTACGGACGCCAGGCGTGCCGCGGGCCGCTGCCGCGGGCGACGGACAGGTAGGTGCTCGCGTAGGCCTCCGCGGCGAGGTCCTGTGCGGTCTGCGGGTCGCGGCAGTAGCCGCGGGCGTAGGCGAGCACGGCGCTGTGGTGGCGGGTGAACACCTCGGCCATCACCTCCCGGATACGTGAGCGGGAGCTGCCGGTCGCGGTCGAGGCGGGGAGCGCCGCCGCGAGTTCGGCGTCGCTCAGTGTGCTCAGAGCCGATTCGCGGGTACTGGTACCAAGGATCAACTTGTTCCTCCTCAGGTCTGGCCTTCTTCTCACGGCGGGGAGTTCGCGGGCCCGGCCGGCCTGACGGCCGCACGGGCCTGGACGGGGAACTGCCCGGACGAAGGGCATCGACGACAGCCTGCTGCTGGGGCCGTCGGGACGGTGTGGCAGGAAGAGCCACAGCACACCAGTCCCACGGGTTTCCGGGCAACAGTCTGCTGAGCGGCCGCTCATCCGGTGATTCCGGATCCGAATGTGGGGAATCCGCGTGCGGGGTGCACAGCGGTGTGCGGGTGGCGCCGTACCCGCCCGGTGGCAAGCCGCCGCACCCGTCGGGTCGATGTCGGGGTCGCGTCAAGCACGGTGCCGGAGCGATAACATAAAAGTTCATACAGCTTTCGCATGGTTGACCGGCCCTGCCGGGGCGTTTTCCTGACACAGCGTCAGTTTTCTGCTGCGGGAAAAGGGCGAGGGTTCCCGCCGGCCACGCCGACGGGAACCCTCGCCCTGCTGGTGCTCCTACCTCCCTTCACCCACCTCCGGTGTGCGCGTGCCCGCCGGCGTGGTCGACCCCGTTCACGATCTCCCCTCCGAGCAGCCCGTGCAGGAGGTCCGCGGTGGCATCGGACAGCACCACCGCCCAACCGTCGCCCACCAGGTACGACCCCCCGTAGGCCTTGGCCTCCGTGGTCCAGGCGTCCCGGGCGCGGGCGGTCGGGAAGGTGGCGATCCAGATCTCCTCCCCGCCCGAGGTGCACACGCCCTGCCGGAGGTCGGTCGCCTCGGCGGTGATCTCGGCCGTGCAGCCGATCCGGCGGGCCAGGTCCTCCACCGAACTCCGACCGGGGGCCGGCGCCGCCGCCTGCGAGGATCCGACCAACCCGCCCGCTCCCCCCAGGAGTTCGAGGACTCCCAGGAGGAACAGTACGAGCAGTGCGGCCCACTGGAACGCGGTGCGGACGCTGCGGGTGGCACCGCCGGCCACGGCGGGCACGACACCCTCGGTGGCCCCTACGGGCACGGCCGGTGCGAGCGCGGTGCCCCGGCCCGTCACTTGCCGGTGGCCGGCTTGCCCGCCGGGTTGATGGCCGACCACTGGTTGTCGATCCCGTTCCCGAGGGCGTCACCGTAGCCCTGGTCGCCCGAGTAGAGGTACGCGGGAGTGCAGTTGATGCTCAACTGCCAGGTGCCGTCCGGGCGCTGCATCTTGCCGATCAGCTTCGGGTCGACCCCCTTGATCTTGTCGGCGTCCACCGGCGGAGCCGGCATCCAGGTCTTCAGGCACTGCCCCTCGCAGTTGGAGCGCATCGGCCAGGCGGTGTCCTTCCCGTAGTGGTAGAGGGTCCGGCCGGAGGCGTCCACCATGATCGGGCCGAGCTGGGGGTGGACCATGACGGAGAGCTGGACCTTGGCCGAGGGCTGCTGGGTCGGCTGCGGCATGGCGGTGGCCGTCGGCGCCGGGGCCGGGGTGGTCGGGGCGGGAGTCGCCGAGGTGTCGGCACCGCCGGCCTTGGCCTTCGACCCGTCCGGCGCCAGCGCGTTCCAGGTGCCACCCACGCCCTGGCCCTTGGTGTCGCCGGGCGCGGTGTCCTGCGCGTAGCGGTAGGCCGGCCAGCCGCCGACGGTCAACTGCTTGGTGCCGTCGGCCCGGGTGATCTCACCGAGCTTGCTCGGGTCGATGCCGTTGCTGGAGGTGGTGCTGGCGTCCTTGAGGACGGGCGGCCAGGTGGTGGCGCAGGTGCCGGAGCAGTTGGACGCCGGCGGCTTGCTGGTGTCCTTGTCGAACCGGTAGAGGGTGAAGCCCTGGCCGTCCGTCAGGATCGACCCGAGCTGGTCGTCCACCCGGACGGCCAGCTGCCCGCCGGGCCTGGCGCCGCCGGCCCCCGCCGAGGATCCGGAGTCGCCGTAGGAGCCGTACGCCCCGGCCGGGGGCGGTGTCCCACCGGCCGACTGTGCGGCACCGGCCGCCGTGTAGGACGGGCTGGCACTGCTGTTGGCGCTCCCGAAGGCCGCCATGAGCACGAGGCCGGCCAGCAGGAGGCAGGCCGCCACGAGGCCGTATCGTTTCGTTGTGGTGGTCAAGATCTTCCTTGCCTTTCCATCGATGGAGCCTGAAAGTTCGAGGGATTGCAGGATTCGCTCGGGTGGCCGCCGGAACCGGCGGCCCGGACATGGGCGCCCCGGAAGCGGGCGGCCCGGATGTGGGTGACCCGGATGTGGGCCGGGCTCACTGGATCCGCAGCGCCAGCGCGGGGCACCGGTCCACCGCCCGGGCCGCCTTCTGGAGCAGCTGCGGCGGGACGGGCATGACGCCGGCGGCGGGGAAGCCGTCCACCCCCAGGCTGATCACCTCGGGCAGGACGCTGGTGCACAGGCCGTGGGCCTCGCAGAGCGTCCAGTCCACGACGATGCTTCCGGCGCTCTCCGCCACCGGCATCGGCAGCACGTCCTGCACGGGCCGGCCGCAGCCGTACTGGTACGAGTGCAGTTGGAGGTCTTCGTCGAACACCTCCAGGGCCGAGGCCACGAACCGGGAGGCGGCGTCGGGGTGACTGCACGCACCCCGACCGGTGACCGCCCGCATCCGGCTCTCGACGAGGTCCAGGGCGGCGCGGCCGCCGCCCCTCACCACCTCCTCCAGCGCTTTGACCAGGGCCGGCAGCCCGAGGTAGCAGGGGCCGCACTGGCCCGCCGTCTCGTCGGCCATCCAGCGGGCGACCCGGAGCGCCTCGCCGAGCGGGCAGGTGGTCTCCGGCAGCGGCAGGATCGCGCCGGCGCCCAGAGCCCCTCCGAGGCTCTGGAAGGACTCGCGCGACACCAGGGCCACCTCGGCGGCCCGGGGGGTCAGCCACTTGCCGTGGTAACCACCGACCAGGACGCCCTGACCGATGCTCAGGTCGAACATCGCGAGCAGGTCGCGGAGCGGGACCCCTGCGGGCGTCTCCACCACCTGGGTGCCGGCGAGGGTCAGCAGGACCGTCCCGGGTTCCGCCGGGGTGCCGACCTCGCGGTAGGGCAGTGCCCCCAGCCGGGCCGCGACGGCCAGCTGCGCGTACGTCTCCGCGTTGGACAGCAGCGTGGGCATTCCCCCGACCCCGCTGTCGCTGGTCCGTACGCCCCCGCCGCGCGGCAGGGCGATCCCGCTGGTGATGCCGCGGGCCAGCGCGCTCCCCTCCCCCGAGACGAACCGCTCGGGCAGCCGGACCACGGAGACCGGCAGCCGGGTGGACCGCCGCTCGGCCAGTGCCCTGCGCAGGGACTGCTCGGTGTCGACCCGGGTGACTCCGACCACCACCTGCTCGGCGTCCAGCGACTCGGCCGCCAGCAGGGCACCGTCCAGCACGAGGTGCGGGGTGCGCAGCAGAAGTGCGGCGTCTTTCAGACAACTCGGTTCTCCTTCCGTACCGTTGACCACCACGACCGGGCGGCCCTTGCGTCGGGCGGCCGACTTGACGACGGCCCGGAGCTTCCTGGCGAACGGGAAGCCGGCCCCGCCCCGGCCGCGCAGGTTGACGTTCTCGGCCAGGTCGGCCAGCTCGTCGGCCGGCATCGTCGGCAGCTGGCCGTGGACGACCAGGTGGGCGCGGTAGTCCAGTTGCTCGGTGTGTTCCAGGCCCGCGAACAGGACCGGCCGGCCGAGCCAGGCGATGGGTGCGCCGCTCATCCGTCCTGCCGTCGTCGCCCGGAGCCGGAGCCGACCAGCTGACGCAGGTCCGCCCGGCGGCTCTCCGGTTCGGGCCGGACCGGGACGGCGGTCCGGCGCAGCGAGCCGCGGTCCTGGAAGACCAGCCGCAGCCCGAGCGCGACGACCACGCCCAGCACGGCCAGGCTGTAGAGGACGGACACCCAGGGGGCGGGCAACCGGCCCGCGTTCAGGCCGTGCACCAGCCCCGCGCCCCAGGCCGGATAGGCGCAGATGTGGACGATCCGCCACCGGCCCACCTCACCGGTCCTGGCCAGCAGCCCGCGGGCCGCCCCGGCGAGGGCCACCGCCAGGAACAGGTAGCCGGACAGCGCGCCGAGGCCCAGGATCACCGGCCGGCGCGGGTCGGCGAACGGCACGAAGGCCGACACCGCGCCGATCCGGTCCTGGATCAGGTTCACCCACACGTGCAGCACCAGGAAGACCACTCCCGCGATGCCCATCGCCCGGTGGACCACCTGGGCGGCCAGCCGGTGGACCGGCCGCAGGATCAGCCGGTCGGTCGCCGCGAGCCCCCACAGGACGGCGGCGGAGAACGACACCAGGGCGAGGACCCCGGCGGCCACCCCGAGGAACGCCTGCAACGCGCCGTTGACGACCACGGCCGACAGACCCAGCCCCACCGCCAGCAGCGGAAGGAACGACCACACCTTGGCAGTACCCCGGCCGCCGGCACCGGACTTGTCGCCCGCGGGCCCCTCCGGAGCCTGCTCCCGGCGGCCCGCGCTTCCCCTCCCTTCGGCCGAACGGCGGGCACGGTGCCCTGGTTCTGTCAACATCGCTGAGTCCTCCGGCCTTGTCCTGGCTCCGGTCGATTGGGTGTCGGGGATCCCCCGGGGCCGCGCGAACGGTGGCGGCCCGACCCGCCGGGCTCCGTCCCGGCGGCGCCTGCGGGGGTCATCCGCAGCGACGACCCTCGTTGATGCAGCTGACCATCTGGTCCAGCAGGTTGCGGTTCATCACATTGATGAAGTCCCCGTGGTCGGTGATCGGGTTGTGCAGCTGCTCGGGAAAGCTGTCGACGGCGAACCGCACCCCGGACGGCACGTCGTAGGCGACCCGCTCGACCAGCTGGGGGATCGCCCGGAAGTTCCTCGGGCAGCTTCCGTCGGCCTTGGAGAAGGCGGTGTGGGTGCGGTGGTTGGCACTGTCGATGTTCTTGCCGTCCCAGCAGTCCGGGAACTTCAGGGTCCGCACCACCCGGCTGCCCTGCGGGCAGCTCGGGTACTTGTCGGCGAGCTGGCGGTTCTCGAACCCGGTGCAGCTCCACGAGGCGTGGGCGTTGGCCGGCCCGTTGGTGAGCGCCTTGGCGTCACCGGTGATGATCCGCAGGAAGCGGGTCATCGGCTGGACCTTGTTCCCCGTGGTGGAGCTGTAGGTGATCCCGACCTCGGCCGGCTGCAGGATCCGTCCGACGTTGCGGTCCTTCCCGCCGCCCGGTGCCTTGAAGTCGCTCTCGTTGACGCCGTTGAGCAGCCGCAGCACCGGCCAGTAGTAGGCCGACTGGTCGCCGTTGGAGCAGCTGGTGCCGGCGGCGGCGAGCCGGTTGTTGGAGGAGAACCCGTCGGTGATCAGGTTCCCCACGTAGTCGTGCATGTGGTGGGCGCCGTTGCTCACCCCGGGGGCCACGATCACGTTGTCGGGGTTGAGATGACGGTTCTCGTTGCGTCCGCACTGCGAGGTGAAGGTGCCGCTGGCCGGTCCGGTCCTGGCGGGCTTGACGACGTTCGGGGCGACCGACCTGATGTCGACGAAACCGCGCCCCAGTCCGGGCTTCCCCCCCTTGGAGCTCTTGCTCCGGTCGGCCACGCCGCTCTGCGCGTCGGGGGCGAAGTCCTTGGCGGAGGCGTCCACCACCAGGTCGCGCCGGATCGAGCAGTTCGCCAGCCCGGAGAGGTCCGTGGGCAGCCCGGCGTCCGGCCCGGCGCTCGCCGAGAGCTTGCGCAGGGTCGCGGACCGCTGCTGGGCCAGGGTGTCCATCACCCGCTTCTCACCACCGCCCGAGCCGGGCTGCGAGAGACTGCGGTAGGCGTCCGCCACCTGGACGTCGAGGTCGGCGAGGTCCCGGTCGACGTCCGGCTGGGCGGCCTCCGGCACCGTGGCCAGGTTCGCACCGACGTCGCCGCAGGCGACCGTGCCCATCTGGGCGGCGGCCGCCTGCGACCACCAGGGGCGCTGCCCGGCGAACGCCGCCGCGGCGAGTACCGACGCGCCGCTGATCGCCAGCACTCCGGCCAGCAGGACCGCCAGCAGTCTCCGCCGTGACCTGTCACGTTTGTGAATCCTCATGTTCGCACCCTCGAAACGGGATCGGGCCTGTCGGACAGGCCGTGGACAGCCTTTCGTTGTTGCATGTGTCTAGCGCTGCGTCCCCCCGGGCGCCGGGACCGGACTCGCGGTCGGTGACGAGCCGCCGGCCGGCGGTCCGGAAAGGTTGCCGAAATCGACCAGATTGGTGTTCTCCAGCACCGTCATATGGTCCAGCACGGTGGAGTTGGCCTGGTTCGCGAGATCTCGGACGGTGGAATTCTGGGTACTGGCGCGCACCTGCGCGACGACCGCGAAGACCTGGCCGTGGGCATTGCGCACGATATTCGCGAACTGCTTGTCGAAATCGGCGCCCTGGGCGTCGTCCAGCGTCTTCAACCAGGCCTTCTGCTGGGCGTTGGGCTCGCTGGGAACGTCCAGCCCCAGGATCCGGGCGGTGTCCAGCACGGCCCGGTCGAGATCCGTGTGCCCGTCGATCAGATGCTGGCCGGCGGTCTTCACCTCCGGGGTCCCCCCTCGATCGAGGGCCATCCGGCCTGCGGGGATCTCCCAGAGTCCGGCCAGCCGGACCCGTTTGACGAAGTCCCGGTCGAGCGGCGTCAGCGGCCCGGTCGGCGTCTGCACCGTGCCCGGCACCTCCTCCGCCCGCGGGCTGCGGTACGAGCCCGCCGAGCGGACGACGGGCACCACCAGGGCCGCCGCCGTGGACAACATGGCCACGATCACAAGGAGAGTGGCGAACGATCGCGGAAAGCGGCTCACCTGGGGAAGGCCGTAGGCCGCTTTTCCGGGTCCGCGCTTCTTCCTCGAAGATGACATCGGTTTCCTCATCACGCCGGGACGGGCGCTCGCACGGCCCAGTGGGGTTTCCGTGATCGCCGGTCCCGGTCGAAGCTCACGGGAATCTGGGACGGTCAGGAGCGAGTACGGATCGCAACTGTGCCGTGGATTCTGCCGCGCCATTCGGGCGAGTGCGGGCCGTGGAACGAATGGTGCACTGCCGCTCGACCGTCGGGGCAGGGGCGCATCGGAACACCTCCCGGGGAACTCCGGCCACAGGCGGGCCGGTCACCAGGGAAAGAGGCCGGATCCGAGGTTTCGTCCCGCGACTTTGCAAATCCTTTACCATCCGGCCGGCGATGGCCCCGCCCGCGCCGCACCACCCGGCCGGCACCCGACCGGACGTCAGCGCACGTGGGAGGAGCGGCAGAAGAGCGCGCACCCCGCCGCCGTCCGGTCGGGCGAGCCGCCGGAAGATCGGCACTGTGGCGCAGGCCCGGGCGCACGGTACATTGCCCTACCGGCCGGGCCAGCGAGGCCCCGTGCCGCCCCTGTGTCCCACACCGTCCGGACGCGAGCGAGGCCACATGCGACTCAACCTCAATCAACTGGCGATCTTCGCACAGGTCATCGAATGCGAGGGGTTCTCGGCAGCGGCCCAAGTCCTGTTCCTGAGCCAGTCATCCGTCTCGAAACAGGTGCAGAGCCTGGAGATAGCCCTGCGGACCCAACTGGTCGACCGCTCCGGCCCGAAGATCCGGCCCACCCTGGCCGGCGAGGTGCTGCTGGCGCAGACCAAGGAGGTGCTGGCCCTGGCCGACCATGCTGTCGAAGCCGTCCGCGCGGCGGCGCTCCTGCACCGCGAACCGCTGGTGATCGGCAGCACCAGCACCATCGGCGGACAGTTCCTGCCGGCGGTCCTGCGGGAGCTGCGCCGCCGGGAGCCCGAGGCGCAGTTCAGCCTCGCCATCAGCACGGCCGACCAGCTCGCCGAAGCGCTCCAGGAGGGCCGCACCGGCATCGGCCTGAGCGGCAGCCCGCTCCCTCCCGGCCGGTATCGGTCGGAGCGGCTGGCCGACGACGCCATGCTGCTGATCTGCCCGCCGGACCACCCGCTGGCGGGCCGCCGGATCTCCCCCGCCGACCTGGCGGGCGAGACCTTCCTGCTGCGCGAGTGCGGATCGCAGACCCGCGGTCAGCTGAAGGACCTCCTGCACAGCTGGGACCTCTCCGGCGCCCGGACCCTGGACCTGTGGGGCACCGAAGGCGTCAAGGAGGCGGTGCGGATCGGCCTCGGCATCGGGCTGGTCCCGCAGAGCTCCGTCCGGCTCGAACTCCGCCACGGCGCACTGGCCGAACTCACCGTCCACCCCGCCCCCGAGCACCGCACGGTGACCGCCAGCTGGACCTTGGCCCGCCCCCTGACGGCCTACGAGCAACTCCTGCTCCCCCTCCTGCGCGAGGTCGCCCGCACCGCCTCGACCTCCTCCCTCGCAACCGCCGGCCGACCGAACGGATGAGTCGACCCCCGCACACCACCACGCCCGGACACCCCGTCACCACCCCCGCGGCGAACGGTGGCACACCCCGGACGATCGTCGGAGGCGAGGGGACCAGGCTCGTCGTCCTCCGCGGGAACTCGGCATCGGGCAAGTCGTCGGTGGCGGCCGAGCTCCGCAACCGGTACGGCCGAGGCCTGGCCCTGGTCGGGCAGGACAACCTCCGCCGGACCGTCCTGCGCGAGCGGGACCGGCCGGGCGCCGCCAACATCGGCCTGATCGACACGGTGGCCCGCTACGCCCTCGACGCCGGCTACCACGTCGTCGTCGAGGGCATCCTCTACGCCGACCGCTACGGCGACATGCTCACCGGCCTGCTGGCCGACCACCGCGGCCTCTCCCGCTGCTACTACCTCGACATCCCGATCGGCGAGACCTTCGTCCGGCACGCCTCGAGAGCCGACCCCGACCACCTGTCCCAGGTCACCGAACGGGAGCTGCGCGACTGGTACCGCGAACGCGACCTCCTCCCCGGTGACTTCGAGACCGTCATCGGCAGCGACAGCACCCTCGACACCACGGTCACCCGGATCCTGCGAGAAACCGGCCTCGCGGACCCACCCGTGTGACCGGCCCGCAAGGCCGTCGCCACCAACGCCCGCCCCGGGCACCGAGGCCTGCGGAGCGGTCACCTTCGGAGTGTGATCTTCGTCGCGACGCTTCGGCAGCGGGCCGGCAGATGATTGACTGCACCGCATGGACCTCACCCGAGCGTTCGCTCACCCCACGGACCCAGCGACTCCGGCCGCGCCGCCATTCGACCCCGAACTGGCCGCTGTGCTCTCGGCCTTGGGCTCCGCCGCGAGGGATCCGCTCACCCCGGAGAACCTCGCGGCCCGGCAGGAGCTGGATGCTTCGACCCGGTCCAGGCCGACCGTCCGGGAGCTCCAGGACGGCGGGCGGTTCGAGGTGACGGAGGTTCAAGTACCGGGTGCGCCGGGCGGGCCGGAGGTCACGCTGGTCAGCGCCCGCCCGGCCGGGATCCCCGGGCCACTGCCGGTGCTCTACTACCTGCACGGCGGCGGAATGGTGGTGGGCAACGCCTGGTCCGTGGTCCCGGCGCTGCTTCACGAATGCGCCCTCCCGCTGGAGTTGGCCGTCATCTCCGTCGAGTACCGGCTGGCGCCGCGGACGCGGTACCCGGGCCCGCTGGAGGACTGCTACGCCGGACTCGTCCAGGTGGCCGCGCGCGCGGCCGAACTGGGCATCGACGCGGACCGCATCGTCATCGGCGGGAAGAGCGCCGGCGGCGGACTCGCCGCGGCCCTCGCCCTGCTCACCCGCGACCGGGGCGGCCCCAGGCCGATCGGGCAACTGCTCCTGTGCCCGATGATCGACGACCGCGGCACCACCTTCTCCAGCCACCAGATGGCCGGCATCGACGTCTGGGACCGCACCTCCAACGCCACCGGCTGGCAGGCCCACCTGGGCGACCGGTACGGTGCGGCGGACCTGCCCGCCTACGCGGCGCCCGCCCGCGCCACGGATCTGTCGGGGCTGCCCCCGGCCTACATCGAGGTCGGATCGGCCGAGACCTTCAGGGACGAGGACGTGGCCTACGCCAACGCGATCTGGCAGGCCGGCGGTCAGGCCGAACTGCACGTCTGGCCCGGCGCCTTCCACGGCTTCGACTCGCTCGCCCCGGACGCCGCCCTCTCCCGGGACGCCCGCGACGCCCGCTCCCGCTGGCTCCGCCGCCTCCTCACCCGCCCCGACCCGACCGGCGCTCCCACCGACTGAACCGGGCACGCCCCGCCTCAGGACACGTACTGCCGCGGGGTGAGCCCGAGGGTGCGACGGAACGCGGCGACGAACGAGCTGGCCGAGGCGTAGCCGACCCGGCGGGCCACGGACTCCACCGTGAGCCCTGCGGCCAGCAGCGGGATCGCGGCCTGCATGCGCAGCTGCTCGCGCCACCGGCCGAAGCTCGTACCGGTCTCGGCGGAGAACAGCCGGGCCAGGGTGCGGCCGCTGGTGCCCGCCACCCTGCCCCAGGACTCCAAGGTCCGGTCGTCGGTGGGATCGGCGGTCAGCGCCTCCGCGACCAGACGGGCGCGCGGATCGGTGGGAGGGGTGACGGTGACCGTCCGTACCGGGAGGGGTTCGAGGAGGTCGAAGAGCACCGCCTCGGCGCGGCCACGGGCCGACGGCCCGAGGCCGGGCCGGGTGAGGTGGTCGATCAGGTCCCGCAGCAGCGGCGGGACGGCCACCACGGTGGGATGCGGCCAGCCGACCGGGCAGCGGTCCGGGTGCACGTACGGGCTTCGCATCACGGCGCCGTCGGTGCTGCCGGTCGCGTGCGGGACGCCCCGGGGGATCCACAGCGCCATGGTGGGCGGCAGCAGCCAGCGCCCGGCCCGCGCCCGGACGGTCAGCAGGCCGGTGCTCGACCAGGCCAGTTGGTGGACGGGGTGCTGGTGGAGCGGGAACCAGTGGCCACGCGGCAGGGTGAAACTGCCGACCGCCACCGCCGCCGCACCGGCGCCCGGCTGTCCTGAACGCTGCCCCGAGCTCTGTCCCGAGCTCTGTCCTGAACGCGACATCGGTTGGCAGCCTAGCCCGTGGCTGCCGCAGAAGTGCCCCGACTAGCGTCGAAGCATGCCGATGAACACAGCGCACCGGAGATTGTGCAGCTCGCAGCAGTGGGCCCGGACCACCGAGGAGCAGATCCTGCCCTGGGCCCTGCAGGACATCGACCTGGGCACCGACGTCCTGGAGCTCGGCCCCGGGTACGGCGCCAACCTGCGGGTCCTGGTGGAGCGGGTCCCCCGGCTGACGGCGGTGGAGATCGACCTGGCCACGGTGCGGCTGCTGGAGCGGGACTACGGCGCCCGGGCGCGGATCGTGCACGGTGACGCCGCGGACCTCCAGCTCCCGGACGGGGCGTACTCCGCGGTGGTCTGCTTCACGATGCTGCACCACGTGCCGACCGACGCCCTGCAGGACCGGATCTTCGCCGAGGCGTTCCGGGTGCTGCGCCCCGGGGGCGTGTTCGCGGGGAGCGACAGCCAGCCCAGCCTGCCCTTCCGGCTGCTGCACATCGGCGACACCATGAACACCCTGGACGCCGACCTGCTGCCGGCCCGCCTCTCCGCCGCCGGGTTCACCGAGGTCGTCACCGACCTCGACCCGGCGGGGCGCCGCATCCGCTTCCGGGCTTGCCGCCCCTGATCCGCACTGCCCTGCCGGTCCGGCGCCCGGGTCGAGTGCTCGTACTCGGCCCGGGCGCCGGCGGAGCGTCAGGTCCACTGCTCGGACGGCGCCACGCCCGGGACGGGCTTGCCGATCAGGGCCAGCGGGACGAAGAAGTTCACCTGCCCGATCGCGATCGTCAGGGTGGCCAGCGCCTTGGGGTCGTAGTGGCGGGCGGCCTCCTCGTACAGGGCGTCGGACACCCTCTCACCGTGCGGGTTCGGGGTGAGGACCGCCTCGACCAGGGCGAGCGCGGCGCGCTCGGCCTCGGTGTAGCAGGTGGCGGTGTGCCAGGTCGCGACGGCGTCGATCCGTCCGTCGCTCTCCCCCGCCTTGCGCAGCAGGCCGGAGTGCATCGCGGTCAGGTACGTCGAGCCGACCATCTGGCCCGCGCGCAGCTGGACCAGGCCGATCGTGGTGCGCGGCACGGAGCGGTTGCCGGTGGCGCGGTACAGCCAGCCGCCCAGCTCCTTCAGCTCCGGCACCAGCTCGGTCGGGTCCGACATCCGCGACGCGACCCCGGCGGCGACGGCGGCGGGCTGGTCGGT
This sequence comes from Kitasatospora sp. NPDC049258, assembly GCF_040678895.1. Classification (NCBI taxonomy): domain Bacteria; kingdom Bacillati; phylum Actinomycetota; class Actinomycetes; order Kitasatosporales; family Streptomycetaceae; genus Kitasatospora; species Kitasatospora sp. NPDC049258. Next base: position 112,702 of record NZ_JBFAQT010000006.1, read on the forward strand.
GGTGGTGGCGTTCATGGTGGGTTTCTCCCTCGGTGGCTTCCGGTGCCTTCACCCAGCTGACGGATCCCGGGCCCCGGGTGTGACAGCCGCCTACCGGGAGGCGCCGCGCGCCTGCACCGCGGTGACGTACCGCTTGGTGAACAGCATCGGGGCGACGAAGCCGGCGATCTGGACGAGGGTGGCGGTGGTGGAGCGGGCCTGGCCGGCGTGGGCGATCACGGCCAGCGCGACGGCCGTCGCCGTGAAGGCCAGCGTCCAGACCGCGGTGATGACGGTGTTGGTGCGGACGAACAGCGGCTCGGCCCAGATCTCCGGCGGCGTGGACTGCTTGGCGATGCCGAGCGTGAACGGCCGCCGGACCGCCAGCGAGGCACCGGCGATGAGGGCGAGCACCGCGGAGTACGGGTGCAGCGCCGAGTCGGGGCTGGCGAAGGCCAGCGCGGCCAGGGCGGCGAAGAAGACGGCCGAGCCGGACTCGATGATCAGGGCGTCGGGCCGGTACCCGGCGGCGCGCTGCTTGACGATCACCCCGACCGCCACGACCAGGCCCGCGAGCGCGGCCCACTGCCAGTGGGCGGAGGGCAGGACCGCGTAGACGATCCAGGGCAGGAAGGTGAGGACGTAGGTCATGGTGTGATTCCCCCGTTGGTACCGCTGTCTGACATGTCGAAAGTAGAAGGTCGGATCAGACATGTCAATACTGGAAGGTAGGCTGGGGGCATGAGCCTTCGACACGCCTTGCTGGGACTGCTCTCGGACCGTCCGGCCAGCGGTTACGACCTGCTGAAGCTGTTCGAGACCTCGCTCGCCAACGCCTGGCCGGCGACCCAGAGCCAGGTCTACACCGAGCTGACCAAGCTGGCCGACGCCGGACTGATCACCGTCGCCGCCGAGGGCGCCCGGGGCCGCAAGGAGTACGCGCTGACCGACGCGGGGCTGGCCGAGCTCCGGCACTGGCTCACCGAGACCACGCCGGTGCAGCACGCCCGCAGCGACCTCCTGCTGCGGGTCTTCTTCCTCGGGGTGCTCACTCCCGAGCAAGCCCGGGAGTACCTGCGCTGGCTGGCCGAGCTCTCCGCCGCGGGCCACGACCGGCTGCAGGCCGTCAAGGAGTCGGTCGCCTGGGACGAGGACGACCTGTCGGCGCACGGCAGGATCGCCCTGGAGTACGGGCTGCGCTTCAACGCCATGCGCCGCGAGTGGGCCGAGTGGGCGGCGGACCAGCTCTGAGCCCGCGTCCGAACTCTCGGCGGGGACGACGGCGCCGGCACGCCGCCGACCGAACCACCGGAGGAGCTGGCGAGCCTCACCCGGAAGGAGTCGAAGTGGCCGCTTCCGCCCGTCGGGACGCTGGCCGGTCCGGTCGAGCGACGGGCTCGGGGGCCGATACGGCTCAGTTCACGTACACCGCGGGGCCGCCGGGCTGGCTGGTGTCGGCGACCGGGCCGTAGGTGGCGGAGAAGTAGCCGTCGGCGGGGCAGAGCGCCGAGCCGGCGCTCTTGGCGAAGTGCTCGTTGCGGAAGGCCAGGCTGTGGGCGGCGTTGTCGGCGTTGCCGGTGAACGCGCCGCTGAGCTGGTACGTGCAGGTGATGGTGCCGAACCAGGTGTTGAGCACGGCGGTGGCCTGGATCGGCCCGGCGGCGCCGCCGGTGAGGGTGACCGGGAGCCCGGGGCCGTCGTCGACGGCGACGCCGTAGGGGAGGTTGCCGACCGTCAGGCTGCGGACCGAGGTGACCCCGGTGACGTTGCTGGTGCAGGAGCCGAAGTTCAGCCCGGTCAGGGACTCGGTCGCCGTGCCCGGCGCCGCCGGGTTGGCCAGCACCTTGGCCGAGAGCTGGGAGACCGCGCAGGTGACACCGGTCGCGCTGGTCGCGGTGGAGTAGAAGGTGGCCCGGGTGCTCGCGGCCAGCGGAGCGGCGAGCACATCGCCCGCCGCGACGGCGGGCCCGCCCGCGCCGCCGGTGGTCAGCACCGGGCCGGCAGCGAGGGGGCCCGGCAGCGCGGACGCGGCGGCCGCGCCCAGCACGAGTGCGGCGACGGTGGTGGCGGAGACGGCAAGGTGGCGGTGAAGGCGCATGGGAAAGCCTCTTCCTCGGCGAGGGGGATGGAGAGGACGACCTTTCGCGGGCTCCCGGGCGGTGGGGGATCGGGGAGCTGTCTTCGTTGTAGAGCCGTGTCCGTGCACCGTCAAGGCACTGCGCCGAACTTGCTGACATCCAGTCAACAAGACCCCGCTCGGCACCCGCACGATCTCACGTCGATCCGACGACCAGGATCGCGAGCCCCGTGACCTGGACGGTTCGGAGGGGCTGCTGCGGTCTCCTGCCGCGGCGCGGCCCGCGAGACCCGACAAGGCCCAGGTGGGAACACCTGCGGCCCGCCGTCGGTTGTCGGCTGGTGGAAGAGTCCCGCTCCCGACCGAAGGATCCCCGTTGAGCCTCTACGACATCCCGCTGCACACCCTCGCGGGCGCCCCCGCCTCGCTGGCCGACCACAAGGGCAAGGCCCTGCTGCTGGTGAACGTGGCCTCCAAGTGCGGCCTCACCCCGCAGTACGCCGGCCTGGAGCGGCTGCAGCAGCGCTACGCCGACCGCGGCTTCACCGTGCTCGGCTTCCCGTGCAACCAGTTCGCCGGCCAGGAGCCCGGCTCGGAGGAGGAGATCCAGACCTTCTGCTCCACCACCTACGGGGTCTCCTTCCCGCTGTTCGAGAAGCTGGACGTGAACGGCGACGACCGGCACCCGCTCTACGCCGAGCTGACCGAGGCGGCCGACGCCGAGGGCACCGCCGGCGACGTCCAGTGGAACTTCGAGAAGTTCCTCATCGCCCCGGACGGCACGGTGGCCGGTCGCTTCCGCCCCCGCACCGAGCCGGAGGCCGATGAGCTGATCACCGCGATCGAGGCACAGCTCCCCTCCTGATCCGTCGCACCACCCGCCCGGGTGGCGGGCCCGTACTCGCTATGGGCCCGCCACCCGGGCGGAACGTTTCAGCAGCCGTTGAGCAGCGAGGTGAGGGTGGACTTCTCGGCACTGTCCACGCTCAGGCCGTAGTAGTACTTCACCTGTACCCAGGCACGGGTGTAGGTGCAGCGGTAGGACGCCTGCGGCAGCCAGGTGGTCGGGTCCTGGTCGCCCTTGGAGCGGTTGGAGCTGGCCGAGACGGCGAGCAGCTGGGGCCGGGTGAGGTCGTTGGCGAAGGCCTGCCGCTGGGCGGTGCTCCAGGCCCAGGCACCGGAGCGCCAGGCCTCGGCGAGCGGCACCAGGTGGTCGATGTCGAAGCTGGAGGCGTTGGTGGTGGTCGCGCCGTCGTACACCGAGGACCAGCTGCCGCTGACGGCGGCGCACGCGGAGTCGACCGACACCCCACTGCCGTCCCGCTTGAGCACCGTCTCGCGGGTGTTGCAGGTGCCGGAGATGGTGATCCAGTGCGGGAAGAGCGCCCGGTCGTAGGTCGAGGCGTGGGACTCGGCGGCGACCGGCAGCGCGGCCAGGTAGGTCTTGGCGGTCGCGGTGGAGACCGGGGTGGGCAGCGCGGCCTCGGCCGGGCCGGTGCCGGCCAGCAGCGCGGTGGCGGTGAGCAGGGCGGTGGCGACGGCGGCGGCTGCGCGGCGCAGCGGGCGGTTCGCGGGCATGCGGGGCTCCTGGGGGCGCGGAGAGGGTGAGTCCGGACGATGGCCCGTACGGACGGTCAACCAGCTTGCCGCGCACCAGGTTTACGCGGGTAGACCCGGTAGGTTAACTCTTCCCCCCGGCGCTGCGGAGGCGGTGTGTGCCCCGCTCGGGAGGGGCTCGGCCACCGGCCGGCGCGAGGTCCCGAAGCGGTGACAGGTCTGCAACTACCGGACGACCTGCGGGCGTCACATAGAAGTACCGGCTGCACACTGTCGGTGGGGGCGGGCAGGATCGGCGTGGTCCTGTCGACGCAGGGAGGGGAATGTGCGATGACGACGACACAGGCGCGGACCGTGCACGGGCTGTTCGAGGAACAGGTGCGCCGGTCACCGGAGGCGGTGGCCGTGGTGTGCGGCCGCGAGCAGCTCTCGTACGGTGAACTCGACGCGCGGGCCAACCGGTTGGCGCACCGGCTGGTGGCGCTGGGGCTGGGCCCGGGCCGGCCGGCCGCGGTGGCGCTGGGGCGGGGGCCCGGGCTGCTGACGGCGGTGCTGGCGGTCCTCAAGGCGGGCGGGGCGTACGTGCCGCTGGAGCCGACCGGGCCGGACCGGACGATCCGCCACGTGCTGTCCGACGCGGACCCGGCGCTGGTGATCACCGAGGAGGTGCACCGGGTGCGGCTGGCCGACGCCGGCGCGTGCCCGGTGCTCTGTCCGGACACGATGGAGCCGGAGCTCGCCGAACTGCCCGCCACGGCACCGGAGGTCGAGGTCGCCGGGGCCGACCTGGCCTGCGTGTTCTACACCTCGGGCTCCACCGGCCTGCCCAAGGGGGCGCAGGTCGAGCACCGCAACCTGCTGCACGCGCAGCGGGGTTGGCAGGAGGTCTACCGGCTCACCGCGGCCGACCGGATCCTGCAGACCGCCACGCTGGAGTTCGACGTCTTCACCGCGGACTGGCTGCGCGCCCTGGGCACCGGCGCCACCCTGGTGATGGCCCGGCGCAACTTCACCCTGGACCGCACCGCCGAACTCGGCGAACTGCACGCGCTGGTGGTGCGCGAGCGGATCACCGTGATGGAGACCAACGTCCACCTGCTGCGCCGTCTCTTCGACCACATCCAGCCGCTCGGGCTGGAGTTGGGAGAGGTGCGGGTGCTGTCGGTGGGCGCCGAGAAGTGGCACCTGGACGAGCAGCTGCGGATCCAGCGCTACCTCGGCCCGGGCGTCCGGCACATCAACGTCTACGGGGTCGCCGAGGCCGCCGTGGACAGCACCTACTTCGACCCGGCCACCCTGCCCGACCCGCCCGAGCACGCCGAGCGGATCTCCCTGATCGGCGTGCCCTTCCCCGGCAACCGGGTGCACCTGCTGGACGCCTCGGGCGAGCCGGTGCCGCCCGGCGAGGTCGGCGAGATCTGCCTGTCCGGGCCCGGGGTCGGCCGGGGCTACCTCAACCAGCCGAAGCCGACCGCGGACCGCTTCTTCACCGACCCCCGGCGCCCGGACGTCCGGGTCTACCGCACGGGCGACCTCGGACGGCTGCGGCCGGACGGCATCCTGGAGTTCGTCGGCCGCGACCTCGGCCCCGCGGCGGTCACCGCCGCCGAGGTCGAGGGGGTGCTGCGCGGTCATCCGCAGGTCCGCGAGTGCGCGGTCGCGCTGGTCGACCGGGAGCCGGCGCAGCGGCCCGCCCTGGTGGCGTACGTGGTCCCGGTGGCGGGCGAGACCCTGGACGTCTGGGCGCTGCGCTCGCACCTCGCCGAGCGGCTGCCGGCCGGATCGGTGCCGGCGGCCGTGGTGCCGCTGCCCGAGCTGCCGCGCACCCGCGCGGGCAAGCTGGACCGGGCCGCGCTGCCCGCCCCCGCGCGGGCCGAGCCCGCCCGGTCCGGCAAGTCCGGGTGGGCGCACGGCGGGAAGGGCGCGGGCGTCTGGCCCGGGTCCGCTCCCGGCCCGGCCGCCTGGATCGTCACCACCGCGGTGGTCGCCCTGCTGTCCCGGATGTTCACCGATGTGTTCTGGCCCGGCTCGACGGACGTGACCCTGGTGCCCTCACCCTGGGCGCTGCTGTTCCAACTGCTGTACGTGTGCGAGTCGGTGGGCTTCGGCCTGGGGGTCGCCGTGCTGTTCCTGGGCCGGCGGGTGCTGGAGCGGCACGGCCGGCCGGCCGGGCTGACCACCCTCACCCAGCTGGCCCTGGTCTGGCTGCTGGCCTCCTGGTGGCCGCAGGACAACCTCTACCGCACCACCGGCCGGCACGACTGGCCGACCCAGGCGGCGTTGGGGTACGCCTTCAACGTGGCGCTGATCGTGGCGGCGGTGGTGGTGCTCCGCTTCCTCGCCTGGCAGGCCCGGAAGCCGGTCCGGGCCTGAGGCGAGGGGATCGGCCGGAGCCCCCGGCAGCGCAGGAGCCCCGTCAGCGCAGGAGCCCCGTCAGCGCACGGCCCGTCAGCGCCGGAACCTCCCGGTCAGCAGGCTCCACCAGCTGCGGCGCTGCCGGGGGATGGTGGCGGTGGCGGCCGGGTCGGCGGACGGCCGGGCGGCCCGGTGGCGGGGGGCCGCGGGCTGCGCGGCCGGGCGCGGTGCGGACGCGGGGCCCCCGGTGACGACCCCCTCCTCGGGCCCGGGCGTCGCCGGCCGCGTCGTCGCCCTCGGCGCGAAGCGCACCGGCAGCTCGACCAGGTGCCGGGAGATCCAGGCCGAGGTCCAGGTCAACTCATCCTCGGTCACGGCGAGTTGGAGGTCCGGAAGCCGGGTCAGCAGGATGTCGATACTGGTCTCCGCGATGGCCCGCCCGATGTCCTGGCCCGGGCATTCGTGCGGACCGCCGCCGAAGGCCAGGTGGGACCGGTTGCCGTAGAGCGGCTTGCTCAGGTCGGGGCGGACGGCCGGGTCGACGTTGCCGGCCGCGAGGCCGAGCAGCAGCATGTCGCCGGTCCTGATCTGCTGGCCGCCGAGTTCGGTGTCGCCGGTGGCCCAGCGGCCGGCGACCAGGGACATCGGCACCGAGTCCCAGAGGACCTGGTCCAGCGCGTCCGGCAGGGTCATGTGCCCGCCGGACAGGTCGGCGCGGAACCTCCGGTCGGTGAGCAGCAGCTTCAGGGTGTCCGCGATCAGGTTGACGGTGGTCTCGTTCGCGGCGAGCACCACCACCCGCAGGTGCTCCAGCACCTCGTCGTCGCTGAGCCCCGCGTGGTGCTGCATCAGCCAGGACACCAGGTCCGCGCCGGGCGCCACCCGCTTGCGGTCCATCATCCGGCGCAGCGTCGCCACCACGTAGTCGTTGCTGGCGATGGCCGTCTCGGTGCCCTTCATCAAGTCCCGGGCCGCCTCGACCAGTCGGGGCCCGTACTCCTCCGGCATCCCGACCAGCTGGGTCATCACCAGCATCGGCAGGTGCTCGGCGAACTGGGAGACCAGCTCGGCCTGCCCGGTCGGCCCGAAGTCCTCGATCAGCTGGTCGGCGAAGCGGGTGACGTAGCGGCGGATCCCGCGCCGGTCGAAGCGGTTCAGGCTGTCGGTGACCGCGCCGCGCAGGCGCTTGTGCTCCTCGCCGTCCGCGAACACGCACAGCGGCTGCCAGGCGATCACCGGCATCAGCGGGGAGTCCGGGGTGACCAGATTCTGCTGGAAGGCCGTCCAGCGGCGTGAGTCCCGGGAGAACCGGGAGGGCGTGCGCATGGCCGTGAGGTTCGCGGAGTGGCCGAGGACCAGCCAGGCCGGCAGGTCGCCGTGCACCAGCACGGGCGCCACCTCGCCGTGCTCGGCGCGCAGCTTCTCGTACAGGCCCGCCGGGTCGGCCTCGGCCTCCGGTCCGTAGATCCGCCGCAGGCCGGCGGTGCCGGGGTGGTGCGCGGGGCAGCCGGGCGGCGGGGTGGGGTGGGCGTCAGGGTGCGGGGTGGTCAAGGTGTCTCCGGGTCATATGGTGAGGCGGTGGTCGCGAGCGGCGGTCGCGGACGGGCGCCGCGCGACCGGTCCGGCGCGGGCGGCCGGTACGCGGCGGTCCGCGCGGCGCGGCAGCGGCAGGGAAGCGGGGGCGGGGCGGAGGGCGTTCCGGGTGGCGCGTCAGGGCCCGCGGGGCGGCCCGGCCGACGGCTCGGATCCGCACGTCGTGGCTGCCGGCCGCCCGGTGGCGCAAGCGGTTTCCAGAATGATGCGGCACCTTCCTGCCGGCTGTCCGAGGCATCTCGCACGCCGGTGGAAGGGGGCCCGAACGCGGAGGTGCTGCCTCCAGCCTTGCCCCGTCCCGGGCTCGCGAGGGCGCTCTCCGGGCGCGGTTCGCCCATCAGTGGGGTCTCCCCGGGATTCCCCACCCGTGCCGGTGCCCCTGTGCTAACGACGGGCCGATCGGAACGCCAGGACTCCACCCGCGGAGCGCGGGCGCAGACCCGAGCCGCGCACCGTCGGCGGCGGCGCCGGTTCGGCCGCGAGCAAGCCATGCCGACGCTGTCCGGGCCTGCTCAGCAGGACCCCAGCGGGGCGAACGGGTCGCCGAGCGCCAGGTTGGCGGCCCGGACCACCGCCTCGGCCGCGTCCAGCGCGTCCGGGACGGTCGCGGCCAGCGCGACCCCGACGGTGGGCGCCGGTTCGAAGCCGGCCGTCGGGATGGTCGGCAGCAGGGCCGCCCCGAACCGGGCGCAGCGCTCGGCGAGCCGCTCCAGGTGCGCGAGCAGCGCCTGCTGTCCGAGCCGTGCCCCGAGCGGCAGTTGGTCGATGGTGCGGACCAGGTGGCCGGGGCCGCGGACGGCGTCCAGCCGGGCCTTGAGCATGAAGGCGGCGGCCGGGCCGGTGAGGCGGAGGTTGATCTCGGTCGGTGACAGTCGCCCGTCCCGGCCGGTGACGAAGTCGACGTCGTACCAGCCCCGGTGGCCCGCGGCCGCCAGCTCGCGGCCGACCGCCAGGCCGAACGCGGTGGCGGTGGAGCCGAGTTGCGCCGGCAGCAGGCCAGGGCCGACGGTGGCGCCGCGGTAGCCGGTGCCCTCGACGTCCATCAGGGCGACACCGACCGGGTGGACGCCGCCGTCCTCGTCCACCAGGCCGTCGAAGCTGGGGTGGCGCAGCCGCCCGCCGCCCGCCACGTACTCCTCGACCAGCAGCTCGGTCGCGGGCGGCAGGATCCGCTGCCCGGTCAGATCGCGCAGCAGGGCCTTGGCGCCGCCGGCCGCGGCGACCTGCGCCGGGGTCAGCACGGCGGTGCCGAAGCCGCCGACCCCGTGCCGCGCCTTGAGCACGGTGGGCAGGCCACGGGCGGCCCGCTCCGCGACCAGCGCGGCCAGCCGGCGCCCCGGTCGGGCGGGCTGCTGCGCCGGGACCAGGATCCCCGGGTGCTCCGGTGCGAGGCGGTGGAACAGGGCGTGCGAGCGGTCCTTGGCCTCGTAGTGGCGCACGGCCGCCAGGCGCGGATCCACGGGTGCGGCGCCCGCCGCACCGTCCGCCACGCCGTCCGCCCGTGCCGGAGCACCGGTGGCGTCGACGCCGCCGCTGCGGCCCCAGTGGTGGACCGGCAGCCCGAGACCGCCGATCCGGTGCCGCAGGGCAGGGCGGGCGGCCAGCGCGGGCGCCATCAGCCCGTCGTCACCCACCAGCCCGCTGTGCACCTCCACCTCCGGCCAGCCCAGCTCGCGCTCCAGCAGCCGGACCCAGCCCTCCTCCACCTGGTGCGGGAGCACCAGGACGGCCGGCTGGGGGCTGTAGAACGCGGCCAGGCAGGAGTAGTGGTGGCCCTGTCGCCTGGTCAGGTCGGTCTGGGGGATGAACTGGGCGTTGAAGTCGGCGACGTCCCCGATGTGCACGGCCCGCCGGCCGCCGGTCCAGGCCTCGACCCACCCTGCGCTTCGCATCCGCCGAGCCTACGGCTCCACCCGAACGGGCGGAGCCGGTAGCGGCACTGATCCGTCCTCAGGCCTGCTCAGGCCTGCTCAGGCCTCGCGATCGCCTGCTCAGGCCTGGCTCCGGCCCGCTCAGGCCTCGCCCGGCCGCCAGGCCGGCCACTCCCAGGGGCGGTCGGCCCAGCGCACCAGCTGCGCATCGTGCGGGTCGAGGTCCGGGAAGTGCTGCTTGAGCTCGGGCTCGAACTCCTCGGGTGCCAGCGGCTTCCAGCCGGCGCCCTTGAAGTGGACCAGCCGGTAGCGGCTGTCGGTCCGGAAATCGGCGATCTCGACCAGCGGTTCCACCGCCTTGTTCGCGTCCATCGTGCTCTCCCTGTTCCCGCGGGTCTGCGTGAGGTTCTCCATCCCGCCAGGATCGGGCCGGGCCCGGCGCGCCGCATCCGTGCCTCGGCCGGGTGGACGCACCGTGTCAGCCGTTCCGCAACCGCCGGTGCGTCGTTGGGTACGAGGAGGCCCGGCCGGGGCAGCGACCGGCCGGACGGCGGAAGGACACGCGTGGACGAGCAGTGGCAGCCACCCTGGCGGTACTCCTGGGAGCAGCAGGCGGCCGGGCCGCCGCCCCCGCCCACGCCGTGGGAGCCCGCACTCACTCCCCCGCCCCGGCGCACACGCCGGGTGGTGCGGATCGTCGCCGTGCTCGGCGGCGCGCTGGTGCTCGGCGGGCTGCTGGCCACCTGCGGGCCGCTGGCCGCCGAGGACACCGGCACCCTGGTGGGCGGCGCCACCGGCGACGCCGACCCATCCCCGCTCGCGCCGCCGCCGCTCCCCTCCCCCGCGCCCGTCCCGGCCGGCTCGCCCGAGGACCGGCTCGGCTTCGCCACCGGGAGCGCCGCCCCCGTCCTCTCCGCCGGGCAGCCGGCCGCGCCGTCGGCCTCGGCCTCGGCCGCGCCGGCCGCCCCCCGGACCGCCGGGGCCAGGCCTGCCCCCTCCGCACACCGGTCGCCGTCCGCCGCCGCCCGTCCGAAGGTCGACCCCTCCCCGGCGCTGCTCGCCGAGCTGAAGGTCTGCGCCGAGGCGGAGCGGCTCGGCCGGTGGGCGCCGGGCTCCGAGCAGGCCCGGGTCTGCCGGAGCCTGTACGGCGGCTGAGCCCGGGCGGCGCGCACGCCCGTACGGGATCGGTGACGGAACAGGTACCGAACGGGCACCCGGCACGGCACCCGCGTCGCGTACCGTGCGTACGGGCCGGCCGCGCGGGTAAGCGGCCCGTACGCGGGAGGAGACCGTCATGGGCAGAGGGGTACCGTCGAAGGGTTCGACCGGCCGGGGCCTGCGCGGGCTGAACGGCGCGGCCGTCTCGCGCTCGGCCTGGGGACTGTACCGGGAGACCCGCCGCCCCGGCGCGCCCGGGCTGGGGTCGCGGGTGGCCGCACTCCCCCGGCTGGTGGGGGACGTGCTGCGCGGCCGCTACCCGGGCGTCGGGGCCGGCAAGCTGGTCGGCCTCGGCCTGCTGGTGGCGCTGTACCTGGTGAGCCCGCTCGACGTGCTGCCGGACGTCATCCCGGTGGTCGGCTGGACCGACGACACCGCGGTGCTGCTGTGGTTCCTGACCGGGCTGACCAGGGAGTCCGGCCGCTACGTGGAGTGGCGGCGCGGCGAGCGGCCCGACCCCGTCTGACCGGGCCGGGCGGCGCGGCGGGCCCCGGAGCGCCTCAGAGCGACTTGGCCAGCCGCTCGAACCGCAGGTCGGGGCGGAGCGGCACTCCGAAGCGCTCGTCGCCGTAGGGGAACGGCGAGAACTCGCCGGTCCGGCTGAAGCCGCGCCGCTCGTACCAGGCGATCAGGTCGGTGCGCTGCTCGATCACCGTCATCTCCAGCTCGGCCGCGCCCCACTCCTCCCGGGCGAGCTGCTCGGCCCGGGCCAGCACCGCCCGGCCCAGGCCGCTGCCCTGCTGCTCGGGGCGGACCGAGAACAGCCCGAAGTACGCGACCTCGCCGCGGTGCTCCAGCTGGCAGCAGGCCACCAGCTCCCCGGCCTGCTCGGCGAGCAGCACCAGGGAGTTCTCCCGGGCGAGTACGGCGGTCAGCGCGTCGGAGTCCGTGCGCCGGCCCTCCAGCAGGTCGGCCTCGGTGGTCCAGCCGACCCGGCTGGCCTCACCGCGGTAGGCGGACTCCACCAGCGCCAGCAAGGCGGGGATGTCGGTCGGTCCGGCGGTCCGGAAAGTCAGGTCGCTCGCCACGTTCGCCACTCCCGTTCTCCGATCGGCAGGCCCCCCACGGGCGCCGAGCCGCCATCGTGCCACAGCCCGGTCCGGTCGCCGGGGCACGAGTGGCGCAATCCCACCCTGTGGTGGGCCCGGAGGAGGCCCACCACACCCCCACCCCCACCCCGACCCCGAACCCCGGACCGCCGGACCGCCGTCCACAGGCGCGCGCCACGGGCCGACCCGCGCGGCGCGGTGCGACCACCCGGGCGGGAGCACCGGGGCGGCCGGGACACAATGGGCCCATGAGGTTGATCATCGCCCTGGCCGGGCTGGCCCTGCTCTGGGTCACCGCCGCGAGCATCCTGCGCACCCTGGTGGTGCCGCGTGGGCTCTACTCGATCCTGGTGAACCGGCTCTGGGCGGTGCTGCGCAGACTGCTCCTGCTGCTCAGCGCGCCGTTCGGGAGCTACCGGACCATCGACCGGGTGCAGACCTGGCTCGCGCCGCTGATAGTGGTCTGCACCCTCGCCACCTGGCTGCTCGGCACGCTGGCCGCGTACACCCTGATGCTGTTCGGCACCTCGGGGCTCGACTGGGCGGTCTGCTTCCGGGAGGCCGGCTCCAGCCTGTTCACGCTGGGATTCGCCAGCGGCGACCGACTGCGGCTGTCCGCCCTGGACTTCATCGCCGCCGCCACCGGCCCGCTGATCATCGCCCTGCTGATCGGCTACCTGCCGACCCTGTACGGCGCCTACAACCGGCGGGAGGTGGAGGTCACCCTGCTGCAGTCCCGGGCCGGCGAACCCGCCTGGGGGCCCGAGCTGCTGGCCCGTCAGGCGCTGGTGGGCACCGAGACCGCGCTGCCCGACCTCTACCGGGCCTGGGAGCGGCTGGCGGCGGACATCGGCGAGGGCCACTCCAACTACCCGGTGCTGCTGTCCTTCCGCTCCCCGCAGCCCTACCGCAACTGGGTGGTCGGACTGATGGCCGTACTGGACGCCGCCGCCATGCAGCTCGCGCTCTGCCCGCGCGGCGCGCCGCCGGAGGCCCGGCTGGTGCTGCGCGCGGGTTTCAGCGCCATGCGCGACATCGCCGAGGCCCTGCGGATCCGCTACGACCCCGACCCCGAGCCGGACAGCCCGATCCGGCTCAGCTACGCGGAGTTCGACGCCGCCGTCGCCATGGTGACCGCCACCGGCTTCCCGGCCGAGCGCGATGTCGCCGAAGCCTGGCCGCAGTTCCGCGGCTGGCGCGTGAACTACGAGAGCATCGGCTACGAACTCGCCCGCCGCAGCGACGCCGTCCCCTCCCTGTGGACCGGCCCGCGCGACTTCCCGTCCGTGCCGATCCCGCCGCGCCGACCGGTCGACCGCCGCCCCACGGCCGGCTGAGCGTCACCGGGCCGGCGGCCACGCGCCCTTCCCCGCCCGCCGCCGGCACGGCACGGTGGAGTCCCGCGACGGAGAGGCGAGTGCGATGGGCCAGCAGCAGTTCGGTGACTACCAGTACGAGATCTACGGCGACGGGCTCCGGGGTGTGCTGCCCCGGTTCCCGATGACCTTCGCCGGGCTGGCGGCGGGCGCCGAGGCCGCCCTCCCGCCGTCGGTGTGGTCCTACGTCGCCGGCGGGGCCGGGGACGAGCGGACCCAGCGGGCCAATGTGAGCGCCTTCGAACGCTGGGGCCTGGTCCCCCGGATGCTGGTCGGTGCGACGGCCCGCGACCTGTCGGTGGAGCTGTTCGGCCTGCGGCTGCCCGCACCGCTGTTCCTGGCCCCGGTCGGGGTGGCCGGCCTGTGCGCGCAGGACAGCCACGGCGACCTCGCCACCGCCCGCGCCGCGGCCCGTACCGGGGTCCCGATGGTCGCCTCCACGCTCGGCAACGACCCGCTGGAGGCGGTCGCCGCGGAGTTCGGCGCGACCCCGGGCTTCTTCCAGCTCTACACCCCCACCGACCGCGAGCTGGCCGCCAGTCTGGTGCACCGGGCCGAGGCGGCCGGCTACCGGGGCATCGTGGTGACCCTCGACACCTGGACCACCGGCTGGCGCCCGCGCGACCTCGGCACCGGCAACTTTCCCCAGCTGCGCGGCCACTGCCTGGCCAACTACACCGCCGACCCGGTGTTCCGGGCCCGGCTCGCCAAGGCCCCGGAGGAGGATCCACGGGGTGCGGTCGAACTCTTCATGCAGCTCTTCGGCAACCCGCTGACCTGGGACGACCTGCCCTGGCTGCGCTCGCTCACCACCCTGCCCGTGCTGCTCAAGGGCATCTGCCACCCGGAGGACGTCCGCCGGGCCAAGGACGCGGGCATCGACGGCATCCACTGCTCCAACCACGGCGGCCGCCAGGCCGACGGCGGTGTGCCCGCACTCGACCTGCTGCCCGAGGTGGTGGCGGCGGCGGACGGCCTGCCGGTGCTGTTCGACTCCGGGGTGCGCACCGGCGCCGACGTGCTCAAGGCGCTCGCACTGGGCGCCACGGCGGTCGGCGTCGGCCGCCCGTTCGTCTACGGCCTGGCGCTCGGGGGCACCGACGGGGTCGTCCACGTGCTGCGCTCGCTGCTCGCCGAGGCCGACCTGATCATGGCCGTCAACGGCTACCCCGCGCTCGGCGACCTGCCCGCCGCGCTCCGCCGGGTGCCGTCCGGGAGCTGAGCGCTCGGAGCGCTCGGAGCGCTCGGGCGGTTCAGAGGGTGAGCCCGGTGCCGGTGGCCAGGGAGCGTTCGGCGGCGGCGAGGATCTCCACCACCCGGGCGCCGAAGGCGGCGTCGCAGGCGTGTGCCGGGCCACCCGCCGCGGCCGTGAGCAGGGCGTCCAGGGCGCGGGCGTAGGCCTCGGCCGGGCCCTCGTTGCGGCCCGGCATCCTGGTCAGGCCGGCGTCCCCGCGCAGCTCCAGACCGACCCCGTCGACGGCCGCCGCCGGCGGGGTGGTCAGGCTCAGGGTGAGGGTGGAGCTGGCACCGGAGTCGTGCCGCAGCACCAGGTGCACGGTGTCGCCCGGGCCGGCGGCCGCGGTCACCTGCCGGACCTCGCCGAGCGCGGGCAGCAGCATGGACAGCGCGTGCGGGCCGACGTCCCACAGGGCGCCCTTCTGCTGCCGCCACGGCGAGGCCGCGTACGGGCTGTCCGGGGAGGTGAAGACGGCGCCGAGCCACTCGCAGCGGGCCGTGAACCAGCCCTGGCGGGCGGCCTGTTCGGCGAGCCAGTCGGCCTGGTCCGCGTTGAAGCGCAGGGTGAAGAAGACCACCGAGGCGAGGCGGTGCCGGCGGACCGCCTCGGCCACCCGGTGGGCCACGGCCGGCTCCAGCGCGACCGGCTTGTCCAGCAGCAGGTGCTTGCCGGCCTCGGCGGCCCGGATCGCCAGCTCGCCCTGGACGGACGGCGGCAGCGCGACCGCGACCGCGTCGACCCGGTCGAGCAGCGCGTCCAGGTCCTCGTACACCGGCACGCCGTACGGCTCGGCCAGCTCGGCCGCCGCCTCGGGCCGCCGGCCCCAGACCCCGGCGAACTGTGCCCGCGGGTGCGCGGCCAGCGCCGGGGCGTGCACCCGCCGGGCCCACGGGCCCGTCCCGAGCAGTCCGATCCTCATCGTGATGGCCCTCAGTTCTCCGTACTCGGCCCGGTCGAGCTCAGCGCTCGACCCGGATCAGGGTGAAGCCGTCGTACCCCTTGGTGCCCACGGTCTGCACAGAGGTGGCCGAGACCCGCGGCTCGGCGGCGATCAGCTCGTGCATCCGGCGCACCCCCAGCACCGCGGCGTCCGTGGAGCCGGCGTCGGCGACGGCGCCGCCGCGCACCACGTTGTCCACCACGATCAGCGCCCCGGGGCGGGTGAGCCTGAGCGCCCACTCGAAGTAGTCCGGGTTGCTCGGCTTGTCGGCGTCCACGAAGACGAAGTCGAACGGCTCGACGCCCTGCTCGGCGAGCCGGGCCAGGCTGTCGGCGGCCTTGCCGACCAGCACCTCGGTGCGCCCGCCGAGCCCGGCCCGCTCCAGGTTGGCCTCGGCCACCCGGGCGTGTGCCGGGTCCAGCTCCAGGGTGACCAGGCTGCCGTCGGCGGGCAGCGCCCGCCCCAGCCAGATGGTGCTGTAGCCGCCCAGGGTGCCGATCTCCAGGATCCGCCGGGCGCCACGGGTGACGGCCAGCAGCTGAAGCAGCTTGCCCTGGTTGGGCGCCACGTTGATCTGCGGCAGGCCCGCGGCGTCGGCGGCGGCGAGCGCGCCGTCCAGTGCCTCGTCCGGGCCGATCAGCACCTGGCTGAAGTAGTCGTCGACCGCTGTCCACTGCTGCTGGCTCACTGGCCGCCTCCATGTCACTGGTCGGGATCAGGGATGGATCGTCCGCAACCCTAGCCGACCCGGGTGACGGCGGATCAGTCGGAGACGGCCTCCACCGGCGTGCCGCTCTTGCCGCCCACCACCTCGGGGTGGCCGACCCTGGCCTTGGCCGCCCGGCGCTTCATCAGCCAGGCCGAGCCGCCGCCGACCAGCACGGCCGCCACCAGCCCGATCCAGGAGAAGCTCTTCAGCCACTTCTCGGCGACCTTGCCGACCTGGTACACCAGCAGCGTGGTGCCACCGGCCCAGGCCACCCCGCCCAGCACGTTGGCGGTCAGGAACTTCCAGTACGGCATCCGCAGCGCACCGGCCAGCGGCCCCGCGAAGATCCGCAGCAGCGCGACGAAGCGGCCGAAGAAGACCGCCCACATCCCCCACTTCTGGAAGGAGCGCTCGGCGCTCTCCAGGTGCTCCGGGCCGAAGTGCCGGGGGAACTTCCGCCCCAGCCGTTCGAACAGCGGCTTGCCGCCCTTGCGACCGATCGAGTAGCCGATCGAGTCCCCGACGATCGCCCCGAGGATCGCGCAGGCCGCCACCCACCAGGGGCTGACGTGGCCCTGCGCGGCCAGCAGCGCCGCCGACACCAGGGCGATCTCGCCGGGCAGCGGGATCCCCAGGCTCTCCAGCCCGATGATCAGGCCGACGATGGCGTACACCGCCGCGGGCGAGACACCCTCGATCCACTGGTCGATGTGCAAGGCGGACTACCTCCGTGGGCGTGCTGCGACGACTTCCGTACTGCCGGATCGGGCCCACGCGCGCGGGTACGGCGAGGCTCCCCCTGTCAGGGCAGCCTAACTTGCCGACGGCCCCCACCTGCAACGGACCACCGGCCGCACCGGTTCCCGCAGCGCGGCGGTCAGGGGCGGGCGGCGGCCGGGGCCGGAGCGGCGGCGGCCAGCAGCACACCGGTCCGGCTGCCGTCCGCCGCACCGGGCCAGCGGGCCGCGGTGATGAACAGGGTGTGGCCGTCCGGGCCACCGAGCGCGCAGGAGAAGCCGCCCCGGTCGAGCTCGATCCGCTCCAGCACCCGGCCGCCCTCGCGCACCCGCACGCAGCACCGGCCGGGCACGTCCGCGTACCAGACGGCGCCCTCGGCATCGAGGCAGATCCCGTCCGGGGCCGCGCCGTCGAGGGCCGCCCAGACCCGCCGGTTCGCCAGGGTGCCGTCGGGCCGCAGATCGAAGGCGGTGAGCCGGCTCGCGTACGACTCGGCGACGATCAGCGTCGAGCCGTCGGGCGTGACGGCCATGCCGTTCGGGAACTCCAGCCCGTCCGCCACCGGGCGCGCCGCGCCGTCCGGGGTGACCAGCGCGAGCAGGCCGGGGGCCGGGGCCTCCCCGCCCATCAGGTCGAAGCCGATGCCGTTGACGTACGCGTTGCCGCGGCCGTCCGCCACCACCTCGTTCCACGGACGGTCGCTCAGCGGGCGCAGGTCGGCGAGGGGGGCCGGCGGCGCACCGTCGGCCTCCTGGCGCAGCAGCAGCCGGTCACCGCCGTGCACGACCAGCAGCCGGCCGTCCGGCAGCCGGTCGATGCAGAACGGCAGCGTCGCCACCCGCAGCACCACCTCGCGGCCGCCGTCCGGGTCGACGGCCAGCAGCTCCTGCGCCCCAGTCGCAGAGCCACAGCCGCCCGTCGTGCCAGCGGGGCGACTCACCGAGCGCGAGACCGGTCAGCAGGGTGCGGGGTACGGACACGGCGGGGCTCCTCGATCGGCGGCGCCCGGCGGGCGGTGCGGCGGGCAGCGGGCGGGCGGGCGGTGCGGATCTCGACCGTAGACCGGCCGAACCGGCGCGGCCCGGCGGCCCGGCCGGGGTGAGAAGGCTCACCCGCGGTGCGCGACCGGCCCCGGAGGCCGGGCCCGGGCCCGGCCGGGCTGGGCGAACGCCCTTCCGGCAGGGCCACAAGGCCCGTCCGGTTCGGGACCAAGGTCACCGATTTCCCGGACCTTCGGCCGCCCTTGGACGCTGCGGACCGGGGCAACCGTGGACGGTCGTCGCCCGGTGGATCCGGGCGCCGGGGCCGCCCGCCGGGCGGCCCCGCCTTCTGCCGTCTACCCGGCGCCTGCGGTGCGGGAGCATCGCCGTGCGCTCCGGAGGACCCGATTTCCATGTCTCGAACGATCGACAACGCCCCGTATACCGCCTTCCACCGGAAGCTGGCCCTGGCCTGCTCCGGTGGGCCGCTGCTCGACGGCTACATCCTGAGCATCGTCGGCGTGGCCCTGATCGGGATGCGTCCCGAGCTCGGCCTCTCCACCGCCGAGGTCAGCCTGATCGGTGCCGCCGCACTGCTCGGCATGTTCGTCGGCGGCGCGCTCTTCGGCGTGCTGACCGACCGGATCGGCCGGGAGGTGATGTACACCGCCGACCTGCTGGTGATGGTCGTCTGCTCGGTGCTCTCGTTCTGGGTCGACACGGTCTGGGCGATCGCCCTGCTGCGCTTCGTGCTCGGCCTGGCGGTGGCCGCCGACTACCCGATCGCGACCTCGCTGCTCGCCGAGTGGCTGCCGGCCCGCCACCGCGGCCGCCTGCTCGGCCAGCAGATCGTCGCCTGGTACGCCGGCTCCGTCCTCGCCTACCTGACGGGCTACCTCTTCCTGCGGTTCGGCGGCGCGGGCAGCTGGCGCTGGATGCTGGCCAGCTCCACCGTCCTGTGCGTGGTGTTCCTGGTCATCCGGCGCGGCTCGCCGGAGTCGCCGCGCTGGCTCGCCGCCCACGGGCGGGTCGGTGACGCCGTGCGCGTGGTCGAGAAGCACCTGGGCGTCCGGGTGGACGGCCGCGAGCTGATGCCCGATCCGGCCGAGGCCCACCGCCGCCGCGGTCTGCGGCTGCTGATGACCCCGCCCTACCGCCGCCGCACGCTGTTCTGCGGTCTGTTCTTCCTCTGCCAGGTCGGCCCGCTCTTCGCGATGCTGACCTTCGGTCCGCAGATCCTCTCGTCCTTCGGGATGCCCGGCGGCACCGTGCTCGACACGCTGGGCACGGGGCTGGTGAGCCTGGTGTTCCTGCTGGGCTGCTTCCCGGCCCTGCGGCTGATCGACACCCGGGGCCGGCGTCCGGTGATCATCTGGTCGTTCGCCCTGATGATCGTCCCGCTCGCGCTGCTGGGCGTGTGGCCCACGGCGCCGGCCGCCGTCGCCGTCATCGCGCTGTGCGCGTACGCGTTCCTGTGCGGCGGGCCCAACGTGCTCGACTGGACCTACCCGAACGAGCTCTTCCCGACCGAGATCCGGGCCACCGCGGTCGGTGTCGCGACCTCGGTGAGCCGGATCGGCGCGGCCGTCGGCACCTACCTGCTGCCCCTGTCGCTGACCGGGCTCGGTACCGGCCCCACCATGCTGATCGCGGCCGGCACCACGGCCGTCGGCCTGCTGGTGTGCGTGCTGTGGGCCGAGGAGACGCGCGGCACGGCGCTGGGCGCCGCGTCGACCGGCACCCTGCCGGCCGTCCCGGAGCAGCGCGCGCCGCAGCCGGTGCGCTGACACCCGGCAGGCCGACCGGGCCCGGGGTGGGCGGCGCGGCCGCCCACCCCGGCAGCGGGCTTCCGGACCGGCCACTACGGCCGGCCGGCGAACTCCAGGACGGTGACCGAGGGCCGGCGGGCCGCCAGCGGCGGTACGGTCAGCGCGAACGGCAGCAGGGCGCCGACGAGCCCGCGCCCGCCGACCGGGCGGACGTCGCGCACCGCGGCGATCGCCGGGCTCGCGGTGCGCAGCTTGGCCCGCTCGTCCGCATCCATCGCCCACGGCATCGGGGGCGCCTGGTACCCGCTGGTCCGCATCCTGCCGCTCACCGTGAGCCGGCCGAACCAGCGCGGCACGGCGTCCAGCACCAGCGAACCACCCGGGAACCGATCCGCACAGCCCGCGATCAGGGCCTTCACCTGGGGCGGCCGCAGGTACATCAGCAGGCCCTGCGCGGTGATCAACACCTCCCGGCTGCGGTCCACCTCCTCGGCCCAGCCCAGGTCGGTGGCGTCGGCGGCCAGGTACCGCTGGCGCGGGCCGGGCGGCAGCAGCCGCTCGCGCAGCGCCACCGACTCGGGCAGGTCCACGGTGAGCCACCGGGCCCGCCCGTTGTCGATCCGCCAGTACTGGGTCTCCAGACCCTCCCCCAGGCAGACCACGGTGCCGCGCGGCTCGCGGGCCAGGAAGTCCGCCACCTCACGGTCGAAGCAGGCCGTCCGCAGCGCCTGCAGCTGGGCCTGGAGGGCGCTGGTGCCGAACCGGTCGGCGAACGGGTGGTCGATCCGGTCGACCAGCTCGACGGCCGTCGGATCCTGCAGCACCGCGTCCGGCCGCCGGGCCTCGACGGCGCGCTGGTACAGCGTCCAGAGTGCGGTCTCCGGGACGGCCGCCAGCTCGGCCGCGACCCCTGTCGGCTGATCGCCCGTCATGTCCTGCTCCTCCACCCGTCCGGTACTCCGGCATTCTGACACCCGTCCACCCGCTCGGCAGCGCGGGCGGTCAGCCCACGCTGAACGCGCCCTCCGGGGGCGGCGGGGAATCCTCGGCGCGGGCGTCGGTGACCGGGCGGACGCCGCGGACCAGGGCGGCGAGCTCCGCGTGGTCGGCGAGCCGGGCGGGGAAGGGGTCGGCGGCCAGCCGGCGGCTCAGCTCCTCGACCGGGAGCTCGGCGCCGGAGCCGACCAGCAGGACGTTGCCGTACCGGCGGCCGCGCAGCACCGAGGGCTCGGCGATCAGGCAGGTGTGCGGGAAGACCTGGCGCAGGGTGGCGGCCTGCGCCCTGGCGAAGGCGAGCGGCGGGCCGTCCGCGAGGTTCGCCGCGTAGCAGCCGCCCGGGCGCAGCGCGGCGGCGGCGAGTTCGAGGAACTCGACGGTGGTCAGGTGGGCCGGGGTGCGCGAGCCCCGGAAGACGTCGGCGACCAGCAGGTCGGCGCCGGCCGCCGGGGTGTCGGCGAGCGCCGCGCGGGCGTCGCCGACGGTGACCTCGATGCCGGCCGGCCAGGGCAGCCGCTCGGCGACGAACCGGACCAGCGGGCCGTCCAGCTCGACCGCGCGCTGCCGGGAGCCGGGGCGGGTGGCGGCCAGGTAGCGGGGCAGGGTGAGTGCGCCGCCGCCCAGGTGCAGGGCGGTCAGCGGCTGCCCGGCGGGGGCCAGGGTGTCGGCCAGGTGGGCGAGCCGCTGGACGTACTCGAACTCCAGGTGGGTCGGGTCGGCCAGGTCGACGTAGGACTGCGGGGTGCCGTCCAGGGTGAGCAGCCAGCCGCCGTCCCGGTCGAGGTCGGGCATCAGCTTGGCGGTGCCGAGGTCGACCGGCCGCTCGACCGGGCGTGGCTCCTCGGCGGGAGTGCTCACGCGGGGGTGGGCAGGTAGGCGGTGAGCCAGCGGTCGAGCTCGGTGAAGACCTGCGCCCTGGCCTGCTCGCCGGAGAGCACCAGGTCGTGCATGCCGCCCTCGATCCGCACCACGGTGACGTTGCGGCCGAGCCGGGGGCCGAGGGCGGCGATGTCGTCGGCGCGCAGGACGGCGTCGGTGCGGTGCAGGGCCGGGTCCCAGCGGTTGGTGCTGGTGCTGGCGGTGGAGGCCATCAGCAGGATCGGGCAGTCGATGGTCAGGCCGCGCCGGACCTGGCGGTGGCCGCGCTGGATCGCCGCCAGCCAGCCCGCGTAGAGCGGGAAGCCCTCGGCGGGCTTGAGGGTGAGGTCGAAGTCCCAGCTGCCGCGGTGGTCGCGGTGCAGGCTGTGGACGTAGTGCGGGTTGAGCGAGGAGGGCAGCTTGCGGGTGCCGGCCAGGCGGCCGAGCGCGTCGACCGCGGGGGCGCCGAGGGTGCGCACGGCGGGGGCGGCGGGCATGGCCAGGAACGGGCTGTTCAGGAACAGCCCGTCGATCAGGCCGCGGTCGGTGCGCCGGCCGGCCCACAGGGCGGTGATCAGGCCGCCGGTGGAGTGGCCGTTGACCAGCAGCCGGGTGTGACCGTCGACCTCGCGGATGATCCGGACGGCCTCGTCCAGCTCCTCGTCGTAGGAGGCCAGGTCGCGGACGAAGTTCGGCGACTGGTGGGCCTTCAGCGAGCGGCCGTACTTGCGCAGGTCGAGGGCGTAGAAGGAGTAGCCCGCGGCGGTGAAGTGGTCGGCCAGGTGGGTCTGGAAGAAGTAGTCCACGTAGCCGTGGACGTAGAGCACGGCCTGCTCGGCGCCGGGCACCAGGCGGCGGACCAGGGTGGCGCTGACCGCGCCCTCCTCGTCGGGCCGCAGGGGGAGCTCGGCGGCCTGGTAGGGCTCGCCGAGGATGTCCGTCCGAAACTCCATGCTCTGGTCCGCACCCATCTGGTTCCTTGCCGCACCGGTTCCCGGCCGCACTGCCGTGACTGGGTCCGACCCTACCGCCCTGGTCGGCCCGGGTGCGTGCCGAGGGTGGGCCGGAGCAGGGCGAGCGGGCCGGTCCAGTCGAAGGTGTCGCGGCCGCCGATCTCCTTGCCGCCCATCGGCGGCTGACTTCCGATCAGCACCCCCATCGAGCGCAGCACCGCCAGGCTGGCGCGGTAGGCCGGGTGGGCGGCCTGGGCGGCGTTCAGACAGGGCTGGACGGCGGTGGGGGTGCCCAGGCCGGGGGCCTCGCAGAGGATGCCGAGGGCGAGCGTGTCGCTGATCCCGGCGGCCCACTTGTTGACGGTGTTGAAGGTGGCGGGCGCGGCCAGCACGGCGTCCGCCGGGGGCAGCGGCTTCGGCTCGCCCGGGCGGCGCAGCGCCGACCGGACGGGGTGGCCGGTCCGCTGCTCCACGGCGGGGCGGTCGAAGAAACCGAGTGCGGTGGGGGTGGCCACCACGCCGACCTGCCAGCCCTCCCCCTGCGCGGCGTCGATCAGCTCGCCGACGCCGCCGGCCACCCCGGCGGCGCAGACCACCACGTACAGGAACGGGCCCCGGCCGTCGCTCGCCATCGCGCTCAGCCCTGCCCGGCCCGCCACTCCTCGGCCAGCAGGCCGAAGAGCACCTCGTCGAGGAAGGAGCCGTAGACCCAGGCGGAGCGCCGCAGGGTGCCCTCGTGGGTGAAGCCGGCGCGCAGCGCGGCGCCACGCATGGCCGCGTTGTCGGCCAGCGTCTCGATGCCCAGGCGCTGGAGGCCGCGGACGGCGAAGCCGTACTCGCAGAGCACCCGGACCACGTCCGCGCCCAGGCCGCGGCCGCGGAAGGACGGGCGCAGGGCGAGCCCGAGGTGGCCGGTGCGGTTGTGCACGTCGATGCCCCACAGGCTGGCCTCGCCGGCCAGCTCGCCGGTGGCCCGCTCGACCACGGAGAAGATCGCGGCGGAGTCGTCGGGCTCGCCCGGGGTGAACGGCGACCGCGGGCCGGCGGCGACCGGCCGCCAGGGGCGGGAGTCGCCCCGGGAGCGGCCGAGGACGTCCTCGTACAGCTCGGTGTGCAGGACGGGGACGTCCGCTTCGGTGCGGGCCCGTAGTTCGATCTTATCGCCTTGAATCATGCGGCCAGTGGTACTCCTCTGCGGCCTTGCGCCGCAAGGCAATTAGGTCGGGTGGCTCAGGGCTCGGGGCTGCCGACGCGGCGGGGTGCGCCGGCGCTGCCGCGCAGCACGCCGACCACACCGAGGGCGGCCGCGCAGATCGGGACGGCCAGCAGGGCGCCGATGATGCCGGCGATCCCGGCCCCGGCGACCACGGCGAACATGATGGTGGCCGGGTGCAGCTCGACCGTCCGGCTCTGGATCACCGGCTGGAGCACGTTGCCCTCGATCATCTGGACGGCCAGCACGACGCCGAGCGTCCACAGCGCGATGCTCAGCCCGCCGTCGGCGAGCGCGACCAGCACGGCGACGGTGCCGGAGAGGAAGGCCCCGATGAACGGGACGAAGGCGCCGAGGAACACCAGCGCGCCCAGGCCCGCCGCGCCGGGGACGCCGAGGACGAGCAGGCCGATGGTGATGAAGACGGCGTCGATCAGCGCGATCAGGGTGGTGCCGCGCATGAAGCCGGCCATCGCGGTGAACCCCTGCTGCCCGCAGGCGATCACCAGCTCCGCGCGTTCGCCCCGGAGCACGGAGCGGACCAGGTCGGGGGTGCGGTGCCCGTCGCGGAGGAAGAAGAAGACCAGGGCGAGCGCCAGAACGCCGCCGGTGATCAGCTGCACCGCCACGCCGAGCCCGGAGAGCACGCCCCCGGCCAGCGAGCCGACCAGGGACCCGCCCGCCGAGCTGCCGGAGCCGGCCGAGTCGGTGACGGCGCGCTGGAGCTTGGCCCCGGCCGGACCGAGCCAGTCGGCCAGCTGCCGGCCGGCCAGCTCCAGCGAGTCACCGATCTGCCCGGCGCTGTGCACCAGCGAGTTGGTGAGCAGCGCCAGCACCGCGCAGACCGCGGCCACCAGGACGGCGCAGGTCAGCGCGGCGGCCAGGCCGCGCCCGAGGCCGCGGCGGACCAGCCAGGGCATCACCGGCTGGAGCAGGGCGGTGCCGAGCAGGGCCACGATCATCGGGATGGTGGCGGCGCGCAGCGCGACGAAGGCATAGACCACGAGTGCCGCGACGGTGATGAAGAGGATCACGGCGGTGGACCAGGCGGCGGCCGTGCGCACCGCGGGCGGCAGCGACTGGTAGGGCCGGCGGCGGTCGTCGTCCGTCCCGGGGGGCGTGGGCTCCACCGACATTCCCGCCTCCGCCTCGCCGGCCGCTGCTGACCGACCCATCCCAGCAGATGATCTGACGGAATGCCTGAATGGTCGGCCTCGGGCGCGTCCGGCGCGCGGCGGCCTGCCGTCAGCCTTCCTGCTCGACCGCCACCCGGGCGCCGGTGTCGCCGGTGAAGTCGAGCACCCGGGCACCCTCCCGCTCGACCTCCGCCAGGTCCGCCCGGCCCAGCCGGCCGAAGGCGCGGACCCGCAGCACCCCGTCCTCGATCCGCCAGAGCCCGGCGACCAGGCCGTCCACCAGGACGGACCCCAGCACGATGCCGTTCGGGGTCATGATCCGGGGCCGGTACTCCTCCGGGAGCACCCGGGTACGGTCGGCGTGCGAGAGCAGCAGGTTGTCGAAGGGCGCGAGCAGCCGCACCGGCGCGGGCACCGACGGGTCCGGGCGCGGCGCCCCGGGCAGGTCGTAGAGGGTGCGGCCGCGGGCGTCCCGGAACAGCAGCAGGTCGGGCGCCAGCCGCTCGAGCACCGGCCCGAGGCCGGTCAGGCCGCACCACTTCTGGGCGTCCGCCGCGGTGGCCGGGCCGAAGGCCGCCAGGTAGCGCAGCACCATGGCGTCCGGCGAAGGGTCCTGGTCGAGCGGCCGGCCGAGCCAGTGCTCGGCGGTGGTGTGCGCGGCCGGGCCGCCGCGCCCCCACAGCCCGCGCGGCGGGACCTGGACCAGCGGCAGCCGGCAGCGGGCGGCCTGGGCCAGGGCGCCCGGTTCGCCGTCCGGGAACGGCTCGGCCAGCAGCGGGCCGAGGTGCTGGAAGGTCAGCGGCTGCGCCTCGACCAGGGCGCGGGCCCGCTCGGCGAGCCGGTCCAGGTCGACGCCGGGCAGGCGCTTGCCCCAGTTGGCGGCCAGAGCGCGGTCCAGGACCGGCTGCAGCAGCGGGCGCAGCAGCAGGCAGTCCTCGGCGGTGACCAGGTGGATGGTGGCGCGCTGGAGGGCGATCCGGACCACCTCGCGGCCCTCGATCAGCCGGCTCAGCTGCTCGGGCCGGAACCCCTCGATCCGGGAGAGCAGGCCGAGGTAGGGCGGCTCGGGGGCGGCCTGCGCCTGGAGGCCGACCAGGTGGCGCACCATCGCGGCCGGGGCCAGGGCCGAGCGCTCCAGCAGGTGCTGGCGGGCCAGCACGGCGCGGCCGAGGGCGCGGGTGCTCAGCGCCTCGGCCGTCATCGGGCGGGCGCGCGGCGGTCGAGCTCGGAGCGCAGCAGGCCGATCCGGTTGGAGGTGATCGAGTCGACGCCCGCCCGCAGCATCCGGCGCACGGTGCGGCGCAGGTCCACCGTCCAGGTGGAGACGGCCAGCCCGGCCTGGTGGGCGGCGGCGGTGAACTCCGGGTCCACCAGGCCGAACGGCGGGTTGATCCAGTGCGGGCGCAGGTCCTCCAGCAGCGGCCGCCCGGGCAGCCGGGGCTGCTTCCAGGTGAGCGCCAGCTCGGCCTCGGGGGCGAGCGCGCGGACGGCCAGCATCGCGGTGGCCGGGCCGCAGAAGGCCACCCGGCGCTCGGCGCCGAGCGCGGTGACGGCCTGCCAGGTGGCCGCCACCGGGCCGGGGTCGTCCAGGTCGATCAGCAACCGGCCGGCCGGGGTCTCGGCGGTCGCCTTGAGCGCCTCGGTGAGGGTGGGCACCCGCAGGCCCGGGCTGCCGAGGTCGGCGAGCTGGTCGAGGGTGACCCGGTCGACCTGGCGCGGGTCGCCCCAGTGCCGCTCCAGGGTGCGGTCGTGCAGCAGCACGGGGACGCCGTCCCGGGTGAGCTGGACGTCCACCTCGACGGCGTCCGCGCCGGCGGCGAAGGCGGAGACCACGGAGGCGAGGGTGTTCTCGCGGTGGCGGAAGGGGTCGCCGCGGTGGGCGACGGCGAGCACGCGGCTCATCGGCGGGGCCTCTCTCGGTCGCGGGGGTTCAGGCGCGTTCGATCACGACGTTGGTCGACTTGATCACCGCGGTCGCGGGGGCGCCGGGCACCAGGCCGAGCTCCTCGGCGGAGTCCCGGCTGATCAGCGAGACCACCCGGAACGGGCCGGCCTGGATCTCCACCTGGGCGGCGACGTCACCGAGCACCACGTCCGTGACGATCCCGGGGAAGCGGTTGCGGGCCGAGGACGGTCGCCCCTCGACGGCGGCGTTCTCCGGCCTGGCCAGCTCGCGGGCGAAGGCGGCGAGCTGCGCGCCGGGGATGATCCGGTGGCCGTGCTCGTCGCGCTCCGCGGCGACGCGGCCGGCGTCCACCCAGCGGCGCATGGTGTCGGCACTGACGCCGAGCATCGCGGCGGCCTCGCCGATGCGGTACGGGTGGACCGGCCGGTGGGGCTGGGCCATGGGTGTGCTCCTGGCGTGCTCGGCGGACTGTCGCCGCCATCCTGCCCTACCCGGGCCCGGTGGGGCGACGCGCCGTCACCCCTGCCGTCACCCCTGCCGCCGCGCCGCCGCCCGGGCCGTGCGCCGCGGTGGTGGCGCGCCCGCGTGCCGGTCGGGCCTCACTCGCCGCCGAACAGGTCCCGGCGCGCCGCGTCGCCCGCCGTGAGCACCGCGCCGGCGAGCACCGCGCCGCCGCCCGCCGTACCGGCCCGGACCTCGGTGCGCAGCGGTGAGAGCGCGGCCAGCCGCCGCTCCACCCGGGCGGCCAGCTCGGCGCCGCCGGCCAGGCCGAGCTCGCCGCCGAGCACCACGCAGCCCGGGTCGAGCACCACGCAGATCGCGGACGCGCCGATCGCGATCCGCTCGGCCAGCTCGTCCAGGAAGGCGTCCGCGCCGGCCGCCACGGCCGCGCGCAGCACCAGCTCGGCCCGCATCACCGGGCCGGCCGTGCGGTCGACCGCCAGCCTGTGCCGCCGGGCCAGCTCGCACACGGCGGCGCTGCCGACCAGCGAGTGGTAGCCGCCCTCGCAGCCGGTGGCGCTGGGCAGCACCGTCGTCCCGGGCACCGGCAGGAAGCCGATCTCGCCGGTGCCGCCGGAGGCTCCGCGGCGCAGCCGCCCGTCGAGCACCACGGCCGCGCCGACGCCGTGACCGAGCCAGAGCAGGGCGAAGGTGTCGCGGTCGGCGGCGGCGCCGACCCGGTGCTCCGCGATGCCGGCCAGGTTGACCTCGTTGTCCAGGATCACCTCGGCGTTCTCCAGCGTCCCGACGCCGGAGCTGGGGCGCAGCGCGGCCAGCAGCTCGGTGTGCCAGCGCGGCAGGCCGCCGGAGTTGCCGAGCTCGCCGGTGGCGGGGTCGACCAGGCCGGGGGCGCCGACCGCGACCGTGTGCAGCCGCTCGGCCCCGGCCTCGGCGGCGGCCCCGAGCAGGGCGTCGACGGTCCGCTCGGCCAGGTCCTGGTCGTCCGGGCCGGCGGGGATCTCCGCGGTGGCCAGGGTCCGGCCGGTCAGGTCGGCGACCACCAGGGTGACCCCGGTGGCGCGGATGTCGATGGCCGCCAGGTGGGCCCGGTCGGCGACCAGGGCGTACAGCCGGGCGTTGGGCCCGCGGCGCAGCTGGGCGCTCTCGCCCGCCGGGGCGACCAGCCCGGCCCGCTGGAGGCGTTCCAGCAGGTCGGCGACGGTGGGGCGGGAGAGCCCGGTGAGACTGCGCAGCTCGGACGCGGTCAGCGGCCCCCGCTCCAGGAGGAGGTCGAGGGCGAGCCGGTCGTTGATGGCGCGGGCGGTGCTCGGGGTGGCCGTACGCGCGATGGTCATGAGGCTGCATCCTTCCAGAGGTTTCTATCAGGATCCCTTCCTGATAATTTATCGGACATCGGCAGTCGACAACGGGGAGGGCCCGGCCATGGGGCAGAGGTCGCCGGAAGGACCGCACGTGCGGGACGTACAGCGGGCCAGGGTGAGCATCGCTCTGGTGTTCGCCGTGCACGGTGCCGTCACCGGCACCTTCGTCACCCGCATCCCCTGGATCCAGGACCACCTCGGACTCAGCCCCGGCCGGCTCGGCCTGGCGCTGGTGCTGCCCGCCGTCGGCGCCTCGCTGGCGATGCCGCTGGCCGGGCGGATCGTGCACCGGTACGGGGAGAAGGCCGCGGTGCGCGGGCTGCTGACGCTCTGGTGCCTCTCGCTCGCCGTGCCGGCGCTCTCGTTCAACCTCCCGACGCTCTGCCTGGCGCTCTTCCTGTACGGGGCCACCGCCGGGATGGCCGACGTGGCGATGAACGCCCAGGGCGTGGAGGTGGAGGAGCGGCTCGGCCGGTCCGTCATGTCCGGCCTGCACGGCATGTGGAGCGTGGGCGGCCTGGTCGCCTCCGGCTTCGGCGTGCTCGCCGCCCACCAGCAGACCGACGCCCGGCTCCAGTTCGCCGTCACCGCGGCCCTCCTGGCGCTGCTGGCCCAGCCGGTCTGCGCGGGACTGCTGGACGTCCGGCCGGCCGCCGAGGAGGAGGCGCCGCCCAGGTTCGCGCTGCCGCCCCGGGCCGCCCTGGCGATCGGGCTGGTCGGCTTCTGCGCGGTCTTCGCCGAGGGCGCCTCGATGGACTGGAGCGGCGTCTACCTGCGGGACGTCACCGGCTCCTCGGCCGGGACGGCGGCCGCCTGCTACTCCGCCTTCGCGGCCACCATGGCCGCCGCCCGGCTGGCCGGCGACGCGGTGGTGCGCCGGCTGGGGCCGGTGCGCACCGTGCGGTTCGGCGGCGCCACCGCCGCGGCCGGCGGCCTGCTGGTGGTGCTCGCCCGCACCCCGTACCTGGCCATCCCCGGCTTCGCCCTGATCGGCATCGGCATCGCCGTGGTGGTCCCGCTCGCCTTCGCGGCCGCCGGCCGGGCCGGCAGCAACCCGAGCCGGTCCATCGCCGGCGTCGCCACCATCACCTACACCTCGGGCCTGGTCGCCCCCGCGATCGTCGGCGGCATCGCCCAGGCCAGCTCGCTCACCGTCTCCTTCGCCGTGGTCACCCTGCTGGCGGCGGCCCTGGTGCCGGGCGCGGGCGCCCTGCGGCACCGCAGCGCGGCCCGGCGCGAGCAGGTGCCGGGGCTGGAACCGGCATCCTGAGCGGGCTCCGCCGAAGGTCTGACCCCACGTCAATCCCGTTCCACCGAGGTGTGCTTGATCTCCAGCGCCGGCGACGGCGAGCTGGCATCCTGGAGCCACACCGGGGAGGGGCGGGAGATGGCGGACGGGCAGGGCACGGCCGCGGAGCAGGCCGGCGGAGTGCGAAGACCGCGTCGTGCTGCGGCAGCGGCGCCGCCGGAGACGGCGAGCGGGCCGGGCAGGGCGCAGCCGACCGAGCAGCCCGTGCCGGCCGAACAGCCTGTGCCGGCCGAGCGGCACGGCGGGCGTCCGCCCCGGCCCCGACCGGCCCGCACCGGCCGGCTACCCCCGGGTCGAGGCCCGGATCGCGCTCGCCGCCGACGCGCTGGAGACGCTCGGCCTGGCGGCGGAGGCGGTCCGGCGCCGGTGGCGGTCCGAGTTCGCCGACCACCCCGGCCTTCCGCCGACCGGCCGGTTCACCGAGTCCGTGCTCTGCGGACCGCTCGCCCGCCTGGGCGGGCGGCCCGTGCGGGCGCTCTTCCGCCCGGCCGACACCGCCCTGGCCGGGCAGCGGGTGGCCCGCGCCCTGCTGGCCGGGGACGCGATCCCGCAGCAGCGGCCGGTGGTCCTGGCCGCCGCCTGCGCCCTGGCGTTCGCCGACGACTTCGCGCGCTACCGCGACCGGCACGGTCCGACGGTCACCCGCCGGGTGCTGGACCAGCACGCGGCCCACCGCCGCTGCGGCCCGAGCGCGCAGCACTGGACGCGCTGCGCGACGAGCTCCTCTGGCAGCGCCTCGGCGGCCCTGCCGCGGCCGGCTGACGGCGGCGATTCCCGCTCGGCCGGGGCCGCGTGCGATGCTCGCCCGATGACTGCCGCAGCCACGCTCCGCAACCCGATCGGCGCCCATGTCCCCGTCGCCGGGCGGGGGCTGGCCGGGACGGGGCTGGCGTACGCCGAGCAGGTCGGGGCCGAGGCGGTGCAGGTGTTCGTGGCCAACCCGCGGGGGTGGGCCACACCGGCCGGGAATCCGGCCCAGGACGAGGCGTTCCGGGAGGCCTGCGCGCAGCGGGGCATCCCGGCGTACGTGCACGCGCCGTACCTGATCAACTTCGGCTCGGGCTCGGCGGTCACCCGGGATCGGTCGGCGGAGTCGCTGCGGCACTCGCTGCTGCGGGCGCACGCGATCGGCGCGCTGGGCGTGGTGGTGCACACCGGCTCGGCGCTCTGCGACGGCGGCCGCACCGGGGCGCTGGCCCAGGTCGGGGCGGACGTGCTGCCGCTGCTGGCGGAGCTGGACGAACTCGGGCCCACCGCGCCCTGGCTGCTGCTGGAGCCGACCGCCGGGCAGGGCAGCTCGCTCTGCGCGCGGATGGCGGACCTGGCGGCGTACGGCGAGGCGCTGGAGCACCACCCGAAGGTCGGGGTCTGCCTCGACACCTGCCACGCCTTCGCGGCCGGGCACGACCTGGCCGAGCCGGGCGGGGTGGCCGCGATGCTGGACGAGCTGGTGGCGGCCGTCGGCCCGGGGCGGCTGCGGCTGATCCACGCCAACGACTCCAAGGACGTGGCCGGGGCCCGCAAGGACCGGCACGAGAACATCGGCGCCGGGCACATCGGCAGCGGCCCGTTCGGGGAGCTGCTGGCCCACCCGGCGACGGCCGGGGTGCCGCTGATCATCGAGACCCCGGACGGGCGGCACGATCCGGCCCGGGTGGAGGGCGCCCGGCACGCCGCGGACATCGCCCGGCTGAAGGGCCTCCGGGCGCCGGCGGCGGACCTCCGTGCCGGGGCCCGCCCGGCCGCTGGTTAGGCTCGCCCCGTGCCCAAGCTCCCCGCACTGCCCGCCCTGCCCGCGCTCGACCGCTCGGCCCGGCGGCGCCTCGTCCTGCTGCTGGTGATCCTCGCCGCGCTGGCCGGCTCGCTGCTGCTCTGGGACCCGGCGGCGGTGCTGTCCCACGCGGCCGGCCCCTGGCGGCTGCCGATCGCCGTCCTGGTGTACGCCGTCGGCACCCTGGCCTTCGTGCCCAAGCCCGCGCTGAACGCCGCCGCCGGCCTGCTGCTGGGCATCGGCGAGGGCCTGACCATGGCCGTGGCCGCCACCACGCTGGGCGCCGCGCTCGCCTTCTGGCTCGGCCGGGCGCTCGGCCGCGACGCGCTGCGGCCGCTGCTGCGGGCCAGGCCGCTCACCGCGCTGGACCGCCGGCTCACCGAGCGGGGCTTCAGCAGCGTGCTGCTGCTGCGGATCGTCCCCGGGGTGCCGTTCCAGGCCGCGAACCTCGGCTGCGCCGTCTCGGGGGTGCGGTTCTGGCCGTACACCTGGGCCACCCTGATCGGGGTGGCCCCGGGCACCGCCGCGTACGTGGTGGCGGGAGCGAGCGCGGGCTCGCCGGGCTCGCCCGCGTTCCTGATCTCCACCGCCGTGATCGTGCTGATGTGCCTGTTCAGCCTGGTCACGCTGTGGCGGGCGAGGGTGGCCGCCCGGGCCGCCCGCACCGCGGGTGCCGCTGCCGCCGCGGGTGCTACCGCCTGACCGACGGGTGCCACTCGCCGAGCCGCCACAGGACCGCCGTGTTGGCGGCCATCAGCGCACCCAGCGCGATCGCCCACCCCCCGTACCCGCAGAGCGCCAGCGCGGCCACCGCCCCGCCGAAGACCAGCAGCTGGGTCAGGTACCAGGCCGGCGCGGATCGGACCGTGGCCCGCGGCGAGGCGTACCGGCCCCAGAGCAGCGCGGCCGCCAGGGGCAGCGCCAGCGCCAGCGCGATCCGCGCCGCGAGCGGGGCGTCGAGGTGGTAGCCGCCGATCCCGAGCGCGACCAGCGCGAGGAGCTCCAGCAGGAAGCGGAGCGTCAGATTCGTTCCGGTCAGCGCGCCTCGCACAGCCCCACCCCCGCCTGGTCCGGCCCCGCCCGGCCGATCGGCCGCCGGGGTCGTGCGGCAGTCAGCGTAGGGCAGCAGGCGCGTCCCCGGCGCTAAATTGCTGGCCTGCCCGGGAGCGGGCGAGCATCATGGCGGCCATGACGACGACTTCCCGCATCGACCCCCCGTTCGCCGCCGACGAGAGCACCATGCTGCACTCCTGGCTCGACTACCACCGCGCCACCCTCGCCGTGAAGTGCGAGGGCCTGACCGACGATCAGCTGCGCGAGCGCTCGGTCGAGCCGTCGAGCCTGTCGCTGCTCGGCCTGGTCCGGCACATGGCCGAGGTCGAGCGGCACTGGTTCCAGGCCGTCCTCGACGGTGTCGAGCTCGGCGAGCAGGGCCTGTACTGGACCAAGGAGGACCCGGACGGCGACTTCGACAACGTCGCCGGCGCGGACGTGGCCGCCGACTTCGCCGCTTGGCGCGAACAGGTCGAGCTGGCCCGGGCCTCGGCCGCCGGGCTGCCGCTGGAGACGGTCGGCAAGGCGCTGCGCCGGGGCGAGGAGGTCACCCT
Source organism: Kitasatospora sp. NPDC049258 (assembly GCF_040678895.1). Classification (NCBI taxonomy): domain Bacteria; kingdom Bacillati; phylum Actinomycetota; class Actinomycetes; order Kitasatosporales; family Streptomycetaceae; genus Kitasatospora; species Kitasatospora sp. NPDC049258. The sequence continues at coordinate 145,722 of NZ_JBFAQT010000006.1, forward strand.
CCGCTGGATCCTGGTCCACATGATCGAGGAGTACGCGCGGCACAACGGGCACGCCGATCTGCTCCGCGAGCGGATCGACGGCGCCACCGGGGAGTGAACCCGTTACACGATTGTTGACAGACAGTCAACCAAGGCCTGACGCACACCGATATGGTCTACGCGCGCAACCACCGAAGGACCTGCGGCGTCGAATGGATCATCCGGACATTCACGGATTTCCTGCTCGCCACAACCCGTCCGGCGGTCGCGAGCGGGCACCAGACCGGTGATCAATGCGATACTCGGACAGTTCCAACAAGTGGATGACGTGTCAGGAAGGCACGCTCACCCGGGGGACACGTACGGGACGGGACAGGGAGGCGCGGCATGGGAGCACTTCGCGACGAGCACCACAACGGGTGGCTGATGCCCTCCGGAAACTACCCCGCCGCGGTGTACGAGGAATCGTGGGACAGCGAGGAGACCCTCCAGAACGTCTCGCCCGCCCCCGCGAAGATCGTCTCGCTGCGGCCGACCGGCTTCGAGTCCGCCCGCACCGTCGGCGAGCACATCCGGGCCTCCGTCCCGGTGGTGATGGACCTCACCGAGATGAGCGAGGCCGAGGCCAAGCGCATGGTCGACTTCGCCTCCGGCCTGATCTTCGGCACCCGCGGCGGCATCGAGCGGATCGCCCGCCGGGTCTTCCTGCTCACCCCGGCCGACGTCGAGGTCACCGTGATCGACCGGCCGGTCGACGAGACCGGCTTCTACAACCAGAGCTGACCCACCTCCCCCGGCACCGGGGACGGCACTCGCCGTCCCCGGTTTTTCGTTGCCCGCGATCCGACCGAAGGGTCTCAGCTGAGGCGTTCGTCAATCTCATGAGACACCGATGTCTCAGATGCTCTAGACTCGATCCATGGCCACCGACCGTGACTCCGTCCTCGAAGCCGCCGTCGGCGTGCTCTCCCGCCGCCCGACCGCGCACCTGGACGAGATCGCCAGGGCCGCCGGGATCAGCCGCGCCACCCTGCACCGGGTCTTCCCGGGCCGGGAGGCCCTGATCCGTGAGGTCGGCGCGCTCGGCCTGCGGCGCTTCGCCGCCGCGCTGGACACCGCCCGGGTCGAGGAGGGCGACGCCCACGCCGCCCTCAGACGCCTGATCGACGCGCTGGTGCCGGACGCCGCGCTCTGCGCCTTCCTGGCCGGGGAGAACCAGCTCTACGACGACCCGGAGATCAACGAGCTCTGGGAGATCCAGGACGCCCGGGTCCGCGCCCTCTTCCTGCGCGGACAGCAGCAGGGGGTGTTCCGGATCGAACTCTCGGCCGGCTGGCTGAGCGAAGCCTTCTTCGACCTCGTCGCGGGCGTCGGCTGGGCCGTCCAGGACGGACGCCTGGCCCCCCGCGACAGTGCCCACTCGCTCGCCGAGCTCTTCCTCGGCGGCGCTCTCAGGAGACCTGATCATTCATGACCGGCAAGCCCCTCCTCCCTGCGGGCGCCCAGCGGCGCTGGGCCGGTCTCGGCGTGCTCGTGCTCGCCGTCACCCTGGTCGCGGTCGACGCCACCGTGCTGTCGCTGGCCATCCCCTCCATCAGCGAGACCCTCGACCCCACCGGCACCCAGCTGCTCTGGATCGGTGACATCTACTCCTTCGTGCTGGCCGGCCTGCTGGTCAGCATGGGCGCGCTGAGCGACCGGATCGGCCGCAAGAAGCTGCTGCTGATCGGCTCCACCGCGTTCGGCGCCGCCTCGCTGCTGGCCGCCTACGCGCCCACCCCCGGCTGGCTGATCCTCGCCCGCGCCCTGCTCGGCGTGGCCGGCGCGACCATCATGCCGTCCACCCTCTCGCTGATCCGCACCCTGTTCCCGGACGCCCGGGAGCGGGCCACCGCGATCGGCATCTGGGGCGCCGGCGCCACCGCCGGGGCCGCACTCGGCCCGCTGGTGGGCGGCGTGCTGCTGGAGCACTTCTGGTGGGGCTCGGTCTTCCTGCTCAACCTGCCGGTGCTGGCCCTCCTGCTGGTGCTGGGCGGCTGGCTGCTGCCCGAATCCCGGGACCCGAAGCCGGGCCGCTGGGACGTGCTCAGCGTGCTGCTCTCGATGGTCGGCGTGATCACCGCGGTGTACGCGGTCAAGGAGGCCGCGGCGCACGGGCTCGGCGACTGGACGGTACCGGTCGCCTTCGCCGTCGGCATCACCGCGCTGACCGTCTTCGTCCGCCGCCAGCTGCGACTGGAGAGCCCGCTGCTGGACGTCCGGCTGTTCGCCGAGCCGCGGTTCACCGCGGCCGTGGTGGCCTCGCTCACCGCGCTGATCGGTCTCTCCGGTGTGATCTTCTTCATGTCGCAGTACCTCCAGCTGGTACGCGGTTACGCCCCGCTGGCCGCCGGCATCGCCGAGATGCCCGCGTTCGTCGGTGCCGTGGTCGGCGGGCTGCTGACGGCCAAGCTGGTCCGCCGGACCGGCAACCGGGTCGCCCTGACCGCGGGCCTGCTCGCCATGGGCGTCGGCATCGGACTGCTCGGCTGGGTCCATCAGGACACCACCTACCTGCTGCTCGGCGCCTCCTTCCTGGTGGTCGGCACCGCCGAGGGCGTGGTCTACACGCTCGCCGCCGACCTGGTGCTGGGCGCCGCCCCGGCCGACAAGTCCGGCGCCGCCTCCGCCGTCTCGGAGACCGCCTACGAGCTCGGCACCGCGCTCGGCATCGCGCTGGTCGGCTCGGTGCTCACCGCGATCTACCGCGGCGCGCTGGTCGCTCCGGCCGGCACGGACCCGGCCACGGCCGCGCGGGCCGGCGAGTCGCTCGGCGGCGCGGTCGACGCCGCCCGCTCGCTGCCCGACCCGGTCGGCGGCCGGCTGCTGGAGGGCGCCGAGGAGGCCTTCGTCCAGGGCATGAACACCTCCGCCTGGCTGGCGGCCGGGCTGCTGCTGCTCTCCGCCGCCCTCTCCTGGTACCTGCTGCGCTCCCGGCGCCCGCAGGCCGGCTCCGGCGCCGAGCCGCAGCCGGAGGCGCTGGCCGGCCGGCCGGGCGCCTGACCGCGCGCTCAGCCGGTGGCCGGCCGGGCGCCTGACCGCGGATGGCCCCGCTACCCGCCCGAGGTCAGCAGCTCCACCAAGGTCCGGACCCCGAAGCCGGTGGCGCCGGCCGTCCACTCGCCGTCGTCGGTGTCGGACAGCGCGGTGCCCTGGATGTCGAGGTGCGCCCACGGGAGCCCGGCCGGTACGAACTCGCGCAGGAACAGCCCGGCCAGCAGTGCGGTGCCGTGCCGGGTGCCGATGGTGTAGTTGACCAGGTCGGCCACGCCCGAGTTCAGCCGGCCGCGGTAGACGTCGGGCAGCGGCAGCGGCCAGTTCGGCTCGCCCGCCCGGGTGCCGGCCGCCTGGAGCCGCCCGGTCAGGGCCGGGTCGGTGCCCATCAGGGCGGCGATCCGGCGGCCCAGCGCGACCGCCGCCGCGTCGGTGAGGGTGGCGATGTCGATGATCGCGTCGGGGCGGCTCTCCCCCGCCAGCACCAGCGCGTCGGCCAGGATCAGCCGGCCCTCGGCGTCCGCGTTGCGGATCTCGACCGTCCGTCCGTCGCGCATCCGCAGCACGTCGCCGATCCGGGCCGGATCGGCGTTCGGCATGTTCTCGGTCAGCGGCAGCCAGCCGTCCACCGCCACCGGGCAGCCCAGGTCGGCCAGCACCGACATCGCCCCGAGCACGGCCGCGGCGCCGGCCATGTCGGCCTTCATGTCGACCAGTTGGGCGTTGGGCTTGAGCGAGAGGCCACCCGCGTCGAAGGTCACGCCCTTGCCGACCAGCGCGATCCGGCGGGCCGACCGGGCCGCCTGGCCGGGCCGCGCGGCGCGTGGCGGCCGGTACCCCAGCCGGACCAGCCGGGGCGGCTGCAGCGAGCCGCGGCCGACCCCGAGCAGGCCGCCCAGGCGCTCGGCGGCGATCCGGTCGGCATCCCAGACCTCGCACTCCAGCCCCGACCCGGCGGCCACCTCCACCGCCCGCTCGGCGAAGCGGCGCGGGGTGAGCTCCCCGCCCGGCTCGTTCACCAGATCGCGGGCCAGCAGCACCGCCTCACCGAGGCGCCGGCCGGCGAACAGCCCCGACCTGGCCTCCGGCCGGTCGGCCGCCAGCACGTCGATCCGCTGGTCGGGCGGCTCGGCAGCGGCGGTCCGGTACCCGGCGAAGCGGTACCCGCCGAGCAGGTATCCCTCGACCAGCGGCCCGAGGTCGGCGCTCGGGGGCCGCAGCGCGAGCCGCCGGTAACCGCGGACCGCGCGGGCCAGCCCGGCCGCCGCCCCCCGCACCGCCGCCCGGTCCAGCTCGCCGCGCGGGCCGCACCCGAGCAGCACGGTGACCGGATCCCCCGGCAGCTGCAGGCTCTGGCCGACCGCGCCGGTGAACCCGCTGCCGGCCAGGAAGACCGGCGACAGCGAGGGCGGCAACTCCCCGGCGTGCACCGGCAGCACCACCGCCTCGACCCCCGCCGCCGGCTCCGGCCGCAACCGCCACTCCACCACGCTCATGCGCCCGACCCCCGCCCGCGGGCGGCCGCCCGGGCCGCGCCCCAGGACTCCAGACCGGCCAGGTACTCCCCCGCCGCCCCGGCCATCGCACCCGCCGGGCCGGCGGCCGCCCAGCCGCGGGCGGCCGAGATCGCGTACGGGTCCAGCCGCAGCGCCTGCAGGTAGCAGTCCTCGGCCAGCACCGGCTCACCGGCCCGGGCGAAGCAGTCGGCCGCCGCCGCGTACCCGAGCGCCGTGGACACCGGGCCGAGCCGGGCCGTGCGCAGGTAGCTGTCCCCGGCCTCCCGGTACCGGCCGCGCTGCACCAGGCTCTCGGCCAGCTCGATGTGGGTCTTGGGCTCGTACGGGTCCAGCGCCAGCGCCTCGGCCACCAGCCGGTGCGCCGCCTCGTCCTCGCCGAAGGCGTAGCGCTCCTTGGAGCGGCTCTCCAGGCAGGCGCGGAGGTTCTCCCGCTTCAGGAACTCCTGGTACTCGCCGTCGGCGGGCACGGCCCGGGCGAGCTCCTCGGCCCGGTCCATGTCCCGGCCCAGCAGCGCCCTGTCCCGCTCCAGGAACGGCACGTAGCTGACGCTGCGGTAGAACCGGCTCTCCATCATCATCTTCTCGAACGGGGACCGGCCGTCCTGCGCGAGCAGCTCGGTCAGGCACTCCGCGCCGATCCGCCGCCAGCGCCGCGCTTCCTCGACCGACCTGGTCTGTCTGGCGTGGAAGACCACCGCGAAGACCGCGATCACGAACCGCAGGTGGGTCGGACAGTCCGGGCGCTCCGCGATCTCGAAGGAATGCACCGGCGCCACCACCTGCCGGCCCACCGAGCCGACATAGCGGACGGTGTCCAGCCAGTGGTGCAGGCGGAGTTCCTCGGGGGTGCGAAGATCCGCCACCGGCACCTTCGGCACCAGGTCGAGCACGAGTTTCCCGAAGCCGAGCCGGTAGAGCACCACGGCGATCCGGTGACGGCCCTCGGTGTCGAATGCGTCGAAATCCGCCAGCCATCGGCAGAGCTTGTCCCAGGCGGGAGTCCGGAGCCGTTCGGGCAGGTCGGCAGGGCGCGCCACGGCGAATTCGCTCAACCCGGATTCACGGATCAGATTGCCGCGGAAAGCCGGCGGCATCAGCCGCTGCCAGTTGACCTCGGGCCGGGCACCGCGCTCGGCGAACTCGAAAGCCAGACCGGGCAGCCGGGCATAGAGTCCGGGCGAATGCGATTCACCGAGATTGAAGTACGACGCGTACATCCGGTAATGCCAGTTGTTCTCCCACGGACGGCCGGGCTCGCGGTGGGCGGCCCGGCGGGTCACCTCGGCGAGCGGCTCGTCGCCCGCGGCCAGGCAGGCCTCGACCAGCCGGTCGCGGGTGAGCACGGCGCGCGGCGCGGCGCGGAAGGCGCGCTCGGTGAGCACCCGGGCGAACTCGCCGTGCCCGAGCCGCCGGGCCGAGCCGGCCGCCTGGAGCAGGGCGAAGGCGGTGCCGAACGGGCCGAGCCGGGCGGCGTGCAGGTAGCCCGCCAGCGCCCGCTCGTGGTCACCGGAGCGCTCGTCGGCCTGCGCGGCCTGCATCCGGATCTTGACGCACCAGGGGTCGAGGGCGATGCCCTCCTCGATCGCCCGGCGCTCCGCGTCGGTGTCACCGAGCCGGACGGCGATCTCCACCCGGCGGTCGACCAGCCGCCGCCGGGACTCCAGCAGGACCGCCTCGTCCTCGGGCCCCGCGGCGCGCAGCCCGCTCACGGTGCCCCGCGCCGTGTCCAGCAGGGCCCGGGCGCCGGCGAAGTCGCGCTGCCGCTCGGCGTACATCACCTCGCGCAGCGCCAGGCGAGCGGTCAGGATGCCGTGCTCGAAGTCGGTGAGCTCCGCCGAGACGTCCTTCAGCAGCCGGTGCGCGCGGGCCAGTTGGGCCGCGATCGCGGTGTCGTCACCGGAGTGCCGGGCGAGCAGGTAGCCCCAGCCGGCCACCGACTGGACGTGCGTCACGGTCGGCACCGGGTGCTCCACCAGCGGGCGGTAGGCGGCCTCCGTGCGGGCGGACAGACCCTCGGAGCCGAACAGCGCGACCGCCCGGGCGGCCTGCAGGCCGGCCGCGACCGGCTCCCGGCAGTCGGCCTCGGAGAGGTCCTCGGGGACGAGCTCCAGGACGGCCGGCAGCAGGCAGGCGGCGACCAGCCAGTGCGCCAGCCCGGCCCGGTCCACCAGGTCCAGGTCGGCGCGGTGCCGGTGGGCCTCGGCCATCCGCAGCCAGGCCGGTGAGGCCAGCCGCGCCGGCAGGTCGGTCGGGGCGGCGGCGCGGTAGGCGGTCAGCCGCGACTCCTCGACCAGCAGCTGCCGGTAGCTGGCGGGCATCGTCATGCCGAACCGCAGGGCGGTGGGGGTGCGCTGCTCGAAGCGGCGGGCGGCCAGCACGGCGGCCCGGGCCTGAACGGTCGTGAAGGGCGATTGCGCGCCGTCGAAATACGGCCGGTGCACCTCGAAGGTCAACCAGCTCGGTGCATTCACACCGACGATTCCGCGACTGAACTCCCAGCGGTCCACGCGGCCGTTCCCCCCCTCGTCGTCCGCCACCCGGAGGCACGCCCCACGGCCTGGGCCGAAGGGCGTGCCCGAAGTGGATCAGTTCAGGATGCGTCGTCGATCAGACAGGTCCAGCAGTCCGCTGCGCCGGTGCTGATCTCGACCTCGTCCGCGAGGGACTCCCAGGTCTCGTAAGCCATTTCGCAACTCCTTTCACTGAATTTTCGGCATCCGGAGATTCGGACACCGGTTCGGGCGATTCGAAAGCTATGACACCCCGTCAGGCAGCGTCAAGGCTTGAGCGTTGCCAATCGCTCCAGCAGGAGATCGACCTCGCGGTCCGCGGTCCAATAGTGCGGTGAGATCCGCACCAGCCCGTCGGGCGTCGATACCTGGATACCGGCGGCGATCAGTTTTTCCGCCATTCGCACACCCCCGGCATTCGGCACGGAAAGGCTGACGATGCCGGAGTCGGCCGCCGGGCCGGGCGGCACGGCCAGGGTGTGGCCCAGGCCGGCCGCGGCGGCCCTGATCCGGTCCGCCAGCAGCAGCACCCGGGCCGCCACCGCGTCGATCCCGATCTCCGCCAGCTCGGCCAGCGCGGCGGCGAATCCCGCCATGCCCAGCAGGTCGTACATGCCGCCCTCGACCTTGGCCGCGGCGGCCCGCTCGGGCAGGTCGTAGCGCAGCTGCCCCGGCCCTTTGGAGACCTCGGCCGCGCCCTGGAAGCCGAACCAGCCGGTGGGTGTCCGGCGCAGCAGCTCCAGGCGGTCGGCCCGGCAGTAGAAGACCCCGGTGCCCGGCGGCCCGCCGAGCCACTTGTGCGCCCCGGCGGCGAGGAAGTCCACCGGGGTGTCCGCCACCGACAGCGGCAGCGCGCCGAGGCTCTGCACCGCGTCCACGCAGACCAGCGCCCCGGCCTCGGCGGCCAGCGCGCAGACGGCGGCCAGGTCGCAGCGGAAGCCGGTGGCGAAGTTGACGGAGCTGACCGCCACCAGCCGGGTGGCCGGGCCGATCGCGGCCGCGACGTCCGCCGGCCGGTAGCCGCCCTCGCGCATCGGCACCCGGTCCAGCACCACGCCGTGCCGCTCCAGGCGCTGCCAGGGGCGGACGTTGGCCGGGAAGTCCCGGTCGAACACCACGACCCGGTCGCCGGGGCGCCAGTCCAGGCCGTCGGCGACCAGATGGACGCCGGTGGAGGTGTTGGGGACGAAGGCGACCTCGTCCGGGGTGCAGCACAGCAGCGCGGCGACCGCCCGGCGGGCGGCCGCCCGGGCACCGAAGAGCCGGCCGACCTCGGCGCTGCCGTGCGGCAGCACCTCCTCCAGCGCCGTCCGCATGGCCGCGACGGCCCGCGGGCGCAGCCGTCCGAGGCCGGCGTGGTCCAGGTAGGCGCCCGTGCTCACCCGACCGGCTCCGCCGTCCGGCCGGCCCGGGCCGGCCGGACGGCCGCCAGCGCGGTCCAGCCGGCGAGCAGGAACGGCGCCCCGTGCAGCAGCATCACCCACTCGGGCAGCCGGTCCGGGCGCAGCACGGCGCTGGTGGCGAGCAGGCCCGCCATGAAGCCGCCGTTGACCACGATCTGGGAGAAGCCGAAGGCGCGGCCCCGGCGGTGGTCCGGCAGGCGCTGCACGGCCTGTTTGAAGGTGATCTCGCTCAGCGCGTCGCCCAGCCCCGCCAGCACGCCGCAAGCCAGCCGGGGCCACCAGCCGGACAGCCAGAACACGCCGATGAAGCCCACCGACATCACCATCATCGCCAGGCAGAACACCACCCGGGGATTGCGGTCGATGATCCGCCTGGCCAGCGGCCGCAGCACGAATCCGGCGACCAGCAGCCCGGCCGCCCAGCAGCCCCACACCGCGCCGGAGACCGCGGTGGGCGAGTCCGGGCGCAACTCGGTGCCCAGCATGGGCAGTCCGACGTGCTGGGAGGAGCTGCCGAAGGCGTCCAGCCCGCGCAGCAGCACCAGCGGGGCGAGCCCGGCGGCGAGCAGCAGCGGCCAGGACGGGGCCGGCTCGGCGGCGCCGGCGCCCGGCCCGCCGTCCTCGCGCAGGCGCGGCCGCAGGGCGAGCAGCACCAGGGCGGAGAGCGCGTAACTGCCCGCGTCCAGGGCGAAGACCCCGCGGTAGCCGATCAGCGGGACGGCGACGGTGGCCAGCCCCATGCCGGTCATGAAGGCGACCCCGCGCAGGCCGGCCAGCACGCTGTTGACGCTCTGGGTGCGCTCGCCGGCCAGCACCGGGGTGGCGGCGGAGAGCGTGGCCTCGAAGACCGAGCGGCCGGTGCCGACCAGGAGGACGGCCGGGTACAGCCACCAGTTCTGCTGGCGGTCCGGCAGCAGGGTCAGCGTCAGCAGGGCGAGCATCCGGACCAGGTCGGCGCCGACCATCACCCGCAGCCGGTCCCAGCGGTCGCCGAAGCGGTGCCCGAGCCGTCCGCCGGTGATCGCGCCCGCGTAGAGCGCCACGCTGACCAGTCCGGTGGCCGCGGCGGAGCGGGTGCGCTCCCAGACGAAGACCGACAGGCAGATGAAGTCGAGCGCGTAGCCGATGTCGGAGATGGCCTTCGCCGTGAGGAAGACCGCCAGGTCACGGCGGGTCACGGAAGCCGATCGGGTCACGCCGCCACCATCGGCATCATCCGCCGCACCTCTCGTCCTGGTGATCGACATGCTCCCGCACCCACCGGGCCAGGACAAGGGGAGCTGACGGGCAATCTACTTTCATTCATCTCAGCATGGTTGGGGTGCGCCCGCCGGTCACTGGCGGTTGAGCGAACGGCTCACCCCGGCGAGCAGCGCCGTGGTGAGCAGCCAGCCGGCCGCGATCAGCCCGTAGCCGAACCACTGCTGCGCCCCGGTCCAGTACCAGGCGGTGCGCTGGCCGAAGCCGCCGATCGGCAGCAGCAGGTCGAGCGTGTAGATCACCGCGCTGAACGGGGCGCCCGGCTCCGCCTGGGCCGGTGCCGGAGTGCCGGTGCTGAACACGGCGGTGCCCAGGGCGGTCAGCGCGATCAGCCACAGACCGGCCTGCCAGGGCCGGTAGCCGTAGCCGACGGTGGCGTCCAGCACCCGGCCCCAGGCCCGGCCGAGCGGGTGCAGGGTCCGCCGGCGGCGGCGCTGCTTGGCGAGCAGCACCCGCCGGGCCGCGTCGTCCTCGCCGGACTTGCGGTACCAGGCGGCCAGTTGCTCGTACGGCTGCGGCGCGTACTCGGGCAGCCCGGCCAGCCAGTCGAGGCGGCGGGCCAACGGCGCCGGGGCGGTGCTCTGCAGCGAGGTGTAGGTCAGGCCGTCCAGCCTGGTGCCGGGCGGCCAGCTGAGCCGGTGGTCGCACAGCACGGCGAGCTGCGCCTCCTGCAGGTCGACGCTGCCGCGCGGGGCTCCGGCCGGGGTGAACCGCAGTTCGCCGGCCCGCAGTCGGGGCGCGGCCAGGGCGGCGCCGGTGCCGGCGAGGACGGCTCCGTCCAGCGAGAGCAGGCTGCGCACGCCCGCCCCGGGCAGCCGGATCGCGCCGTCGGTGCTGAAGCCGTCGGCCAGCACCATGGTGGAGGCGCTCAGGTCGTCCCCGCCGAGGGCGTCGCCGCCCGGGTTGTCGATCCGGGCGCCCTCCATGAACAGCCCGCCGTTGAACTGGGCGCCCACCAGCCGCAGTCCGCCGCGGGAGCGGAAGCCCTTGCGGGCGAAGCAGCCGCCGTCCAGCACCATCCCGCCGGCCCACAGCGCCCAGACGCCGTCGGCGCAGGCGGCGTCCGGGGACCGATCGGTTTCCGGGCCTGGGTCGGGCGTGTTCAGCAGCTCGGTGGCGGTCAACCGGACCCCGCTGAGCCGTAGTTCACCAGTGATGTGGGCGCGGGTCAGGGTGAGCCGGCCGTCGATGACCGAGTCCTCGAAGAACAGGTTGCCGTCCAGGTTCAGCAGCCAGCCGTCCAGCCCGGGTAGCCGGCAGGAGTGCATCGAGGTGGAGCGCAACGCGGCGCCGCGCAGGCTCACCTGCTCCTCGAACCGGCAGGCGGTGAGGGCGAGTTCGTGCTCCAACCGGGCACCGGCCAGATCGAGCCGCCCGGTGATCCGGGCCCCGGTCAGCCGCAGCGCGGCGATCGCCCCGGGCACCGGGCTCCGCCCGCCCAGCAGCAGCCCCGCGAGCAGCTCGGCCCGCACCGTGCGCTCCGGGCCCCAGCCCGCACCCTCGGTCACGGAGACCGGGGAGGACGCCGCCAGGTCCACCACCGCCCCGGTCGGGAAGGCGTCCCACACCCGCCGCTCGGCCACCGTCAGTTCGTCGTACCCCAGCACCGCTTCTCCCCTGCTCCGCCTCGACCGGATGCACCCTAGACGAGGCGGGCGGGCCGATCTCCGGCCAGGTGGCCCGGTGGTCGGCCGCCCCGGCGGTTCAGAGCTGCTGGTCGCCGCGGTGACCGAGGTCGATCTCGGCCCAGACCACCTTGCCGTTCCTGGTCTGCCGGGTGCCCCAGCGGTGGGCGAGTTCGCTGACCAGGTGCATGCCCCGGCCGCCCTCGTCCTCCTCCGCGGAGCTGCGCAGCCGGGGCGCCTGCCGGCCGGCGTCGGAGACCTCCAGGGTCAGGTAGCGGTCGCGGAACAGCCGCAGCCGGCGCGGGGCGTCCGCGTGCAGCATGGCGTTGGTGACCAGCTCGCTGACCATCAGCTCGGCGTAGTCGCTGACCGCGGACAGCCCCCAGGCGGAGAGCGTGGCGCGGGTGAAGCGGCGGGCCCGGCTGGGCAGCGGGCCGTCACCGGTGAGCGGCAGGGTGGCGATCCGGTCGGCGGGCACCGGCAGCACCCGCGCCATGATCATGGCGATGTCGTCGTCGGTGCCGTCCGCGACCAGGGCCTCCAGCGCGGCGTCGCAGCTCTCCTCCAGGGTGCGCCCGCGCACCGCCAGGGTGCGGGAGAGCAGGCCGATGCCCTCGTCCAGGTCGCGGCCGCGCTTCTCCACCAGGCCGTCGGTGTAGAGGGCGATCAGGCCGCCCGGCGGCAGGGTGAACTCGACCGCCGTGAAGGCCACCCCGCCGACGCCGAGCGGCACCCCCGGCGGTACGTCCAGGGTGCGGGCCGAACCGTCGGGGGCGACCGCGACCGGTGGCAGGTGGCCGGCCGAGGCGATGGTGCAGGTCCGCTCGACCGGGTCGTACACGGCGCAGACGCAGGTGGCGAACTGGCCCTCGCCGATGCCCATGGCGGTCTCGTCCAACCGGGTCAGGACATGCTCGGGCGGTAGGTCAAGAGTCGCCAAAGTCCTTGCCACGGTGCGGAGTTGGCCCATCGTGGCGGCCGCCCGGATACCGTGGCCCATCACGTCGCCGACCACCAGGGCGACCCGCCCGCTGGAGAGCGGCACCACGTCGAACCAGTCGCCGCCGACCTCGCTGACCAGGCTGCTCGGCAGGTAGCGGTGGGCGATCTCCAGGCCGAGGGTGCGGTGGATCTCCTGCGGCAGCAGGCTGCGCTGCAGGGTGAGGGCGGTCTCGCGCTCGCGCCGGTACAGCCGGGCGTTGTCGATCGCCAGCGCCGTCCGGGCGACCAGCTCCTCGGCCAGCGCCACATCGGCGGCGGTGAACGCCTCGGGGTTGCGGGTACGGGCGAACTCCGCACCGCCGAGCACCATCCCGCGGGCGATCACGGGCACCAGCAGGTACGAATGGATGCCGGCCGCCATCCCGTGCTCCACCCGGTCGGGCGAGGGCACCAGGCTGCTCAGCGTCTCCTCGTCGACGTGCGGTTTCAGCAGCGGCCGGCCGCTGACCAGGGTGCGCGCGTACATCCGCTTGGGGTCGTACCGGGAGACCAGGCCGACCGCGTCGGCGGCCTGGGTGAGGCCCGAGCCGAAGGCCTCGCCGACCGCGACGGCCCGGACCTGGACGGAGGCGTCCGGCCGCAGCGGGCCCGGCTCCTCGCCGCCGAGCACCGACTCCAGCAGGTCGACCGTGGCGAAGTCGGCGAACCGCGGCACCACCGCCTCGACCAGTTCCTCCGCGGTGCGCTGGAGGTCGAGGGTGGTGCCGATCCGGGCGGTGGCGGCCGCCAGCATGGCCAGGCGCTCCTGGGCCCGGGCGGCGCGGGCCTCGGCCCGGAAGCGCTCGGAGACGTCGATGATCGAGGAGCTGACGCCCAGGACCCGGCCGGTGGAGTCCTCCAGCCGGAAGTAGGAGGCCGACCAGGCCCGGTCGCGCCGGGGGTCGCCCGGGGTCTGGCCGTGCGAGCGGGCGTCCACCACCGGGCGGCCGGTGAGCAGCACCTGCCGCATCACGGCCTCGATCTCGGAGCTGTTGATGCCCGGCAGCACGGCGCTGATCCGGCGCCCGAGGTGCTGCTCGATCGGCAGGCCGTTGATCCGGGCGAGGGCGCTGTTCAGCCGGAGGTAGCGCAGGTCGGTGTCGTAGACGGCCATCCCGATCGGCGACTGGGTGAAGAAGCCGTCCAGTACCGCGAGGTCCTCCTCCACCTCGCGCAGGGCGCTCAGGTCGGAGGCGGTGGCCAGCAGCAGCGGGCGCCCGCCGGGCCCGGCGACCGGGTAGGTGTGGAACTCCAGCTCGACCGGGTGCCCGTCCCGGTGCCGCACCGCGTACGTGCCGGACCAGCCGCGGCCGGCCATGATCCGCCGGAACAGCGCCAGCACCCGGGGGCGCTCAGCATCGGTGACCAGCAGCTGGGCGGCGTAGGAGCCGACCACGTGGCGGGCCTGGTAGCCGAGCAGGGCCTCGGCCTCCTCGCTCCAGTGCAGGATCCGGCCGTCCTCCTGGAGCAGGGCGGTGGCCAGCGGCACCAGCCGGTGCCCGGCCAGGCGCGCCGAAGCGGCGCCCGCCGCATCCCGGCCGGCGCCGTCCGGCGCGGTCTGCTCGAATCCGTGCATGATCAGGTGACCACCTGCCCGGTACCTTCCCGCTCGGAGCCCGGCCAACCCGGCTCCCACCAGACTGCACGGCGGCCGCCCGGACGGCGAGTCAGCTCGGTGGGGCGTCGCCCGGCGGGGTGTCGCCCGGCGGCGGGGCGGGGGCGGGGCGGCGTTGTGGCGGGGGCTTTCTGGCGTCCCGGCCGGGTGTCTCATTCGTCCGTGCCAGACGGGTGTGCCAGACCTGCGTTCCAGGCCGGCGCTCCGGGCCGGGTGGGTCGGGCCGGGTGGGCCGGTCAGCCGGCGGCCAGCACCGCGTCGAGCATCCGGGCCCACTGCCGGACGATCCCGGCCCGGCGCGGGCCGTCGTCGGTGAGCAGGTTGGCCAGGCCCAGGCCACGGGCCAGGTCCAGGGTGGCCTGGACGGTCTCGCGCACCCCGGGCGCGCTCTCGTCCACACCCAGGAACTCCACCGCGGCCCGGTGCGCCTCCCGGCCCACCTGGTTCTCCAGGGCCACGATCCGCTCCCGCAGCGGCTCCTCGGTGGCCGCCGCCACCCACAGGTGGAGCGCCGCCCGGAACAGCGGACCGGTGTACAGCCGGACGATCATCTCCGCCACCGCCTCGGTCCTGGCCGGACCGGGCGCCGGCAGCCGGTCGCTGTGCGCGCGCACCGCCGCCAGCCGCTCGCTGGCGACATGCTCGACGGCGGCCGTGAACAGGTCCTCCCGGGTCGGGAAGTGGTGCTGCGCGGCGCCCCTGGTCACCCCGGCCCGCTCGGCCACCACCGCGACGGTGCTGCCGTTCCAGCCGAGCTCGGCCAGACACTCCACGGCCGCCTCCAGCAGCCGCCGCCGGGTGGCGCGGCTGCGGTCCTGCTGGGGGGTGCGGGAGGCGGCGTGGGTGCTGGTCATGGCTGCTTTCCGGTGCTGGGGCCCCGATCGTGGGGCCGGTGTCCGCCCGATCCTGTCAGACCTGCCGGGACAGGGCGCGCAGCTCCTTGCGGAGGATCTTGCCGGCGACGGACTTGGGCACCGCCCCGATGAACTCCACCGCCCGCACCTTCTTGTACGGCGCGACCTGCCCGGCCACGAAGTCCTGCACCTGCTGCGCGGTGAGTTCGCTGCCCGGGGCCCGGACCACGTACGCCTTGGGCCGCTCCTCCCCGTCCTCGCCGAACACCCCGATCACCGCGGCGTCGGCGATCTCCGGGTGGGTCAGCAGCAGCGCCTCCAGCTCGGCGGGGGCGACCTGGTAGCCCTTGTACTTGATCAGCTCCTTCACCCGGTCGACCACGAAGAGGTACCCGGCCTCGTCGACGTGGCCGATGTCGCCGGTGTGCAGCCAGCCGTCCTGGTCGATCACGGCGTCGGTCTCGGACTGGCGGCCGAAGTAGCCCTTCATCACCTGCGGTCCGCGGAAGGCCAGTTCACCGTCCTCGCCCGGGCCGAGGTCGGCGCCGGAGCCGTCCAGCGCGAGCACCCGCAGCTCGGTGCTGGCGACCAGCTTGCCGACCGTCCCGGGCGGGGCCGCGCCGTCCTCCAGCGGCACCACGTTGGTGACCGGGGAGAGCTCGGTCATGCCGTAGCCCTGCCGGATCGCCTGCAGGCCGAGCCGGCGGGCGCAGAGCTCGGCCAGCTCGGCGTCCAGCGGGGCGGCCGCGCTCAGCACGTAGCGCAGCGAGGACAGGTCGAAGCTGTCCACCAGCGGGTGCTTGGCCAGCGCCAGGGCGATCGGCGGGGCGACGAAGACACCCTCGATCCGCTGGTCCTGGATGGTGCGCAGGAACTGCTCCAGGTCGAAGCGGGGCAGCACCACCACCGTGGAGCCGCAGCGCAGCGGGTGGTTGAGCAGCGCCGCCAGGCCGTAGATGTGGAAGAACGGGAGCACCGCCAGGATCCGCTCGCCGGGGCTGGTGGAGTGCACCGCGTCGACCTGGGCGAGGTTGGAGGCGATCGACCGGTGGGTGAGCATCACGCCCTTGGGCAGCCCGGTGGTGCCGCTGGAGTACGGCAGCACCGCGACGTCCTCGGCCGGGTCGATGGTCACCTGCGGCTCGGGGGCGGTGGTGGCGGCCAGCTCGGTCAGCGAGCGGTGGCCCGGCGCCTGGTCGCAGACCAGGATCTCGGCGATCGGGGTGCCCTCGGCCGCGAGCGCGGCGGCGGCCTCGGTCGCCACCGGGAGGAACGGCGAGACCGTCACGATCCAGCGCGCCCGGCTGTCGCGCAGCTGCCCGGCCAGCTCCTGGGCGGTGCTCATCGAGCTGACGGTGGTGACGGTGGCGCCGGCCCGGGTGGCACCGAAGAAGGCGACCGGGTACGCGATGGTGTTGGGGCTGTACAGGGCCAGCACGTCGCCCTTGCGCACCCCGGCCTCGGCGAGGCCGGCGGCGGTGCGGCGGGTGGCGGTGTCGAGCTCGGCGTAGCTGAGCGAGCGCCCGGTGACGCCGTCGACCAGGGCCGGTATCCCGGCGAAGGCGGCGGCGCCGCCCAGCACCGCCTCGTGGATGGGCACTTCGAGCGGGGCGATGTCCGGGTAGTCGCTGTGAAACGCCATACGGGCCTCCTGACCGGTGGGGTGGAGTCTCAAGAGTGGCGGCTGGCGGCCGCCCCGGACAGAGGGCCTGCCGGGCTCGGCCCCCGCGGCCACCGAAGGCTGCCCGCGGGCGGCCGCGCGACGGCGTATCGGCTTGGCGGCGTGACGGCGTGACGGATCCGTCGGCGGCCCGGTCGCTCGGACCGGGCGCCGCCGGACGGGTGCCGCGGCAGGCGGATGCTGCGCCGGCCGGATGCTGCGGCGGGCGGCCCGGTCAGTAGGACCGCGGCAGGCCCAGGGTGTGCTGCGCGACGAAGTTGAGGATCATCTCCCGGCTGACCGGGGCGACCCGGCCGACCCGGGTCGCGGTCAGCAGTGCGCCCAGCCCGTACTCCTGGGTGAGGCCGTTGCCGCCGAGGGTCTGCACCGCCTGGTCGACGGCCCGGCAGGAGGCCTCTCCTGCGGCGTACTTGGCCATGTTGGCGGCCTCGCCCGCCGCCAGGTCGTCGCCCGCGTCGTACAGGTGGGCGGCCTTCATCATCATCAGCCGGGCGAGCTCGACCTCGATGGTGCACTGCGCGAGCGGGTGCGCGATGCCCTGGTGGGCGCCGATCGGGGTGTCCCAGACGGTACGGGACTTGGCGTACTCGACGGCCGTGGCGAGCGCCTGGCGGGCCACCCCGAGCGAGAACGCGGCGGTCATGATCCGCTCGGGGTTGAGGCCGGCGAACAGCTGGAGCAGGCCCGCGTCCTCATCACCGACCAGGGCGTCGGCGGGCAGCCGGACCTCGTCCAGGAAGACCTGGAACTGCTTCTCGGGGGTGACCAGTTCCATCGGGATCGCCCGGTACTCGAAGCCCGGGGTCTCGCGCGGCACGACGAACAGGGCGGGCTTCAGCCGGCCGGTCCTGGCGTCCTCGGTGCGGCCGACGAAGAGCACGGCGTCGGCCCGGTCGACCCCCGAGATGAACACCTTGCGGCCGCTGAGCACCCACTGATCGCCCTCGCGGCGGGCCACGGTGGAGATCCGGTGGGAGTTGGAGCCCGCGTCGGGCTCGGTGATGCCGAAGGCCATCCGGCGGGTGCCGTCGGCGAGCCCGGGCAGCCAGCGCTGCTTCTGCTCCTCGGTGCCGAACCGGGCGATCACGGTGCCGCAGATCGCCGGGGAGACGATCATCATCAGCAGCGGGCAGCCGGCGGTGCCCATCTCCTCCAGGACGATGGCGAGTTCGGCGATGCCGGCGCCCCCGCCGCCGTACTCGACGGGCAGGTTGACGCCGAGGTAGCCGAGCTTGCCGGCCTCCGCCCAGACCTCCTCGGCGGGTTCGCCGGCGCGCGCCTTGGCCTGGAAGTAGCTGGGCCCGAATCGGCGGGCCAGGTCACCGACGGCCTGGCGCAGGGCGCGCCGCTCCTCGGTCTCGATCAGGGGGCTCTCGGTGGTGGTGCGCGGTGCGGACATGGCGGTCCTCCGGGCGGTGGTGGTCAGGTGGTCTCGGCGGCCTGTTCGGCGAGCTGTTCGGTGAGCTGTTCGGCGGCGACGGACTCGGCGACGACGGACTCGGCGACGACGGCGAGCACGGTGCCCGGCTCGACCTGGTGCCCCGGGCCGACGAACAGTTCGGTGAGGGTGCCGTCGGTGGGGGCGGTGATCCGGTGCTCCATCTTCATCGCCTCCAGCCACAGCAGCGGCTGGCCCGCGGTGACGCGCTCGCCGACGGCGGCGGCGACCCGCACCACGGTGCCCGGCATCGGGGCCAGCAGGGCGCCGGGTTCGGTGTGCTCCACCGGGTCCGGGAAGCGGTCGAGGGCGGTGAGCACGGTGGCGCCGGACGGCGAGTCCAGGTGGACGGCGCTGCCGTACCGGGCGAGCAGGTAGCCGCGGCGCAGCCCGCCGACCTCCAGCACCACCCTGTCGGGCCCGGCCTCGACCAGCCGGGTGTCGGGGTGTCCCTCGGCCCGCAGGCCGTCCCTGGTGAGCCGGTAGCGGACCTCGAACTCGCTGCCGTCGGCCGCCCGGTACCGCTTGAGCTGCGGCTGGGAGGGCAGGTTGCGCCAGCCCGAGGGCAGGCCGGTGCGGCGGGCGGCCGCGTCCGCGAGGGCGGCGGCGAGGGCCGCGAGCGGGGCGTCCTTGTCCGCGGGCGCGGTCAGCTCGGCGGCGTGCTCGGCGAGGAAGCCGGTGTGCAGCCGGGCCGCCAGGAAGGCCGGGTGGCGCAGCGCCCGGGTGAGCAACTCCCGGTTGGTGAGCGGGCCGTGCAGCCGGGCCCGGGTGAGTGCGTCGGCCAGCAACCGGGCGGCGGCCGGTCGGGTCGGCGCCCAGGCGATCACCTTGGCGAGCATCGCGTCGTAGTGCACGGTGACGGCGCTGCCATCGCTCACCCCGGAGTCCAGGCGAAGTCCGGCCGGTCCGGCGCCGGTGCCGAACTCCACCACCGTGCCCGGCAGTTCGATGTGGTGCAGGGTGCCGGTCTGCGGCTGCCAGTCCTGGTCCGGATCCTCGGCGTAGAGCCGGGCCTCGATCGCGCAGCCGGTGCTCGGCGGCGCCTGCTCGGGGAGCTCGCCGCCCTCGGCGACGGCGAGTTGGAGCGCGACCAGGTCCAGCCCGGTGACGCACTCGGTGACCGGGTGCTCGACCTGGAGGCGGGTGTTCATCTCCAGGAAGTAGAACCGGCCGTCCGGGGCGAGCAGGAACTCGGCGGTGCCGGCGCCGGTGTAGCCGATCGCCCGGGCGGCGGCCACGGCGGCGGCGTGCAGGTCGCGGCGGACGGCCTCGGGCAGGCCGGGGGCCGGGGCCTCCTCGATCACCTTCTGGTGCCGGCGCTGGAGCGAGCAGTCCCGGTCGCCGAGGGCCAGTACCCGCCCGTGGGTGTCGGCCATCAGCTGGACCTCGATGTGCCGGCCGGTGGGCAGGTAGGGCTCGCAGAACACCTCGTCGGAGCCGAACGCCTTGGCCGCCTCGGCCCGCGCGGAGGCCAGTGCCTGCGGCAGCTCGGCCAGGGTGCGCACCACCCGCATGCCCCGGCCGCCGCCGCCGGCCGCCGCCTTGACCAGCAGCGGCAGGTCGGCCTCGGTCGGCCGTTCGCCGATGGTGAGCACCGGCACCCCGGCAGCCGCCATCAGCCGCTTGGCCTCGGTCTTGGAGCCCATCGCGGCGATCGCCGCGGGCGGCGGGCCGATCCAGGTCAGCCCCGCCGCGAGCACGGCGGTCGCGAACTCGGCGTTCTCGGACAGGAATCCGTAGCCCGGGTGGACCGCGTCGGCGCCCGCGGCCCGGGCCGCCGCGATGATCAGGTCGGCCCGCAGATAGGTGTCGGCGGGCGCGGCGCCCGGCAGCCGGACGGCGGTGTCGGCCTCCCGGACGTGCGGCGCGTCGGCGTCCGGGTCCGCGTACACGGCGACGGTGGCGATGCCCAGGTCGCGGCAGGTCCGGAAGACCCGCCGGGCGATCTCGCCCCGGTTGGCGACCAGCAGAGAAGTGATCATGTCGGAGACCCTCACATCCGGAAGACGCCGTAGCCGCGCGCACCCTCGACCGGGCCGCTGTGGATGGCGGAGAGGCAGATGCCCAGCACGGTGCGGGTGTCGCGGGGATCGATGACCCCGTCGTCGTAGAGCCGCCCGGACAGGAAGGCCGGCAGCGATTCGGCCTCGATCTGCTGCTCGACCATGGCGCGGATGGCGGCGTCCGCGTCCTCGTCGTACGGCTGCCCCTTGGCCGCCGCCGACTGCCGGGCCACGATCGAGAGCACCCCGGCGAGCTGCTGCGGGCCCATCACGGCGGACTTGGCACTCGGCCAGGCGAACAGGAAGCGCGGGTCGTAGGCCCGCCCGCACATCCCGTAGTGCCCGGCCCCGTACGAGGCGCCCATCAGCACCGACAGGTGCGGGACCTTGCTGTTGGCCACCGCGTTGATCATCATCGCGCCGTGCTTGATGATGCCGCCCTGCTCGTAGGCCTGGCCGACCATGTAGCCGGTGGTGTTGTGCAGGAAGAGCAGCGGGATGTCGCGCTGGTTGGCCAGCTGGATGAACTGCGCGGCCTTCTGCGACTCGGGGCTGAACAGCACGCCCTGGGCGTTGGCCAGGATGCCGACCGGGTAGCCGTGCAGGTTCGCCCAGCCGGTGGCCAGGCTCGGTCCGTAGAGCGGCTTGAACTCGTCGAAGTCGGAGCCGTCGACGATCCGGGCGATCACCTCGCGCGGATCGAAGGGGACCTTGAGGTCACCGGGCACGATGCCGAGCAGCTCCTCCTCGTCGTACTTCGGCGGCTCGACCGAACGCGCGGGCGCCGGGCCCGCCTTGGTCCAGTTCAGCCGGCGGACCACCCGGCGGGCGAGCCGGCAGGCGTCCGGCTCGTCCAGGGCGAAGTGGTCGGCCAGGCCGGAGGTACGGGCGTGCATCTCGGCGCCGCCGAGCGACTCGTCGTCGGACTCCTCACCGGTAGCCATCTTCACCAGCGGCGGACCGCCGAGGAAGACCTTGGCACGTTCCTTGACCAGGATGGTGTGGTCGGACATCCCGGGCACGTACGCGCCGCCGGCGGTGGAGTTGCCGAAGACCACTGCCACGGTGGGGATGCCGGCGGCCGACAGCCGGGTGAGGTCGCGGAACAGCGCCCCGCCCGGGATGAAGATCTCCTTCTGGCTGGGCAGGTCGGCGCCGCCGGACTCGACCAGGTTGACCAGCGGGAGGCGGTTGCGCAGGGCGATCTCGTTGGCCCGCAGCGCCTTGCGCAGTGTCCAGGGGTTGCTGGCGCCGCCGCGCACGGTCGGGTCGTTGGCGGTGATCACGCACTCGGTGCCCTCGATCACGCCGATCCCCGCGACCATCCCGGCGCCGACCGGGTACTCGCTGCCCCAGGCGGCGAGCGGGGAGAGTTCGAGGAAGGCCGAGTCCGGGTCGATCAGCAGCTCGATCCGCTCGCGGGCCAGCAGCTTGCCCCGGCCTCGGTGCCGCTCCACGTACTTGGGGCCGCCGCCGGCCAGGGCCTTGGCGTGCTCGGTGTCCAGGTCGGCCAGTTTGGCGAGCATCGCCGCGCGGTTGGCGGTGTGCTCGGGGGCCGCCGGGTCGAGGCGGCTGGGCAGCACGGTCACAGCAGTGCCTCCGGGATGTCGAGATGGCGGGAGCGCAGCCACTCCCCCAGCGCCTTGGCCTGCGGGTCGAACCGGGCCTGGGCGGCGACTCCCTCGCCGAGCAGGCCCTCGATGGTGAAGTTCACCGCGCGAAGATTGGGCAGCAGATGCCGGATCACGGTCAACTCGACTGTTTCGGGGAGCAGTTCGCGCAGCCGGTCGACGGTGAGGGTGTGCGCCAGCCAGCGCCAGCCGTCCTCGCTGCGGGCCCACACCCCGAGGTTGGCGTCGCCGCCCTTGTCCCCGCTGCGGGCGCCGGCCACCAGGCCGAGCGGGGCCCGGCGGGTGGGGCCGGCGGCGAGCGGCGCCGGCAGCGGCGGCGCGGGCACCGGGAGCAACTCCCGCACCGCGGGCGGTGGCGGGACGGCGATCCGCAGGCCGTCGGGCAGCACGGCGGTGTGCTCGACGCCCTTGGCGTCCAGGTGGGCGGCCTCGAAGACGCCGTACGGGCTGCCGGGCCCGGGCAGCGCGGTGAGGTGGAACCCCGGATAGCTGGCCAGGCCCAGCTCCACGGCGGCGGCGCTCACGGCCCGGCCGACCCGGCCGGCGTCCGGGTCGCGGACGGTGAGGTGCAGCAGCGCGCTGGCGGTCTGCTCGGTGTCGGCGTCCGGGTGGTCGGTGCGGGCCAAGGTCCAGCGCAGCTCGGCGGGCGGATCGGTGAGGGCCGCGGCCAACTGCCGCTGGACCAGCGCGGATTTGGCTTCGATGTCCAGTCCGGTGAGGACGAACACCGCCTCGTTGCGCCAGCCGCCGAGCCGGTTGAGGCCGACCTTGAGGGTGGGGGGCGGCGCCTCGCCCCGCACCCCGTCGATCCGCACCCGGTCCGGGCCGTCGGCGGTGAGCCGGACGGAGTCCAGCCGGGCGGTGACGTCGGGGCCGGCGTAGCGGGCACCGCCGGTCTCGTACAGGAGCTGGGCGGTGACCGTCTCGGTGGTGACGGCGCCGCCGGTGCCGGGGTGCTTGGTGATCACGCAGCTGCCGTCCGCGTGCAGCTCGGCGATCGGGAAGCCGGGGCGGGTGGCGTCGAGTTCGGTGAAGAAGGCGAAGTTGCCCCCGGTCGCCTGCGCCCCGCACTCCAGCACATGGCCGGCCACCACGGCGCCGGCCAGCTCGTCCAGGTCCTGCGGCCCCCAGCCGTAGTGCGCGATCGCCGGGCCGACCACCAGCGCCGCGTCGGTGACCCGGCCGGTGACCACGATGTCGGCACCGCCGCGCAGGCACTCCGCGATGCCCTGGGCACCCAGGTAGGCGTTGGCCGCGAGCAGCCCCGGGCGCCCGAACTCCGCCGCCCTGGGCATCAGATCGTCACCGACCACCTGACCGACCCTGACCGGTATGCCCAGGTCACCCGACAACTCGGCGATCGCCTCCGCCAGTTGCGGCGGATTCAGACCGCCGGCGTTGACCACGATCTTCACCTCGCGCTCGCGAGCCAGCGCCAGGCAGTCGGCCAGCTGCCGCAAGAAGGTCCTGGCGTACCCGAGTTCGGGGTCCTTCAGCCTGTCCCTGGCGAGGATGAGCATGGTCAGCTCGGCCAGGTAGTCACCGGTCAGGACGTCCAGCGGCCCCCCGGTGAGCATCTCCCGGAACGCACCGAACCTGTCCCCGTAGAACCCCGACGCATTGCCGATCCTCAGCACCGCAAGCCTCCTTGCCGCCGTCGGGAGCAGCCTGGCAGCGGGCCGGAGATAAATCAAGCATGCATGCTTGTTTTCCCTCGGCATGGCAGCGTCGGCCGATGACCGAGCGCACTCTCCTACCGCCCCAGGATCAGCTGCGCTGCGTCGGCCGAAGAACCTGGCACCTTGCCTGGTGACGGGCTCCGCGTGACCGCGCGGTTGCCGACGTCTCCTCCTGGTGCGAGGTCGACCACAGCACCCACCTCAGCGACCCCGTGAGCCTGACGGTCGCGGACGGGCCATCACTGGCAGCATCCTGGACCGGCCGCAGATGCCTACCGGCCTACATCCTTGGCTGTGGTGACAGCCATGGAGACCTTCGAGGCTCCGCGAGGATCTCCTACCGGCGGACCCGGAAGGCGACGTTCTCCCGGCAGCACGCTCGATCCCGCGCGAGCTTCGCCCGCCGACGCGGGTAGGAGTAGCGAGCAGAATGAGCATCGTCTTCGGCTCGTGGGCGGCCCGGACCGCGAGGGTATGCGGAACCGCCCCCTTGAGAATCAGGTGCCGGAGTTGTCGACGAACCCCACGATATCGAGGTATTCGATGGTGGGCGGGACGCCGTAAATCCCCGCCACCTTGTCGACGAGCTCCTCCGTGAAGAAGGAACGGGCTTTGTCCACGTCATCCCACACGTAGAAATTCCTGGCCCGAACGCCGTCCTCGTCGAGCATGAAGCTCTTGAAGCGAAGGCCGGCCATGCCTTCGAACGGCCCTCGGAGTTCGCCGGCAATCTTTGCGAGAGTCGAGCGATCGAACCTCTCGGTCTGCGTGAAAGTCACGAGCACGCCGATCATCGGGCCTCCTATCGATTGGGTGAGCAACGGTCGATCGAGTGATCCTCGATGCGGATCCTAGTGCACTCGGCCGGCAATTCTGGCCGTTGAGCGGCGAGTCGGACGTGCGGCTCGCGGTCGGCGATTGCGGATCAGGAGCTCGAACGGATGGGTTATTTGGCGCACTATTCCGACCACTGCTGGCGACAGCGCCTGCCAGGCACGTATTGAGTCGTGATCAATCTGTGGGGTTCTCAACCTGCAGACGAAGAACGGTGTTCATCGGCCCGTACCTGCCGATTGGCGAGTACGGCCCGTACCCCGAGCGTCTGCGTCAGCAGTTCGAGGCCGTGATCCGACGACAGGGAGCCAACGCAGACTCCGATCCAGGGGCGGGCGGACCAGCAGGATTCACGTCGCCGGTGACCTGAAGTCTCGCCCGCTGCCGTTCCTCCTACCGGCCGGGCAGGCCACCGACAGCCCGCAGTTCAGCCCCGTGAACTGAGTAGGAGTACTCATGCCCGGTGGCCCGGGCGGCGATCAGACTGGCGGCCGAAGAAGGAACAAGGGGGAAGTCATGAGCAGCCTGTGGTCACCGCCCGAACCGCGCCGTCGCCGGCCGCCCGCGTCTTCGGCGCGGCCGACCTCGTGCGGGGATGTGGTGGGCTTTGTCGTCGGGGGTGGTCTCGTGCTGATCGCGCTGGCGGGTCTCGCCGTGTGGGTCCTGCTGGCCACCAGCGACGTGCCGATCGTCCAGTTCTGAGCGCCACGGTGGCGCTCGCGGCCGGCCTCAGCTCACGGCCTGCTTCACGAGCGCCACGATCCGCGCCTCCACCTCGGGTGTCACCGCGGTGAGTGCGAACGCGGCCGCCCACATCTCGCCCTCGTCCAGCTGCGCCTGGTCGCTGAAGCCGAGCGTGGCATAGCGGGACTTGAACTTCTCCGCGCTCTGGAAGAAGCAGACGACCTTGCCGTCCAAGGCGTACGCGGGCATCCCGTACCAGAGCTTCGGGGCGAGGGTCGGGGCGTTGGCCGTGACGACGGCGTGGATGCGCTCGGCCATGACGCGGTCCGAGTGCTCCATCTCGGCGATCTTCGCGAGCACGTCCCGCTCCGCCTCCGCCGCCTTCTCGGCGTGCGAGGCGCGGCGGGCGGCCGCCTTCTGCTCCTTGGCGTGCTCCTTCATCGCGGCCCGCTCCTCGGCCGTGAACCCCTCGTACGCGTTGCGGTCGTCGGCACTCATGGCAGGTCCCCTCGAAGGTCTCGTTGTGCGCTCGTGCCAGGGGAACATATCTCGCTCGACCGACATCGGGTCATGAGCGACACCGCACGGGTGAGATGAGCGGCAGGGGGACGGAAACCGGGGATGCGCGGCCCCGTGTGATCGCGGCTCAGCCGGTGGGCATGCCGATGCGGTCGCGTTCCAGTGCGGAGCGCAGCCGCGAGAGCGCCTGCGCCACCACCGGGACGGCGGCCGGGTCGAGGGTGTCCGCGAGCAGTTCGGCCAGCCCGGCGGCGAAGGTCGTCTCCGCCGCCGTGACCAGCCGCGAGCCGTCGTCGGTCAGGGCCAGCAGCGAGGACCGGCGGTCCGTCGGGTTGGGTCGGCGGACCACCCAGCCCTGCTTCTCCAGGCGGTCGACGCCCTTGCTGGTGGCCCCGATGCCGATGGCGAACTCGGTGGCCAGGTCGGCGACCCGGGCTCCGGGGTGGTCGCGCAGGTGCCGGAGGAACTCGAACTGCGAGGTGACGATGGAGTGTTGCTCGCGCAGGCGGTCGTTGAGCGCGTTGTACAGGCGCGTCTCGCATCGCACCAGGTCGGCGAAGAAGCCCGGGAGGTCGACCGTGTCACCGTTCAATCTAGATGCCATGGCATATAGTGTAACGGCATCCACTGATGACGGGAGCTGGGACATGAGCAGGGAACAGCGCGCGAAGATCGACGCCATACTGCGGCAGCCGCGCCCCGAGGGCCCTCGGTCGGTCGAGGAGCTGCGGGCCGGGTTCAAGGCGTTGATGGCCCAGATGATCGTCCCCGACGGCATCCGCACCACCGGGACGGCGCTCGGCGACCGACCCGCGCTGCTGGTCGAGCCGGTCGGTGCCCCGCGTACCGGCACGATCCTGTACTTCCACGGCGGCTCCTTCGTCATCGGCTCGCCCGAGACCGCGCTGTCGCTGACCGGCAACCTGGTGGCCAGGACCGGGTTCCGCGCCGTCTCCCTGGACTACCGGCTCGCGCCCGAGCACCCGTTCCCGGCCGCGATCCACGACTGCCTCGACGCCTACCGCGCGCTCCTCGAGGGCGGCGAGGACCCCTCGGCCATCGCCTTCGCCGGAGACTCCGCCGGCGGCGGCCTCGCGGTCACCACCTGCCTCGCCGCCCGCGACGCGGGGCTGCCGCTGCCCGCGGCGATCGTGGCCTTCTCCCCCAGCCTGGACGCCACCCGGACCGGCGGGAGCATGGACACCAAGGCGGGCATCGACCCCATCTTCACCCGCGAGAGCCTGCGGCCCACCGGAGAGATGTACCTCGCGGGGCAGGACCCGCACCAGCCCCTGCTCAGCCCCGCCGTCCTCGCCGACCTGACCGGATTCCCGCCGATGCTCCTCCAGGCCGGCACCAACGAGGTCCTGCTGGACGACTCCACCCGCCTGGCTGCCCGCGCCCGGGCCGCCGGCGTGGACGTGATCCTCGACATCACCGCCGACGTCCCGCACGTGTTCCAGTCCTTCGCCGGGCTCCTCGACGAGGCCGACCAGGCACTGGACCGCGCGGCCCTCTTCCTCACCCAGCACCTCGGACGCCCGACACCCTGACCGATGGCCGCGACCACTGCGGGCAACGAGGTGGTCCTGGGGAGACCGTGGTGGCCGCACTGGGCGACCTCGACGTGGACGCCATCATGCCGGTGGTCGCCGCAGTCAACGCGGACGTGATCGGCGCGGTGCGTCGGGAGGTCGCCGACCGCCGTACCGAGCAGGCCACCGGGTGGACGAGAAGCGTTGGCAGGCCTCACTCGGGCCCTATTTGGAGCGGGACTTCGCCACCGGCCGATTCCCCGCGCCGGCCACGGTGGTGCGCGATGCCGCTCATCTGGACGCCGACCGTACCTTCCGGATCGGCCTCGACCTCCTGCTCGACGGCATCGAAGCCCGCATCTCAGGGTGACGCACAACCGACGAGCTCAGCGATCTGGACGAACCGGTGGGACGCGCTGACGCAGGGCTCGATGATCATCGGTTCGTACGGCGGATGCGGATCAGCAATTGACCTCAACCGCGGTTCAGCTCCTACCGTTGACGACGGCAGCCCGCCATCGGAACGGAGTGCAGCAGCGATGGTTTTCACCCCCGAGGAACTCTCCTACCTGGCCACCCAGCAGCTCGGCCGGCTGGCCACCAGCGGCCCCGGCGGCGCGCCGCAGGTGCGGCCGGTGGGGTTCCGGCTGAACGAGGACGGCACCGTCGACATCGGTGGGCCCCGGATGGCGGCCAGCCGGAAGTACCGCAATGCGGCCCGCGATCCGCGGGTGTCGTTCCTGGTCGACGATCTGACGCCGCCCGACGACCCCGCGGCGGTGGCGCCCGGCTGGGGGCGCGGGGTGGAGATCCGCGGCCGGGCCGAGCTGCTGACCGTCGAAGTGCCGCCGGTGGCGCCGCAGTTCTTCTCGCACGAGATCATCCGGGTGCACCCCGAGCGGATCATCAGCTGGAATCTGGCCGCCAAGGGCAGCACCGCCCGCGACGTCAGCCGGGGATGAAGGTCCAGGCCTCCCCCGCCGCCTGCTGGCCGAGCGGTGCGCCGTCGGCGGGTCCGGCCGGGGCCAGGGCGAGACCGCTGTGCCGGGCGGTGAGGGTGTAGCCGCCGGCCGGGGCCGGGTCGGGGAGCCAGCGCTGGTTGTCGGCGCCGGTGCAGGTCCACTGGATGACGGCGGCGCCGGGGGCGGTCGAGCCGCCGCTGACGTCCAGGCACAGACCGGACCTGAGGTTGCGCACGGTGTAGCCGCCGCCGGGGTCGGCGGTGAAGGTCCAGCGCTGGTTGTCGGTCGCGTGCCAGGCCCACTGGATCAGCTGGGTGCCGGTGCTGGTGGAGGAGCCGGGCACGTCGGCCACCTGGCCGGTGGCGGCCCGGGCGATCCGGTACACCCCGCCGGAGGTGACGGGCGCGGCGCAGGCGACCCCGGCCCCGCCGTACGCGCCCTGGTCGGGGGCGCCGGAGGGCAGCGGGTCGCCGAAGTAGTCCAGGGTGCCGGTGGCGGGTGCTCCGGCGCCGAGGGCGGGTGAGCCGGCGCAGAGCTGGTAGCCGGTGGCGTGGGCCTGGTCGGTCGCGGTGCCGGGGGCGCGCAGCCGGGGGTCGGCGGTGCCGCCCGCACCGGTCGGCGCGCCGGCGACGTTCACCAGGGAGTTGTGGTCCAGCTGGTAGCCGCCGCCGCGCAGGGCCATCGAGGCGGTGCCGGCGCCGGTCTTCACCACGATGTTGTTGCGGAAGGCGACGTTGCGCCGGGTGGTGTTGTTCTCCTGGATCACCGACTGGCTGACGCCAGGGCCGATGTACAGGGTGTTGTTGTGCACCTCGGCGGACTCGATCGCGCCGGAGCAGTTCTCGAACCCGCGGTAGGCGTCGTTCTGGCTGATGTTGTACCGGATCACGGCGGTGCGCAGGATGCCGGTCGCGTTGCAGAGCAGGAAGAAGCCGCCGGCGTTGTCGTGGCTGTAGTTGTACTGGAAGACGGTGCCGACGGTGCCCTGGTCGACGTCGAAGGCCATCCCGTCGCGGGTGTTGCCGCCCCCGCTCGCCTCGTTGTACTGGAACAGGGCGTCGTCGGAGTCGTACGTCCACAGGCCAGCGTTGTAGCCGGCGGAGCGCCGCTGGAAGCCGCTGACGGTGTTGCGCTCGATCACGGCGCCGCTGGTGTTGCCGGCCACGATCCCGTCGCCGCCGAGGTCGGACAGCCGGTTGCCGCTGATCCGCACGCCGGTCCAGGGGACGAAGGCACCGGCGCTGTGCGCCTCGAAGCCGGAGCGGTTCCAGGTGGAGACCAGGAAGATGCCCTCGCGGTCCACCGAGCGGACGGTGTTGTCCCGGATGGTGACACCGTCGAAGCCGGTCGGGGTGGCGGTGCCGCCGACCGCGAGGTAGATGCCGCCGCTGCCGGCGAGGTCCTTGGTGTCGGTGCCGTTGACGTCGTGGATGTCCAACTGCTCCAGCACCAGGTGGCTCGCGCTGCCGTAGTCGGCCAGCTCCACCGAGACGCCGCGCCGGCTGCCGGCGCCGGTGCCGTGGTTGGTGATCTCCAGGTTGCGGATCTCCCAGCCCTGCTGGTTGCGCAGCAGTACGGCGGTGGCGGCGCCGCCCCCGGCCACCAGGGGCTTGGCGCCGGTGCCGTAGGCGTCGACGGTGATCGGCAGGGCGGGGGTGCCGGAGCCCTTGGGCGCCAGCGTGCCCGGGCAGCTGGTGCCGCGCTTGAGCAGCAGCCGGTCACCGGGCCCGAAGGTGGCCGCGCCGGCCCGGGCGAGGGTGCGCCAGGCCGCCTGGGGGGCGGTGCCGCCGGCCGCGTCGTCACCGGCCGCGCAGTCCAGGTAGTAGGTGCTGCCGTCGGCCGCGGCGGGCCCGGCACCGAGCCCGGCGGTGCCCAGCAGGCACCCGATGACGGCGAGCAGCGAGCGGATCCGCATGGCGTGGTACCTCCGGAGCACCAGCCGGACGGGGGCGGCACCAGTGCAGCACGGGGCTGACCGGGTGTCAATATCTGCACCTGGCAGGGCCGATCCGCGCAGGAACGCGCGGCCGCGCGCAGCCGTCACGCACCGGGCGGGTCGACCAGGCGTACGCCGTCCATCAGCATCCCGGCCCGCTTGACGGTCCGCAGCACCGGCACCACCTCCACCTGCTGGACGGCCGGCAGCGCGCCGATCCGCTCGGTGAGGTAGCCGTAGAGCGCGTCGGTGTCCCGGCAGACCACCACCGCGAGCAGGTTGGCCGCGCCCGTGATGGCCGCCGCGAACGGCACCTCCGGGTGGCTCGCGAACGCGGCTCCGGTGGCGGCCAGTTCGGCCGGCGGCACCGAGACCAGCAGCGCCGCCTCGGCGTGGTAGCCGAGCAGCAGCGGAGCGATCTCCACGTCGAAGTAGATCGCGCCGGCGTCCCTCAGCTGCTCCAGCCGGCGCCGCACCGACGACTCCGACAGCCCGGTGGCGCGGGCCAGTTCGGGGTGGCCGGCCCGCCCGTCGCGGCCCAGCACGGCGAGCATCGCGAGCGCCGCGTCGTCCAGCTCGACCCGGGCGCCCCGGTCGAACGCCCCGGGCCGCTCGAGCGCCAGCAGCTGCGGCTCGGTCAGCACGTCCAGCCCGGCCCAGCGGCCCGGCCCGCCGACGAAGGTGCGCAGGATGCTGTGCGCGGAGATCCCGGTCACCCGCCGGGTGCCGGGCAGCTTCTGGAGCAGCAGGGCGTCCCGGTCGGCCCGGTTGCGGGCCTTGGAGACGCAGTGGATCTCGGTGCCGCCGGAGTTCAGGGTGACCCAGGCGATGTCCGGGCGCCGGGCGAGCCCGTCGGCCACCTGGACGGCGGCGTCCGGGGCGCACTGCACCCGCAGCCAGGACTCGAACAGCCCCACCCGGTGGCCCACCGGCAGCCCGACCACCCGCAGCAGTCCGGCGGTGCGCAGCCGCCGGTAGCGCCGGATCACCGTCTGGTCGGACACCTCCAGCACCTCGGCCAGCCGGCTGAACGGGGTGCGGCCGTCCGTCATCAGCGCCTGGACCAGCGCCTTGTCCAGCCGGTCGAGCTCCTCCGTCTCATGCATGGTTTCCATCATGCCAGGCCTCATCTCCGTCGGATTCCGGCTCCCACGGCCTTCTGGTTCGTCCGATCCGCGACCGGGGTGCGAAGTTCACCTGGTGGGACCGGGCAACGGGTGTCCGGCCGCGAACCCGAGGAGTACTCCGATGCGCAAATGGCTGCCGCTCACCGCGGTCTGCCTGGGGGCGTTCATGCTGCTGGTGGACGTCACCATCGTGACGGTCGCGCTCCCCGACATGGCGACCGGTCTGCACACCGGCTTCGCCGACCTGCAGTGGGTGATGGACGGGTACGCGCTGGCGCTGGCCGCGCTGCTGCTGGGCGCCGGCGCGCTCGCCGACCTGGTCGGGCGCCGGCGGGTCTACCTCGCCGGGCTGGTCCTGTTCGCGGTCGCCTCGCTGGCCTGCGGCCTGGCCGCCGGGCCGGAGCAGCTGATCACCTTCCGGGTGCTCCAGGGCGTCGGCGGCGCCGCGATGTTCGCCACCACCATGGCCCTGCTCAGCCACGCCTACCAGGGCCGCGACCGGGGCATCGCGTTCGGCGTCTGGGGCGCGGTGAACGGCGCCGCGGCGGCGGCCGGCCCGATCGTCGGCGGGCTGCTCACCGAGCACCTGGGCTGGCGCTGGATCTTCCTGGTCAACCTGCCGGTGAGCGTGCTGGCGGTGGCCGTCACCCTGCGGGTGGTCAAGGAGTCGCGCAACCCGCAGGCGAGCGGGGTCGACCTGCCGGGCATGGCCGCCTTCACGGTGGCCGCCGGCTCGGTCACCTACGCGCTGATCACGGTCGGCGAGCACGGCTGGGGCTCCGCCCGCACGCTCGGCCTGTTCGCGCTCGGCGCTCTGGCGCTGCTCGCCTTCGTCCTGATCGAGCTGCGCAGCAGCCGCCCGATGCTGGACCTGCGGCTGCTGCGCAACCCGTCCTTCGTCGGGATCATGATCGGTGGTCTGCTGCTCTCCGCCGCCGCCTTCTCCTACCTGGGGTACGCCTCGCTGTGGCTCCAGTCGGTGCGCGGCATGGGCCCGGTGGCGGCGGGGCTCGCGCTGCTGCCGATGAGTGTGGTGGCGTTCCTGACCGCCGGGGTGGCCGGGCGGCGGCTGCACGGCGTGCCGCCGCGGCTGACCGTCGGTGGCGGCCTGCTGCTGATCGGTCTCGGTGCGCTGCTCCAGGCGGTGATCGGCGCCGACTCCGGCTGGGCCGTGCTGGCGCCCGGGCTCGCGGTCAGCGGGGCGGGCGTGGGCCTGGCCACCCCGGCGATGGCGGCGGCCGCGATGGCGGCCGTCCCGCACGCCCGGGCCGGGATGGCCGGCGGCGCGCTGAACACCGCCCGCCAGCTCGGGAACGCCCTCGGGATCGCGCTGCTCGGCGCCGTCTTCCAGGCCGGGATGGTGCGCTCGCTCGATCGTGCCCCCGCGAGCGGCGACCCGCAGGGCATGGCGGACGCGCTGACCGGCGGGCAGGCGGGCGCGGTGGTCGCCCGGGCGGCGGCCGGCACCCGGCCGGCGGTCGAGCAGCTGGTGCACGCCGCCTTCGCCGACGGCCTGCGGGACACCTTCCTGGTGTCGGGGGCGTTCGGACTGGCGGGTGGGGTGGTCGTGCTGCTGATGCTGCGCCGGCCGGCCGCCCCGGCGCCGGCCATCCCGGCCCGAGCCGCCGCGGGCGGGCCGGTGCGGGCAGGCGGGGAGCGCCCGGCGGTGGCGAGAATGGAGTGATGTCCCGCCTCGACTGGAGGCTCCATGGCGAGCGAGTTCGAGCCCGAGCGGCGGCTGCCGTCCTCCGCCGCCCCCCGCTGGGGGAGGCTGATCGCGCTCGCCTACCTGCTGATCCTGCTGGCCCTGGTCACCGACCTGGTGACCGGGCCGTCGTTCACCTTCTCCCCGCTGCTGGCCGCCGTGCCGGTGCTGGCGGCCGCCGGCACCCGCAAGCCCTGGGTGCCGCTGGCGGCGGGTGCGGTCGCGCTGGCCGGCGTCTGGCTGCTGGCCGCGCTCAACGACGAGGTGGGCACGGTGGTGCACGCCACCTCGGCGGCCGCCGTCGCGGCGGTGGCGGCCGCCAGCGCCGCCTCGGTCGCCCTGGTGGCCGACCGCGAGCGGCGGCTGGTCGAGCTGCGCTCGGTGGCCGAGGCCGCGCAGGAGGCCCTGCTGCGCCCGGTGCCACCTCGGATCGGCCGGCTGCGGACCGCGGTGCGGTACGCCCCCGCCGCCGCCGAGGCCCGGATCGGCGGCGACCTGTACGCGGTGGTGGAGTCGCCGTACGGGGTGCGGGTGCTGCTCGGCGACGTCCGCGGCAAGGGGCTCGGCGCCGTCGAGACGGCGGCCGACGTGCTGGGGGTCTTCCGCGAGGCGGCCGTGCTGGAGACCGACCTGGCCGAGGTCGCCGGGCGGCTGGACGCGGTGGTGGCCCGGCGGCCCGGCGAGGAGGAGTTCGTCACGGCCGTGCTGCTGTCGGTGCCGCCGACCGGCCCGGCCGCCCTGGTCAACTGCGGGCACCCGCCGCCGATGCTGCGCACCGGGCGGCAGGTCGCCGAGGTCGAGCCCGCCGCCTGGTCACCCCCGCTGGCCCTGCTCGGGATGACCGGCGGGCGCTACCCCGTCCAGCCGCTGCCGCTGGAGCCCGGCCAGACGCTGCTGCTCTACACCGACGGCATCTCCGAGGCCCGCGACGCCGCCGGCCGGTTCTACCCGCTGGCCGAGCGGCTCTCCTCGATGCCGACCGACCCCGGCCCCGGCGCGCTGCTGGACCAGCTGCTCGCCGACGTCCGCCGCTACACGGTGGACGGGCTGACCGACGACGCGGCGGTGCTGGCGCTCACCCGGGCCGGCTGACCGGCCCGGGCCGCCGGCTCAGCCCACCCGCTGCGGCTCGCGCTCGCGTTCGCGGGCACGGGCGGCCCGCCGCAGCGCGCGGCGGTCCAGCGCCCGGGTCAGCACGTACCAGAGCACCACCGCGTAGGCCCAGCCGGCCAGGATGTCCACGATGAAGTGCTCGGCGCCGTAGACCAGGGTGAAGCCCATCGCCAGCGGATAGGCCGCCAGCAGCACCTTGGTCCAGCGGCCGGACCCGGACCAGAAGAACAGCGCCAGCAGCATCGGGTACGCGGCGTGCAGCGAGGGCATCGCGGCCACGTCGTTGGCGAACTCGCTGCCGTTCTCGAACACCGAGCCGGCCCGTGGCAGGCCGCTCTGGTTGAGCACGTCGGAGACGATCCGGGTGACCGCGGGCAGGTGGCCCTCCTGGGCGGTCAGCCACGGCGGGTCGGCCGGGTAGAGCACGTAGGTGGCGAACCCGGCGAAGGTGACGGCCAGATAGAGCGCCAGCAGCCGCCGGAAGCGCGGATACTGCCGCTTCCAGAGCACCGCGAGCACCAGGAAGACCGTGAAGAAGTGCGACATGTAGACCGCGACGGCCGCGTAGTCGTACCAGTGCGGAGCGCCCGGCGTGTAGAGCCAGTGCTGGAGCCGGACCGTCCAGGTCTCGCCGCCGCCGAGGAAGGCGTCGATGCTCAACTGGGGCTCGTAGCGCACCGGCCACGGGGTGTGCGCCCCGTAGCCGCGCAGCAGCGAGTAGATCCAGACCACCGCCATCACCGGCACCCAGTCCCGCAGCACCAGCAGCCAGCCGGTGCGGCCGCCGCTGTGCACCGAGGCGGCCACCAGGGCCGCGATCAGCCAGCAGAACACCACGTCGTTGGCGTACGGCAGGCCGTAGGTCCACAGGTACCAGGCGAAGGCGAGGGCGAACAGCGGCCAGGCGAGGTGGCGCGGGCCGAGCCGGCGCGACGCCGGGCCCGTTCTGCTCGGCCCGCCCTCCCGCAGGTCGTTCCGGGTCGCCGAATGCGCAGGTCGGAGCAGGTCGGTCATGGCGCCCGAAGCTAGCACCGGATTCTTGGAGGATCCTTTGGAAGCCTCCCGCCACGCCCAGGAAACCATCAGGAGGCGAACCTTCCGCGGCCGGGCGCCCGAGGCCGTCGCCCCCACCGGGGCCGAGACCACCGCCGGGTGCCCGTTCTCCAGCTGCTGCCTGGGTGCAAGCATGGCCCACCGCCGTCCGGCAGGGGCCCGGTGAGTGTCCCGGTGCCCGCTCGGACGGCCCGCGCTCGGGGACGGATTCCTTGCTCCGAGGCTACGCCCGAAAGAGGTCAGGCCGCCTGCGCGTTGACGCGCTCCACGATCGACTCGCAGAGCTCGTGGGTGCGCAGCGCGTCCCGGGCCGAGAGGGTCTTGCCGGCCCGTACGGCGTCCAGGAAGGTGGTCACGATCTGCTCGATGCCGCGCTGGCGCGCGACCGACACCCAGTCGCCGCGGCGGCGGATGCTGGGCTGGCCCTTGTGGTCGATCACCTCGGACAGGTTGACCACCACCCGCTTGGCGTCGCCCCCGGAGACCTCCAGCACCTCCTCGGTGGAGCCGCTGACCCGGTTCATGACGCCGAGCGCGGTGAAGCCGTCGCCGGCCAGCGTGAGCACCAGGTGCTCCAGCAGGCCGTTCCTGGTCCGGGAGCGGACGTCGACGTGCTCGATCTCACCGGGCACCAGGAAGCGCAGGGTGTCCACGACGTGGATGAAGTCGTCCAGCACCACGCTGCGGACGGCCTCCGGGAGGCCCTCGCGGTGCTTCTGCAGGACGATCAGGTCGCGCGGGCGCTCGGCCGCCAGCAGGTAGCCCGGGGCGTGCCGGCGGTTGAAACCGACCATCAGCGAGCGGCCGGTCAGCTCGGCCAGCTCGACCAGCCGGCGGGCCCCCGCCAGGTGGTAGTCCAGCGGCTTGTCCACGTAGACGTCGACGCCGGCGGTGAGCAGCTGCTCGACGATCGCCACGTGCTGGTCGGTGGCGGCGTGCACGAAGGCCGCCTTGATGCCGCTGTCGATCAGCTCACCGAGGTCGGTGTAGCGCTCCGGCAGGCGGTAGGCGTCGCCGATCCGGTCCAGCTTGGCCCGGTCGCGGGTCATCAGCCGCAGGTCCAGCCCGGGCTGGGTGGCGAGCACCGGGAGGTAGGCCTTCTGCGCGATGTCGCCGAGCCCGATCACCCCCACCGGAAGGGCGGCGCTGTCGAGGTCAAGGTGGCGGTCGCTCATCGGGCGCTCCTGGGGAGGGTGGGCGGGCAGCCGGCCCGGTCACCGGACTCGACCATCCGGCAGCATATGCCAGAACCGTCGCTGAGCAGTCAGGATGCACCTTTCCGGCCGGACTTGGCCGGTGCGCCCCGGCGGACCGGGCACAATGTCCGCATGACCACTGCTCGTTGGAACGGCCGGACCATCGCGGAGAGCGACCGCACCGTACTGGTGGAGGGCAACCACTACTTCCCGGCCGACTCGGTGCAGGTGGAGTTCCTCGGCCCGTCCGCCACCACCACCCACTGCCCCTGGAAGGGCGCCGCCTCGTACTACACGCTGCGGGTGGCCGGCGCGGAGAACCCGGACGCAGCCTGGTACTACCCCGACCCGAAGCCGGAGGCCGCGCACCTGGCGGGCATGGTGGCCTTCTGGCGCGGGGTGGAGATCACGCACTGAGCGCGGGAGGTCAGTGCTCCGCGAGCTCGCCCGCCGCCTCGGTGAGCGCGGCGAGCACCGGGCGGATCAGCGGGTGCCGCTCGGCGCCGCTGCGGACGGCGGCGAAGACCTTGCGGGTGGCGAGGGCGCTGTCCACCGGACGGACCGCGACCCGGGACAGATCGGTGTCGCGCAGCGCCGAGCGCGGCACCAGCGCGACCCCGGCACCGGCCGAGGCGAGCGCCAGCACGGCCCGGAAGTCGTCCGAGGAGTGCACCAGCCGGGGCTGGAAGCCCGCGTACTCGCAGGCCAGCAGCACCACGTCGTGGCAGGGGTTGCCCGGGTAGGGGCCGATCCA
Source organism: Kitasatospora sp. NPDC049258 (assembly GCF_040678895.1). Lineage (NCBI taxonomy): Bacteria > Bacillati > Actinomycetota > Actinomycetes > Kitasatosporales > Streptomycetaceae > Kitasatospora > Kitasatospora sp. NPDC049258. The sequence continues at coordinate 182,349 of NZ_JBFAQT010000006.1, forward strand.
CGGCTCGGCCGCCAGGTCGGCGACGGCGACCGGGCCCGGCCCGGCGGCCAGCGGGTGCCCGAGCGGGAGCACCGCCTCGAAGGGCTCGGCGTACAGCGGCACCCGGGTCAGCCGCTGGTCGTCGGCGCGCGGGGCGCCCCGGTACTCGACGGCGACCGCGATGTCGGCCCCGCCGTCCAGCAGCATCGGCAGGCTGGCGTCGCCCTCCGCGTCCAGCACCTTGAGCCGCACGCCGGGTGCGGAGCGGGCCAGGCCGGCGATCGCGGGGGCCAGCACCAGCGCGATGCCGGTCGCGAAGGCGGCCACGGTGACCTCGCCGGCCGCCCCGTCCCGGTACGCCGCGAGATCCGCCTCGGCCCGCTCCAGCTGGGCCAGCACCGCGTCGGCGTGGGTCAGCAGGATCTCGCCGGCCGCCGTCAGCCGCACCCCTCGGCCGTCCCGGGCGAGCAGGTGGTGGCCGGTCTCCTGCTCCAGCGCCGCCAGCTGTTGCGAGACGGCGGAGGGGGTCAGGTAGAGGGCGGCCGCGGCGGCCGTCACGGTCCGGTGGTCGGCCACGGCCCGCAGGGTCCGCAGCCGTCGTGCGTCGATCACCCGGCCATTGTGCCAGCGTGCGGGGTGGCCGCGGCGCGGGAGCTCCGGTACGTCCGCGGTCGGCGGGCGACGGTGCTCAGCGTGGGAGCTCGGGAACGGTCGAGGGTGGCCGGCCGGCGATGATCCGTCCCTGGTTGCGCAGGCTCTCGCTGCCCGGCTCCCAGTAGCCGCTGTGACCGCTGGTGTCGACCTCGATGCGCCGGGCGCCGAACGGGCGCGACTGCGGCTCGGCGCCGAACACCGTGCCGGCGACGGCCTGGATGCCGTCGTCGCGGGCGGTGCCGACCCAGACGTGGGCCGGGTCCAGCTGGAGCGCGGAGGCCCGGTCGACACCCATCCCCGGCCCGGCCAGGGCGATGATCTCGTCGGCGCCCAGCCCACTGCCGCCACGGGCCGCGGCACCGACGGCGTAGCAGCCGTAACTGTGGCCGATCACCGTGGTGTGGCCGGGCGGGCCGCCGCCCCGGGCGGCGCCGAGACCGGCGGTGAAGCGGCGCAGCGGCTCGGCCGCGGCGTCCCCGCGCCCGGTCCGGGCGACGCTGCCGTTGCCCCACTCGGGGGCGTCGTAGCCGAGCCAGGAGACCACCGCCACGGGCTCGCCGGGCCCAGCCGAGGCCTCGGCGGCGCCCTGGAGCCGCCGGATGTGGTCGATCTGGCCCGGTACCCCGGCGAGGACGGTGCCGGTGCCCGGGACGAACACGGCGGTGTGCCGGGCACGGTCCGGGTCGCCGGTCGCGACCACCGCGCGGCCGTCGCCCTCGGGGTCGAGGCCGAGCAGGAACAGCCGGTGCGGCTCCGGGGCGCCGTCGCCCTGGTCGAGCTTGAGCTTGATCGCCTTCAGCGCGGCCACCCGCTCGTTGTACCCGGCGTCGGTCAGGCCGAACGTGCTCGGGCCGCCCTGCTGGAGCTCGTCCAGCCGCTGGTCCAGCACCAGCCGGTTGGCCTGGTCGCGGACGGCCGAGGGCAGCCCGTCCAGCCGGCCGAGCTCGGCCGGGTGCAGCGCGAGGTGGCTGCGCCGCTGGTCGGGGGTGAGGGCGGCCCACCAGGCGGCGCAGGCCGCCGGGTCGGTGCCGTCGGGGAGGGACGGGTCGACCAGGCCGAGCTCCCGGAAGACCGCGGCGGTGTCGGTGGCGGTCTCGGCGGCGGCGCCGAACGGCCGGGGGGCGGTGAGGATGTCCGCGTCCAGCCGCGCGAGGGCCCGCTCGCCCTGGTCGCTGGCCGCCAGCGCGGCCCGGTGCGCGGCGTCGATCCTGGCCTGGAGTTCGGCCGCCCGGGCCGCGAGCTCGGCGCGCTCCGGGTGGCCCGCCGGCTCCTCTGCGGGCGGGCCGACCGTCCCGTCGGCCGACACCGGCAGGCCGCGCTCCTCGGCCCGGCGCACCGCGTTGAGCAGGTTGGTCTGCGCCTGGTGCATCCGCTCGGCGACCGTGTCCAGGCTGAGCGCGGCCGCCTCGGCCTCCACCCGCACCACGTCCAGCAGCTGTTCGGTCTGCTCCATGGTGCGGAACGCGGCGTCCGCGTCGGCGCCCTGCCAGCCGTAGCGCAGCGGGCCGTTGACACCCGTACGGTGCCGGGCGCCGGTCTCCTCCACCGCCCGCGCGAGGGCGCGCCAGCCGTTCGCCGCCTCGTGCAGGTCGGCCGGGTCGAGGCCCAGCAGCAGCGTGTGGACCTCGCTCACCGGGCCACCGGGGCCTTCCAGAGGTCGGCGACCGCTTGGTCGGTGCGGACGTGGCTGTCGGCGTTGGACTCCAGGTTGGCCGCGGTGTCGGCGAGGCGGCCGCGCAGCGCCGCGAGCGGGGCGGCCCAGCCGTCCGCCAGCCGACCGAGGCCCCGGGCGACCGCCCAGCCGGCGAGCCGGCCGGCCCCCGCCGTACTGGCGCCGAGCGCCACCCCGACCGGCCCGTCCAGCTCCACGCCGAGCGCCCGGGCCACCCCGGCGGAGGCCCTCAGCTCACCCGGATCGACCTTGATCCCGTCCAACTCACCACTCCCGCAGCTCGGTTCGGGGCCATACCTTACACGTGGACATCACGCTGAGTGCCCGTGCGATTACCCGACCAAAGAGGGGTCGACCCTGCTCTACGCTGGGTCGCTTTCGAGTGATCAAGGAGCGGTGACGCGGTGCGGAGCGGCACGGTGGTGGCGGAGCGGTACCTGATGGACCGCCGGTTGGGCGCGGGCGGGATGGGCGAGGTGTGGGAGGCCGAGGACCGGCTGCTGCACCGCCGGGTGGCGGTGAAGCTGCTGCACGAGCCGGACGCCGGCGCGCGGGCCCGGTTCCTGCGCGAGGCGCGGGCCGCCGCCGGGCTCCAGCATCCGGGCGTCGTGGTGGTGCACGACTTCGGCGAGTTCGATGAACAGCCCTTCCTGGTGATGGAGTTGCTGCGCGGTCGCTCGCTGGAGAGCGGGCCGGGGGCGCTCGCCCCGACGGTGGGCCAGGTGGCCGAGATCGGCGCCCGGGTGGCCGAGGCACTGGCGGTCGCGCACGCGGCCGGTCTGGTGCACCGCGACGTCAAGCCGAGCAACCTCTTCCGCACCGAGGACGGCACGGTCAAGCTGCTGGACTTCGGCATCGCCCACCACCGGCCGCTCGACGGGGACGGCGCGGCGGAGCGCACCGCGGCCGTGGGCACCCCCGCCTACCTGGCCCCCGAGCAGCTCGGCGGCGGGCCGCTCGACGCCCGTGCCGACCTGTACGCGCTGGGCGGCACGCTGTACGCGCTGCTGGCCGGCCACCCGCCGTTCCGGGGCCGCTCCACGGCCGAGCTGGTGCACCAGCAGCTGTACGCCGTGCCGCCCTCGCTGCGGGCACTGCGGCCGGACGTGCCGGCGGAGTTGGAGGCACTGCTGCTGGGTCTGCTGGCGAAGGACCCGGCCCGGCGGCCGGCCGGCGCGGCCCAGGTCGCCGAGCAACTGGCGGCGCTGGCCGAGCGGTTGACCGGGACGGTGCGACCGCGGGCCGTCCAGCCGATGCCGAAGGGCCATCGGCGGCTCAACCGGGTCACCCGGGTGGTGCTGTCGGTCGCCCTGCTGTCGGTGGTGGCCGGCTGGACGGCCGTCCGGCTCGGGCTGCCGGTCGGCTTCGACTCCGAAGGCTCGGCGGTGGACCCGCTGTTCCGGCCGAACACGCCGACGGCCGCGGCCCGGCCGCCGTGGCTGCGGCTCGGCGACTGCCTGGACTACACCTCCCCCGTAGCCGGGAACCAGGTGGGCCCGGACACCCCGGTCGGCTGGCGGGCGGCCGACTGCGCCGGGCCGCACCAGGCCCAGGTGGCCAAGGTGGAGACACTCCGGACGCCGGTCAACCGGGCGGTGTGGAAGAGCCAGCCGGGCGTACTGCTGGTCGGCTGCGACCAGGCCCGCTCGGCGGCCGAACAGGCCCACCCGGGCGGCCCGCGGCTCGCGGTGGTGGTGCTCGGGCCGAGCGAGGCGGACTGGCTGTCCGGGGCGGAGCGGTACGGCTACTGCACGGTGCACCGGGCCGACGGCGCCCCGCTGGACCTGGAGGTACGGCCGACGGCCGGCCCCGGGTAGCCGGTACGTCCGAGGGCCGGCGCCGGATGGTCCGGGCCGGCCGTCGAACGGGGGGTCAACTCGCGGTCACTCGCCGAGGGCGGCCCGGGCGTCCACGAAGGCCGCCACGGCGCGCTCGACGTCCTCGGTGGAGTGTGCGGCCGACAGCTGGACCCGGATCCGGGCCGCGCCGTGCGGCACCACCGGGTAGGAGAAGCCGATCACGTACACGCCGCGCTCCAGCAGCAGTTCGGCGAGCCGGCCGGCCTTGGCGGCGTCGCCGATCATCACCGGGGCGATGGCGTGCTCGCCGGGCAGGATCTCGAAGCCGGCCTCGGTCATCTTCGTGCGGAACAGCGCGGTGTTGGCCGCGAGCCGCTCGCGCAGGTCGCCCGACTTCTCCAGCAGGTCGAGCACGGTGAGCGAGGCGGCCGCGATCACCGGGGCGAGCGAGTTGGAGAACAGGTACGGGCGGGAGCGCTGGCGCAGCAGGGCGACGATCTCCCGGCGGGCGGCCACGTAGCCGCCGGAGGCACCGCCGAGCGCCTTGCCCAGGGTGCCGGTGATGATGTCCACGCGGTCCATCACGCCGTGCAGTTCGGGGGTGCCGCGGCCGGTGGGGCCGACGAAGCCGACGGCGTGCGAGTCGTCGACCATCACCATCGCGTCGTAGCGGTCGGCCAGGTCGCAGATCTCGCGCAGCGGGGCGATGTAGCCGTCCATCGAGAACACGCCGTCGGTGACGATCAGCCGGCGGCGGGCGTCCTGGGTGTCCTTGAGCTGCTGCTCCAGGTCGGCCAGGTCGCGGTTGGCGTAGCGGTGGCGGCGGGCCTTGCTGAGCCGGATGCCGTCGATGATGCTGGCGTGGTTGAGCGCGTCGGAGATGACGGCGTCGCGCTCGTCCAGCAGGGTCTCGAAGACTCCGCCGTTGGCGTCGAAGCAGGAGGAGTAGAGGATGGTGTCCTCCTGGCCGAGGAAGCCGGAGAGCCGCTCCTCCAGCTCCTTGTGCACGTCCTGGGTACCGCAGATGAAGCGGACCGAGGCCATGCCGTAGCCCCAGCGGTCCAGGGCGTCCTTGGCGGCGGCGACCACGCCGGGGTGGTCGGCCAGGCCCAGGTAGTTGTTGGCGCAGAAGTTCAGCACCTGCCCGGAGCGGCCGGTCACGGCGACCGCGGCGTTCTGCGGGGTGCCGATCACGCGCTCGGGCTTGAACAGGCCGGCCTCGCGGATCTCCTCGATGGTGGCGGCGAGGTCGTCGCGGACGTTGTCGAACACAGTGGCTCCTAGCGGGGGGTCAGAGGGTCGGACGGTCCGGTCTCAGGCGGTCCAGTCGAGGATGACCTTGCCGCAGTTGCCGCCGGCGGCCTCGTCGAAGGCGGCCTCGAACTCGGTGGCGGGGTAGCGGCCGGTGATCACCGGGGTGAGGTCCAGGCCACCCTCCAGCAGGACGGACATCGCGTACCAGGTCTCGAACATCTCCCGGCCGTAGATGCCCTTGATGGTGATCATCGAGGTGACGATCCGGGCCCAGTCGACCGGGAAGTCGTCGGCGGGCAGGCCGAGCATGGCGATCTTGCCGCCGTGGGTCATGTTGGCGATCATCGACTGCATCGCCTCGGGGCGGCCGGACATCTCCAGGCCGACGTCGAAGCCCTCGCGCAGGCCGAGCTTCTGCTGGCCCTCCTCGATGGTGTGCTCGGCGACGTTCAGCGCCAGCGTCACACCGACCTCGCGGGCCAGGTCCAGCCGGTACGGGGAGACGTCGGTGATCATCACGTTCCGGGCGCCGGCGTGCTTGGCGACGGCGGCGGCCATGATGCCGATCGGGCCGGCGCCGGTGACCAGCACGTCCTCGCCGACCATCGGGAAGGAGAGCGCGGTGTGCACGGCGTTGCCGAACGGGTCGAAGATCGCGGCGACGTCCAGGTCGACCGGGACCCGGTGCACCCAGACGTTGGAGGCGGGCAGCGCCACATACTCGGCGAAGGCACCGTTGCGGTTGACGCCCAGGCCCACCGTGTTGCGGCACAGGTGCCGGCGGCCGGCCAGGCAGTTGCGACACTTGCCGCAGACCAGGTGGCCCTCGCCCGAGACCAGGTCGCCCACGGTGATGTCGGCGACGGCGGAGCCGATCGCGGCCACCTCGCCGACGAACTCGTGGCCGAGCACCAGCGGGGTCTTGATGGTGTTCTGCGCCCAGCCGTCCCACCTGCGGATGTGCAGGTCGGTGCCGCAGATGCCGGTGCGCAGCACCTTGATCAGCACATCGCCGGGGCCGATCTCGGGCTCGGGGACGTCCATCAGCCAGAGCCCGGGCTCGGCCTGCTGCTTGACGAGTGCCTTCACGGGGTGAGCTCCTGACGCACGCTGGGGACGCGACCTGGTGTGGGCAGGCCGAAACCGCCCGGCCTCGCCGCACGCGGCTCGGGGAGCCGCGCGCCCGACCGGGCACGAGCAATCTGCCTGGTCGCAGGGGGTGCGGTCCATCGAGGAATTCTTAACGGCGGCCACAGCAGGGCTTCACGATCGTCCCCGAGCTGCACCCCGGCCCCGCAGCCGGCAGCCCGATCTCCACCCGTTCGGCCCACCTCCGCCGTTGCCGGGTCGGATCTTCCCTCCGGCCCGGTCGGCCTCGTAGGTTCGTACCGACCGCGGGCCGCCCGCCCCGCGGCGGCCCCACCCGAACGAGGAGCGCCCACCGGTGATCGTGATCGCCCAGCTCAGCGACATCCACCTCGACGGCACCCGGCGCAGCGCCGAGCGCACCCGGGCCGTGCTGGCCCACCTGGAGGATCTGCCGTACGACCTGGCGGCCGTCCTGGTCACCGGCGACATCGCCGACCACGGGCTGCCGGCCGAGTACGAGCAGGCCCGCGAGCTGCTGCGCTCCCGCCACCCCGTGCTGATCTGCCCCGGCAACCACGACGACCGGGCCGCCTTCCGCCGGCACCTGCTGGGTGAGCCGGGCGGGTCGGCGGCGCCGGTCAACCAGGTGCACCGGGGCGAGGGGTTCGTGATCGCGCTGTGCGACTCCTCGGTGCCCGGCGAGCACCGCGGCCTGCTCGACGAGGAGACCCTCGGCTGGCTGGGCGGCGTGCTCGCCGACACTCCGGACGGGACACCGGTGCTGGTCGGCTTCCACCACCCGCCGGCCGCGCTGCACGTGCCGTACGTGGACGGCATCCGGCAGTTCGGCGAGGAGCGGCTGGCGGCCCTGGTGGAGCGGCACCCCGGGATCGCCGGCTTCCTGGCCGGCCACGCCCACACCGCGGCGGCCACCACCTTCGCCGGGCGGCCGCTGCTGGTGGCACCCGGGGTGACCTCCACCATCCGGCTGCCGTGGGAGCCCCGGGAGCACCCGGCGGACCACGTCCACCTGGACCTCCCGCCGGCGCTCGCCTACCACGTGCTGGCCGAGGACGGGCGGCTCACCACGCACTTCCGCCCGGTTCTCGGCTGACGGCGGGGCGGGGCGGGCCGGTCAGCCCTTGACCGCGCCCTCCTCGACGCCCTGGAAGAAGAAGCGCTGGAGCGCCGCGAAGACCAGCACGATCGGCAGGAAGGCGATCATCGTGCCGGCCGCGATCAGTCGGGGGTTGGCGCTGAAGGTGCCGTTCAGGTACTGGAGTCCGACGGTGAGGGTGTAGTGGTCGGGGTCGTTGAGGACGATCAGCGGCCAGAGGAAGTCGTCCCAGGCTCCGATGAAGGCGAAGATCACCACCACGCTGAGCATCCCGCGCACGTTGGGCAGCCCGACGTGGACCAGCCGCTGCCAGACGTTGGCGCCGTCCACCAGGGCGGCGGAGTCGAGTTCGGGCGGGACGGCCTGGAAGGCGGTGCGCATCAGCAGCACGTTGAGCATCCCGATCGCCCCGGGCAGCGCCACCCCGAGCAGGGTGTCGGCCAGGCCCAGGCTGCGCACCGTCACGTACTGGGAGACGATGGTGACCTCGCCGGGGAGCACCAGGGTGGCCAGCAGCAGCCCGAGCACGGCCCGCCCGCCGCGGAACCGCAGCCGGGCCAGCGCGAAGCCGGCGAAGGTGGCGCCGACCGCGTTGCCGGCCACCGTGACCGCGGCCACCAGCAGGGAGTTGACCGCGTAGGTCCACACCGGCACGGTGCGGGCCACCTCAGCGTAGTTGGCCAGGGTCGGGTCGTGCGGGAGGAAGCCGGGGCTGCGGGTGTAGACGTCCTCGCCGGCGCCCTTGAGCGAGGTGGACAGCTCCCACAGGAACGGGCCGACGGTCAGCAGCAGGACGAGCCCCAACAGTAGGTAGCGCACCGCCCGCTCGGCCGGCGACGTGGTGTTGAAGCCCCGGGCGGGGCGGCCGGGCCGCATCAGGCCTCCTTCCGGTTGAGCCGCAGCAGCAGGAGCATCGGCCCGATGGTGACGGCGAACAGCAGCAGGCTCAGCGCGGAGGCGTAGCCGAGGTGGCCGGTGAAGCCCCGGGAGTACATCTGGATCAGCATCACCACCGACATGTCCCGCCCGCCCGGGCCGCCGGTGCCGTCGGACAGTACGTACAGCTCGGAGAAGACCCGCAGCGCGGAGACCGAGATCAGCACCGAGACCAGCAGCATGGTGGTGCGCACGCCCGGCAGGGTGACGTGCCAGAACCGGCGCAGCGCCGAGGCGCCGTCGACCGCGGCGGCCTCGTGCAGCTCGCGGCCGATGTTCCCGAGGGCGGACAGGTAGATGACCATGTAGTAGCCCAGGCCCTTCCAGACCGTCAGGCCGATCGCGCTGAGCAGCAGCAGCCAGCGGTCGGTGAGGAAGGGCACCGGCCGCTGCACCGCGCCGAGTTGCTGCGCCAGGCCGTTGACCAGGCCGCGGTCGTCGAGCACCCAGCCCCAGATCAGCGCGACCACCACGGCCGAGGCGATCACCGGGGTGTAGAAGGCGGTCCGGAAGACCGTGATACCGGGCAGCCGCTTCTCCACCAGGACGGCCAGCAGCAGCGGCAGCAGGGTCAGCAGTGGCAGGCAGACCAGCAGGTAGACCACGCTGTTGAGCAGGGCGTCGGCCAACTGCTCGTCCCCGAGGGCCCGGTGGAAGTTGTCCAGGCCGACGAAGTGTCCGCCGCCGAGCGGTCTGGCGTTGGTGAAGGAGAGGATCACGGTGTTGAGCGAGGGCCACAGGTTGAAGACCGCGAGCCAGAGCACCGCCGGGCCGACCAGCAGCCAGGGGGTGAACCAGCGCCGGTGGGTGAGCCGGGCGGCCGACGGGTGGGTCATGGGGACGCCTTTCCGCCGGAGCGGGGGCCGCCGGTGGGGCGGCCCCCGGCTCCGACCGGGCCTACTGCTTGAGGAGTTGGTTGCAGCGGGCCACCGCGGTGTCCAGGGCCTGCTGCGAGGTGGCCCCGCCGCTGACGGCGAGGGCGATCTGCTGGTTGACGATGTCGCTCATCGCGCCGTCCACCTGGACCGGTTGCAGCATCGCCGCCTTGGCCAGCGAGGCGAAGGCGATCACCTTGGCGTCGCCCGCGTTGGTGCCGTCGCTCCTGGCGAAGAACGGGTCCTGCGCGGAGGCCTTGGTGGACGGGAAGATGCTGGTGAGGTGGGCGAAGGCGGCCTGGTTCTCGGCGTCGGTCACCCAGCGGGCCAGCGCCACCGCGGTCGGACGGTTCTTCCCCGCGGCGGAGACCGAGAGCCCCTGCACGTACAGCGGCGGGGTGCCCATGGCCGGGGAGGGCACGACCTTCGGGGCCAGGGAGGGGTTGTCGGTGGCGAGCGAGCCGATGTAGTTGCCGCCGCCGGTGGTCCAGGCGACGGTGCCGGCGGTGAACAGCTTGGCGTTGCCAGCGTACTTGTCGGTCAGCACGTCCTGCGGCAGCAGTCCGCGCCCGAAGGCGTCCCGGTACTTGTCGAGCAGCGCGGCGGCCTCGGGCGTGTTGAAGGTGAAGCTCTTCCCGTCGGCCGCCATGATCTTGACGCCGGCGTTGGCGAAGTCCCCGAGGCCGGGCTTGCGGCTCATCAGGTAGACCTGGCCGCCGGACTTCTCCTTGACCACCTCGGCCTGGGTGATCAGCTCGTCCAGGGTGGTCGGCGGCTTCCTCGGGTCGAGGCCGTACCGGGTGAGCAGCTCGCCGTTCCAGTAGTCGACGTCGGTGTTGAGGTACCACGGGTAGCCGTACGCGCCGCTGTGCCCGGGGAAGCGGTAGGCGTCGATGCCGCCGGCCACGTAGTCGTCGGCGAGCCCGGGGTCGGCCCGCGCGACGTCCAGCAGGAGGTTCTGGCCGACCAGCGGGAGGGCGAAGTCGGGCGGCAGGTTGACCACGTCCGGCAGGGTGCCGCCGGCGGCCTGGCTGAGGACCTTGTCGGCGTAGCCGTCGCCGGGCTGGTCGAGCCAGTCGACCTCGGTGCCCGGGTACTTCTTCTCGAAGGCGTCGATGACGCTCTGCATGTAGTCGGTGAACTTGGGTTTCAGGGCCCAGGTCTGGAGCGAGACCTTGCCCTTCACCGCGCCGGTGACCGCTCCGCCGGCGTCCTCGGACGCCTTCCCGCCGCCGAGCCCGCAGCCCGTCAGCGTGGCGGCCGCGACCAGCGCCACGGTCAGCCGTGTCCAGTACCTTCGCATGAGTTCTCCCGGTCTGCCCTGACAGGACGCGCGTGCGCCGTCTGTTGCGGAGGAGCTTCGAAAGGAGCGAGGAGGGCCGCCGGTGGATGCCGCGGATACTGCGTCAGGGGCCCGTCCCGGCGATTCACTAAACCGGTCTAGCGACTGGGGACTATCCTCCGGGCTAGACTGCGGTGTCAAGACGCCGGCACCGGCGCCGTACCGGGCGGCCGGCGGACCGGGCCCGGCCGCGCCCCGCCGCCGGCACCACCCGCCGGAGCCTGCCGCGGCCTCGCCGAACCCTCCGTCGTACTCTCGCCGTACCCTCCGTCGTACCCCGCCGGTCCGGCCGTCCGCGGACCGGCCGCCCGCGGTGACCCGCCGCAGTGACCAGCAGTGACCAGCGCCCGTGCGTACGGGAAGAGGAGCCGCCGTCCGTGTCCAGACCGACCATCGCCGACATCGCCCAGCGGGCCGGGGTGTCCAAGGGGGCCGTCTCGTTCGCCCTGAACGGCCGGCCGGGCGTCAGCGACAGCACCAGGCAGCGGATCCTGCGGGTCGCCGAGGAGATGAACTGGCGCCCGCACAGCGCCGCCCGGGCGCTCGGCGGGGCCCGGGCCGGGGCGGTCGGGCTGGTGCTCGCCCGGCCGGCCAGGACCATCGGGGTCGAGCCGTTCTTCGCCCAGCTGCTGTCGGGGCTCCAGGCCGGGCTCTCCGCGCACGCGGTCGCCCTCCAGCTGATGGTGGTCGAGGACACCGCCGCCGAGGTGGAGGTCTACCGGCGCTGGGCCTCGGAGCACCGGGTGGACGGCTTCATCCTGGTCGACCTGCAGCTGCGCGACCCGCGGATCGAGGTGCTGGAGGAGCTCGGCCTGCCGACCGTGGTGCTGGGCGGACCGGGCCGGCACGGGCGGCTGCCGGCGGTCTGGGCGGACGACCGGGCGGCGATGCTGTCGATCGTCGACTACCTGGCCGCGCTGGGCCACCGCCGGATCGCCCACCTCGCCGGGCTGCCCGCCTTCCAGCACACCCAGCGCCGGATCCGCGCGCTGCGCGACGCCTCCCGCCGGCTCGGGCTGGCGGAGGCGGTCTCGGTGCCGACCGACTTCAGCGACGCCGAGGGCGCCGCGGCCACCCGCGCGCTGCTGGCCCGCTCGCCCCGCCCGACCGCGATCGTCTACGACAGCGACGTGATGGCGGTGGCCGGCCTCGGGGTGGCCGCCGAGATGGGCGTGTCGGTGCCCGGCGAGCTGTCCGTGGTGTCCTTCGACGACTCGGTGCTGGCCCGGATCGTGCACCCCGCGCTCACCGCGCTCTCCCGGGACACCTTCGCCCTCGGCGAGCAGGTCGCCGGCGCGCTGCTCGGCGCGATCGCCGATCCATCGTCCGCGCAGGACCTCAAGACCGCCACGCCGCGGCTGACCGTGCGGGAGAGCACCGCGCCACCCGGTCTTGGCAGGCTCACTAAATCGGTTTAGGCTCCCACCGAAGCGCACGGCGAAGGAGCCGGCCCGGCCGGCCGCCGTGCCGTGCGCACCGCCGGGGCCCGCCGGGCCCCGACCGGCAGCAGGAGGTCGCGTGTGACCCCGCAGCACCCTGGCCCCGGCCGTCTCCGGTTCGGTGCCAACTACGTCCCCTCCTCGGGCTGGCTGTACAGCTGGCTGGACTTCGACGCGGACACCGCCAGACGCGACTTCGAGGACCTCGCCGGGCTCGGCCTGGACCACGTCCGGGTCTTCCCGATCTGGCCCTGGATCCAGCCGAACCGCTCGCTGATCCGCCGCCAGGGCATCGAAGACCTCCTCCAACTGATCGATGTGGCAGCCGAGTTCGAGCTCGATGTGGCGGTCGACCTGCTGCAGGGCCACCTCTCCAGCTTCGACTTCCTGCCTTCCTGGGTGCTCACCTGGCACCAGCGCAGCGTCTTCACCGACGAGCTGGTCCGCACCGGTCTCGGCACGTACGTGGACCAGGTCTGCCGGGCCGTCGCCACCCGCGCCAACGTCTTCGCGGTGACCCTGGGCAACGAGGTCAACAACCTCTGGCCGGCCAACCCGACCAGCGCCCGCGCCTCCGCCGCCTGGGCCGCCGAACTGCTCGACGCCGCCCGGGCGGCCGCACCGCGCCTGCTCAGCCTCTACTCGCTGTACGACGCCGCCTGGTACGAGCCCGACCACCCGTTCCACCCGGCCGACGCCGTCGAGTTGGGCGATCTCACCACCGTGCACTCCTGGGTGTTCAACGGCGTCTCCGCGCTGGACCGGCCGCTCGGCCGCGCGCTCGGCCCGGCGACCACCTCGCACGCCGACTACCTGGTCGAGCTCGCCGCGGCCGGGTCGGCCGACCCGGGCCGACCGGTCTGGCTCCAGGAGGTCGGCGCCCCGCAGCCGGACATCCCGGCGGCCGAGGCCGCCGAGTTCGCCCGCCTGATGATCGACCAGGTCGCGCCCAACCCGGCACTCTGGGGCGTCACCTGGTGGTGCTCCCACGACATCGACCGCCGGCTGGTGGACTTCCCGGACCGGGAGTACGACCTCGGCCTGTTCACCGTGGACCACCGGCGCAAGCCGCTCGCCGCTCAACTGGCCGCCTCGATCGCCGAGTTGCGCGCCGGGCGGACGGTCGCCCGAGGCCGCCCGGCGATCCTCTGCGAGGTCGACCTGCGCACCCAGCCGGAGCGCCGGGCCGAGGTCGCCCCCGGCAGTGCGTTCCACGCCGAGTGGGTACGGCTGCGCCAGGCCGGCCCGCTCGCCATCGTGCCCGCCCACCGCGCGGGTGACCAGGCCTACCTGGCCGCCCGCGGCATCGCCACCGTGCTCACCCGCACCTGAGCACCCGCCCGGCACACCCTGCACCGCCCGCGCCACCAGCACCACCCGCACCACCCGCACCGCACCGCACCGCCCCGCACCATCCGCAAGACCGGCCGACACACCCCCACGTAACGCTGGACTGGAGAGACGGATGCGACGACCACTCACCCTGCTGCTCTGCGCCGCCTTAGGTGCCGCCGCCCTCGGCGCCACCCCCGCCGCGGCCGACGCGCCCGGCCCGGCCGGGGCCGCCCGCCCCGGGGCGGCGACCGCCGCCGGCAGCCAGCCCTACGCGTCCTACTGGTATCCCCGGACGATCCTGAACTGGGATCCGGCCACCGACCCGGACGCCCGGTTCAACCGCTCGCGGGTGCCGCTGCAGCCCCGCACCTCGGACCCGGCCCTCAAGGCCAACGCCAACGCCCGGGCCGGCGAGGGCAAGGTCGCCTCGCTGGTCTCCTTCGGGCCGACCTCCGGCAACCCCTCGCAGGGCTCGGCCGATCCCCACTACTACGCCTTCGGCTACTGGCAGTACGTGGACAAGCTGGTCTTCTGGGGCGGCTCGGCCGGCGAGGGCCTGATCCTCGCCCCCAACTCCACCGTGATCGACGCCGCGCACCGCAACGGCGTCAAGGTCTACGGCACCGTCTTCTTCCCACCCACCGCCTACGGCGGCCAGCTCCAGTGGGTGCGCGACTTCGCCCAGAAGTCCGGCTCGCGCTACCCGGTCGCCGACAAGCTGGTGCAGGCCGCGCAGTACTACGGGTTCGACGGCTGGTTCATCAACCAGGAGACCGACGGCGGCGACGCCGCGCTGGCCACCGAGCTGCGCAACGAGATCAGGTACGCCAAGGCCCAGGGCCCGACCGACTTCATGTGGTACGACGCGATGACCGAGTCCGGCTCGGTCACCTGGCAGAACCAGCTGGACTCCGCCAACGACGCCTTCCTGCAGGACCCGGCCCGGGTCTCCGACTCCATGTTCGTCAACTTCGGCTGGACCTCCGGCAGCCTGAACTCCTCGCGCTCGCTGGCCCGTTCGCTCGGGCGCAGCGAGTACGAGCTGTACTCCGGGATCGACACCGAGGCCAACGGATACAACACCTCGGTGAACTGGGGCGCGCTCTTCCCGGCCGGCCAGCCGCACACCACCTCGCTCGGCCTCTACCGCCCGGAGTGGACCTGGAAGTCCGCCACCGACCGGGCCGACTTCTACGCCAAGGACTCCCGCTACTGGGTCGGCGCCAACGCCGACCCCTCCGACACCACCACCTCGGCGGCCTGGAAGGGCCTGGCCTCCTACCTGGCGGAGTCCTCCCCGATCACCGCCAAGCCGTTCGTCACCTCCTTCGACACCGGCCAGGGCGACTTCTGGAACTCCGCCGGTGCCCGGGTCGCCACCGGCGGCTGGAACAACCTCTCGCTCCAGGACGTCCCGCCGACCTACCGCTGGCTGGTCTCCTCCACCGGGACGAAGCTCACCCCCTCGATCGACTTCACCGACGCGTACGAGGGCGGCTCCACGCTGCGCCTGAGCGGACGGCTGGACGCCACCAACACCGTGCGGCTGTACCAGACCCGGCTTCCGGTGGCCGCGGACACCAAGCTCTCCGTGGTGCTGAAGACCCCGGCCGCCGGGCCGACCGGTCTCAAGGCCGCGGTCTCCTTCACGGACTCCCCCGCCACCTTCACCACGCTGGACCTCGGCGCCACCGGCGGCACCGGCTGGGAGCGCAAGTCCCTGGACCTGTCCGCCTTCGCCGGCCGCACCATCGCCCAGCTGGGCCTCCAGGTCACCGGCTCCTCCCCCGCGTACGACCTCAAGGTCGGCCAGCTCGCGGTGTACGACGGCGCGGTGGACGCCACCGCGGCGCCCGCCGGGGTCACCGTGCTGGGCAACACCGACGTCTCAGCCACCCGCAGGTCGCTGCGGCTGGCGTGGACACCGCCCACCGGCGCCGTGCACCACTACGAGGTCTACCGCCGCAACCCGGACGGCACCCGCTCCTTCCTCGGGGCCACGCCCAACGACTCGTACTTCGTCCCGCAGTTGGACCGGGTCGGCAGCGAGAGCACGACCACGATCGAGGTCGAGGCCGTCTCCGCCGAGTACGGCCGCTCCGCCGCGGCGAGCACCCTCGTCGGCTGGAGCACCACCCCGCCGGCCGAGAGCAACCTGGCGCTCGGGCGCCCCGCCACCGCCTCCGGTCAGTGCAACAGCTCGGAGGGCCCGGCCAAGGCCGTCAACGGCAGCGTCGGCGGCGGCAACGCCGACAAGTGGTGCGCGCTGACCGGCAGCAAGTGGCTGGAGGTGGACCTCGGTGCGGCCCGGACGCTGTCGCGGTTCGTGGTGAAGCACGCGGCGGCCGGCGGCGAGAGCGCCTCCTGGAACACCCGCGACTATTCCGTCCAGGTCCGCAACTCCACCGCCGACCCGTGGACCACCGCCGCCACCGTCAGCGGCAACACCGCGGCCAGCACCACCAGCCCGGTCGCGGTGACCGCCCGCTACGTCCGGCTGGTGATCACCAAGCCGACCCAGACCACCGATCCCGCCGCCCGCATCTACGAGTTCGAGGCCTGGGGCTCATAGGCCCGTCCATCCGAGCGAGAGGAAGTCAGCCCGTGCCGGTCTCCATCACCGCTGTCGAGAGCACCGACCTGTTCACCGGGCCCGAGGAGGCGCCGCGCCAGGTGCTCCGCGTGACCCTCGACGGCCCGCCCACCCGGATCACCGTCAGCGGGCCGGGCGTCGAGGGCGAGGCGACCGGCACGGGGGTGGTCGAGGTGCCGCTGACCGTGGCCGACCCGGTGCCCGGCACCGGGCGCCCGATCACCGTCACCGCCGGCCCGGCCCGGGTCGAGGCGCTGCTCGAACCCGCCGAGCCCGGCTGGACGATGTACCTGGTCTCGCACTTCCACTACGACCCGGTCTGGTGGAACACCCAGGCCGCCTACACCTCCCCCTGGGAGCTGCTCTCCGGCGACGCCACCACCCGCCCGCTCTGGGAGCGCAACGGCTTCGCCCTGGTCGACACCCATCTGGACCTGGCCCTGCGCGACCCGGTCTACAAGTTCGTGCTGGCCGAGATCGACTACCTGAAACCGTACTTCGACCAGCACCCCGAGCGCCGGGCCGATCTGCGGCGGCTGCTGGCGAGCGGTCAGGTGGAGCTGGTCGGCGGCACCTACAACGAGCCCAACACCAACCTCACCGGCGCGGAGAGCACCATCCGCAACCTGGTGTACGGCATCGGCTACCAGCGCGACATCCTCGGCGGCGATCCGCAGACCGCCTGGCAGCTCGACGTGTTCGGCCACGACCCGCAGTTCCCCGGCTACCTCGCGGACGCCGGCCTGACCGGCAGCGCCTGGGCCCGCGGCCCGTTCCACCAGTGGGGCCCGATCCAGAAGAACTTCCGCGAGGCCAAGGACGACGCGACGGTGATGCAGTTCCCGAGCGAGTTCGAGTGGCTCTCGCCCTCGGGCCGCGGGGTGCTGACCCACTTCATGCCGCACCACTACTCGGCCGGCTGGTGGATGGACTCCTCGCCCGACCTGGCCGCCGCCGAGCAGGCGGTGTACGAGCTCTACCGCAAGCTCAAGCCGGTCGGCGCGACCAGGAACCTGCTGCTGCCGGTCGGCACCGACTACACCCCGCCCAACAAGTGGGTCACCGCGGTGCACCGCTCCTGGGCCGCCAAGTACCTGTGGCCCCGGTTCGTCTGCGGCACCCCGCGCGAGTTCCTCACCGCCGTCCGCGCCGAACTGGCCGCCACCGGGCGCCGGCCGAGCCCGCAGACCCGGGACATGAACCCGGTCTACACCGGCAAGGACGTCTCCTACATCGACACCAAGCAGGCCCAACGGGCCGCCGAGGTGGCCGCGGTGGACGCCGAGAAGCTCGCCACCCTGGCCGCCGTCCAGGGGCTGGGCCGCTACCCGGACGCCGCGCTCGACAAGGTCTGGCGCCAACTCGCCTACGGCGCCCACCACGACGCGATCACCGGCTCGGAGTCCGACCAGGTCTACATCGACCTGCTGAGCGGCTGGCGGGAGGCGCACGACCTGGCCGCCGAGGTCCGCGACACCGCCCTGGACGCCTTGGTGGCCCGGATCGACACCACCGGCGAGGGCCGCGCGATCGTGGTCGCCAACACCCTCTCCTTCGACCGCAGCGCCCTCACCGCCGTCCGCCTGCCGGCCGGCACCGAGGACGCCCGGGTGCTGGACGACACCGGCGCCGAGGTGCCCAGCGCCGTCGAGCGGGGCACCCTGTGGTTCCTGGCGGCGGACGTCCCCGCCCTCGGCTGGCGCAGCTGGCGGCTGACCGCCGGCGCCGGCGCCCCGCTGTGGTCCCCGGCCGAGGGGCTGGTGGCCGAGAACGCGCGCTACCGGGTCACCGCCGACCCGGTCCGCGGCGGCGGCCTGGCCTCCGTCCGGGACAAGGAGAGCGGCCGGGAGCTGATCCGCGGCGGCCAGGTCGGCAACGAGCTGCGGGTGTACGAGGAGTACCCGCAGCACCCCGACTTCGGCGAGGGGCCCTGGCACCTCGTCCCCAAGGGCCCGGTCACCGGTGCCTCGGCCGCGCCCGCCGCGGTGCGCCGGGAGACCGGACCCCTGGGCGAGCGGCTGGTGGTCGCCGGCACCGTCGAGGGCATCCGCTTCGAGCAGACGGTGACCCTCTGGCACGGCGTCGACCGGGTGGACTGCCGGACCAGGGTGGTGGACTTCGCGGGCGCCGACCGGCTGCTGCGGCTGCGCTTCCCGGTCGACCTGCCCGGCGCGCTGCCGGTCAGCGAGGTGGCCGACGCGGTGGTCGGACGGGGCTTCGCGCTGCCCGACGTGGACTGCGCGGTGTCGCCGTGGACCCTCGACAACCCCGCCAACACCTGGTTCGGCCTCGGCGCCACCGCCCGGGTCCAGCTCACCGACCCGGCGGGCGAGGCGCTCGGCGCCCGGGCGCTGGGGGTCGCCGAGGTGGTCGTCCCCGACCTGGCCTCGGCCGCCGACGCCCGCGAGCTGGTGGTGGCACTGGCCCGGGTCGGGGTGACCGCCACCACCGGCAGCGCCGAGCGGGCCCGGTACGGCTGGCTGGACGTGGACTCCAACCTGCCGGACTTCCGGATCGTCCTGGGCGGGCCGGAGCACAACGAGGCCGCCCGGGAGCTGCTGGAACGGGCCGGCGCCGAGTACGCGGCGGCGCTGGCCGCGCACGGCCGGGTCTGGGTGCCGGCCGAGAAGCCGCTGCACGAGGTCTGGCAGCCGGACGCCGACCTGCGCGACCTGCGGGCGCTGCCCGCGCTGGTGGCCCTCGACCCGGCGGCGCTCGCCGAGGACCTCGCCGACGCCGTGCTGCACGCGGTCTGCCCGGGCCGGCTGCCCGCCACCGAGCAGCTCACCGACCACACCGTCGCGCTGCTCACCTACGGGCTGCCCGGCTTCGCGGTGGACCCGACCGGCGCCCTGCACCTGTCGCTGATGCGCTCGTGCACCGGCTGGCCCTCGGGGGTCTGGATCGACCCGCCGCAGCGCACCCTGCCGGACTGGGCCTCCTTCCAACTCCAGCACTGGACGCACGAGTTCTGCTACTCGTTGGTCTCCGGGGACGGCGACTGGCGGGCCCTGACGCTGCCCGCCCAGGGCCAGGAGTTCAACCACCCGCTGCTCCCCCGGCTGGCACCCGCCCGCAGCGGCGACCTGCCCGGCACCCGCGCCTGGCTGCGGGTGGAGCCGGCCCGCGAGGTGCTGCTCGGCGCCCTCAAGCCCACCGGGAACCCGATCGCGCACGGCTCGGCGGCGGTCACCGACCCGGCCGCCGGCGGGGTCACCCTGCGACTGGTCGAGTCGACCGGGCTGGGCCGCACCGCGAGCCTGGGCGGCGCCCTGCGGCTGACCGGGGTGCACCGGGCCGACCTGCTGGAGCGGCCGGGCGCCGAGGCCGGCGCGGGCATCGAGCTGGCCGGCTCGGAGGTGTCCACCGTGACGGCCCGGGTGGCCGGCGCCCGCTCGGCAGGCGCGCTCCTGGGCCCGGCCGCCGAACTCGCCCAACCCGTGCACGCCCGCTACTGGTTGCACAACCGCGGACCGGCCCCGATGGGCTACCTGCCGGTCTCGGTGGGCCTGTCCCCCGGCCTGCTGCGGACCACCGGCGAGCCGGTGCGGCTCTCCGCCGTGCTCGCCTCGCACCTGCTGGACGCCGAGGTCGAGGGCGCCGCCGAGGTGCTCGCCCCGGCAGGCTGGCGGCCGAGCGTGAGCCGCAGGCCGTACCGGCTGGAGGCGTCCGGACAGCTGCGGTTCCCGGTGACCCTCACCCCGCCGGCCGGGGTCGGGCCCGGGCTGTACTTCGCGGCCGTCCGGATCGAGCACGCGGGGCAACAGATCGAGGACGTGGCCACCATCGCGGTCGGCGAACTGCCCGCGCTGCTGCCGGTGCCCGGCGAAACCCCCGAGGACTGGACCGCCGCCCAGGGCACCAAGGCCGCCACCGGGCGGGAGACCGGGCTGACGGTGGCCGTGGCGGCCGAGTCGGTCCGGCTACGGCCGGGCGGCCGGGCGAACCTGGAGCTGGTGCTCGGCAACCGGACCCGCGGCGAGATCCGTGGCGAGCTGCAGGTGGTGGCGCCCTGGGGCGTGTGGGACACGGTCGGCGCCCCGGTGCGCGGGTTCGCGGTCGCGGCCGGGGCCGAGCTGACCGTCGCCTTCGACCTGGCGGCGCCGCCGGACGCCGAGCCGGGCGCCTACTGGGCGCTGGCCAAGGTGATGTGGTTCGGCCGCTGCCAGTACGCGCCGACTGTCGAGCTGGTGATCGCGCCGTGAGCCACCGGCACGCGCACGAACACGAGCACCCCCACGGGCATCCGCACGCCCCCGCTGCGGCGGCGGTCCTCGGACTGCTCGACGGCCGCCCGCTGGCCCGGACCGAGCTGGACCGCCGGCTGGCCGCGCTGCGGCGTGGGCCGCGCTCGGCCGCGCTGCCCGTGCCGGGCAGCGCCGAGGACCGCCAGCTGACCCGGTGGGTCGCCCAGGTGGTGCTCACCGAGGAGCTGTGCGCGGCCGAGGCCGCCGAACGCGGGCTGGACCGCGCCGAGGCCGAACCGGTCCGGCTGGACCAGCGGGCCGCCGTCGAGCTGGGCTCCATCACCGCCGCCGCCTTCGAGGGCAGCGCCGCCGTCCGGGCCGTCTACCGCGCCGTCACCGCCGGCACCGCCGCCGACCCGGAGCTCCGGGCTCCGACGCCGCCGGGCCCACCCGTCGAGGTCTGGCGGCTGGCCACCCCGGACGGGGAGTTCGAGGCGACGCCCGGCTCGCTGCCGACCGCCCTGGCCGCCGCCCTCGGCGCCGCGGAGCCGGGCCGCCCGGTCTCGGCGGGCGGCTGGACCGCCACCCTGCTGGAACGTCGCACCCCCGCGCACGAGCACCCCGCCGAGGCCGCCGAGCAGCTGCTGGACTCCGCCCGGCGGACCGCCTTCGCCCACTGGCTCGACCGCACCAGGGCCACCCGGCTCACCCTCGTCCCCGGCCTCGAACACCCCGGCGACCCCGCCCAGCCCGACAACCACCACCGGCACTGAAACCCCTCCGGAATTCACCTGGCACACCGTCAGAATTCGTTGGGGTACCTGTGGAAATAACCTCCACAGGTACCCCAAACCGGACAGGCCGCCCGATGGCCAATCACAGTTGAGCATCGGCCCCGCATAAACGGGTTGACCCCCCGTCGGGCAGGCCATAGGTTCGCTCCGCTCAGCAGCCATGAGAAATAGGAGCGCCACCGGTGGACTGGTACCTGGCAGTTGTCAAGAACTATGTGGGATTCAACGGCCGCGCGCGCCGCCAGGAATTCTGGATGTTCGCCCTCTTCAACATCATCGCCTCGATCGTCCTGGCGATCGTCGACGGCATCGCCGGCACCTCCGGTCTCCTCGGCGGCCTCTACTCGCTGGCCGTGCTGCTCCCGTCGCTGGCCGTCGGCTTCCGCCGCCTGCACGACACCGGCCGTTCGGCCTGGTGGCTGCTCATCGCCCTGGTCCCGCTGATCGGCAGCATCATCCTGATCGTCTTCTGGGCGACCGAGGGCCAGCCGAACGACAACCAGTACGGCCCCAACCCGAAGCTCGCCGCCGCCCAGGCCTGAGCCTCCGGTGGAAAATGCCGGGCCCCGCCGAAAGGCCGGGTCCGGCCATTTCCTTTCCCCGGCGGGCACTCCGCCGGGGGGCCGGTGGTGAAATCGATGCAGCCGGGCGGTGAATTTCCACTCCGGTATTTCCCCCACCCGGTCGACTGACGCTGCATCACCCGGAAGACCAGCACCGCGATCTCGGTCGAGATCCTGCCGCACCCGAGGGAGACCCCGTGCTCGACAATTTCCGGAGCTATGCCCCCGAGCGGGCCTCCCGGCTGACCCTCCTGGTGGAGCAGAGCCTGCCGCTGCTCGACCAGGAGAACGGCATGGAAGCCGTCCAGCACCTGCTCCGCAGCCAGGGCGCCTCGGTGATCGACTCCGTCATCGTCACCCGCGAGCTGCTGGGCGGCAGCCCGAGCTCGCTCAACGAAGCCAAGTCGATCGTGCTGCTGAGCGCCGCCCGCACCCGCGAACTCCGGATCCACCACCAACTCGCCGAGAAGTTCGAGCAGGCCTGACCCAGGCCGCTGCCCCGCCGGTTTCACCCGGCGCTGCCCTCCGCACCATCGGGCGACGGAGTCCTGACGGCCCCTGACGACGGGGCAGGTGGGCGCCGCCGGCGGTGCGGCCGTGGGTGACGTGACCGGCCCGAGTTGGCCCTGCCGCCCAATACCTCATTCGGGAGCTGACCGGCCGAACGGGTGATTCCCCCGACGGCTACGCCCCGCGCGACCTCCTCACCCACGAGAGCGCCCGCAGCCGCCTCGACCCCAGCCGGGGCCAGGCGCTCGAACGGGCGCTCTCCGCCTGTGCGCCGGACTGCGCCGCTCCGCCCGCCACACTCCGCGGCCGACTGGCGGAGTGCCCCGGCCGGGCCGGGGCGGTGCTCGAAATGTCCCCGTTCGCCCCGGGCTCGCCCGGAGGGAATCCGCTTGAACGAGGCATTCGAACAGCACCATCATCAGTCACCACTCCGCACTCAGAACCGTCCAACTCGACCATCCGGCATCGCACTTGCCGTGGATACCGCTGCCGAAGGACGGCTCGGCGTACCCGCCCGCGACACCGAGGAGCCCCTCCAGTGATCGACTTCGAGGTACTGACCGGCCTGGCCGTCCGCGAGGGCATCGAGCGGATCGGCCTCGGCGTCGTGGTCCGCGACGCCTCGGGCCGGATCCTGATGATCCGCCGGGCCGCGAACGACGTCCTGCCGGGCCGGTGGGAGTACCCGGGCGGTGCCCGCGAGGACGGCGAACCGGTGCCGGCGGGCGCGGCGCGGGAGTTGGCCGAGGCGACCGGGCTCACCGGCCTGGTGCTGGACTACCTACGGAGCCTGGACTTCGTCGATCGGCGCGGCCGGCGCGTACGCCGGTTCATCTTCACCACCGTCGTGCCGGACGGTACGCCGGTCGTCCTCTCGCCGGAGCACGACAGCCATCAGTGGGCGAGCGCGGACGCCCTGCCGCCGACCGCCGACGGGCAGCGGGCGGTCGTCGAGTGGCTCACCCGCCGTCTGGCGATCCCGGGCTGGCGGCCGGTGGGCGGCTACCTCAGCACCGTCGCCCGGCCCACCAGCTACGGGTGCTTCCTCGTCAGCGACCCGCAGGGCCGATTCCTCGGCATGCGCTCCACCATCAACCCGGAGGTCTGGAGCTTCCCCGGCGGCAACGTCGAGCACGGCGAGGCCCCCTTCGGCACCGCCCTACGAGAGGCACGGGAGGAGCTGGGCCTGGACCTCGCCGCGGAGAACCCCGCGGTGATCGCCCGACGGCGCCTGGTCGCCGTCATCCACGAGGCCGCCGGCACCGAGTACCCCGTCCCCGTCTGCGGGTACGTCTTCGACGGCGGGGTCCTCACCGAGGAGCAGCAGGGCCGGATCCGCCTCGATCCGGCCGAGCACACCGAGTGGCGCTTCGAGACCGCCCACGACTGGCGCGCCCGGATGCGCCCGGACCGCTACCGGAGGCTCCTCCAGGTCCTGCGCGCCCACCGCTGCGGCACCGCGCTCTACCTGGAACAACCTGCGCCGGCCGACGAGTTCGAGGGTGTCCTGGTCCTGGTCACCGACCCGGCCGGGCGGCTGCTGATGCACCATCGCGACGACAAGGAAGGGATCGCCTGGCCCGGCTACTGGACACCGATCGGCGGCTGGCGCGAGGGCGACGAGACCCCCGAGGAGACCGCGGCCCGGGAGGTCCTCGAGGAGGCCGGGCTCACGATCACCCGGATGCACCGGGTGCCTGGTCCGCAGCACGACCTCGTGCACCCGCTCACCCGCGTCCTGCACGCCGTCTGGGACGGCCCCGCGAGCGACCTGCGGCTCGGTGACGAGGGTCTGGAGGTGCGGATGGTCGCCCTCGACGAGGTGCCGACGCTCAAGGTCCCGCCCTACCTGCAGCACTACCTGCCGCTGCTCGCCGCCGCGGCCGACCGGCCCGCCGGGAGGACGGCGTGAAGCCCCGCGACGACATCCGCCGCACCGCGCCCCCGGAGTCCCGGGCCGATCCACTGACCCTGATCGTCGGCGTCCACCTCGTCCTGGCCGAGGACGGCGAGGTACTCCTCGGTCGGCGCCGCAACACGAGCTACGCCGCCGGCCTGTGGCACCTCCCGGCCGTTCACTAGGCAAGCCATGTGTCGGAATTGAAGTTGTCGGCTTTGCGCTCCCCAGCCCATCCGGCTCTACCTTCGAGAAGGGTTGACATCAGTCTTGGACGTGGATGCCTCGAGCGACACTCCCGTACTGGGCGAAGTTCTGCTCGGCCTCTGCTCAACTCGGGACCGCTTCCTGGAAGCGGGCTTGGCGACCAACCGCACTGACCCATCGGCGGCCTCGCGGAGTCTCTTGCCGCTGCGGCGCTTTGGCCGAGTGCCTCGGTGCGGTCGGCCTACGAGAGGGCACGAGGTGTCCGTACTGGGATCGACCGCTCGGGCGAGTTCGGGCCGGCGCTTGGCTCCATGCCGGTGGCGGGGAACGGTCGTAGGAACGAGGAGTACCGAGACCTGAGAGCGCATAGCTTCGTCTGGACGGCGGTGATCGTCACGAACGAGTGCCTACGCGCTCTGGACCACGGTGTCTCCTCGGCCGAGCTCGGCTGGAAGGAGATCCACTCCTGGTGGGGTGAGGGGAGATCATTGCCGGCTGGCGTCCACGACGTGACCGGCCTGCTGAGGTCGGTCACGATTCCAGGCTGGTAGTTGTCGGGCCGGTCAGCCGCGTCCGCGGGTTCATAACCGTGCTCCCTGAGTAGGACCACTCGGCAGGACGCCTGGGCCCCTTACGCCGCGATCCGCCAGCCCGCAGGACCCGGTGATGACGGCCGCGCGCCTCTGGCCGGCTGGCGTCTCGCCAACGCGCAAGGGCGGCCCCGGCCAAGTGGCAGGGACTGCCTTCGGGCGTTGGTTTGCCAGTGGTTCAGCAGCACCCACCGCTGGCCGAGGCCTGCTCCAGTGAGGCGCCGATGCTGATGGCCACCGGAACGGGTGCGGCAGCCGGGGCCGCACAGCAGCCACCGCCGCCGCCCTGTTCGGCGGCCGGCTCGTCGAACAGGCCGGCGCCGCCGCAGACTCCGGTCTCGGGGAGGGTGAGTTCGACGCGCTGGGCGGCCTCGGTGTCGCCGGCGAGGTGGGCGGCGATCGAGCGGACCTGCTCGTAGCCGGTCATGGCGAGGAAGGTCGGGGCGCGGCCGTAGGACTTCATGCCGACCAGGTGGACGCCCTGCTCGGGGTGGGAGAGCTCGTTCACGCCGTGCGGGTAGACGGTGCCGCAGGAGTGCTGGTTGGGGTCGATCAGCGGGGCCAGCTCGGTCGGTGCCTGCAGGCGCTCGTCCAGGCCGAGCCGCAGCTCGGACAGGAATCCCAGGTCGGGGCGCAGGCCGGTCAGGACGATGATCTCGTCCAGGTCCTCGGCGTGGTGGCCGTCCTCGGAGACGAGGGCGAGCTTGTCGCCGGCCTGCTCGACGGCGGCGGTGCGGAAGCCGGTGAGGGCGGTGGCGTGGCCGCTCTCGACGGCGGCCTTGGCGGCCTGGCCGAGGGCGCCGCGGGCGGGCAGTTGGTCGGCGCTGCCACCGCCGAAGGTGGAGCCGGTGATGCCGCGCCGCAGCACCCACACGGCGTGGGTGCCGCGCTCCTGCGTGGCGAGGTCGGCCAGGGTGGCCAGCGCGGTGAAGGCGGAGGCGCCGGAGCCGACGACGGCGGTGCGCTTGCCGGCGTACCGGGCACGGACGGCGGGGTCCTTCAGGTCGGGGACTCGGTAGGAGATGCGGGCGGCGTGGGTCTTCTCGCCGATCGCGGGCAGGCCGTCGGCGCCCAGCGGGCTGGGGGTGGACCAGGTGCCGGAGGCGTCGATGACGGCGGCGGCGGTGATCCGCTCCTCGCGACCGTCGGCGCCGGTCAGGTGGACGGTGAAGGGCTGGTCCTCGCGGCCGGAGTCCACGACGCGGTCGCGGCCGGCGCGGGCGACGCCGGTCACCGTCGTGTTGTAGCGGACGGTGTCGCCGAGCACGTCGGCGAGCGGCTGCAGGTACTTTTCGGCCCAGTCGGCGCCGGTCGGGTAGGTCGCGCCATCCGGGCGCGTCCAGCCGGTGAGGGCGAGGAGCTTCTCGGCGGTCGGGTCGATGAGCTCGACCCAGGTGGAGAACAGCCGCACGTGGCCCCACTCGCGCACCGCGGTCGCGGCGGCCGGGCCCGCTTCGAGCACCAGCGGGGTCAGGCCGCGCTCGGTGAGGTGGGCGGCGGCGGCGAGCCCGATGGGGCCGGCGCCGATGACGAGGACGGGCAGGTCGGTGCCTTCGGGCATGGCGGTGGTCCCCTTCGCGGTGAGCTGGCACGGGCGGCGACCGCCCGGCTGATTCGACAACTGTCGATATGTTGGCCATCTCGACCTTGCACCCAGGATCGACGGATGTCAACATAGACGCATGTCGAATCTGGAGTTGCTGTCGGTCCTGGAGCAGGACGCGGCGCCGTGCTGCCCGCCGATCACCTCGGCCGAGCTGTCGGCGGAGGACTCAGTGCGGATGGCCGCGATGTTCAAGGCACTGTCCGACCCGGTGCGGCTGCGGCTGTTCTCCAAGATCGCCTCGCACGAGGGCGGGGAGGCGTGCGTGTGCGACATCCAGGACGTCGGCGTGTCCCAGCCGACCGTCTCCCACCACTTGAAGAAGCTGCGCGAGGCCGGACTGCTGACCAGCGAGCGGCGCGGCACCTGGGTGTACTACAAGGTCGCCCCGTCGGTGGTGGCCGGCATGGCCGCCCTGCTCGACCTGCCCCGCTGAGCGGAACGAAGGAGCACCCGGTGCCGCACGCCGCCCTCACCCTCGCGCCGATGGGCCCCGAGCATGCCGATCAGGTCCTGGGGATCTACCGGGCAGGCATCGAGGAGGGCAACGCCACCTTCGAGACCGCCGTCCCCGCCTGGGACGCCTTCGACGCCGCCCGGCTGCCCGCCCACCGCCACGTCGGGCTGGGCGCGGACGGCGAGGTGCTGGGCTGGGCCGCCGTCAGCGCGGTCTCCACCCGGCCCGCGTATGCCGGGGTCGTCGAGCACTCCGTCTACGTCCACCCCGCCGCACGCGGCCGGGGCGTGGCCGCAGCCCTGCTGCGGGCGCTGATCACCTCCACCGAGGCGGCCGGGATCTGGACCATCCAGTCCGGCGTCTTCCCGGAGAACACCGCCAGCCTCGCCCTGCACGCCCGCGCCGGGTTCCGGGTCATCGGCACCCGCGAGCGCGTCGCCCGCCAGCACGGCCGGTGGCGAGACGTCCTGCTGATCGAGCGCCGCAGCCCCGCCATCGGCTGACGCCACGGACGCGAGCGGCCCCGCCCCGAGGGGCGGGGCCGTCGTGCTGCGGCAGGGCTGCGGGCTACTTCGCCGCGGCGGCCCGGCGGCGCTGGTCGAAGATCAGCGCAACCAGCGCCAGGCCGACCACACCGCCGATGAGCTGCATGCCGATGAAGCCGGGCAGCGAGGACGGCGCGATCCCGGCGAAGGTGTCGGTGAACGCCCGGCCGATCGACACCGCCGGGTTCGCGAAGGAGGTGGAGGAGGTGAACCAGTACGCCGCGCCGATGTACGAGGCGACCGCGACCGGGGCAAAGCGCAGGTGGTCGGTCTTGGCCAGGCCGAAGATCAGCAGGACCAGGCCGGCGGTGGCAACGACCTCGCCGATCAGCAGGTGCCCGGCCGAGCGGTCGTGCGCGGACCACTTCACCAACGCCTGCCCGAACATCGCGTCCGCCAGCACCGCACCGCCGATCGCGCCGACGATCTGCGCCGGGATGTACGCGGCGACCTCGCGGGCACCGAGGCCCTTGGGGTCCTTGCGGCCGGTCCACCACTCGGCCAGGGTGACGACCGGGTTGAAGTGTGCCCCGGAGATCGGGCCGAGCAGCAGGATGAGTACGCCGAGGCCGAACACGGTGGCCAGGGAGTTTGCCAGCAGCTGCAGGCCGACGTCGTGGCTCAGCTCGGTGGCCTGGATGCCGGAGCCGACGACGACGGCGACCAGGGCGGCGGTGCCGACAAGCTCGGCCGCCAGCCGGTTCAGCAGCGGGACCGCCGGCGGTTCGGCGGCCAGCGGCTCCGCCTCGGTGATCTCGGGTCTAGCCTCGTCCATGGCGCTCATCAGGGCACTCCTGTGCAAAGGGCGGGTCAGGCCGCCGGGTTGGGGCTGGGGTGGCTCAGCAGGACCGCTTGCGGCCTTCCACGGCGGCTTCGCGGGCGGTGGCGGCCAGCGAGGCGAAGTCCGAGGCCAGGGCCTCGATGGCCTCCGGGCGGAGCGAGTAGTAGGTGAAGCGCCCGCAGGGCTCGGTGTCGACCAGCCCGGCGTCCCGAAGGGCCTTGAGGTGGTTGGACAGGTTTGTCTGCTTGGCGCCGGTCTCCTCCACCAGGTGCGTCGTGCACAGCGCCTCACCGGCGAGGAGCCGCACGATCTGCATCCGCAGCGGGTCGGCCAGAACCTTCAACACATCACTATCGACTGACGTCACCATGGGCTGATACGTTACCGGTCGTCGGGCCCGCTTGGCGAGCCCCTCTCCGGCCGCCTCCGCACCGCCGGTCCCGTGCAACCGAAGGAACCGCTACCGATGTCCGCTCCCATCGCCTCCGTGCTGTTCGTCTGCATCCACAACGCCGGCCGCTCGCAGATGGCCGCCGGTTTCCTGCGCCACCTCGCCGGTGACCGCGTCGAGGTCCGCTCGGCCGGCTCGATCCCCGGCGACCAGGTCAACCCGGCCGCCGTCGCCGCGATGGCTGAGCTGGGCATCGACATCTCCGACCAGACCCCGAAGATCCTCACCACCGAGGCCGTCCAGGCGTCCGACTACGTGATCACCATGGGCTGCGGCGACGCCTGCCCGTACTTCCCCGGCAAGAAGTACCTCGACTGGAAGCTGGATGACCCGGCCGGCCAGGGCGTCGAGGCCGTGCGCCCGATCCGAGACGAAATCAAGAACCTGATCGAGGGCCTGATCGCCGAGATCGACGCCAAGGCCGAGCAGGAGAGCTGACATCTTCATGACCGACACCGCTCAGACCGGCCCCGACGTGCGCGAGGTCATCATCATCGGCTCCGGCCCCGCCGGGTACACCGCTACACCGCGCGTGCCTCCCTCCAGCCGCTGGTTTTCGAAGGCGCGGTGACCTCGGGCGGCGCGCTGATGAACACCACCGAGGTGGAGAACTTCCCCGGCTTCCGGGACGGCATCATGGGCCCGGAGCTGATGGACAACATGCGCGCCCAGGCCGAGCGCTTTGGCGCCGAGCTGGTGCCGGACGACATCGTCGCGGTCGACCTCACCGGTGACATCAAGACCGTCACCGACTCCGAGGGCACCGTGCACAAGGCCCGCGCGGTGATCGTCGCCACCGGCTCGCAGCACCGCAAGCTCGGTCTGCCGCACGAGGACAAGCTCTCCGGCCGCGGCGTCTCCTGGTGCGCGACCTGTGACGGCTTCTTCTTCCGCGACCAGGACATCGCGGTGGTCGGCGGCGGCGACATTGCTCTCGAGGAGGCGACCTTCCTCTCCCGCTTCGCCCGCAGCGTCACCGTGGTGCACCGCCGCAGCGAGCTGCGGGCCTCCAAGGCGATGCAGGAGCGGGCCTTGGCCGATCCGAAGATCACCTTCGCCTGGGACAGCGCGGTCGAGGAGATCCACGGCGACCCGAAGCTGACCGGCGTCACCCTGCGCGACACCACCGCCGGCGAGAAAATCCGGCGCCACGCTGTCCAGCAGGTCGGCGGCCCGGGTGAAGCCCGGGACGGTGTACGTGTCCTGCTGGGCCCGCAGGGTGTCCGGGTCGTTGTCGCAGACCGCGACCAACTCGGCCCGGTTGGAGGCGAGCAGGCCGGGAAGGTGGTCTTCGAGTGCCTGGTGTCCGAGGCCGATGACCCCCGCGTCGCTTCATGGGCTGACTCCTTCCGCTTCGTGAGGGAACTTGTCGATGCGTGTCGAGTACAGCGCCAACTCCGTTTTCCCGGAAAGGCATTGCCTGTAGTCCCGGGGTTGTCCCGCGCTCGCGCGCAGTAGGCTGCCTGTCACTGTCGATGATGGAATTGGCCCCGTGGACGACCCGATCGGCACCCCCTCGCCTACGCCCGTGAACTGCGCGGGTGGTCACAGAGCGACCTCGTCGTGTTCCTCGACCGGGCCGCCCGCAAGCACGGGCTCCGCTCCGGCGCGGACAAGACGGCCGTCAGCCGGTGGGAGAACTGGCGCAAGCAGCCGAACCTGGACTCCCAGATCCTGATTGCGGAAGCCTTCGACGTTCCGATCGCCGACATGGAGCTGTTCGGGTGGCCCGATTGGCTGCCCGGCCGCGAGGTTCCCCTGCCACTCGGATCGGCGTACACCGTCCAAGCACTTCGAGATGCACAGAGAGCCGCCATGGACCGCCGCAGCTTCATGACCTTCAGCGCCGTCTCGCTGGCCGGCCTCGCCGCCCAGTGGGCCACGATCGAGCCCGATCGCCTGACTTCCGCCCTCGACGGCAGGACGGCCGTGGACCCCGGGCTCGTGGACTGGCTGGAGGAAACCAGCGCGAAGCTGACGACGCTGCCCACCGAACAGCGCCAGCACACGATCAAGCTGATGGACGCTCATCTCGCCACCGTCACCGACCTGATCGAGGGCGGCAGCCACGCCGAGCCCGTCGCCAAGCGGCTGCACCTCCTGGCCGCGTCACTGGCCACCACCTGCGGCTGGTACCGCTTCGACCAGGGCAAGCACTTTGCCGCGGGGAAGCTCTGGGCAGGGGCCTTGCAAGCCGCCAACGCCGCAGGTGACCGCGACTTCGGCGCCGGTGTGCTCTCCGACTTCGCCTACCAGTCGAACTGGATCGGCCAGCCGAACATCTCCGTGGACCAGCTCGGCCACGCACTGTCCGGTACCAAGCACCCCACCGCCCGGTCGCTGCTGTTCCTCCGGCGGGCCAGGGCCTACGCCGCGCTCGGCGAACGCTCCGCGTGCTACCGCGACCTGTCCGACGCCGAGACCGCACTGTCGACGCGGGCCAGCGACCCCGCGCCGGGCTGGTGCGCGTGGATGAGCCCCGCGGACCTCGCGGTCGACTTCGGCCAGTGCCTGCTCGATCTCGGCCGGGCCGACGAGGCGCACGTCAGGATGGCCGAGGGCCTGGCCCTCCTACCCAAGGCCCGGGACAAGACGCGTGGCATCTACCTGACCTACCAGGCCAAGGGCTTCCTGCAGTCCAACGACGTCGAGCAGGCTCTCGCCGTCACCACCGAATCCCTCGATCTGGCCACCCGCATCGGCGCCGAGCGGTGCGTCACCCTGGTCCGCGGACTCGCGCCGGCGTTCAAGCCGTACCGCCAGGTTGACGGTGTCGCCGATCTCATCGAGCGCGTCCGGGCTGCGTGACAGAGCGCTCGGATCAGAGTCGCGGTGATCAGCGGCCCGGAGAGGATGATCCGAGCCGCCGTCGTCAGGACATTGCCAAGCACCAGGCTGCGAGGGCCCGGCCCCATACGGGTCGCGGGGCCGGGCTTCGCGCCGCTGTCAGCGAGAAGTGCTGGATGTGCTCGCAGGGGCGCACGTCTTGGGGATGGCGTCGTGGTGGTGTCCGGCGAGCCAGAGCCCGGCGAGGAGTCCTGCGACCGCCAGGACCTTGTGCCGGTTCTGCTTCCACCATGACGGTGATCCGGCTGCCATGAAGCGCAGTTGCGTGAACCCAGGATGCTCGCGGGGCGGCGTGTCCTTGAACAATCCCATCTCTGGTGAACCTCCTCTCCCCCTTGGGAGGTTCATGACCATACGGCGCTCTCTGCCTTGATCGCAGACATTTAATCTCGCCTCACCGTCCCCGACGGACCGGTCCTCACGGGTAGCCGGGCCACGCCGGCGGCGGCGCCGAGTTCCGCCTTGGCCTGCTCCAGTTCGAGCGATGGTTCGGCGATGATCCGGCGCATCACCTTGGACCTCGACCGCTCCTCGGCCAGGTCGGTCCTCAGCTCCGCTGCCTCTGCCTTGAGCGTGCGGTTGGCGTCTGCGAGTTCCTGCATCGCGGTCGGTGTGGATTCCTGGGCCTTGGCTCGGGCCTGGAAGTCCTCAGCTCGCTCGTGGACGTCGCCGAACCACGCGGACTCCTCCTCGGCGGCAAACGGAACGGCCCCCACCATCTCGTAGAAGTCAACGGACCAGCGCCCCAGACCATCCATACTTCCCCATGCTCAGAGAGTCATTTCAACGAGGAGGAACTCGGCATCACCGTCGCCGAGGACGCCCTCGTGCTCGTCCACACGCTGCACCACCTCGACGCCGACGACGGCCGCAGCCGCTTCCAGCTCTTCACATCGCGATCGTGGACATCAGGCTGCCGCCCACCCACACCGACGACGGGCTCCGCGCGGCGCTGTCCGCCCGGGAGCGGATCCCCGGGCTGCCGGTGCTGCTGCTCTCCCAGTACGTCGAGCACATCTACGCCCGGGAGTTGCTCGCCGACCGGGCGGGCGGGGTCGGCTACCTGCTCAAGGACCGGGTGTTCAGCGACGACCAGTTCGTCGACACGATCCGCACGGTCGCCGGCGGCGGCACGGTGATGGACCCGGAGGTGGTCACCAAGCTGCTCGGCCGCCGCGGCTCCGGCGAACCGCTCGCCAGGCTCTCGGAGCGGGAGCGCCAGGTGCTCGCGCTGATGGCCGAGGGGCGTTCCAACAGCGCCATCGCGCACCGCCTCTTCATCAGCGAGAAGGCCGTCTCCAAGCACAGCACCAGCATCTTCACCAAGCTGGAGCTCGCCCCCTCCGACGACGACAATCGCCGGGTGCTGGCGGTGCACGCCTACCTGCTGCCCGGCAGCGGGTAGTCCGGCAGGGCGATGTCCCCCGCCTTGGCGAACTGGGCGGCCAGGATGTTCCGCATCGGCCAGCGGTTCATCGACCGCATCGAGGCCGCCCGCAGCCGGATGGCGAGCGCGCCGGACGGGGCGAACCCGGCCGCGCCGCCCGGCGGCAACTGCTGCGCCTGCCGGACGTACGGCCGCATCACCTCGTCGTACCGGCCGAACGCCACCCGGTGGTCACCGGCCGCCGCGGCGAGTTCCCCGGCGAGGACGTAGGCGCCGACCAGCGCGAGGCTGGTGCCGAGGCCGGCGAGCGGGGTGGGGCAGTAGCCCGCGTCGCCGAGCAGGGCGACCCGGCCGCGGGTCCAGCCGTCCAGCCGGACCTGGCCCATCGACTCGAAGAAGAAGTCGGGGGCGGTGCGCATCGCCGCCACCAGGCGCGGCACCTGCCAGCCGGCGCCGGCGAAGCGGGCGGCGACCAGCTCCCGCTGGGCCGCGGTGCCCCGGCGGTCGTACGGCTCCGGTGCGCTCCGGTAGCTGAGGCCGGCCTTGACCTCGCCGGGCAACCGGCCCGGCCGGGCCGAGGCGACCAGGCCGCCGGGCGCGTTGTACATCTGGAACCAGCCGTCGAGCTCCATCGGGTCCGTGGTGGTGAACCAGGCCGTCTGCACGCCGAGTGGACGCACGCACTGCCGCTCCGGGCCGAAGGCCAGCGCCCGCACCACGGAGTGCAGGCCGTCGGCGCCGACCACCAGTGCGAAGCGGCGCGGGCCCGCCTTCTCGAAGGTGACCCGCACCCCGTCCGCGTCCTGGTCGAGGCCGGTGACGGTGTCGTCGAAGAGGTACTCGACCTCCGGCGCGACGGCCTCGTGCAGCAGAGCGCCCAGGTCGCCGCGGAGGATCTCGATCTCGGAGACGATCCCCTCGCCGCCGAAACTGTCGGCCCCCATCCGCGCGGTGATCCGGCCGGCCGAGTCGACCAGGGCAAGGCCGTGCTGCCGGACGGTCAGCTCCCTGGCCCGCTCCATCAGCCCCATCCGCTCGACCACCACGCGGCCCGCGCCGCGCAGGTCCACGGTCTGACCACCCGGCCGGGGTGCCGGGGCACGTTCCACGACGGTGACGGCGAATCCTGCTCTGCGTAGCCAGTACGCAAGCGCGGGACCGGCGATGCCACCGCCGGAGACGAGGATCTCGGTGCTCTCCATACCGCCGAATGTACGGCGTACGCATCAGGGGCGCAAGGCGCTGAAGTCGCTTACCATCGGGAGAGTTGGCCGTCGGTGCACTAGTACTGCGGGCGCTCGCGAGCCCCTCGGACGGGACCGGACCGCCCCCGACGGCTAGGCTGGCGGCCACCCGGTGCGACCGAGGTGCACTAGTGCGGAGGAGAACGGGTGGGCGAGTACGGGGAGTCCCGCTCCGGCCGGATCGCGGCCGAGCTGCGGCAGCGGATCGAGACCGGCCGGCTGGCGCCCGGCGCCAGGGTGCCGTCGACCCGGGAGATCACCCGGGAGTGGGGCGTGGCGATGGCCACCGCCACCAAGGTGCTCACCGAGCTGCGGCAGCAGGGGCTGGTCAGGGCGGTGCCGGGAGTCGGCACGGTGGTCGCCGCTGCGGGCACGCCGGCGGAGCCGCCCGCGGCGACGGCGCCGCGGCCCGCGGCGCGGACCGGGCCCGGCCTCCGGAAGCCGGCGGCGGAGCAGGCCCTCACTCCGGACCGGATCGTGGCCACCGCGATCGAGGTCGCGGACTCGGAAGGGCTGGCCTCGGTCTCGATGCGCCGGGTCGGCACCGAGCTGGGGGTGGCGACCATGTCGCTCTACCGGCACGTCGCCGACAAGGACGACCTGCTGATCCGGATGATGGACACCGCCTGGGCGGAGCTGGCGCTGCCCGCCGACGCGCCGCCGCTCTGGCGGCCCCGGCTGGAGCTGGCCTCCCGCGAGCTGTGGGCCGGATTCCGCCGGCACCCGTGGCTGGCACCGGCCCTGTCGATCACCCGGCCGCAACCGCTGCCCGGCGCGGTGCCGTACAGCGAGTGGGTGCTGGCCACGCTGGAGCGCCACGGACTCGACCCGTCGACCGCCTTCACCGCCCACCTGATGCTGCTCAACTACATCCGCGGCACGGCGATCAACCTGGAGTCGGAGGCCGAGGCGGAGGCGCTCAGCGGCCTCGACAGCGAGGAGTGGCTGGAGCGTCAGGAGCCGGCCTTCCTGGCACTCTTCGGCACCGGCCGGTTCCCGGCCCTGGAGCGGCTGACCGCGGCCGGGTACGAGTTCGACCTCGACCACCTCTTCGAGTTCGGACTGCGGCGCATCCTCGACGGCATCGCGGTCCTGGTCGACGCCGGGCCGCGGTGAGCGACGGCCCGCACGCCGTAGGCCCGTCGGGACCGAAACTCCGTTGCGCCGGGCGCGCGGTCTTGCCAGGGTACGGGCGGCCCCACCGTCCACGAGAGGAACCCATGCCCGCACCTTCCGGCTTCAGCTACCAGCAGCACCCCGACGGCAGCGTCGTGGTGTGGCACCACGGGAAGGTGGCGGCCCGGCTGCGCGGGCCGCGTGCGGCGGAGTTCGTCGAGGAGGCCGAGTCCGGGGACGCCCAGCTGGTGATGGCCCGCTGGACCGGCCACTACAAGCACGGCAACGAGCGGACGGCCCGCCAGCACCCGCGCAACCGTCGCTGAGCACCGAGCGGGCACCCCTACCGCCGCCCGCTCGGGCCCCGGCCGGAGCCCGGACCGCCGCCCGCTCAGGCCCCGAGCAGGTCCGCCAGGTCGTACGAGACCGGCTCGGCCAGCTGCTCGTAGGAGCAGCCGGCCGGGTCGCGGTCCGGCCGCCAGCGGCGGAACTGGGTGGTGTGCCGGAAGCGGCTGCCCTCCATGTGGTCGTACGCCACCTCGCAGACCCGCTCGGGCCGCAGCGGGATCCAGGAGAGGTCCTTCTTCCCGGTCCACCGGCTCGGCCCACCGGGCAGCCGGGAGGATGCCTGGGCGCCCTCGTCGGCCCACTGGGCCCAGGGGTGCCCGGCGAAGCCGTCCATCCGCAACTCCTTGAGCTCCTCGGCGAGTTCGCGGCGCCGCGCCATCGGGAACGAGGCGCAGACGCCGACATGCTGGAGCCGCCCGTCGGGGTCGTACAGCCCGAGCAGCAGCGAGCCGACCACCGGGCCGCTCTTGTGCTCGCGGTAGCCGGCCAGCACGCAGTCGGCGGTGCGCTGGTGCTTGACCTTGAACATGGTGCGCTCGCCCGGTCGGTAGGGCTGGTCGAGCGGCTTGGCGACCACGCCGTCGAGCCCGGCGCCCTCGAACCGGGTGAACCAGGTGCGGGCGAGGTCGAGATCGGTGGTCGCGGGAGCCAGGTGGACCGGCGCGCGGACGCCCGCGAGCGCCTCGGTCAGGGCGGCCCGGCGTTCGGCGAGCGGTCGCTGGTCCAGCGCCCGGTCGCCGAGCGCCAGCAGGTCGAAGGCGAGGAAGGAGGCCGGGGTGCGCTCGGCCAGGGTGCGCACCCGGGAGGCGGCGGGGTGGATCCGCTCCAGCAGCTCCTCGAAGCGCAGCCGCCCGTCCCGGGCGATCACGATCTCGCCGTCGACCACGCAGCGCTCCGGCAGCTCGCGCCGGCAGGCCTCGACCACCTCGGGGAAGTACCTGGTCAGCGGCTTGCCGGTGCGGCTGCCGAGCTCGACCTCATCGCCGTCGCGGAACACGATCGCCCGGAACCCGTCCCACTTGGCCTCGTACTGCATGCCGGGCGGGATCTCGGCCACCGACTTGGCGAGCATCGGCGACACGGGCGGCATCAGGGGTAGCTGCATGCTCCGATGGTGGCCGCCCGCGCGCCCGGCCGCCCGCCGATGCGGACCGGTCGGCCTAGCCGCCGGCGCGGACACCACTCGGGCCGCTGACATCGGCCAGGGGTGCGGATTGCCGGGAGTGGCTTCGTCGGTCGAGCAGCGAGTCGGTAGCGGGCCTGGTGGTCGCGCCGGTGCGAGCGGTGCGCGGAGTGTCAGGACGGCTTCGGCGCCGGCGCTGCGCCCGGCCGTCGACGCGTTCGTCCGACAAAATCGCTACCGGACGGCCGGAGCGCCGTGATACATAACCGCCGTGCAATACATCTTGGAGTTCCCCGAGGTCCTGCGGCTGATCGAAGACCGCTCGGCCGCTTTCCGCGCCGCGATCGCGTCCGCCCCCGACCTTGACGTCCAGGTCCCGACCTGCCCGGACTGGACGCTGCGCGAACTGGCGCAGCACCTCGGCGACGGCCGCCGCCGCCAGGCGGCCATCGTCGCGGCGGGCCCGGGCGCTGAGCCCCCGGCGAAGACGGACCCGAAGGGCGCCCCGACCGCGCCCCGCGACCGCGAAGCCCTGGACGCCTGGCTCGCCGAGTCGACCGAGCTCATGCTCGACGCGATGCGCGAGGCCGGCCCGGACCGCGGCTGCTGGACCTGGTGGGGCCGCTCGCAGGCCCCGGAGACCAGCGGAGCCGTGGCCCGGCACCAGATCCAGGAGATCGCCGTCCACACCTACGACGCCCAGCTCACCCAGGGCGCCGCACAGCCGCTGCCGACGGACGTCGCGGTCGAGGGCGTCGACGAGTTCCTGACGACCGTCTCGGCGACGACCGTCCCCTGGCCGTTCAAGCCGGCGACCATCGACCTGCACACGACCGAGGGCCGCTCCTGGCGCCTGACCCTCGACGCCGACGGTGTCCGCTGCGACGGTCTCGCCGCCGACGCGGAGCCGGGCGACATGGCGATGCGAGGCGCAGCGAGCGAACTGGTCCTCTACTTCTACGAGCGCGTCCCGCTCGACGGCCTGGAGATCACCGGCCACTCCGAGCCGATGGAGCAGCTCGCAGACTGGGACCCGAACGCGTAGAACGCGCACTTGTGACGCCCGTCCTGACGCCCGGCCACCGGCCGGCCTCGCACGACACCCGACACCGTCACCGCCGCAGCACTCGTCAGCTGGCTCCGCTCATGATCGCCAGGACAGCTCCTAGCGGAGCGGGCGCTCGGTGAAGACCACCCTGGCCCGGCAGAGCGGGACCGGCCGGCCGCTGGTCTCGTCGACCAGCCAGCCCTGGTACGCCCAGACCACCCGGTACTCCTCGGCCCCGGCCGGCCGGGGTGGCTGGGCGAGGCAGTTCTCCTCCGCCAGCAGCTGGGCGTCCCGCACCCGGCGGAAGTCGCCGCCGGGTTCGGGCACTCCCACCTTCAGCAGGCAGCCGGGCGTCCCGGCGAGCGCGGTCTGGGTGGCCAGGCTCCCGGCGAGCAGCTCGGCCCAGCGGCCGTCCGCCGGCGGTGCGAGCACCAGCAGGCGGCCGGGGCCGTCCTCGGCGACCGGCACCAGCTCGCGCAGGTGACGGTCGAGCAGGTTGAGGGCCACCAGGCGGTCGGCCGTCGAGGACGCGCCGACCACCTGGTCGAGCGCGAGGAGCAGGTCGCTGCGGTAGGCGGCGAGGTCCGCCGCGCTCTCGAACCGGGACAGCGCGCCGTCCCCACCGCCCCGGCCGATGTCGATCCTGCCCAGCCTCTCCCCCGCCGCGGCGAGCGCCAGCAGCCCGCTGACCGCCGCGAGCAGCTGCGGGTACGCCCCGGCCAGCAGCTCGGCCGCCGCCGGATCCGGGACGGCCTCGCGGGCGATCCGCTCGTACCGCTCGGCGGGGCTCGGCGGCGGGGCGGGTACGGGATCCACTGCCTCCCCCGTCCCGCCGCCCGTCCCGCCGCCGGTCGCCTCGCCGACTGCCTCGCCGGTCGCCCCGCCCGTAGCGAGGGCGGCCCGCGCCTCCCGGGCGCCGGCGTCCACGGCGCCGACCAGGGCGAGTGCGGCCGCCAGGTCGGCGAGCCGTTCCTCCCCCAGGAGGCCGGACGGCCCGGAGCCGAGGTCGAACAGGGTGCTGCGCAGGACGTTCCAGGCGGCGGCCGGGGCGGGCCCGGCGGCCGGGTCCGCGAGCAACCGGGCCAGGGCCTGCTGCTGGTGCTCTGTCATCAGTGGTCTCCTGTGAACGGGTCACAGTCGTCGTTCCAGTCGGAGATGCCCGGGTCCATCGCGGTGCGGAAGACATGACCGGGCATCGCCTCCATCTCGGCGAGCGAGCGGGCCTCCAGGTGGGCGGGGTGGCCGCGGTGCAGCCGGAGCCGCCCCCGGCCGTCCAGCAGCGCCCAGACCGGGACCGGCCCGAGCGGGGTCTGCGGGGTGGGCCCGAGCGTCGGCGACCGCAGCCGGCCGAGTCCGACCGGACCGTCGGGGGCGTCGGCCCAGAGCTCGTACACCTCGGGCACCACGTGGTCGGGCCCGGCGGTGGGCAGCGGGACGGGCGAGACCGCGCCGGGGGTCTCCACCTCCCCGGGGGTCGGGAAGGCGGGGCGCGCCGCCAGGGCCGGGCCGTCGGTGACGAAGTCGTACTCCAGCACGGCCCGTGCCTCACCGGACGGGAAGACCTCGGCCGGCGTACCCGCCTCCTCGGCCGGGCGCGCGGACAGCCTGGGGATCCGCACCAGCCTGCCGTCCTCGAAGCAGCCGGCCAGTTCCGGGACGGCGGAGAGCTCGATCGGGCGGCTCTCCAGGTCGCCGCCGGCGTACGGGGCGTGCACCGGGTCGCCCGCGTGGAACGGCTGGAGCCTGGGCCGCACCCCCTGCCGGTCGCCCCGGCAGAGCAGCAGGGTCGGGATCAGCTCCTGGTCGAGCTCGATCCGGAACCAGACGTCCTCGGGCAGCACCGCGCCGGCCTCGGGCCGGCTGTGCGCCAGGTAGCGGTAGCGGCCCCACTCCATCGAGCGGTCGCGGCCCATGATGCGGTGCAGGTCGATCGAGGGGATCAGACGGCGCCAGGCGGTCCGGACGAACCAGCGGCCGGTGGGGTCGCAGAGGTCGATCGGCCGGCCCGCCCGCAGCCAGGGCATCGGCAGGCCGCGGTTGGTGGCCAGGCCGAAGCCGCTGGGGAGGGTGAGCAGCAGGTTCTCGATCCGCATGTCGAGGCGGTCCACCCCGAGGTGGCGCTGGCGGTCGTTCTCCGTCCGGTAGTCGAGGGTGCCGCGGGCCCAGCAGGCGCCCAGCACGGCGGCCTGCTTGGCGTACCGGCCGGCCCCGATCAGCCGGGCCGGGTCCCAGGCCAGCGGGCGCCGGCCGTCGGCGCGCCCGGAGAACTCCCGGACCAGCCGCCGGCCGACGATCCGGCGCACCTGGGGCATCTCGGTGGTGCGTCCGGAGAGCGCGACGATGTCCACCCGGTCCTCGTAGGCACCGCCGAGGCACTGGCGGGCCAGGTCGGCGGCCATCCGGACGGCCTCCTCGACCACCGGGCGGACGATCGCCTCGAAGCCGGCCACCGGCAGCCGGACCGGCTCCGGCAGCGCCTCGACGTCCTTACGGAAGGGGCAGTCGGCGGGCAGGTCGGCGGCGAGCGGCTTGGTGACCGAGCCGTCCTGCTCGGCCGCGAAATAGTCCTTCTTGGTGTACTCGGCGTGGTTCCACAGCGCGTCGAACGCACGGGAGCGGGGCAGTACGGGCCTCGGCCCGGGCGCGGCCGGGTCGTGCGCCGGGTCGCGGGCCGGGTCGCGGGCCGGGCGGGTGCTGTGGGTGGGCAGCAGGGTCCGCAGCAGGGCCCGGACGTGCGGCGGCACGGGCTCCGGCCGGTGCGAGGCGAGCACCTGGGGTGCCAGGTCGGTCCAGTCGGAGGCGGCGGCCTCGGCGATCGCGGTGCTGAAGCCCTTGGTGCTGCCGCCGCCGGCCTGCCGCTTGCGGGCGGCCGCCACCAGCGCGTCGGCGAGGGCGGCCTTCATCCAGTAGAAGACCCGCAGGGTGACCAGGTCGCCGCCGAGCTGCGGGTGGCCGGTGCTGCCGAGCACCCGGGGGCGCAGCAGGTAGCGGCGCCCGGCCAGCCGGATGCCGTCCTGCTCCTCCGGTCCGTCCGTCGGGTCGGCGCCCGCTCCCGCCGAGGTCGGGCGGTCGGTGTGGTCCTCCAGGTCGACCGCGAGCAGCGCGATGTCGGTGGTGCCGCCGCCGATGTCGGTCACCGCGATGATCTGCCGCCAGGTCGGCGGTTCGGCGCCGGGCAGCGGCTCGGCGCGGGAGCGGAACTCGGCGAGGCCCGCCTCCAGGTCGCCGCCGAAGCCCTTCAGCAGGAAGTACAGGGCCGCCGCGGTGGCCTCGTCGAACTTGATGTCCACGTCGCCCGGGGCGCGCAGCCCCAGCGCGTCCTGGACCAGCCGCTGCAGCCTGGTGCGGGCGGCCGGCGGGGTGCTGACCGGGTAGGTGACCACCACCTGCTCGACCGGCAGGCCGACCAGCACGGCCTCCTCGGGGGTGGCCGTGCCGCGCCGGACGGCCTCCGCCAGCGCCCGCTCCGCGCGGCGCGAGAGGTCGTGGTAGGCCTGCGCGAGAAGCAGGTCGGTGTCCGGCCGCCAGCCGTCGGGCCGGCCCGGCACCTCCAGCGCGGGGAACGGCTGGGGCCGCAGCAGCCAGCGCTTGAGCCCGGGGACGATCAGGTGGTGGTCGCCCGGGGCGGCGCCGACGCGGTCGGTCAGCACCGAGGCGCGGATGTCCCGCAGGTCGGCGGCGAGCACGCTGCGGATCTCCGGCCGGTCCCAGCTCTGGCTGATCCGCAGCAGGATCATCCGCAGGCTGCGCAGGGCGTCCTGCTGGAAGGCGGTGTCGTGGACGCGGTGCACCGCCGGCGCGAGGTCGCGGTAGACCTCCGGCGCGAGGTCGTGGCGGCGCTCGGTCAGCTCCTCGACGGCGAGGGTGACGGCGTGCCGCAGCGCCGCCTCCTGGTACGGCTCCGCCGGGGCGGCGGCCGCCAGGCCCGGGACGGCCGGGTCGCCGCCGGTCCGCCGGGGGTCGAGCAGGTCGGCCAGGGCGGCGGGGCCGGCGGGGCGGTCGGGCAGCCGGTCCTCGGGGAGCATCGCGGTGAGCAGTTCCCAGGTCCGCGCGACGATCCCGGGGGCCAGGGTCTCGAACGCGGGATCGGTCAGCAGGGCGGCGAACTCGGCCAGCAGGGTGGTCTCCTGGGCCGGGTCGATCGGGTGGCCGGTCAGCTGCTCGTTGCTGAACAGGGCGAGGGTGGAGGAGTGCGAGCCGAGGTCGATGGTGAGCGGGTGGAGTACGGCGGCCCCGGAGGTCCGGGCGGCGCGCAGCGGCTCGCGGGCCGCCCGGCCGGCGGGGCCGGGCCTACCGGCGGGGCCGGGTGTACCGGCGGGGCTGGGCGTACCGGCGGGGCTGGGCGTACCGGCGGTGGTGGTGGTCTGGTCGGTCAACGCAGTTCCTCGTCTTCCGTGCCGGGGGCGGGCCATGACGGGTCGTCGAGCAGGGTGTGCAGGTCGGCGGCCGGGTCCGGGTCGGCGGTGGGGTCGGCCGGGCCGGCTGCGTGGAGCATCCGCTCCAGCTCGACCCCGGTCGGCAGGCCCGTCTCGATGGCCTTGAGGCCGCGCAGCAGGTCGGCGGTGAGCGCGGCGAGCAGGGCGTGCAGCCGCCGGCAGGCGTCGTGGTGCAGTCCGCGCACCAGGTCGCGGCGCAGCCGGAGCAGCCGCTCCAGGTCGGTGCGGACCAGGTCCTCGGCGGCCTGCTCGGCCAGTCGGGGGGCGAGTGCGGGGTGCCAGGGCAGTGCCTGCGCCTCGGCCAGCGGGTAGTGGGTCGGCTCGGCGGAGGCGGGCCGCCGGGCGGCGACCTTGTCGAGCCGGGCGGCGGCCAGGCCGGGGTCGACCAGCTGGGCGAGCATCCGTACCCGGTGGGTGACCAGTGCGGGCGGGTCGAGCACCGCCAGGCGGGCGGCCAGCAGCGGCCGCCAGGCGGTGAACAGTTCGGCGGCGCGGGCCAGTGGTGCGCCGGGGGCGTGCGAGGCGAGCCCCCACTCCTTCAGGGCCGCGGTGAGCAGGGTACGGGTGATCCCGTCCAGCTCCGTGACCGCGGCGAGGTACTGGTCGTGGAAGTCCTGGGTGGTCAGTGCGGGCCGGCGGGCCGGGCCGGCGGCCGGGGTGGGGCTCCGCCAGTCGCCCCAGTCGTCGTCCGGGTCGGGGTCGCGGAGCCGCGGGTCGTACGGGTCGGCGGCGTACGGGTCGGGAGCGTACGGGTCGGGGGCGTCCCGGTCCGGTCCGGGGCGGCGGTCCGCGGGGCCCGTCGGGTCCTCGATCCTGATCCGGCCGGTGGAGGCGTGCCGGAGGGTGTCGAGCCAGATCTCCCAGCCGTGCACCGCGCGGGCGGCGGCGTCCAGCAGGGTCTGCGCCAGGGTGGGGCCGCCGGCCGCCGGCACCTGGGCGAGCAGCGGCAGGGTCTCCAGCCGGTGGCCGAGGTCGGTGGTGGCCGCCCGGAGCGCGGCGCGCAGGTCGGCGAGCGCCGCCCGCTCCGCGGAGGAGGCCGTGGGTGCCTTGGCGCGCGGTGCGGTGCCGAGTGCCACCTCGCCGAGCGCGGCGTGCAGGGCCCGGGCGGCGGCCCGGAGTTCGGCCCGCCAGATCTTCAGGCCGGCGCCGCGCATGTGGCGGGCGATCAGGACGCGCAGACCGGCGATGCCGCCGTCGGCGCCGTAGGCGTCGAGCGCGGCGGTCACCGGGTGCCGCGGGTCGGCGACCGCCAGGTGCTGCCGGACCCGGTGCCAGCCGGCCCGGCTCTCGGCGGCGCGGCGCTGGTCGACGGCGCTGGTCTCACCCCACGGGGCCTGCCCGCGGACGGCGGTGGCGGCCAGCGCCGAGGTCAGCGCGACCCGGTCGTGGCGCCCGCGGGTGAGCAGCCCGGCGGTGCGGTGCAGGGCCGCGAAGGTCTCGTGGACCGGCGAGGCGGCGTAGTCGGCGACCGTGTCGGGGACGGGGTCGGGCACCGGCACCAGGTCGAAGCGGTTGGCGGCGACCAGCACCGAGTCGGCCAGGCCGCTGCGCAGGAAGCGGCCCTGCTCCAGCATGCTGTGGAAGGCC
Organism: Kitasatospora sp. NPDC049258; assembly: GCF_040678895.1. NCBI lineage: Bacteria > Bacillati > Actinomycetota > Actinomycetes > Kitasatosporales > Streptomycetaceae > Kitasatospora > Kitasatospora sp. NPDC049258. The sequence continues at coordinate 226,154 of NZ_JBFAQT010000006.1, forward strand.
GAGACATGGTCGTTGACGGCCCGCTCGGCCTGGAGCACGATCAGTACGGCGCTGGCGCGCGGCAGTTCGCGCTCGACCAGGAAGCGGTCGCGCAGCGAGCCGGAGTCCAGGCCGGGGAAGTCGAGCAGCTCGACGGTGAGCCCGCCGAAGTCCCAGACGTCGACGGGGAGCCGGACGTCGATCGCGATCTGCCGGATCAGCGGGAAGGTGGCCCGCAGGGCGGCCGCGTCGAGTCCGGTGTCCGGGGTGACCGGGAGCACCGGGCGGGCCGGCGGCACCTGGGCGGGCAGCGCGCGGCTGTCGCCGATCTCGATGGCGGCCTGGAGCAGCTCGGCGCTGATGGCGACCGGCGGCCCGAGGTGGGTGCGCGGCAGCAGCTCCGCACCCACCGCGAGGGCGTCGCGCAGCTGGAGCAGCTCGTAACCCCACTGGCGCAGTTCGATGTTGTCGGAGTGCCAGATCCGGCGGCAGAACTCCTCCACCCGGGACCAGTCCGAGCGGGCCGGCTCGGCGAGGTTCACCGGCTGGTGGCCGACCAGGCCGGTGACGTCGTAGCCGAGTCCGCGTCTGCGGACGGTGCCCACGATGCCGTCCAGCACGTACCGGGCCAGGTCGGCGACGGCCTCGGCGGAGAGGTAGGAGACGGAGGCGGTGCCGAGCGCCGGCTCGGTGCCGGCCGGGGCCGGGTGCAGCCGCAGTGCGGTGAGGTTGCCGGTGGTCTGCACCCGGGAGACGGCGAGCAGGCCGGGCAGCTCGGTGAGCAGGCAGATCAGCAGGGTCTTGCCGGCCGCGTAGCCGCCCGCCAGGGCGAGCGAGGGGTTGCGCTGGGCGGCGGCGTGCAGCAGCCGGGCGGCGGTACGGGCCCGGTCGGCGGCCCGGCCCTGCTGGGGGCCGCCGGGCGGGAGCGTGGTGAGCACGGTCAGGGCGCGCTCGGCCAGCCTGCGGAGCTCGTCCCGTTCCTGGTGGTACTGGTCCATGTCTCCCCTCCGGGGTGGTGCTGCGGTCGGGTGGGTACGTGCGGCGGGGCGGGGCGGGGCGGGGCGGGGTGCGGGTCAGGGGCGGAGTGGGCGGGTCAGGGGCCGGGGCGGCGCAGGTGGTCGGTCCTGGTGTCGTGGAAGCGCCGGTCGCGTTCCCGGGCCAGGTCGGCCGCCAGGCGGGTGCGGCGCAGCTTCTGGTCGACCGCCAGGTCCAGCGAGTGCACGGTGGCGGCGTACTCGATCCGGTCGGCATAGCGGATCAACTCGGCCTGCTCGCGGATCCGCTGGTGGTGCAGGGTGTTGCCGCTGAGCAGCTTGAGGGTGAGCGGCAACAGGTCGACCAGCAGCAGCAGGCCGCGGACCAGCCAGGGCAGCCACACCACGACCGGGTCGTCCCGGTTCTCCTGGCGGAAGGTGCGCAGGGCGCGCTCCTGGGCCAGCCAGCCGGCCTTGGCGTACGCGACCTCGTGGGCGGCCCGGAGCGGTTCGCTGTCGGCCAGCGCCTGGTACTCCGGGGAGCCCGGGGTGCGCAGGGCGGTGACGGCGGCCTGGTCGGTGGCGTTCTGCTGCCGCAGCGCGGCGTTGTCGCGCTCGCGCCGCTCGCTCGCGGCCTGGTAGGCGGCCTCGGCGGCGCGGACCTTCTCCTTCTCGGTCGCGGCCAGCGGTCCGAAGCCGGGGCGGTCCGCGTTGCCGGTCTCCCGGTAGTAGTGGTCGTTGGCCTCGTCCAGGGCCTTCTTGGCGGCCTCGACCTGCGCGTCGTTGCCGGCGATCTGCTGGTTGCGGCGGTCGATGCCCTGCTGCAGCGCCGCGACCCGGAGGTCGGCCTGGGCGGTGACGGCGTCCTGGTAGCCGGTGCGGGAGTCCCGGGCGATCACCTGGCGGATCTCCGGTTGGAAGACCACCAGGCAGACCGATTCGCTGATCAGCACGGCGACGATCAGGGCCAGGCCGATCCGCAGCGGGTAGGCGATCCAGCGGTGCAGGCGCAGCCGCCCGCGCCGGACGGCGAGCGGCGCCCCACCGGCGGCGCCCTCGGCGGCCCGGTCGGCGAGGGTCTCGGCCGGCCGCAGGTCGCCGTAGTCCGGTTCGGCCAGGATCGCCCGGTCGATGCCGTACACCAGCGCGCCCCAGAACAGCGCGAGGGGCAGGAACCAGAGCCGGGGCGAGCCGATCACCAGGGCCATCAGCACGGCGGCCGAGCCGGCGGCCAGCACCGCGACCGCGACCATCAGGCCGCCCACCCCGGCCGCCCGGGTGCGCTCGCCCGGGGTGAGCAGGTGGGCGGGGTCGGCGCCGGCGGTCCAGCGCAGGAAGCGGGTGGCGCGGCTCGCCGGTGCGGCTTCGGGCTCGGCTCCGCGGACCTCGCCCCATGGGATCGGCTCCGGTGACATGGCGGCCTCCTCTCCACGGCCTCGATGCGGCCAAGTGTGCGAAGGGAGTGGCTGGTTGCGTCAGTCCCCGATTCGGGGACGGTGGCCGGCGAGCGGGGAGGCGGCCGCCCGGGCGGCGGCCCGGGCGGCCAGCTCGGCCAGCGCGGGGCCGGGCGGCCCGGCGTCCTGCCCGGGGGCGCAGACCAGCCGGGCGACCACCAGGCCGAGCAGCAGCACCCGGTCGGCCGCGGCCGCGGGGGCCCGGAGTTCGGTCCTCAGCCGGCCGGCGGCGAGGGCCGCGTGGCGGGGGCGGGCGAAGAGCCAGCGCAGGTCGTCGATCCGGTGCAGCGCGGCGTCGCCGGGGGCGGCCCAGACCGCGGCGCCGCTGGTCACCACCCCGGTCAGGGGCGGGGCGAGTTCGGGCGGCCGGCGGCCCTGCGGCGGGCAGATCAGGTGCAGCGGGCCGGGCAGGTCGGTGCGGTCCAGGAACAGCGCGAGGAACTCCTCGGGCTCCGGTCGCGGGTGCCCGGACAGCCGGCTCCACCACTCCACCGCCGCCACCTCCCGGGCTCTCGGACGACGGCCGATCCTCCCGCGCCACCCCCCGCCCGGCCAGTCACCGTTTCGGGGATGTCCCCCGAGCCCCGGCCTGCGCCCCGACCCCCGCGAAGCCCGCCGGACGCCGGCCGGACGGGACCTAGGCGGGGCCGCGGCCGTCGAGTTCCTCGGCCCAGCGGCGGGCTGCCTCGCGGGGGGTGATGGTCGGCCGGACGGTGGTGCGGGTCTCCACGTACTTGCGGCGGATGCTCTCCAGGTGGGTCTTCAGGGTCGACTCGCCGATGTACAGCCGGGCGGCGGCCGCGCGGGCCGGCAGGCCCTGGCGGCCGACCAGCTCGATGATCTCGTACTCCCTGGCGGAGGGCAGCAGCACCCGGCGCCGGCGCCCCTCCGCCTCCAGGACCCGGGCCAGCAGGCGGTCCGCGCCGCCCGCCGGCAGGCCGGCCCGCTGCTCGAACTCGGCCGGTGCGTCGCCCTGGGCCAGCGCCCGCAGCAGGTCGAGCTCGGGCCGGCCGATCTCGTGGTGCGCCAGCGGGCGCAGCGCGACGTCCCGCAGCAGCGCGCCGGCCAGCGCCGGGTCGATCCAGTGGCCGCCCCCGGCCACCTCGGCGACCGCCCGGCAGAACACCGCCGGGTCCTCCGACTTGGGGACGAAGCCGCGGGCCCCGGCCGCCAGCGCGTCCAGCTGGGCGTCGGCCCTGGCCAGGTGGGAGAAGGCGATGACCTGGCAGCCGAGGCCGACCACGTACTCGACGGCGGCCCGGCCCGAGCGGTGGCCGGGCGGGAACTCCAGGTCGCAGAGCACCACGTCCGGCCGCAGGGTGCCGAGCTCCTCGGTACTGCCGACCGCGCTCAGCTCGCGGAACCCCGCGGTGGACAGCGAGGAGAGCAGTCCGGCCCGGAAGGTCGGGTGGTCGTCGACCACACCCAGTCTGATGTCCGCCGGGGTCCGCATGGTCACTCCTCCGCTCCGCCGCCCGTCGGGCGGTCCCACTCCCACAGGACTTTGGTGCCCCGGCCGGGCCGGGAGTCGACGGTGACCCGGCCGCCGTGGTGCTCGATCCGGCGCAGGCTTCGGCCGAGCCCGCCGCCGGGGCTGATCCCGCTCCGGTCGAAGCCGCGGCCGCGGTCCTGCACGCTGACCACCACGCCCTGCGGCCCGGACTCGGCGAACAGCACCACCGTCTGGCCCTCGGCCCCGGCGTGCGCGACCACGTTGTTGAGCGCCTCGGCGACCGATCCCTCCAGGGCGTTGACCACCTCGGGCGGCGGCTCGGCGAGGGCGATCAGGGTCTCGGTGACGATCAGGCCGCGCAGGGTGAACTGTTCGACCACCCCGCGCAGCGCGGCCTCCAGCCCGTGCGCGTCCGCCTCCCTCGGGTCCTCCAGCCAGCGCCGGGCGCGCGCCACCGTCCAGCGCGCCCAGCGCACCTCGCTCTCCTCGATCGGGCGGCCGGAGGCCACGTGGTTGACCACCGGCAGCATGATGTCGTGGATGGCGCTGTGCAGTTCGTCGCGGTGGCGGGCCTCGCGCTGCTGCCGGCGCTGCTCGGCGATGGTGCGGCGGCGCTCCTCGCTCTCGGTCTGGGCCCGCCGGGTGGCGTCGGCCAGGTCGCGCCAGGTGACCGCGATCCGGCGGCCGAGCACGTACCAGAGCGCGAAGCCGAGCAGGTCGGAGGCGAGTTTGAGCTGGACGTCCGGGTAGACCGCGGCCGTCCAGGCGGCCATCATCGCGGCGACGGCGGCCAGGCCCAGCGGGCGGCCGACCCGGGAGATGCCGACCACGGCGGCCGAGCCCAGGCTGAACGGGACCAGCTCCGTCATGATCACGTTGCGCAGGTCCGGCGCGGCGGCCCGGGAGCCCAGCGCCATCAGGGCCACGCAGAACCCGGCGTCCAGCAGCACGGTGCCGCGGTCCAGCGGGCCGGCCGCGAGGGCGGCCCGGCGGTCGAACCAGAGCGCCTCGCCGATCGCCGCGCCGGCCGCCGCCACCGCGATCCACGGGTGCTCCAGCCGGCCCCAGGCGAGTAGCGGCAGCAGCATGAAGGCCGAGGTGCCGATCCGGATCAGCCGCATCATCCGCTTGATGCGGTCCTCGGTGCCGTCCGCGACGGTACCGGTCTCACCGGCGCGCGAGGGCAGCACCCAGGACGCCGTCCATCTGCCGTGCAACCCGCCCCCAGCGTCCCGCAGCTTGATCGGGCGACCAGCATGGCACAGAACCTTCACGAACAGGCCGGCATGGAAGAACAACTTTCAATGATTCCACGGGAGTTGACGATGTACATACCGCCACCCCGGGCCCACCGGGTCGGCGGCACCACCCGTCGGACCCCGGGGCGGCGCGCGCCAATGCGGGGCGATATGTCCGGTACGCCCTAGCGTGGGCCCCATGGCTGGAGCTGTGGAACTGGACGTGGACGGCCGGGCGGTGCGGCTGTCGAACCCGGACAAGGTGTACTTCCCGGAGCGGGGCTACACCAAGCTGGACATCGCGAACTACTACCTCGCGGTCGCGCCCGGGGTGCTGCGCGGCCTGCGCGACCGGCCGACCACGCTGCAGCGGTTCCCGGACGGCGTGGAGGGCGAGTTCTTCTACCAGAAGCGCGCCCCGAAGGGCCTCCCGGAGTGGCTGCCGACCGCCCGGATCGCCTTCCCCAGCGGCCGCACCGCGGACGAGATCTGCCCCAACGAGCCGGCCGCCGTGCTCTGGGCGGCCAACCTCGGCTGCCTGACCTTCCACCCCTGGCCGGTCCGCCGCGGCGACACCGAGCACCCGGACGAGCTGCGCATCGACCTCGACCCGCAGCCCGGCACCGACTTCCACGACGCCGTCGCCGCCGCCAAGGAACTGCGCCCGCTGCTGGAGGAGTACGGGCTGCGCGGCTGGCCGAAGACCTCCGGCGGCCGCGGCCTGCACGTGTACGTGCCGCTCCAGCCGCGCTGGACCTTCACCGACTGCCGGCACGCCGTGATCGCCCTCGGCCGGGAGCTGGAGCAGCGGATGCCGGGCAAGGTCACCACCAAGTGGTGGAAGGAGGAGCGCGGCGAGCGGATCTTCGTCGACTACAACCAGATGGCCCGGGACCGCACCATCGCCTCGCCCTACTCGCTGCGCCCCCGCCCGGAGGCCACCGCCTCCACCCCGCTGCGCTGGGAGGAACTGGAGGAGGTCGTCCCCACCGACTTCGACCTGCGCACCGTGCCCGAGCGCTTCGCCGAACTCGGCGACGTGCACGCCGACATCGAGCAGCACGCCTTCGCCCTCGACCAGGTGCTGGAGCTCTACCACCGGCAGGACCAGGGCGACCTGCCCTACCCGCCGGACCACCCGAAGATGCCGGGCGAGCCGGCCCGGGTCCAGCCGAGCCGGGCGCGCAAGCCCGGGTCGTAGCATGGGCGCATGCTGACGAGGAACCGGGGCACCGCACGGATGCCGGTGCGGCGCGATGCCTGAGACCGAGGCGCGACTGGTCCGGCGGTTCGGGCCCGGGGTCCTCGGCTGGTACCGGGAGCTTCCCGGGCTGGTCGCGGAGCTGACCGGGCGCTGGGGGCTGCGGGTGCTCGACGCCGGTGGCGGCGGGACGGCGCGGGTGTACCGGTGTGTCCGGGAGGCGGACGGCGCGCGCGTGCGCCTCAAGCTGACGCCCGATCCGCTGATCGCCCACCAGGAGGCGGCGGCCCTGCGGGCCTGGGCCGGGCTGCCGTCGGTGGTGCGGCTGCTGGCGGACGACCCGGCGGCCGGGGCCCTGCTGCTGGCCGAGGTCGAGCCCGGGACGGTACTGCGCGCGGTCGCCTGGCGCCCGGCCGGGATCGGCCCGCTGCTGGCCGGCCTGCGCTCCCCGGTCGAACCGCCGGCCGGCCTGCCCCGGCTGGCCGAGCGGACGGCGCTGCTGTTCGACCTGGCGCGGCGGCGGGACGTGGCGGTGCCCGAGCGGTGCGTCCGGGCCGCGGCGGAACTGGCCGAGGACGGCCCGGTGGCGCTGGTCCACGGCGACCTGCACCCGGGCAACGTCCTGCTCGGCACCGACGGCCCGGTCGCGATCGACCCCCGGCCCTGCCTCGGCGACCAGGACTTCGACCTGGTCGACTGGGCCCTCGACGGCATCACCGACCCGGCCGCCCTCACGGCCCGGATCGAGGAGCTGACGGACCTGGTCCCCGGCGCCCGCCCCGACCGGGTCCTCGCCTGGTGCCGGGCCCTGTCCCCCCTCCTGCTCGCCCCCGGCCGCGACGACCCCCTGGCCCGCCACCTCACGGCGAACACCCGGCCACGGGCCCAGCACCCGCCCCGGGCCGAGGGAGCCGATCCGTGGACGTGAGCGCCGGCAGCGCGGATCTGGAGCTGGTGGAGGCGGCCGAGGCCGTGGTCGCCCGGTACGCCGCCGGGGACCGGCACACGGTGGCCGCCGCGGCGCGGGCCGAGGACGGGCGGATCGTCACCGGGATGAACGTGTACCACTTCACCGGCGGCCCGTGCGCCGAGCTGACCGTGATCGGCGCGGCGGCCGCCCAGGGCGCCTACCGGCTGACCGACATCGTCGCGGTCGCCGACCGGGGCCGGGGCGTCATCCCGCCGTGCGGGCGCTGCCGGCAGGTGCTGGCCGACTGCTTCCCCGGGATCCGGGTCATCGTCGGCACCCCCGGCGGCCCCCGCCCGGTCGGCATCGCCGAGCTGCTCCCGACCCCGTACGCCTGGACGGCCCAGGGCGGCTGAGCCGCCGCGGCGGGCCGCGCCGGTCAGGGGTTGCGGATCTCGTCCAGGCGGGTGCGCATCAGTGCGGTGGTACGGGTGAACCAGTCGGCCAGGACGGCGATCTCGTCCGGCGAGTAGTCGGCGAACTGCTCGCCCAGGCGCAGGTAGAAGGGCTCGTAGAGCTCGTACACCCGGACGCTGGCGGAGGCGTCCGGGACGATCCGCACCCGCCGCCGGTCGGTCGGGTCCGGCTGCCGGTGGGCGAAGCCGGCCCGCTCCAGCCGGTTGATCACCCCGGTGACGGCGCCGGTGGTGAGTCCGGCGCGGGTGGCCAGGTCGCCGGCGGTGATCGGCTGGTCGCCGGCGCCGATGATGTGGCCCAGGCAGGTCAGGTCGGTGATGTTCAGCCCCAGTCGCTGGGCCATGTCCTGCTGCCCGATGTGGCTCAGCGCGATCATCTGGTCCATCGCCGCGTGCGCCTGCGCGGCCGTCGCCGCCGGGCGGGGCTTGCCCTCCATCAAAATTCCCCTTAGCCTCTAAGATACTTAGCTCGTGAGATAAACGGTCTCTCCAGCCTACTTTGCCGACCCCTCGATCCCGGAGGAAGCCATGAGCGCCATGCACGGACACCACGACATGGGCCACACCGTCGCCGGGTGGACCGGCAGCGCGATCGCGATCACCGGGTTCACGGTGGCCGGGGTGGCGATGTGCGCCGGGCGCCCGGCCGGCATCTGGGCCGGCGGCGCGCTGGTCCTGCTGAGCGGCCTCACCACCTGGGCACTGCACCTGGCCGGCTGGGGAAAGCCCGGCGGCCCCCGGCCGGAGCCGCAGTGGGACTGGCGGGTCCGGGACACCATGGCGCAGCACGCCGACTGCCTCGGCTGCCGGATCGCCGGCCGCGGCCGGCAGCCCGCCCCGGCACCCGCGCCCGCCCCCGCCCGGCCCGCGACCGCCGAAGGCAGCCGAGCGACCTACAGCTGAAACTGTCCAGTCCGGGCTGGAGGTTCCGGCGTGGGTCGCATGAGCGCGCTGCTGCCGCTCCTGATGGTCCGGCACCGTCCTCGACCGCACGACCGCCGCACCGGGCGCGGCGAGGTCACCGGCGTCGAGGGGTGGGCACCCGCCCCCGGGATCGCCTGCTGAGCGCTCGCCGCGCCGTTCACACCGGCCGGCGCGCGAAGGGCCCGCCGGACGGCCGGCCGAGGTGCCGCCCGGACGGGTCGGCGGTCAGCAGGACCTGAAGACGTAGCCGGACCGTCCGGCCGGGCGCACGTCGCGGTCGCGCAGGACCACCGAGAGCTTGCCGCCGAAGGACTTGCAGGTCTTGGCGTAGTCGGCGGCGTTGTACTCGATCACGAACACCCGGCCCTCGTACGCGGAGTCGAAGCCGCCGCACTCGTCGTAGTGCCCGCACTCCTCGGAGACCGCGAAGTCGAAGCCGATGGTCCGGCGCTGGCCGATCAGGTCGGTGGTGTTCTTCTGGCCGATCGCCAGCCCGTCGGCGTGCGCCCGGGCCGCGAGCAGCTGGGCGAACGCCGCGTTGTGGGACTTGTCGAGGCGGCCGCCGGAGCGCTCGTAGGAGTCGAGGTTGTCCGGCTCGACGGCCTGGTAGCCCTTGGCGGCGCACTCGTCGATCCAGGCCCCCACCACGCCCGCCAGCTCGGTGCGCTTGGCCGGGGTGGAGACGTCGAGCAGGGCCTCGCCCCAGTCCTCGTCCATCACCGGGCGGCCCTGCGCGTCGCGCAGCAGCAGCGCCGGGTGGTTGCCCTGCCACCAGTCGGTGGCGTCGGGCTGGGCCTGGAAGGCGTTCAGGTAGCAGACGTTGTACAACCCCTGGGCCGGTGGTGCGGTGTGGTCGCGGGAGACCGCGCCGATCCCGGCCGGCGGCTGGTAGGGGCCACCGATCTGGTAGTCGAAGCCGGTGTTGGGCGTGGGCAGCACCACCGCGCGGGCGCCGGGCGGGGCCACGGACGCGGTCGGCGCCGGGGTCGGCGTCGGGATGCCGGGGGCGGCAGCCGTCGGGGAGACCTTCGGGGACGCGCCGGAGGTGGCGGTGCCGGTGGTCGGCGCCGGGCTCGGACGGTGCCCGGCGTGGGTGGCGCCGTGCGAGGGCTTGGGCGCGGGGCGGCCCGGGCGCAGGCCGGCCGAGGCGTCGGACAGCGCGAAACCGGCGCCGCAGGCGGCGACCACGCCTACGGCGAGCCCGGCCAGGACGGCCTTGCGGCGGAGAACGGGGGAAGCATGTCGGCGCACGTGCACTCCTGGGAAGTCGGCGGGTCGGCTGTCACCGGCCCGGCGGCCATCCTGCTCGGCCGGTCATGAGGAATCCGTGAGGACGCCGGCGGGCGGGCCGGCCGCCCGGGAGCGGCCGCGCCACCCGCGCGCCGGGGGCCGCTCCAGCCGCAGCGTGAACACCGCCCCGCCGCCCTCCCGCGCCCCCGCGGCGACCTCGCCGCCGTGCGCGTCGGCGACCCACCGCACCAGGGACAGCCCGATGCCGGTGCCACCGCCCGGCGAGTGGAAACGGGTGAACACCGCCGCCCGCTGGGCCGGTTCGAGCCCGGGCCCGCGGTCCGCCACCGTCACCACCGGACCGGCCACCCGGACCTCGACCTGCGCGTACCCGGCCCCCGGCGTCACCCCGTGGCGCACCGCGTTGTCCAGCAGGTTGCGCACCGCCAGCCGGACCAGGACCGGATCCACCTCGGCGACCACCGGGGCGAGCCGCGACCGCAGCCGGTACGGACCGGCGGGCAGCTCCTCGCAGACCGCCTCGACCAGCTGGTCCAGCCGGACCGGCTCGCGCCGGGGCTCGTCCACCCCGGCCTGCAGGCGGCCGCGCGCCAGCAGGTTCTCGGTCACCTCCGCCATCCGGTCCGCGGCGCGGCGCAGCCGCGGCAGGTGCCCGGGCAGGTCCGCCGGCGCGGCCGCCACCAGGTCCATGGCCCCGCGCAGCACGGCGACCGGTGTGCGCAGCTCGTGCGCCGCGTCCGCCAGCAGCTGTTCCTGCTGCTCCAGCGCCTGCCAGGCGGGCCGGACGCTGCGGCCGCTCAGCGCGTGGCCGGCCGCGGCGCCGAGCGCGGTGAACACCGCGCAGCCGGCGGCCAGGGTGACGGCCAGCCGGTGCCGCTCGGCGGAGCCGCGTTCCGGGTCGCCGGCCACCACGACCGCGCCGGCCAGGCGATCGGTGCCGTCCTCGTAGAACGGGGTGGCCAGCAGGTAGAGCGCCCGGCCGTGCTCGTCGACGCCCGCCGCGGTGGTGGTGCCGTCCTCGGCGAGGGCCGCGTCGGCGACGGCGGCGACCCGGGCGGGCGGAACGGCGAACCGGGCCTGCCGGCTGCTGAACACCGGCCGGTACCGGTCGGCGCTGCCGAACTGCCGGAGCACCACGGTCACCTGGGGGTTCCCCGTGGTGGCCTCGTCGTCCTGGAGGCCGTCCAGCTGGATCCGCCCGTCCTGGTAGTAGATCAGCGAGGCGGTGACGGCGGCCCGGCGGCGCATCTCGTCGTACTCGACCGCCCGCCCGGAGCGGGCGTCGGTGCGGAGCACCAGGAACGACAGGGCGGCCAGGCCGATCACGATGATGGCGGTGTAGGCGGCGGTCAGCCGCCACCGGAGCCGGGTGAGGCTGCGCCGCGCCGGGGAGGACGGGCGGCTCATCGCGACCGGTCCAGCTGCTCGGCCAGCCGGAAGCCCTGGCCGCGGACGGTGTGCACCAGCGGCGGGCCGCCGAGCTTGCGCCTGAGCCCGGCGATGACCGCCTCGACCACGTTGGAGCTGGGCTCGGCCAGCTCGTCCCAGCAGTGGCGGAACAGCTCGCCCTTGCCGACCACCTCGTCGGCGTGCTCCAACAGGTGCCGCAGCACCGCCAGTTCCTTCGGGGTGAGCGAGAGCAGCACCCCGGCCCGGCGGACCTCCCGGCGGGCGAGGTCGACCTCCAGGTCGGCGCAGCGCAGGAAGACCGGGGTGCGGCGGCGGGCCCGGCGGGCCAGGCTGCGGACCCGCATCACCAGCTCGGGCAGCGCGAACGGCTTGACCAGGTAGTCGTCGGCGCCGTGCTCGAAGCCGGTCAGCCGGTCGTCCAGGGTGTGCAGGGCCGTCAGGCACAGCACCGGGGCCGACCAGCCGCGCCGGCGCAGGTCCTGGAGGTCGGGCAGGCTGTCGCCGTGCGGGAGCAGCCGGTCCAGCACCACGCAGGCGTAGTCGTTGCGGGCCAGCAGTTCCTCGGCGGTGGGCCAGTCAGCGGCCTGGTCGACGAAGAACCCGGCGTCCCGCAGCCCGGCACCGGTGATCGCCCGGAGGTCCGGCTCGTCCTCCACCAGCAGCACGCGCATCCTGGCACCTTCCGGTCGTGGCTGCGCCCGGGGCGGCGGGCGGCGCGGTCCGGGCGGATGGAAGGTGTCATCGTAGGACCTGCCGGTGTGCGCCGCCGCGAGAGCCCCGGCCGGCGCACCCGCCCGAGCCCGACCGGGCACGGGGCGGGAGGCGGGCCGCTCAGGGCGCGGTCGCGGCGATCACCGAGACGGCCTGGTCGATCTGGGCGTCCGTCAGGTCGCCGCGGGCCGTGAGCCGGAGCCGGGAGACGCCGTCCGGCACCGACGGCGGGCGGAAGCAGCCGACCGCGAGGCCGGCCGTCCGGCAGTCGGCGGCCCACCGCACGGCGGCCTCGGGACCGGGCGCGCGGACCGAGACCACCGCCGCGTCCGGGGTGCTCGCCTCCAGGCCGGCCGCGGTGAGGCCGGCGGCGAGCAGGCGGGCGACCTCACGGGCGCGGTCGGCGCGGTGCGGCTCCGCCCGCAGCAGGCGCAGCGCACCGAGGGCGGCGCCGGCGGCGGCCGGGGCGAGCCCGGTGTCGAAGATGAAGGTCCGGGCGGTCTCGGTGAGGTGCCTGACGACCCGTCGCGGGCCGAGCACCGCGCCGCCCTGGGAGCCGAGCGACTTGGAGAGCGTCACGGTGGCGACCGCGTCCGGCTCCCCCGCCAGGCCCGCCGCGGCGAGCGCGCCGCGTCCGCCGCGGCCGAGCACCCCGAGGCCGTGCGCGTCGTCCACCAGCAGCGCGGCGCCGTGCGCGCGGGCGGCGGCGGCCAGGCCGGGCAGCGGGGCGGCGTTGCCGTCGACCGAGAAGACCGAGTCGCTGACCACCAGGGCGCGGGGGTGGTGGCGGGCGGCGAGCGCCTCCCGGACGGCCTCGGGGTCGCTGTGCGGGACGCGCCGGACCTCGCTGCGGGAGAGCCGGCAACCGTCGATCAGCGAGGCGTGGTTGTAGGCGTCGGAGACGATCAGGGTGTCCGGGTCGGTGAGCGCGGTGAGGGCGGCCAGGTTGGCCGCGTACCCGGAGGAGAACACCAGCGCGGCCTCGAAGCCGCAGAACTCGGCGAGCTCCTCCTCCAGTTCGGTGTGCAGCGCGGTGGTGCCGGTGACCAGCCGGGAGCCGGTGGCGCCGGCGCCCCAGCGCAGCGCGGCCTCTGCGGCGGCGCCGGTGACGGCCGGGTGGTGCACCAGGCCCAGGTAGTCGTTGCTCGCCAGGTCCAGCACCGGGTCCTCGGCCGGACGGCTGCGCAGGGTCCGGGTGAGCCCCGCGCGGGCGCGCAGCTCGGCGGCCTCGTCGAGCCAGTCGAAGACGGCGGCGGGGGCGAGGGCGGGCGACGGCACGGTGGGGTGGACCATGGTCGCACTCTGTCATCCGCGGCCCGGGCCGGGCAATGTGCGCCGGGGCACACCGCGCGGCGGGGCGGCGGCATAGACTCCCACGATCACCCGAGGGGAGGCGCAGTTGGAGGACGGCCGCCCGACCGCGCCACCCGCACCGGCCCAGCCACCCGCACCGACACCGCCGGACGCACCGGACGCGCTGACCGTGCGGGACGTGCTGGACCTGGAGCCGATGGCCGCCTCGGGGCCCGAGGTCGCCGCCGGCCGGGGTCGGCTGGACCGCCCGGTGCGCTGGCTGCACGTGGCGGAGGCGACCGACGTCGGCGTGATGCTCTCCGGCGGGGAGATGGTACTGACCACGGGCGTGCTGCTGGCGGGCGACGAACGCCGCCAGGTGGAGTACGTGGAGGCGATGCAGCGCGCCGAGGCGGCGGCGGTGGTGCTCGGTCTCGGCCGGGCGTTCCGGACCACGCCGGAGCCGATGCGGCGGGCGGCGGAGCGCTGCCGGGTGCCGCTGATCGTGCTGCACCGCCCGGCGCCCTTCGCCCGGCTGACCGAGGAGGTGCACGCCCGGCTGCTGCACGGCAGGTACGCCGCGCTGGACCTCTCCGACCGGATGGGCGCCGCGCTGACGGCGCTCAACCTCGCGGGTGTCCCGCTGCAACGGCTGCTGGACGAGATCTCCGCGTACGGCGGCGGCCCGGCGGTGGTGGTCAACCTGGCGCACCGGGTGCTGGCCTCGGCCGGCGGGCGCATTGCGCTCGGTGGCCTGCTGCGCGACTGGGAACTGGTCTCCCGACAGGTGGCCGCGCTGCTGGGCAACGGGCCGGTGACGCTCGGCCCGGACGGCTGGATCGTCGCCCGGCTGGAGGCCCGGGGCCGGCAGTGGGGGCACCTGGTGCTGTTCGGCCACCCCGGCACCGCCGAGACCGCGCGGGTGATCGGGGCCCGGGCCGCCGAGGCGCTGGCCCTGCACCGGTTGCTGGGCGAGGGCGGCCGGGGCTGGGAGGAGCAGGCCACCGAGGCGCTGCTCACCGAACTGGCCGCCGGGACCGCCCGGCCGCAGGAGCTGCTCCCCCGGATCCGGGCGGCGGGGCTGCCGACCGGGCGCCGCATCTTCGTACCGCTGGTGTTCCGGGCCCGGGGCGAGGTGCCGGAGCTGCGGGAGCTGGTCGAGCGGAGCCTCGCCGAGGAGGGGCCGGACGGGGCGGCCGGGCTGGCGGCCCGGATCCGGCCGGAGGCCGTCGCCGTCCTGCTGAGCCTGCCGCCGGACCGGGACCAGGAGCGCGAGGTGCGGCGGCTGGCGGTCCGGGTGCACGAGCGGCTGGCCGCACGCGGCGCGGCGGCGGTGGCCGGCGCGGGCTTCGGCTGCACGGTGCTGGACGAGCTGCACCGCTCGTTCGTGGAGGCGGTGCACGTCACGGACGCCGCGCTGGCCGGGCCGCCCGCGGGGGCGGTCGCGCGGCTGCGGGACGTCCGGCTGCGCGGTCTGGTGCGGCTGCTGCGCGACGACCCGCAGCTGCAGTCGTTCATCGAGCGCGAGCTCGGGCCGCTGCTCGACCGCCCCGAACTGCTGGAGCTGCTGCGCGGCTACCTGAGCACCGGGCGCAACAAGTCCCTGACCGCCCAGGAGCAGCACATCAGCCGACCGGCGCTGTACCGGCGGCTGCAGTGCATCGAGGCGCTGCTCGGGATCGACCTCGACGACCTGGAGCAGCTGACCTCGCTCTACGTCGCCCTGCTGGCGCACGACGCCCAGCAGGCCCCCTGACCGGGCCACCGCGGGGCGCGGGGCGCAGTCTCCGGGCACCTCCTAGGCGAGCCACCGCGCGCTGTGCCGGTGGCGCCCGGGCTCGATCGCGAAGTCCGACACCAGCCCGGTGCGCAGCAGGCCCAGCCGGCGTCGTACCGCCTGACGGGCGCGGCGCTCCTCGACCCGGGCGAGCGCGGCCACCGAGCTGCCCCGGGGATCGCTGCGGGCGAAGTGGTACACGGCCACGGACCGCCGCACCGCCTGCGGCACCGGGCGTCGTCCCTCCAGCGCGGCGGCGCGCAGGCGCTCGGAGCTGTAGCGGAGCTCGCGCACCAGGACGGCCCGCCACGGGCGCCACGGACGCGAGGCCCCGGGCGGCCCGCAGCGGGCGGCGTGGCAGCGCAGGTG
Organism: Kitasatospora sp. NPDC049258; assembly: GCF_040678895.1. NCBI lineage: Bacteria > Bacillati > Actinomycetota > Actinomycetes > Kitasatosporales > Streptomycetaceae > Kitasatospora > Kitasatospora sp. NPDC049258. Next base: position 241,571 of record NZ_JBFAQT010000006.1, read on the forward strand.
GTGGGCGGTTCCGGTCATGGCCCCACTCCTACCGCAGGGCTCCCTCGGGCCGCCAGCGGCTTTCCCCGCGGGTGGCCCGGCAACGGTCGGCGGCGCGGTAACGGCCGGCCCGGATCGGCTCCGCGGTGGGCGCGGGCTCAGAGTCGGGCCAGCAGTTCCCTGGCGCGCCGCAGGCCCGCGGTGTCGCCGAGGTCGTCGAGCAGCCGCTCGGCCTCGGTGCCGAGGGTACGGGCCTCGGCCGGGCGGCCGGCGGCGAGTTGGGCGGTGGCGGCGGCGAGCAGGGTGTGCGCGCGCTGGGTCTGCAGGCCGTGCGCCGTGCAGACGGCGAGGGCCTCGGTGTAGTGGTCGGTCGCCTCGTCGTGGTGGCCGAGCGCGTTGAGCGCCAGCCCCGCGCCGCGCAGGGCGAGCGCGGTGCCCAGGGCGCAGTCGGCCTCCCGCCACAGCGCGAGCGAGTCGCGGCTGTGCTCCAGCGCCCGGGCGTGGTCGCCCTGGGCCAGCCGGGCCTGGGCGAGCCCGAGGGCGGCCTGGGCGGCCATCCCTGGCTCGCCGGCCCGCAAGGAGACCTCCCGGGCCGCCTCGAAGTGGCGCACCGCCTCGTCCCGGCCGGCCGGGTCGACGGCCGCGACCGTGCCCAGGGTGTAGAGCGCGCGCTGCGGGAAGACGGTGACCTCGGGCCGGGCCAGCTGGTGACGCTGCGCCTGCCGGGCCAGCTCCCGGGCGCGCGGGTGCTGCCCGGTGTACGCGTACGCCACGGCGAGCACGGTGCAGGCGTCGGCCGCCACACCCTGGTCGCCGCCCTGCTCGGCGGCCCGGACCAGCACGGTGACGGCGGGCAGCAGCGCCGGCCAGGGCAGCCGCAGGTCGGTGCAGGGCAGCAGGCCCGCCAGCATCGCCGCGAGGACCCGGACGTCCCCGGGGCCGGCCGCCCTGGTGGGGTGCAGCAGGATCTGGGTGGTCACCCTGATCATCGCCGGGAGTTCGCCGAGCACCCAGCGCTGGGCGTCGGCCTGGCCGCCGAACCGCGGCCCGCCGGGGATCCGCGGGTCCAGCGCGTCGGCGAGCCGGCTGTAGGGCCGCTCCAGCCGCAGCGCGGTGCTCACCCCGGCCTGGTAGTGCAGTGCGAGCCGGCTCAGCGCGGCGGCCCGCTCGGCCGGTGGGTCGCTCTCCAGGGTGCGGTGGCGGGCGAACAGCCGCAGCAGGTCGTGGTAGCGGTAGCGGCCGGGGTCGGTGGACTCCAGCAGGCCGATGTCGGCCAGCGACTCCAGGGCGTCCTCGGCGTCCCGTTCGCCGCACCCGAGGACGGCCGCGGCGGTGTCCGGGGACAGCGTGGCCACCTCGGGGATGGCGAGCAGGCGGAACGCCCGGGCCGAGTCCGGCTCCAGGGCGGCGTAGGAGAGCTCGAAGGCCGCGTCGACGGCCAGGCTGCCGGCCTCCAGCTCGACCAGCCGGCGGGCCCGGTCGGTGAGCCGGTCGGCGAGCGCGCCGACCGTCCAGCGCGGTCGCGCGGCGAGGCGGGCGGCGGCGATCCGGACGGCGAGCGGCAGCAGGCCGCAGGCGCGCACCAGGCCGAGCGCGGCCTCGGGCTCGCGGTGCAGGCGGTCGGGGCCGGCGATCCGCTCCAGCAGGGCCAGCGCCTCCGGCTCGCTGAACGGCTCCAGCGCGATCCGGCCGGTGACCGGCAGGCAGGGCAGCGGGGTACGGCCGGTGACCAGCACCGCGCACCGGGAGGCCCCCGGCAGCAGCGGCTCGACCTGCTCGGCGTCGGCGGCGTTGTCCAGCACCACCAGCAGCCGGCGGCCGGCCAGCCTCGACCGGTAGAGCGAGGTCCGCTCGTCCGCGCCGACCGGGATGTTCTCGCTCGGGATGCCCAGGGCGCGCAGGAACTGCTCCTGGACGGTGTACGGGTCGGCCGGGTCGGCACCGGCGCCGCGCAGGTCCGCGTAGAGCTGCCCGTCGGCGAACCGGCCGAGGGTGCGGTGCGCGGCGTGCACGGCCAGCGCGGTCTTGCCGACCCCGCCCATGCCGTGCACCGCGCAGACGGTGGCGCCGGGGCGCTCCAGCAGTGCCACCAGCTCGGCCACCGCGGCCGAGCGGCCGGTGAAGTCCGGCACGTCGAAGGGGAGTTGGGCCGGGGCCGGGAGCGCGGGACCGGGCCCCCCGATGATGGCCGGCGCGGCCGGTGGAGCGGTCAGGGCCGGGTCGGAGCACAGGATCCGGCGGTGCAGCTCGGCCAGCTCCGGCCCCGGGTCGACGCCCAGCTCCTCGGCCAACAGACGGCGGCTGCGCTCGTACCCGGCCAGCGCGGCGGCCTGCCGGCCCGAGCGGTAGAGGGCGGTCATCTGCAGCGCCCGCAGCCGCTCGCGCATCGGGTGCTCGTCGGCCAGCGCGGTGAGCTCCGGGACGGCCCTGGTGTGCCGGCCGAGGTCGAGCTCCAGCTCCAGGCGCCCCTCCAGCAGTGCCAGCCGTCGCTCGGCCAACCGGTCGCGCTGCCGCTCGGCGTACTCGCCGGGCACCCCGGTGAGCGGGACGCCGTCCCAGCAGGCGGCCGCCTCGGCGAGCAGCCGGACGGCCTGCTCCAGCTCGCCCGCGGCCCGGGCCCGGCCGGCCTCGGCGGACAGGTGCTCGGCCCGCGCCGCGTCCAGCGCGCCGTCGGCGAGCCGCAGGGCGTAGCCGCCGGCCACCGAGAGCAGCACGCGCGGGGCACGCGGGTCGGCTTCCAGCGCGGCCCGCAGCCGGGAGACGTGGTTGCGCAGGGCCACCACCGCGCTGGCCGGCGGCTCCCAGCCCCACAGGCCCTCCACCAGGTCCGGGACGGACGCCACCTGGCCGCCGCGCAGCGCGAGGGCGGCCAGCACCGCGCGCTGCTGGGCCGTGCCGGTGTCCAGCTCACGGTCGGCGCGCCAGGCCCGCACGGGGCCCAGCACCGCGATTCGCAGTCCTTCCACATCCACTCCCGTCGTGCCGTCCGGATCCGCCCGGACCTGCGAGGAGCCCGCCGTGCTCCGACTTACCGAGAAATTACCGGCGCGTGACACGGCACCGGCACCATCGGGTGTCCGGATCCCCAGCACATCGAACGAACTTGCCTGCCGACACCGTTGTGACGCCCTGCCTCCCGGCCGACCCGGCCGAGTGCCGCCGTACGCTGCCCACCTGCGGAAACACCGCCGCCGAACCGCCCAAGGGATGCTACAGGCGTTCGAAGGCCGGCTCCGCCCACCGAGGCGCCGAGGCCGTGCGCCGCCGGGCTCGGAGGCATACGTGCTGATCGGCCGGGAGTGCGAACTGGAGCGGCTGGTCGAGCTGCTCGGCGGTCCGGTGACCGGCACCGCGGTCCTGGTCCACGGCGACTCCGGCAGCGGCAAGAGCGGGTTCCTGCGCGCCGCCGTCGAGCGGGCCCGCCGGGACGGCGACACCGTCGTGGTCGCCTCCGGTGACCCGCTGGAGGCCGACTACGACTTCGGCGTCGTCAAGCAGCTGTTCGAGCGGCTGGCCGTCGAGGCGGCCATGGCCGGCCCGGACGGCGCGGGCGGCCTGCTCGCCGGCCACGCGGCCGCGGCCGCGCTGGTGCTGGCCCCCTGGGTCGTCCCGGCCCCGACCGCCGAGGAACCCGCCGAAGCGGCCGCGCCGGACCGGGGCGCGGACCCGACCACCCTGAACGGGCTGTACTGGCTCGCCGTCCACCTCACCGCGCTCGGCCGGCTGGTGATCGTCATCGACGACCTGCAGTGGGCCGACGCCGCCTCGCTGCGCTGGCTGCGCTACCTGCTGCGCCGGGCCGGCAGCCTGCCCGTGGTGGTGATCGCCACCCTGGGCCCCGGCCGCGCGCCCGCGGACAACGAGGAGCTCGGCGCCGTCCTGCCGCTGTTCCGGCACCAGCTGACGCTGAGCGGCCTGGGCCCGCAGGACACCGCGGCCGTCATCCGGGAGCTGTTCGGAAGCACCGCCGACCCGGCCTTCACCGCCGAGTGCCACCGGGCCACCGGCGGCAACCCGTTCCTGCTGTACACCCTGCTGCGCTCGCTGCGCTCGGCCGGCCTGCCCCCGGACGCCCGGACCGCCGCCGACCTGCTCCGGCACGTGCCGCCGGACGTCGGCCGCGCGGTGTACACGCTGCTGGCCAACACCGGCCCGCACGCCGCGGCGGTGGCCCAGGCCGTGGCGGTGCTCGGCGGCACGCCGGCCGTCGAACTGGTGGCCGAGGCCGCCGGGCTGACCGAGGGCGAGGCCGCCGACGCCGGCGACGCGCTGGTCCGGGCCGGGCTGGTGGTGCGCTGCGGGGACGGTCTCCGGTTCGTCTGCCCCACCCTCGCCACCGCCGTCGCGGACGGGGTGGTGCCCAGCGCCCGGCAGGAGCTGCACCGGCGGGCGGCCCGGCTGCTGATGGCCCGGCAGGCGCCGGTCGACCTGATCGCCGGGCACCTGCTGCGCAGCCCGGTGGGCGAGCCGGGCACGGCCGAGGTGCTGCGCCGGGCCGCGGTGGCCGCCGTCCAGGACGGCCGGCCCGACCGCGCCGCCGCCTACACTCGGCGCGCGCTGCGCGAGCCGCTCGCCGAGGACGACCGGGCCACCCTGCTGATCACCCGGGGCGAGGCGGAGCTGGCGACCAGCGTGCCGGCCGCCGTCGACCACCTCCGGCTCGGCCTCGCGCTCTCGCGCTGCCCCGAGGAGCGGACCACCGCCGCGCGGACCCTGGCGGGCGCGCTGTTCGCGCTCGACCGCTACCCCGACGGCCTGGAGGTGCTCAGCAGCACCAGCGAGGCGGTCCGGGCGCAGGACGCCGCCGGCGCGCTGCGCCTGGAGGCGGAGCACGCCTTCGCCAGCCTGAGCCAGGCCGGCTCGGCCGCCGCCGTGCTCCCCCGGCTGCTGGAGCTGGACCTCGCGGACGCCGAGGGCGGCGCGGCCGAGCGGCCGCTGGCCGCCCTGCTCAGCCTGCGGGCCGCGATGACCGGGGACGATCCGGCCCAGGTGGTCGCACTGGCCCGGCAGGCGCTGAGCGAGGGGCTGCACCCGGCCGAGGACCGCTCGGGGGTCTACCTCGCCGCCGTCCTCGCGCTCGGCGCCGCCGGCCAGGCGGGCCTGGCGCTCGCGTACGCCGAGACGGCCGTGGCGGCGTCCCGGACCCGTGGCCCCGCGCTGGTCCGGGCCCGGGCGAGGGCCGCCCGGGCCGGGGTGTACAGCCGGCTCGGGCGGGTGCCGCAGGCCCGGGCCGACGCCGAGGCGGCGCTCCAGGCGCTGGCGGAGATCGGCGTCGGGCCGCGGAACAGCTACTGCGTCGCCCCCCATGCCATCCTCATCGACTCGCTGGTGAAGCAGGGCCGGCCCGAGGAGGCCTGGGCTCAGCTGGAGCACGCCGGGCTGACCGGCGAGCTCGACGGCCACTGGATCAACGACTACGTGCTGCTGGTCCGCGGCCGGCTGCTGGCCGCCTCGGGCCGCCCGCAGGACGCGCTGGCCGACTTCCTGGCCTGCGGGCGCCGGATGTGCGCCCGCGCCATGCCGGGCCCGGGGTTCCTGGCCTGGCGGGCCGAGGCGGCGCTGATGCACGCGGCGCTCGGCCGGCACGAGGCGGCCCGCACGCTCGCCGCCGAGGAGCTGGACCTGGCCCGCGACTGGGGCGTGCCCGAATCCGTCGGCAGCGCGCTGCGCGCGGCGGGCGCGGTCACCGGCGGCCCGGAGGGCCTGGCCATGCTGCGGCAGTCGGTCGAGGTGCTGGCCGGCACCACGGCGAGCCTCGGCCACGCCCAGGCGCTGGCCGACCTCGGCGCGCACGCGCGCCGGGCCGGCCGCTTCGACGAGGCCCGCGACCACCTCCAGCAGGCCGTGGACCTGGCGCACGGGATCGGCGCCACGGCGGTGGCCGACCGCGCGCTGGCGGAGCTGCGCGCCATCGGCGACCGGCCCCGTACCCGTGCCTTCAGCGGCGTGGACGCCCTGACGCCGACCGAGCGGCGGGTCTCCGCGCTGGCCGCGCAGGGCCTGACCAACCGTGAGATCGCCCAACAGCTGTTCGTCGGGCTGCGCACCGTCGAGGTCCATCTGACCAACACCTACGGCAAGTTGGGGATCAGCGGCCGGCCGGAGCTGGCCGAGGCGCTCGGCGTGCCGGCCGAGGACGGCTGAGCCGCACGCCCTCGGGGAACGACGGAGCCGGCCCCCGCAGCGCGGTGCTGCGGGGGCCGGCTGTGCGGTGCGGGTCAGTCCTGGGCCGGGGCGGCGGCGAGGCCCGCCTGGATCAGCCCCATCACGGACGAGTCGGTCAGCGTGGTGGTGTCGCCCACCTCGCGCTGCTCCGCGACATCGCGCAGCAGGCGTCGCATGATCTTGCCGGAGCGGGTCTTCGGCAGCTCCTCCACGACCAGGACCTGCTTGGGTTTGGCGATCGGGCCGAGGGTGCGGCCGACGTGGTCGCGCAGGTCGGCGATGAGTTCGGGGCTGTCGGTGGCGGTGTGGCGCAGGA